>NZ_AUMT01000002.1 GCF_000430825.1 Chryseobacterium daeguense DSM 19388 | reverse complement strand
TTTCTGTCAGTTTCAGCTCCGTATTTGCGTGTGCAAAAGTAAAAATTATTTTCTTTATGACCAAATGTTTTTAAAAGAATTTTAAAGTTTTTTAAGTAACCTTAAACCCTTCACCAACACCCTCTCAAAATACTCCTGCGCTTCCCGTTTTACCGGACTGCAAAGATACTAATCTTTTTTAATCCCACAACTTTTTTTATTTATTTTTTTTATTTAAAACTAAATGAAAAAGTGCTTTATCCTGATTATCTCTTTTTGAAGTGTTTCTAATCTTTATGCCTACCCAAAGGCTCTTCTGCGCTACTTACTAACTTCTCGTTTTCAGTGGGGCAAAGATAGGGGCTTTGGGTAATACAATCCTAATCTATTTAACATAATATCATTTTGTTTACTTCTATTGTGGGCAACTTTTGCTTTTAACTTATTGATATTATTTCGTTTAAAACAGCAATGATACTTATCCACAATAACCGAATTTTGAAATAAGGGCTGAATTTTGGGTTCATGATGAGCGGTTTTGCTGATTTTGAGGCATGTTTTAGAATGGAATATGAAATTAAATGAATAAAGAACAACTTGGAAAGAGCCTTACTATATAGTGTCGAGAAGATTAAAGTGTTTGATACTTTTAAACCACCCCGTCTTAAATTCTTTGAATTTTAGACACCCCTCCGGAGGAGGGGAAGTTTGTGTATTTAGAACTTGTAGTATGTAAGGAGGAAGGATTGAATTAAAACTGCTGCTTCAATGGTGGCTGAGGCTCTCGAAGCCACCTCTCCAACATCCTAGCCCGGATAGGACGGCATCCTTTTTTGGGTGCGGCCGCAGCAAAGCGGAGGGCGCACCCAAAAAAGATATAGTGGATAGCCGGAAAGAGCTCCTGAAAAAATGAAGGGTTAGAGAAACTGAGAGTTTGAGTAAATGATGCTGACTTGGCGAATCAGAACGTAAAAATAAAAACAGAGCTTAATTGCTCTGCTTATCTTTACTAAATATGGTACTTAAAAATTCCGCGAAGGATTTTTCTAACCCGATGATGTCGCCACTCTTTAAGTTGAGTCCGCCAACTCCAGTCTCATCTGATTTTACTTTCAAGGCTGAAATCTGAAAATATTGATTGGAATTATTTTCTTTGGGTTGTATTTTTATGGTAGAACCCAGCAGTTTTTTAGTAGAGATAGTATAAATTTCTCCCGGAATTGTTTTTAATAATAAATAAGATCTCGGCGAAATAACATAATCTTTTTTGTTCAAAGCAATTTTCTGATCTTTTTCCGAGGATGCGAAAAGATATAAATAGCCTGTTTGATTTTGCAATTTGTCTTTTGGTAAATAATATAAGGCTAATCTATAATTTGCCGGATTGAAGTTTTGCAGTGAACCATCAACGTTTTCAAAAGGTTTTAATGAAAATGTATTGGCCCCGATTTCTTTTGCCTTTTTATATATTAACGAAAAAACTTCTGCATCATCTTTTGAAAATCCCTGAACTTCCACTTCTCCAAGATATTCTGCGTCTTTTATTTCTGATTCTATCTTATATAAGAACTTGTCTGTATTTTCTTTTGTTTTTTCGACTTTCGTGAGATACACATTTTGTGCATTGAAAAAATGCATCAAAAAAACGAAAACAACGATTATTATTTTTTTCATTCGCTATATAATTATTGTGCAAGGATGTTTACACATTCTTCAAGACTGTTTTCCCAATGTTTTGGCTCTATTTTGTAGATTTCCTCTATTTTGTCAAGGCACATGGTACTTCTTTTCGGGCGTTTTGCCGGTGTTGGGTATTGGTCGGTTGTTAATTGATTTAATTTAATTTTAGATTTTGAAAACTCTGCAATCTTTTGTGCGAATTCAAACCATGTCGTTTCCGGATAGTTTGAGAAATGGAAAATCCCGAATGTTTTCTGCTTTGCTTCAATGATCTCCATGATTGCTTCCGCCAAATCATTTGCATTGGTAGGCTGGCCGTACTGATCCGCAACAATCCCCAGTTCTTCTTTTTGCGAGAACAGATGGAGCATTGTTTTTACAAAATTTTTATTGAATTCTGAATATAGCCATGAGGTTCTCAGGATAATTGTTTTGGGATTACTATCTAAAGCCAGCTCTTCGCCTTTTAATTTTGATTCTCCGTAAACTCCGATAGGATTAGTGAAATCGTCTTCAGAATAACATAAATTGGTTTCACCATCAAAAACATAATCCGTGGAAACGTGAATGAGAACCGTTTTATGATTCGCACAAGCCTGTGCAAGATGTGCAACACCGTCTGCATTAACAGCAAATGCTTTTTCCTTTTCTTTCTCGGCCAGATCTACCGCGGTGTAGGCCGATGCATTGATACAAAAATCAGGTTTGTTTTCATTGAAAAAGCTATTAACCAAATCTTCATCTGTAATATCTAAAGTTTGGGAATCCGTAAAAATAAATTCATAATCCAGCTCAAAATCCGATGAAATTTTTCTGATACAATTTCCTAATTGACCGTTTCCTCCAACTACTACTATTTTTTTCATGAATTTTTTGCGTTTTGTGATCTTAAAAATTTAACTCTCGGCTGGAAGTCTTTCTGTTCCAAATCTACATAGAATTTTCCAAATGTTTCTTTAATATTTTCAGGATGAACTTCAGATTTCCTTGTTTTAAGATTAAAATAAATCACCGTTACCCATAAAACGGCATGAATGGTTTTTTCATCAAGACTTTTCATCAGTATTTCCACTTTTGCTGTTCTGTCCTGAACTTCTATTGTTTTGCTGCTGATAACAACCGAGGTATTGTACCTTACTTCTCTTAGGTACGCGATTTCGTTTTGAATTGCGATCCATGTACAGCCTGTCTGCTTTGTATATTCCTCATAGGTGAAACCGTAAAATGTTTCCACATGATCTTCTCTGGCATTAAACATATATTCCAGATATTTCACATTATTTAAATGACCTATCGGATCACAATCGCTAAACCGGACTTTTACCGTGGTTGATACTTCTTTTTCCATTCTGCAAAAATAAAAAAACCACCTCTATGAGAGATGGTAAGTTTTATAAATGTTTGTTAATTATCAAAAATTATTGAACACCTAATTCTTTTTTCACAGCTGCAGTAGCATCCGGCCCTCCGTTGTATACGAAAGCAGAAGAGTTTGTATCCATGATATAATCGTAACCGTTTGCTTTTGCAACTTTAGTTACAGCATCGTTCAGTTTTTTCTCGATTGGTTCGTAAGCAGTATCTCGTTTAGCAACAAAATCTTTTTGAGCTTTGTCGTTCATTTGCTGGATTTCTTCCTGCATTTTTGCTAATTCAGCTTCTCTTGCTTTGTTTTCGTCAGCAGTTTTCTTAGGAGCTTCTTCAGAGTATTGCTTTAATTTAGCTTGTCCGGCGTCAGCTTTCTTTTTAATTTCAGCTTGCTTAGTATCCAAGAAAGTTTTAAGGTCAGCATCTGCCTTTTTCTTCTCAGGCATTGCGTTAAGAACACCTATAACATCTAAAGTAGCAATTTTTTGAGCTTTTGCCATACCTACCGATACAACCATCATTACCGCTGCAAATAATACACTTAATTTTTTCATAATTGGTAAATAAATAATTTAATTTGTTTTTAGATCTATAAATTTAATAAAAGTTAAACTTTTATTTTTTGGAGTTAGTTTTTTCTTTTTTCTCGCTTCCTTTCAGTAAAATATCCAATACTTTGTCTGTATAATCGAATCTTTTCTGAAGGAAAATGACATTAATGTTGTTGGCTTTATCAAGAACTATGCCCAATCCGTTTTTTTCAGACATGGTTTTGATCGCGTTCCAGATCTGATCCTGGAAAGGCTGAACCAGGTTTGTTCTCAGCTTTTTGATCTCCCCGGTAGCTCCGAAACGTAAACTGGTAGTGGTTTTGATGTTTTTCTCCAAATCCATCACCTCTTTCTCTCTCAATTTCAGCTGATCGCCAATTAAAAGTACTTTTTCACTTTCAAAAGCTGATCTTTTACGTTCATATTCTGACTGCAGGTTCTGAAGCTCAGACTGCCAAGTATCAATCTGCGCATTAAGCCTTGCTTCCGCCTCCTTATATTGAGGAAGCTTATTCAAAATATAATCAGTATCCACAACACCAACCTTCTGTGCATTGGCAGCACCGAAAATAAGTAAGAATACAATTGAGAAGACAATTTTAAAATTTTTCATATTGTGAATTATAATGACTGGTTCATCAAGAAGTGTGTCTTCCATCCTGCTGGTTTTGTTCCACCGATCGGCTTATCGAATCCATAGGCAAAATCAAATCCAATAAGACCAAATGCACCCATATAAACTCTTACCCCTACACCAACTGATCTTTTTAGCTGGAATGGATTGTAATTCCCCCACGAATTCCACACGTTACCTCCTTCAGCAAATGTCAATGCATAAATTTTTGCTGTCTGATTTAATGAAATCGGGTATCTTAGTTCTAACGTAAATCTATTATAAATAGTACCTCCACCTGCAGGAGTAATATCTCCCTGATTTGGATCCCCTCCATTAAGAGAAGCATTTTCGTAACCTCTCAAAGGGATTAATTCTCTACCATCATATCTACCTCCAAATAAACCGGTACCCCCTACATAAAATCTTTCAAATGGCGGAGCTCCAAGATCTTTATTATAGCCATCCATGAATCCCATTTCAGCAGAAGATCTTAGGACTAATTTTCCAACAATTTCGTTGTAAACATCAGCCTTGAACTTCACTTTATAGAATTCCATCCATCTGTATTTATCTGCCGGAGCCATTGTAGTATAATCTTTATTGCTAAACAATGAGTACGGTGGTGTAAATTTCACAGAAAGATCAAGATTAGATCCTGTTGTTGGGAAAATAGGGTCTATACCTGCAGAGTTTCTACTTAAACCTAAATTAATACTGAAGTTATTGGCACTACCATTTCTTACCTGCGTATCTCCAAACTCGAACGGATAATTATTAAACTTATAGTTTTGGTACTGAAGTCCGGTATATAATGAGAAATAGTCATCCGGCCACTTTAATAGTCTGTTTAAACCAACTGAAGCTGAGAAAATATTCAGTTTCTGAGCATCTCCGTAAACATCAGAGTATTTTACCCTTGAATTGTTTAAACTTACAGAAAGCGCAGTAGGTCTTGTCCCGAATAACCATGGCTCTGTAAATGAAATACCGTAGTTCTGGAAGTATTGCCCTGCCTGTGCCTGGATAGATAATGTCTGCCCGTCACCCTGAGGAACCGGCTTAAAGTCTTTAAACCTAAGGAAATTTCTTAATGAGAAGTTGTTAAACGTCAATCCCAATGTTCCGATGAAGCTGTTACCACCGTAACCTGCCTGCAACTGAACCTGAGAAGAACCTTTTTCTACTAATTTCCAGTTTATATCTACCGTATTATCCTGCTGATTCGGCTGAATATCCTGCCCGATCTGTTGTGGATCGAAGAATGACATCCCGGCTAAATCAAAATATGTTCTTTTAATATCACTTTTAGCAAAAAGGTTTCCGGGCTTTGTTCTTAAAGCTCGAAGAATTACGTGGTCATGGGTTGTAGTGTTTCCTTCCCATGTTACTCTGTTCCAGGTTGCTTTTTCCCCTTCATTGATACGGATTTCAAGATTGATTTTGTCTCCGTTTACAGATTTTTCAACCGGTGTTACATTTGAGAAAAGGTAACCGTTGTTCATGTAAACAGACTTGATATCAGAATCATCTTCCTTACCCCCGTCTTCTCCTACTTTTTTATTGAAACCTACCGCATCGTAAATATCTCCTTTTTTGTAACCTAAAAGTCTCTGTAAATAATCTGTAGAGTAAACCGTATTTCCGGTAAACGTTACGTCACCGATATAATATTGCTTACCTTCTTTTAGTTTTACATTGATTTCGTAATTGTTTTTATTGTTTCTCCAAACAGAGTCTGAAACAATTGCAGCATCTCTATAACCAAGAGAGTTGTAGTAGTTGATAAGGTTTTGCTTGTCTTCCTGATATTTTTCCTCAATGAATTTTGAAGATTTCAGGATCCCGCCGATACCAAATCTTTTTTGTTTTGTTTCTTTAAAGGCTTTGTTTCTAAGCTTTCTGTCAATCACCGCTTGATTTCCTTCAAACTCAATGTGATCGATCTTTACTCTTTTTCCTTTATCAACATTGATTGTCCAGTCTACCAGATTAGGATCTCCTGCATTTACTTTATCCTGGATAGTAATTTTAGCATCTGCAAATCCTTTCTTGATGTAATCTTTAGGAATATTTGTTTTAAGACTTGAAACTAAGTTTTGAGTAATTTTAGTTCCCGGCTTAAGATTATTATCCTTAGCTAATTTTTCGCTTTTAGATTTTCCGATTCCTTTACCTGCGAATTTTACTTCTCCAAGATCTTTAAGATCCTGCAGGTAAAACCTCAAGATAACCGTCTCACCTTCAACGCTCTGAACGTACACTTCAACCTCTGAGAAAGATTGTGTATCCCAAAGTTTTTTTACGGCGTTGCTGATTTTCTGTCCCGGAATGTCTACAGTTTCACCTTTTGATAACCCTGTAAATCTCAAGATCTGAGCCGGTGTATATTTTTTCACCCCATCTACAACGATGTCTTTCAAAGTGTATGTTCCTGCCTGGTTTTCTGCTTGTACAGAATTGCTCACCTTTGTGCTGTCCTGTGGAGTTACCTGTCCATAAAAATGTGCAGAAGCAACAAACATAATGATGGGTAATAGTCTAAACTTCATTTTATCGTAGTCTTTCTTTTCTTAATTTTTACTGAATCTTTATTTGTTCCCCGGTCATACCGAATCTTCTTTCCTTGTTTTGATAATCTACAATACACTGGAAGAAAATATCTTTCGTAAAGTCCGGCCACAGAACATCTAAAAACTGCAGCTCTGCATAAGCTATCTGCCAAAGGAGGAAATTACTGATTCTGATCTCACCGCTCGTTCTGATTAACAGGTCTACCGGCGGGAAGTTTTTCGTATATAGATAGCTTTCGAATAATTTTTCATCAATTTTTTCTACATCTACCTTACCCTCTTTTACGTCTTCACTTATACTTTTTACGGCATTCAGTATTTCGTTTTGCGAACCATAGCTGATCGCCAATACCAAATTCCCTTTTGTGTTTTCTTTTGTAAGTTCCACCACCTGAAGAAGCTGATCTCTTACCAGGTCCGGAAGTTTATCTAGGTTTCCAATGACATGCATTCTTAACCCTTTTGTAAAAATCTCTTCAGCCTCCAGCAACAGGGTTTCTACAAGTAAATTCATTAAAGTATTTACTTCTTCCGCCGGGCGATTCCAGTTTTCTGAAGAAAAGGTATAAAGCGTTAAGTATGGAATATGTATTTCATTACATGCATTAATGGCATTTCTTACGGCATCAATGGCATTCTTGTGTCCGAAGGTTCTTTCTTCGCCACGAGATTTTGCCCATCTTCCATTACCATCCATGATGATAGCAACATGCTTTGGTAAATTCTCAGGATTTATTTTATCTTTTATCAACGACATATTAATCACAATAGCACGGAGGTCTTCCAAATGAGTAAGTAAGTCCTAAGCTTACCGTATTCATCCAGTCTTTCGACTTAAAATCTCCAATATTTCTTTCTCCTAACAATTTAGCTTCTCTTTCTTTAGATACTACGTAATAAGCATCAGTTTCAAGCAGAGAGCCTCCTGTTATCGGGCTTAAAATATCTCCGTTATAGGAAGATACCAAATCTTTGCTTAAGATCTTACTATGATCCAGCTGATCCGTCATCGTATATCTGAATGTAGCTTCAGCAAAGATAGCCCAGTTATAATTAAATTTATATTTCAAGCCTACTCCAAAAGGAATATGCATTGTAGTTTTCATTCCTGTAGAGTACTCCGGTGTTGATGTAAAATCAAGCTCATTAATAGGAGCCTGCGCTACACCATCTGCGTCTCTTCTGAAATCATGCTTTAAAGTAACTTTAGGCGCATCAAACAGCAAAGCACCTACCCCACCGAAAATATACGGACTCACCATACTCTTCTGCTCATTATTCACAGGGAAGAAGTTGTATTCGAAAACCAAACTTGCTTCATACACATCGTTTTTTCCGTATGCGTTTCTGTTCTTTCTGTACTCTTCCTTCGCAACCTTGTCACTAAACTGGATTTGGTTATATCCAAGATCCAATCTTACAGTCTGATGTGGGTTAAAATTAAATCTATATAAAATACCCCCATAAAATGGAACACCCCATTCTGATGCTCTACTTAAATCCAATGGCTTTTGTAAAATATAATTCGTTCTTCCTATATCACCCACCAGGTTACTCATACCTAGACGAACTCCCAATTCGTTTCTTTGAGCTTTTACACTTACCACAGTTCCTAGAGCGGCAAGGAAGCTAAACAATAATTTTCTATTCATAAAAGAATATGGATTTATGGTTATTTTAAAATTTAATTTTTGCAAATATAAAACATTTTTATATTAATGATAATCTTAATGTTTAGTTAAAAATAAACAAAAAAACATAATTTGTTATAAAGTAAACGATAAACTGAAGAAAATATTCTTTTTTTAATAGATTCAAAAATTTTCGTCACATAATAAACCCCCATTAAATGAGGGCTTAAAAGTATTATTTTTTATTGAATATTGACCGAACTTTGTTTCTAATTCTTATCAACAATGGTTCTTTATAGTTTTTATCCTCGTCAAAATAGCCGTATCCATAGCCGTAACCATAGCCATAACCGTAACCGTAGCCATATCCCTGCTTCGTATTATAGTCATTGTACAGCAGTCCTAACTTGTCAATTTCACCATTATGATATTTCTCAGTAATCATCTTCAGCATGTATTTCTCTGTGTATTCGTGACGAACTACATAGATATTGGCATCAGAATATTTCATTAATTCATAAGAATCAGCAACCAGACCTACCGGCGGAGAGTCAATGATAATAAAATCATATCTCTCTTTAAGATCTTCGATGAACTTGATGTTTCTATCACTCATCAATAGCTCTGAAGGATTCGGCGGAATAGGTCCTGAAGTCGCTACATCAAGATTCGGGATCCTTGTTTTATTGATAATCTGGTCTATGTCCACTTCTCCCGTAAGATAATTTGAGATACCGTATTTGTTATCAATTTTAAAATCTCCGAAAATTTTAGGCTTTCTAAGGTCCATTCCCAAAAGAATGGTTTTTTTATCGCTTAAACCAAGAACTGAAGCCAGGTTAATGGAAACATAAGTTTTCCCCTCTCCACCAATGGAAGAAGTAATCAAAATAACCTTGCTTTTCCCATTTTCTCCTGATAAGAAACGCATGTTCGCCCTGATTCCCCTGAAAGCCTCCGAAACGGAAGATTTAGGCTGATCCAGCACTGTAAGCATGTTTTCATTTGAGTTATTCCCAATTACACCCAGCAAAGGAATTCTTGTTGCATTAAGCAATTCTTTGATATTTCTGATTTTGGCATCCAGGAATTCTCCTACTAAAATAAACAACAATGGTAAAATTAACAATCCTCCGATAATTCCGGCTTTTGCCGCTTTAATATTGGGACCGATAGGCGGCTGACCAACATTTTTTGCAGGGTCAATAACACTGATGTCCGATTGGTTGGCTGCCATTCTCATCTGCGTTTCATTCTGTCTTCCCAATAAGCTGTTGTAAGTAGCTTCAATCATATTGTAGCCTCTTTCAGCGTCCAGATATTTTCTTTGCTTTTCGGGATATGAGGATAAATCAGAATTTGCATCAGCTACCTGCTGGTTAATTCTGTTTATTTCGTTATAGTACCCGGCATAATAATTCCTTAAAGCACCCGAAGACCCCGTTTTAGCCTCATCTATCAATCTGTTGATCTCTTGCATCGGCTCAGAATTAGGCTTATAGATTAAAGCCATTTCTCTTCTTTTAAGATATAACGCCTTTAATTCTGATACGGAAGCAGTAAACATACCATCTTGGAAGCCTGCTGCTGTTGTATTGATCATCTTATCAAAATTCTGGGATTCGAGACTATTTTTGATCTGGTTTAAAGATGTGATTTTGCTTTCAAGGTCTGCCTTTTTAGCTTCAAGTTCTTTAATTCTTGTCAACGATTTTTCATCCCTGTCTTTAATATCATACAACTTTTCGGTTGTTTTCATATAATTCAGGACATTGGCGCTGGAATCAAGTTTTCTTCTGATGGTAGTAAGGTTGCCCTGTAAATACTCATCTGTATTTTTATCTACCTGTATTTTATCTGCAAGTCTTTTTTTCTGCAGCTGGCTTACCGATCTGTTAAGGAAATTTACAGTGCTATTAAGATTATAACCTTTTTTGGTAATAATCATAATGGTGTTAATTTCTTTATCAAATTCTACCCCTATAGTGGAAACAATATCGTTAACTGACTGGTTTATGGTAAGTAAATTAACAATAATATTATCTAATTTAATTTTTGTTTTTAATGGGTTTTGAATTAATCTAAATTTTAGATTTGGTGAATCATACCATTCCCCTACTTTTATGATCTTATTTGCTGGTCTTTCATAAGGAGTGACATTTACAAATCCTTCTGATGTAAAATTGTATAAATTGGTGGATTGCCCTTCACCAGGTAACACTACTTCGTAAGAGTTGTTTCCTTTAGGAATTAAAGTGAAAGGGTAATTAACCTGCTGAAGATGTTTTTTATCGATTTGTACAAATACAGGAGAATCATCCTTATCAAGATATGTGGATTTGATTACCCCTTTAGTAGAATAATTCACAAAAAGATCTAATTCTTTTACCAAAAATTCATTGTGTGTTCTTGATAAAAGCATTTTCTTAAGATAAACTCCATCCTGATTTCCTCCTTGCCCCCAGATAAAGTTAATGGACTGGCTCGGTGTAAAATAACTTGATGTATTATTTGATATGCTTAAGGATAAATTTGAAGCATAAACATTTTGTGCGTAATACCTGCTATATATCCAAGAAATAGCATAGCCAATAAACAGCATAAGCACAAACCAATACCAATTTCTTAATACTTTTCTTAAAAAATGTTCAATATCAAATAATGAAAAAGAACCATACTTTTCCTTTTGAGAATCATTTTTCTCCACAGCAGTGTTTTTTCCTGGAATCATGATATTTTAAAGGTTTTTAAGTAATAAATAAATTGATAGAGCTGTTGTAATTACAGAAACTCCTGTTGTAAGAGTCTGCACAGGGTCCTTTCCGAATCCGTTTAAGCTCTTCGCTCTTGTATTCAGATAAATTTCATCACCATTCTGAACATAATAATATGGTGAGTTCATTACATCTTCACGGGTAAGGTCTATTTTAGCAATTTTAATTCCTTCAGGAAGCTTTCTGTGGATAACCACATTTTTTCGGTCAATTGTCCTGTTTAATCCTCCGTTAATAGCCAGCGCTTCAGTAATAGTAAGCGTATTTTTGTGAGCTACCTTTTCACCCGTAACACCGGTTGTTTCTACATCACCCAGAACATAGTAGGTAATACCATCCGTGTTCAAACGGACTTCAGATTTTCCTTCCTGAAAATTCTCATTTACTTTAGTTTGAATTTCCTCGGATACTTCTTCAATTGTTCTTCCTTCCGCTTTAATGTAACCTATTCCAAAAACATTGATATCACCTTTAGAATCCACCTTTAAGCCATTGAAATAAAAGATTGAGTTACCTCCTACAGAGCCACCGCCACCTCCAACACTTCCTACAGCTGCTCCCCTGCCTGAAGTAGCATTGTTTGTGCCCGGAGTAACTGTAGATCCTGAAGTATTCAAAGATGAATAAAACTGTGCCGCATCTCCTTTCGGAGTGGTAACAATATTAAGATTAAGAATATCGTTCTTAGTAATTCTATAAACAGGAATATTATAGGGAACCAAACCTTCCTCATTGATTACAAGGCTCTCATTTGGTTGCATATATCGCACGTCTTTTGTCGTGATACAAGATGTTGTAACCAGAAAAGAGAATATTAAAAGGAATAAATACTTATAATTCTTCATTGTATTTTCAAATTGTTTGCTAAAATAAAGATTTAATTGTTTGTTTGTTTATTATTCTTCAAATGATAAATAATATCCGGCAAATAAGCTCCAAAAAAGCCTAATGAAACTATAACTGCCAGTAAAAGATTTACGTTTATATGTCTGAAATAATAAGCAACACCTACTACAAAAAGATAATATAAAATAATATAAAAACTTGATCTTCTATGCGTAAGATTAAGCTTTAGTAATTTATGATGTATATGGTTTTTGTCCGCATCAAATGGAGATTTCTTATTTGCCAGCCTTATAATTATGACATTTAAAGTATCCACAATCGGCAGAATAAGAATAGCAACAGCCACTACCGGAGCCGACTGCAGGTGATATTTGGGAACGTTAGGAAGTTCTCTGTCAATAAAAATATCAATAAAGCAAATAGAGGTAAATGCAAGTAAAAAGCCTAAAAGCATTGAACCCGTATCTCCCATAAAAATTTTGTTTGCCCTGTAATTCGACAAGTTATAATATAAAAATGCCAGAACCGCTCCTATTATAACGGCTGATAAAATGACCAAAGAATAATTATATTCTCCTAATCTATAGTAGCTTACCCCAAAAAGCGCGCTGCAGATAATAGAATATCCGCCCGCGAGACCATCTATCCCGTCAATAAGATTAAAAGCATTGATGAGAATAATAAAAGTGATGATACTGAAGAGAATACTTATAAAATATCCCATTTCATAAATTCCGAATATCCCGAATAAGCTTCTTATCCTGATATCAGAACCTATAACAATCAATGATGAAACGACAATCTGCGCCACTAATTTTTTGTATGCTCTCATGACAACAATGTCATCCATTACACCAATATAAAGCAAAATAATAAGTGAAGCGAACAAAAATTTGTACAGATCAAAAAGCTCATAAGCAAATATGGAAGCACTGATCCCGATGGAATAGAAAATAGCAATACCGCCAAGATTAGGAATTTTACGAAGGTGTGAGCTTCTCACGCCCGGCTCATCCATTAAGTTTTTCCTTCGGGAAATTTTTATAATAGTAGGAACAGAAAAAAACGTGATCAAAAAGGAAAATAAGAAACCAAGCCCTATTTTTACATAAAAAATAGGAACGCCCGATTGAGTTAAGAACAATTCAAAATTCTTCATTTTTTTTCTATTCAGTACTTTGTTTCGTCAGGTTATCAAAAAACCACAGTCGACATATAAAAACTTCATTTTCGTTTTTACAATACGAAACAAACCGTACTTACACTTGTGTTTAAATTAATTTTCTTATCAATTTTTTCTGCCCGGCAAAAAATAAGAGATAAAATACCTTTTTTTTCAGTGGCAAAGATAGTAGATAATTTTTATCAAAACGACTATACTTTAATATATCTTTTAATTTTATATCCCTTTTTTTTATGAAAGCCTCTAATTCACCGGACATTTCATAGAATAAATCTTCATTTTTCACAAAAGCCAGGTAAGCCAGAAAGGAATAAACCCCTTCGAAAATCTGAAAGTTTTTCAATTCCACTCTTTTTTCCGAGTATATGGATTTTTCAAAAAAATCCTCCACATCTTCCACGGCCTTTAAAATATCCAGGCCTTTTTCTGTATGGGTTTTTGTGATGGAATCTGTACGTTCAAGATACTGGTAATGAAAATTCTGGGTCTGTGCAACCGTATCGCACTCTAATAAAAGCTGAGGAATCAGCTGAATATCTTCAAAATGAGCACCTTTTTTAAACCTTTTATTATCAAAAAGTTCTTTTTTAAATAATTTATTGCAGGCAAAATAACTTAAATCCGAAAACACAGAGAAATGTTTTTCAAGATCAATTTTTTCCGGCATATTGGGGATTTGAGTCAGCTTTTGTGTTATATTTCCATTTTGATCTACTTTCTGAATATTACAGATCACCATTTTAGAATGATGCTTTTCAGCAAGAGCTGTCATTTCTTCAAACATGGTGGGAGTAACATAGTCATCACTGTCTACAAAACCAATATAATCTCCTGTAACCCGGTCAATCCCAAAATTCCTGGCATCGCTGAGTCCGCCGTTTTCTTTAAAAAAAGGCTTGATTTTTTCAGGATATTTCTGAGCATAATCCTGAATAATCTGTTCAGAATTATCTTTACTTCCATCATTTACAACCAGAATTTCAATATTCTGATGGGTCTGGTTCACTAATGAATCCAGACATTTTGCCAAATAATTTTCGACATTATAAACAGGAACTATGATGGAAACTTTTGAGGGAACGTTTGTCATACATTAAATTTTCGTCAGTCGTGCATTCAGCCAGCCTTTTTTAGCTTCATCAAAATCTTTTCTGGAACAGGGAATGCAGTTTTCTATGTTTTCATCATCTCCAAAATACCAAAGATTGCTGAATGTATCTCGTTTGAAAGCGTATTGCCTGTCATCTATCAAAACATAAAACACCTCATACTTTCTTTCTTTGGGATGGGATTTCTGAATATTGATCCCTTCCATAAGATACCAGATCATTTGTGCAAGAAGCTGGTGATTGAGCTGATTTTCAGAATAAATATTATAATTAAAAATTCCTACAGATTTAAGGTTTTCACTTAAGCCAATTTCTTTCATGTAGGCACAGATTTCCCTTCTGTTCAGTCCGTTTACCTGGGAATTTATTGAAAAAGGCTCTCCAAAACTCTCGATCGCATCACAGTTTACGGTCACCAGATCCGCTTTCCGGAAAAACGGCTCTGTTTTTTCCGTGGAATTCATCATTTCAGCCAAACGGACAATATCAAACTCCACTTCTTTGATGAGCTTTACGGAATCCATCTCATTCAAATGCTTTTGATAGCCTAAATGATGATAATTTTTAATGGAAAAATTCTTCGCTCCGAAAATTTTGCTCAGGAAAGTATGCTCATTGATCATTTCACCCTGTTTCAGGGAAATAATATTGCTGATCTGGGTATAATTAATATTTTTTGTGTGGAAATTTAATGCCGAAAAAAGTGAAAAAGCAAAATCATTCGATCCGCCAATGATTACCGGAATTGCTCTTTTGTAATGACATGCCGATAAAACTTCCTGCAAAATATAATGAGAATCCTGAACAGATTTTCCTGAAACCAGATCTCCCAAATCTACAATTGGAACTTCGAAATCCAGCTGTGACAATTTGTAAAATTCTTTTCTGATCCCTGTAAAATCCTGCACCTCTGCATCTCCGGTTGCCCCTCTGTAATCTGAAACAAACAGAAGAACAATACTGTCTTCCCTGATATCTTTCGTAATCTTATTTCCGATTTGCCAGCTTTCCGTTTTGAAATTTCTTGGTGAAATGATAAAATCTTCAAAATTCATTTATAGTCCGCATTATTTTCACAAACTTACAAAAAACCTCATCAAGTTGAAATCCTGCAGCGCTTTTTGTCAATAAAAAACCATCAACAAATTGTTAACGGGCTCATCAACCTTGTCAGAGTTTAAAACTTTGACAAGGTTCCGAAGGTTATTCATTTTAATTTATGATTTCAAAATTTCAAAGACAAAAGTTGTTGAAGTTTCAAATTCTCCACCTTGTGTAGCACCGAATAAAAAACGAGGCGTTTCTCCATCTTTATCCAATAAAATCATTGGCCGCTCCAGCCTTCCGAATCTTTTTAAATGTTTTGGAGGCGCGGGCTCATTAATGTAAGAAGTCATATTAAGATAAGCTATTTCAGGTTTTGTCCATTTTAATCCATCTTTTGTGGTTAAATGCAGACCATATTCATGATTGAAGAATCCCATGTCACGGGCTACCATGTGGAATTTCCCTTTCTGCTTCCAGACAAAAGCATCTTCCAGCTGGGCATTATTCGGTAAATCTGAGAAATCAATCACCGGCTTATCGGAAACTTTCTTATAGGGTCCCAAAGGAGAATCTGCCTTGGCTAATCCATACTTACGGTTTCCTCTTACGGAGCCTTTTTGTGTTTCATATTCTTTGGTGTTCCAGGATTTATAAAACAGCAAGTATTTTCCATCATTCCCTTTTACAAAAGCAGGATTCGTGGTGCAATGGTCATCCCAGGAGCCTTCACTTCCGGGAAGAAGCAGTGGTTCATCCGGCCGTGTCCAGTCACCTTCAAGGCTTTTGGATGTAGCCAGCCCTATTCGTTTGGTATTGGTTTTTCCATTAGAATTTCCCATAAAAAAAAGCAGATACTGATCTCCAACTTTTTTAATCAACGGATTATGGCAGGTTGTTGCATCCCAGAAACCTTCACCTCTCGGCGCTAAAATAACCTGTTTATGCTCAAATTGATCAAATGGAGAATTGGCTTCTGCCCGACAGATTTCGGAACCGTTCAGCCACCCGCCCATGCCTTTTTCCTTTTTCCACCGGGAATAAAAAAGATGCACTTTCCCATCTTCACCCCAGATCGGCGAGCTGCACCAGATATAGTATCCTTCCAGAGCAAGTGACCTTCCAATTGGCTTTAAGTTAAAATAAGGTTTATCAAAAGAAAATGATTTTGTAAAAGATGATCCTAAAAACACAGCCGCCAGCCCCAACGCTGAAGTCTGTAAAAAGTCTTTGCGTGAAAAAGATTTATTATTGCTCATTCCTTTTGATTTACAGCTAATTTAATATAAACCGCACAACAGGGCATCCCGTACTTTAGGGTTTAAAATTTTAAATTGATTTTAAAATTTGGATCAATAAATTATTATGCATAAAAACGAATTATAGATTTTCTTTTAAGCAAGCATAAATTCATTATTTTTTTATTTTCAATTTCATAAATTAATTTAAATTTAATTATCATTAACAATATACGATTATTTTAGAATTATAATTAAATAAAATTACCTGTTATAAGAATAAAAACATTTAATATTTAAATTTATTAACAATAATTCAACACGTTGTGGAGATAATTTCCTATTTTCGCGTCGTTTTCTAATTTTATAACATTAAGACAATGAAAAAAATTTTATTATGCACTTGCGTAAGTGTGTTTTCGCTTACCTATGCCCAAGTAGGGATCAATAATGCCAATCCTCAGGGATCTTTACATGTAGACGGAGCTAAAGACAATCCTGCAACCGGCACCGTTTCTGCCGCACAACAAGCCAATGATCTTATTTTTACCAAAACAGGAAAACTGGGTATCGGAACTCTTAATCCAACCGCACAATTGCAGACAACCGGCAACATGATTTTAGGAGCCGCTGCTTCTACAAGCGGCACAGGAGGTTTCAGCTCTGTGGTAAGAGATAATACTACAGGTGAGCTAAAAGTTTTAACAACAAACTCCGGCAATGCTTTCCCACTTAATTATGTTACCTATAACATCAATAACGTAAAGCAGGACTGGGTAGCAGATTTTAATACGAATATTCCCACTTCGGAATATACCGTAGTAGTAACAGGAAGCAGCTTTACCACGGGAGGACCTACCCATCTGACTTCTAATGTTGCTAAAACTTACAACCCCATCAATATTTATGCTTTCCAAAGTGGCGGAACATGGAGAATACAGGCCGATTATCAAGGGGGAGCAACAGAGGATAATGGCGACTGGACAATTTACTGTCTGGTAATCAATAAAAACATTATTAAAAATCTTGGAAGTGTATCTTCTGATTTAGGAGGAACAAACGTAGGCTCTGCAGCCGTTCCGGCCGGCTTATAGAAATTAAAAAAGACTGCTTTAGGGCAGTCTTTTTTATAAATATTTTATTTCTTTGAATTATTTTTTCTTTACAGCTGTCTTTTTTGCTGTTGTAACTTTTTTAGCAGCGGGTTTCTTAGCTGCAGGCTTTTTCTTTTCTGCAAAAGCTTTAGGATCCTGAGCGGTAATCCACTTTTTAACCTCATCTAAGGAAAGCTCTTTCAGCTCATCTGCTTCATACTTTGTATCGTCTGCTTTCTTCGGAATTTTGAACATTGCTTTTCCGAATTTAATGAAAGGTCCCCATCTTCCGTTTTCAATGGAAATTTTTTCTTTTTCCCACTGCTGGATATATCTGTTGGCTTCTTTTTCCAGTTTAGCATCAATCAATTCATTGATATCACTTTGTGAGAGATTTTCAAAATTATATCTCTTCGGAACATTTACAAAAATATCTTTATACTTAATGAATGGCCCGAATCTCCCTGAACCCTTTGTCACAGGCTCCCCTTTGTACGTTGCAATCGGTGCATCTGCGATTTTCTTTTCATTAATAATTTCTTCAGCACGCTTCTGGTTTACAGAAAGAGGATCTTCTCCTTTCGGAATGCTGATATAGGTTTCTCCCCATTTCACATAAGGCCCGAATCTGCCTACCCCTACAGAAACCGACTGCCCGTCCACCTCATTTAAGTCAAAAGGAAGTTTAAATAACTCCATAGCCTCATCAAAAGTGATGGTTGCAATATTCTGCCCGGCCATTAGTGAAGCAAAAATCGGTTTTTCTTCATCATCCGTTTCCCCAATCTGGATCATCGCCCCGAATCTTCCGATTCTTGCATGAACATTTTTACCGGTTTTCGGATCTACACCGAGAAGCCTGTCTCCGGTAGCTCTTTCTGCATTTTCTTCTACATCTTCAATTCTCGGATGGAATTTTGAGTAGAAATCCGTCATCATTTCTTTCCATTTTTGGTCACCGTTTGCAATTTCGTCAAAACTTTCTTCGACTCTTGCCGTGAAACCGTAATCCAGGATTTCTTTAAAATTATCTGTAAGGAAATCACTTACCACTTCACCAGTGTCCGTAGGAACGAATTTATTTTTATCCCCTCCGAATTTTTCCTCAAGGACTTCTTTTTTAATTTTATCTTTTGATAAAGACATTTTTACCACTTCACGGGTCTGCGGTTCAATCTCTCTTTTATCTACATATTCACGATTCTGAATGGTCTGAATCGTTGGGGCATACGTAGAAGGACGGCCAATTCCCAATTCTTCAAGCTTTCTTACCAAACCTGCTTCGGTGTATCTTGCGCTTGGTCTTGTGAATTTTTTCGTTGCCGTAATTTTTTTATAGTCTAAAACTTCCCCAACGCTTACTTTCGGAAGTAATTTTTCATTGTTCTCTTCATCATCTTCTTCTGTTTTAACGATTCCGTAGGCTTTTAAGAAACCATCAAAAATGATTACTTCGCCCTGCGCTTCAAAATTTTGTGGAAGCTTAGAGTTTCCTATTTCAATAACGGTTTTCTCAATTTTAGCATTAGCCATTTGAGAAGCCAGTGTTCTTCTGTAGATGAGCTGGTATAATCTGTTTAATTGATTGTCACCAATACTTTTCACACCGAAATCTGTAGGACGGATGGCTTCGTGGGCTTCCTGTGCAGATGCAGATTTTGTGGTGTAATTTCTCGGAGAAGAATATTCTGCTCCGTATTCCGAAGTGATTTGTTTTTTTGCTCCTTCAATTGCTTCCTGAGAAAGATTTACCGAATCTGTTCTCATGTAAGTAATATGTCCTTCTTCATAAAGAGTCTGCGCAAGACGCATGGTGGTCGTCACATTGTACCCTAATCTGGAAGAAGCTTCCTGCTGCAATGTAGATGTGGTAAAAGGTGCCGATGCAGAGCGTGTGCCCGGCTTTGTCTCAACATTAAGAACTTTGAACTCCGTAGTTTTTGCTAATTCCAGAAATTGCTCTGCGTCTTCTTCCTTTTCAAAGTCTTTCTTAAGCTTGGCTGCAATTTCCTGTTGGGTTTTGTTTAAGAAAATCCCGTCCAGCTTGAAGCTTGCTTTAGGAATAAACTCGCGGATTTCTTTTTCTCTTTCAACAATTAACCTTACAGCAACGGACTGCACTCTTCCTGCAGATAGTCCCGGCTTTACTTTTTTCCACAGAACCGGAGACATTTCAAAACCAACAATCCTGTCCAAAACTCTTCTCGCCTGCTGGGCATTTACCAGGTTCTGGTCAATATCCCTTGGATTTTCAATGGCTTTTAGAATGGCATTTTTAGTAATCTCGTGAAAAACAATTCTCTTGCGGTTTTCTGGCTTTAATTTCAATTCATCCGCAAGATGCCATGCAATAGCTTCTCCCTCACGGTCTTCATCGGAAGCCAGCCAGACCATTTCCGCTTTTTTCACAGCTGCCTTCAGTTCTGTTACTAATTTCTTTTTGTCGGCAGAAACTTCGTAATCCGGACTGAATGTAGACAAATCAATCCCCATTCCTTTTTTAGGCAGATCCCGGATATGACCGAAGCTGGATTTTACTTCAAAATCCTTCCCTAAATATTTCTGAATAGTTTTTGCTTTTGCCGGTGACTCAACGATTACTAAATTTTTCGACATTCTAAAAATTTTTGCAAAAGTAAAGTTTTTTTATTAGATAGTTTTTGTAATATTAGTTTTTTAACAATTATGAGGGTTTGTAAGGCATTTAATTTTAGTATTAATAGCTTTACTTAAGTGTTTTACCCATTTTATAGAAATTATAAGTAAGTCTTATTTTTTAATTTAATCAGAAATAAAAAATGGGATAGAGCTTTCACTTTATCCCATTTGAATATAATCCTGAAAATATCTATTCTTTAATGATTTTAATAACTTCATCAGAAGAATTTATCCTCACCAGATAAGTTCCGGATATTAAAGAAGATACATTGGTTTTTCCATTTTCAAACTGTCCGGATTTTACAAGCTGCCCAGACATATTATAGATCTGATAATAATATCCATCCTTATTGTCTGGAGCATCAATATGAAGCTCATCCTTCACCGGGATTGGGAATAATGAAATTTTTTCGTCATTTGCAATTTCCCGCGCATTATTTTCACTTAGAACAACAGCAGACTTTGCTGCCGGCAGAGATGTAATACGAACCCGCGGAATAACTCCTTCCTCATTTCCGTTAGCGTCATACTTTATTTTCACACAACGACAACTCATTCCGAAATAAGGATCATTATTATCATGGAAAACAATCATACGATTGGCTGTAGCAGCTGCATCAAACAATACATTGATCGGCCTGCCGATATAATTTGAATTAAGAGCTGCCGTCCACACTCCCGGATACTGATAATTGATGAAATTATATGTTCCCGAAGCTGTCTGATTTCCCATGACACTTCTAAACCCCCGTGAACCAGAATTAGGATAGTTTCCGATATAATAAGACGGATTAGTAAACATATATCCAATGGTATAGCTGTATGTTGCGCTTCTTCTCACTCTTTGCCCCAAATAATCATTGACAGCACTATATGAGGTTGCTACGTTTTTATCTATTTTGTACCATGGAGTCAATCCAAAATCTTTTCCGGAAGCAATAGCAACACCAGAAAGATCCGGAATTCTCCAGCCTGCCGGACAAGGATCAAAAGGAGATTTTTTCCCGCCTCTTCCCCAACGGTCCGGAGCAAGATTAGGTTCGTTTGCCAGCCAGTCTGTACCATTGGTATAGGACGGAGTAGTGCTGTTATACGGCGCAAAAGTACTTGGAATCATATATGTAAGGGGGTTCCTTACAGAATAAGACAATACTTTTGCAATTTTATCAGAGACTTTGTCTGTTGCTAAAACATTAGCATTTGCCGTATTGGTGTATGTATTAAAAGGAATAATAAAACTTCCAGACATATTATTATAAGTCGCCGCAGAAAGTGCGGTATAAGCTAATGTCCCACTTGCAGTAGTACTTCCTAAATAAACAGGGTATGAAGCCCTGTCATCGGCATATTGAAAGACAGGCAGCGGATCTTTTCTTCCCCATTGATAATGTAGTCCTGTAGAAGCCTTAATTTTTGCTAACTCTGCAGCAGTAGGTGTAAGAGGATTTACAACATTAGGAAATGCGTCCACAGCTCCTAAATTCCTGTCCATAAATTCTGTCTGGAATACATTGTCGGCTTTTTTAACATAATTAATATAATTTGGAACCGATGTATCCGGAAGCTCTGTTGTATAGTTATGACTTCCTAATGGTGTATCTGTGATCCAGATATGCCATGACCAGTAAACAGGATTTGATATACTCCCGTTATGAAGTGTAACTACCGCATTACCGCTCTGATTAGGATTTACAGTAACCGAAATCCTCGAATTTGAAATCTCAGACAAAGAACCCGGAGAGGGATTGAGCACAGATAATTTGTTGATCAAATTAGTATTTGTGGTCCATAAAATATTAGCTTGCAAATTATTATAGCTAGCGGGCTCTAAAATATCTTTATTATTCAGAATCTGGCTTTGTACAGAAAAAGCTTTATTAACCGGAATATCAATTATAAATGTGGATCCGGATTTTACAGCCTGATAGGTATTAGGATTTTCCAGACCTTCGCGGTATTCTGTAGGCGGAACCAGATATTCTGTCGGGAAATTATAATCATTAACCACATATAACGGGTCTTTTACACATCTGCATCCATTAGCATCTGAAGTTACACTTGTACCTAAAGGAAAATACCAGTATCTACCCTGAACATTCGGGTAATTGGGATCTGGTATATCAGGCTGCCCTTTGTCTGGAATCATAAAAAGCGTTCTCGCTCCTACCGCAGGTGTCGCATCAAACTGCCTAGGCATTGTAGCCGTCCATAAAGCCACGTGATGCTGATCTGAATACTGCCCCAAATGAGCGTTGATCGTCAAAACTCCAGTCCCGGGATACAAGCCCATATTAAGCCCTCCCACATTTGAAAAATCAAAGCCGACATTCGGATACAATTTTGCTCCTACCATAAAACTTGGAACTCCGGAATGTGTAGGTTTTATAATGTGATATTTATTAGCTTCAAAAACATTCTTTGCCATATTGGTTCTCACTCCGTAAGGCGAATAATCTACCCTAATATCATCTATATAGCTTGCAGAAGCCAGATTAGCTACTAATACTGAAGGGAGCCTCCATCCGTTCGGACATGGGTCATAGGACGACTTGCTTCTGTACGGCTGTGCTGCTTCATCAGCATTGTAATTTACATTAATTAATCCTTGAGAATTATCAGACCACAGATTAAGCTCTGGTAAACGGTTATCAGTTAACCCTGACATTTTTCCAAACCAGTTTACCATCAAATTAGCATTATTGTTATAATATGCCAACCCGGAGTTATCATCTTTATTAACATAAATAAGACTTAAAGGATTTTTTACAGATAACCTTATATTATTGGTAACATTAGCATCAGACAATAAAACAAATTTTCTAAAATTATCAATGGAAGCCGCACCCGTAAAATTTTTAGCACCCCGATGTCTCACTCTTCCTATGGAGCCGGAAACTTCATAAAAATCATTCCCTCTGTAAACCAAAGGGGGTATGGGATCTTTTCTACCCCACTGGTAAAGCAGCCCTCCATTTCTGTTCCATTCATTGGCCGTAATAGATCCTGTTACAGCTCCAAGATTTCGGTCCATCCAGCCCCAATCGTTGTAAGGAATTGCTTCAATGGTTCCGTTTGCCCGCTGTCTTTTCAGATTGGGATAGCTTTTGTACCTGGACCCATTCGTAGGATCGTCTGTAACCCAGACATGCCAAGACCAGTAAATCTCACCATCTATCCTAAACGCAATTACAGCATTTCCTTTTTTAGCTTTATTAATTGGAACTTTGATTTTTGCATTCTGTCCGGAGTCTGCTATTTCAAGTTCGTATCCGGGCCCTGATTTTACCAGGCCATGTACATCTTCCCATAAAACATCAGCAGTTACTTTTCCTTCGGGAATTACTGCTCCGCCTATGTATTTATCCTGCTCCCACATTGCATAAGCTTTTTTCACAGGAATATATAACCCGTCACTACTGCTGACGGGATCAAAAATATAGCTGTTGGGAGCTTTAGTCCAATCCGGAAGAAGGGATTTTGAAGATTTCTGTAATGCTTTTGTATTAAAGCTTATCGGTTTAGTAGTTATACCTAGGTTTCTAATTAAAGAATCGGAAATATTCTCAAAATATCCCACTTTGTAAAAAGAGTTTTCTTTCTTCCATTCTAAACTTGTACCGGCATAAATTCCGTTCGTAACCAGGCAACATACAATTGCCACTAAATTGTTGATTGACTTTTTCATATCCTTGATTTTGTGTTGTCTTTTGAAGTACAACATTTAAACCCTTGTTAAGAAAAATCGATTTATTTTATAAATTACACTTAAATAAACATAAATTCATATTAAAAAAATAAAATTATTAAATTATATGTGTCAAAATTTCATTTTCCAACTTGAGCATTGCGAAAATACTGCATTTTTATAAAAATTTTTTATGTTTAAAGTCAATTTAAAATAAAATTAATAACAAAAAAGCAATAGATTGCGTAAATAATGCACAATAAAAAAAGACAACACCTATGTGTTGTCTTAGTTTAAACTATACAATTCTGGTTATTGTAAAGTTTTATTTTGTATTATTTTTATGGTAAAATATGATTTTTGTAGAGGTCTATAGTAAATCGGCCAGCCGTAATATTTCTAAAGCTTGCAAAAACAACAAAATTAAATATTACCAGCCCTATAATAAAACTATATATTAATCTTTTAGTGTTAGAAGATACTACATACATTGCATTAGGAATAATCAAATAAGCAAAACCGATAAACGCTCCAGCCATCCTGGATGAGAATACAGGGTTATTCCTAAAGATAAAATACATACATATTCCAAATACAGCAAACACTTTATGGTATTCGTAATAAGGGTATTTCTCTTCCATTTTTGAATCAAAAACAAATAAGAAAAACGTAAGAATGGCCATCATGGCTTCCGGAATACCGAATCCACCGTTTAATCTTTGCGCTGTTTCATCAACATATCCATTAAATCCTTCTACTAGCATACTGTCAGCTGTTAAACTGCCTAAAAAATCACCAAAAACCCTATACACTTCAAAGGGTGAAAGAAAAATTGACCCTAAAATCAAAATAAGCATACTCGTTCTGCTTAAAGGAATTTTAACCAGCCAATACATGGGTAAAAATAAATAGCAAACGTTATGTATCCCCGTAGCTATAAAAACCCAAAAAAGGTAATGAAGAAGCTTTCTTTCCTTGATATACCGTATGGCAAAATAAATTACAAAGGTTCCTAAATTCTGCCTTATCTGTCCACTTTCACCAATAAAAAAGTTCGGAATAAACATAAATAAAGTAAAAGTGAATGGATAAAATGTGTTATCTTCCGTATATTCTACCTTAAAAAAAATCGCAAAACTTGCTATGACAAGAGTAACAATATAAAACGGCGCATTAAATATATTCAGTAAAATCTTGTTTATCAATGCATACAACCACTCTATTTCTACATTTTCTGAGCCTTCTATATGGAGAGCTTTCCTAAAAATATTGATATATTCCTTAGTATCAGAGTAGATGTAGATTCCCCGATAACTACCAAAATCCGGCCCAACATTATCCCTGAGTCCTGCAATGATAATAAGGTAAATTCCCAAAAACCAAAACCATTTTTTCTCCACTTTGTTTCCAAAAACCTCCTGGATACTGAAAAAAAGCATGTAAATCATTGCTATTATATAATATGGATGCAGTAAACTCATGCTTTGATTTTTGAATTTTTAAATTGATAACACGCCACAATAATTGCAGTAAGAATAAGAGGTAAAAAAAGCCTTACTTCCCAAAAAAGCCCCACTAAAGTAATCATAACAAGATAAGGAAGGGAGAAAAAAAGGTATTTTTTCAGCACTATTTTATTTTCTTCATTTATTGTTATTTTATAAATAAAGTTTAAAACAATAATTGCAAACAGCAACCCCGCCAAATTAAACGGACTTCCGAAATTTCTGTTAATATAAAAACCCTCTACAAAGGTAGTCTCCTCTTGTGTAATAATTTTTCTTAACCCAAGATAAGGAATAAGAAAAGCAATGACCAAAGGAATAATCTGTGCGATAATTTTATAATTTTTTTCCTGTAAATCTTTAAAACTAAAAAAAACTGCAGCAAAAAAAGCAATATTAAGACACGCAGTCTCTCTTACAAAAGTTGACACAATAATCAGAACTATCAAAATATAATAGTATGCTTTTTTATGAGTCAATAAATATTTAAGTGTTAAAAAAACTCCACTTAAATAACAAAACAAGGCAATGGTATCACAGTTCGTAGGAGCATATTGTGTAATCACAATAAAGAAAACAGATAAAAGATGAACAATTCTTCTTACATACAGTGTATCCAGAAGCTCAGATGCATTAAGCTTGAAAATAGAATTAAGGAGCAGGGAACAAAGAGCAAAGAAAAAGCTGTTCATTAAAAAAAGTCCGTGATAAAAAGGAGTTCCGTTTTTGGAAAGAAAGTCCTTAAAAAAAGAAAGCTGATGATCAACAAGATATTCCATTATGTCAGTCATCTGTATGCTCAGGTAATTCGGGATTACTCTGTAAGCATACACGGAACTGAACAAAAACTCCGGAGGTCTTTCTGAAGTTTTTAATCTCGTGTAAGAAGATTCGAATCCATAATAAGACATCGCAAACAACAGAAGCGGAAGTACTATTACAAATAAAAATCCGTTTATTTTTTCATCAAATATTTTAAACATATCAAAATCTAAGCTCTGTTACTCAGGTCATTTTTTGTTTTAAAATGTATTTCATCAATCGGGAACTTTTGCAAAAGTAGAAGTTTTTTTCATACCACCTAAAATATTTTATTGATTTTCAGACAAAACTTATGGTAAAAACTTTTTAAACTAATAATGAAAAAATTAAATTTGCAGACTTGATTTTGTAATGCAATGCATCGCTTCTTTATAATTTTATATTATCTGATTTCTAAAAACAAGCTTCTCTCTGTATTTTTTGCAGTGGGAATTGCCGTTTTGTGCGGATTTTTTGCTTCGAAAATAAATTTTGAGGAAGATATTAATCAAATCATACCTAAAAATGAAAAGTCTGACCTTACGGCAAAGGTTCTTAAGCAGCTCAACTTTTCCGACAAAATAATTGTCATCATTGAAAATAAATCGAAAGAAAATCAATTTCAGCTTTCGGAAACGGCAGATGCATTTTTAACCAGAATAGAACCCCTTCAGAAATACATCGGATCCATACAGGGAAAAGTAAATGATAACGAAATTTCAGAAACCTTCGATTTTGTCAATCAAAACCTTCCTTTATTTTTAAATGAAAACGATTACAGAGAGATTGATAGGAAGCTGCAAAAAGACAGCATTGCAAAACAGGTGGAAAACAATTACATCTCGCTGGTTTCCCCTACCAGTCTCGTTACCAAAGAATTTATTAAAAAAGATCCGCTCGGCATTACTTTTTTAGGGATAAAAAAGCTCAACGCTTTAAACATCAGCAAGGATTTTAAGCTTGAGGACAATTATATCGTCACTAAAGACGGCAAAAATCTCCTCCTCTTCATCGATCCTAAAAACAAAAGCAATGACACCAAAAACAATGAAGTATTTGTAAACCAATTAAATGAAATAAAAGACAATATTAATAAGCAGTTCAAAGGGAAAACAGAGATCAGCTATTTCGGTTCACCTGTAATTGCCGTTGCCAATGCACAGCAGATCAAGAAAGACATCCAGAATACGGTAATGATTTCCATGACCGTGCTTTTACTTTTACTTATTTATTATTTCAGGAATTTTTTCACCCCCATTATCGTTTTTCTGCCTACCGTATTTTCCGTTTTGCTTGCCTTACTGATCTTATATTTTATTAAAGATAAAATTTCCGCCATTTCATTAAGTGTGGGCGCTATTTTGATCGGAATTACGATAGATTTCGCTTTACATATTTTAACGCATTATAAGCACAATAATAATATTGAAGAACTTTACAAGGAAATTACACAACCTATTATTTTAAGCAGCGCTACTACGGCAGTTTCGTTTCTGTGCCTTGTTTTTGTACGTTCGGAAGCATTGAAAGATCTTGGCCTTTTCGCGGCCATTACGGTTATCTTATCATCCATAACAGCGCTGATTATCGTACCTCAGCTCTACAAGCCAAAGGAAAAAGAAAAAGAAGCCAACACCAATTTTATCGACAAAATAGGGTCTTACCCTTACGAAAAAAACAAACCTTTAATTATCGGCTGCTCCATCATTATTGTTGCCTGTCTTTTCGGTTTCAGGCATGTGGGTTTTAATGAAGATATCGGAGACTTAAATTATATTCCAAAAGATTTGAAAATAAGTGAAGCCAAGCTCCAGAAGCTTTCAGACATCACTTCAAAATCAATTTATACAATCTCTTACGGAAATTCAGAGGAACAGGCCCTGGCGAGAAATTCACAATTAAGCCGGTTTCTGGAAAAAGAAAAAAAAGAAGGAAAAATCTTAAGCTATAATTCTTTAGGAAATGTAGTTTTATCCGAAAAGGACCAGCAAAAGAAAATAGATCAGTGGCAAAAATTCTGGGATGAGAATAAAAAAAGCCGGACGGTTTCTGAACTTGTTGATAATGGAAATAAATTCGGGTTCAACAGCTCTGCATTTGACCAGTTTAACGAAAATCTGAATAAAAAATACTCAACTTTAAGCTTAAAAGACTACTCAACTGTAAAAGCTCTGCAGGTTTCCGAATTTTTAAGCCAGGAAAATGGTTTCTACACGGTTTCCAATGTCGTAAAAGTGGATGACAAAAAAAGAGATGCTTTCATTAAGGATGTAGAAAAAAATCATGATGCGCTGGCCATAGACCGCCAGCAGATGAATGAAAATTTTTTAGGTTTATTAAAAAGGGATTTTAATACATTAATTAATTATTCCCTTTTGGCTATTGTTTTAACGATCATTGTTTTCTTCCGTAATTTTGAATTGACGCTTCTCACCATGTTCCCTATTGTTTTAACGGGAGTTGTGACGGCGGGAATTCTTTATTTTTTAGGATTAGAGCTTAATATTTTCAGTACCGTTGTCTGTACTTTGGTTTTTGGTGTGGGAGACGATTTCAGTATTTTTCTCACAAAAGCTATGCAGAAGGAGCATACCACAGGCAAAAATGAACTTCCCACTTATAGGATTTCCATTATTCTGGCGGTTTTCACTACAATATTGTCCATCGGCTCTTTGATTTTTGCAAAACATCCTGCTTTACATTCATTGGCTTTGGTAGCATTGATCGGGATGTTTTCCGTGATTATTATTACCTCCACATTGTACCCGTTCTGGTTTAGGCTGTTAATAACAAACAGGGCAAAAAAAGGTCTTTCACCTATCACATTAAGACTGTTTTTACATTCTGTATTATCTTTCCTGTATTACGGTTTAGGCGGATTATTTTTTTCCTTATTAATAAGTCCGCTTACAAAAAATTCTAAAGGAAGAACTTTAAACTTTATAAAATTAATTTTATCCCGATTTTTAACTTCTGTCCTTTATTCTAATCCTTTTGTAAAGAAGAAGGTCATTAAAAATACGAAGGAAGACTTCAGCAGACCGGCAGTAATTATTGCAAACCATACCTCTTTCCTTGATACGCTTGCGATTGCAATGGCCAGTCACAAGATCATTTATCTGGTGAATGACTGGGTATATCAGTCGCCGGTTTTTGGAAGAATGGTGAGAGCATTAGGATTTTATCCTGTTTCGCAGGGCATTGAAAACGGGTTAGACAAACTAAAGGAAAAAATAGACCAGGGATATTCTCTGGTAGTCTTTCCAGAGGCAGAGCGTTCTTACACCAATGATGTGAAAAGGTTTCATAAAGGTGCATTTTATCTAGCAGAGCAGTTCGGGCTGGATATTCTGCCCATTTATATCCACGGAAACTCGGAAGTGCTCCCGAAAGGAGATTTCATTATCTACGACGGCGCTATTACCGTAAAGGTAGGTGAAAGAATTAAAAATAATGATGCCAGTTTTGGGTTAAATTATTCTGAACGCACGAAAAAAATCAATGCTTATTTCCGGGAAGAATTTGCAAAACTGAGAAACGAGCTGGAAGATGAAAACTATTTTAAAAAGAAATTGTTTTTAAGCTTTTTATACAAAGATAATGAGGTAGTAAAAGAAGTGAAGGAAGATTTCAATAATAACAAATCTGTTTACTTTGAACTTAATAAACATGTTCCCAAAGATGCTGCTATTTTACATATTGCAGATGATTTCGGACAAAAGGATTTCCTGCTTACAGTACAGCAACCGGGCAGAAAAATTTTTACTTTAATTAAAAATGAGGAAAAAAGAGAAATTGCTGCCCAGAATTATTTAGTAAAAAACAGGAAAATTAATTATATAAAAGATATTTCACAAATCAATAAAAATATAAATGTGCTTATTATTTCGGATCCTGAATTTGACCTTCATGAAGTAAAAAATTTACCTGAAGTCATCATTTTTGTAAATATAAAAAATACCATATTTACAAATGATAATTACAAACCTGTATTTAGTTCAGACTCATTAAAAATTTTTAAGATTAAATAATAAATAGGAAAAGCATATTTTTGTAACCGCTAAAAGAGATTAATGAAAAAAAATATACTTGTTATATATTATTCACAGACAGGCCAGCTGGAGGATATTGTGAAGAATGTTGCCCAACCTTTTGAAGCAAAAAAGGATGAATATGATGTCACGTATTATAACATTCAGCTGAAGAAGGACTTCCCTTTTCCGTGGTCAGGCGATGTGTTTTTCAATACATTTCCTGAATCATACCTTCAGATTCCCAGCGAAATATTTCCGCCGTCAGAAGAAGTATTGAATAAAAAATATGATCTGATATTATTCGGTTACCAGGTTTGGTATCTTACACCTTCCATCCCTGTAATATCGTTTCTGAAAAGCGGCTATGCAGAAAAAATTCTGAAAGACACACCTGTGGTTACCATTTCCGGTACAAGAAACATGTGGATGCTTTCCCAGGAAAAACTGAAAGTATATCTTAGGGACCTTAAAGCAAAGCTTGTCGGTAATATCGCTTTGGTAGACCGACACGATAACTATACAAGTGTACTGACGATTCTTCGCTGGATGACCACCGGACAAAAAGGAAAATCAGGAATGCTTCCGGCGGCCGGAGTTTCGGATGCCGAGATTGCGGGAGCAGGAAAATATGGTGAAATTATAGAAAAGCATATCCGGAATAATGATTTTAGTAGTCTTCAGCCGGAGCTGGTGAAAAACGGAGCTGTGGAAATAAGACCTTTCCTGGTAAGAGTGGAAAAAGTGGGCAACAAAATCTTTACCGTATGGTCTAACCTGATCATCAGGAAAAAAGAGAAGCGCCCATTGCTGATCAAATTCTTTAAGGTATATTTGATGGCAGCGATATGGGTTATCTCACCCATTGTTTTAATATTTCATATATTATTGGCCCCAATTTTGAAAGGAAAAAGACGAAAAGAAAAAGAATATTTACAAGGAATTAATTTAAAATAGAATGTACGACGTATTTATAACAAAAGCTGCAACATATCTGCCAAACGAGCCTGTTTCCAATGATGAAATGGAAACATACCTTGGAATGGTAAATGACACTCCGTCTAAAGCAAGGTCTTTAATTTTAAGAAATAATAAAATCAAAACCAGATACTACGCATTAGATAAAAACGGAAAACCTACTCATACCAATGCGCAGATCACTGCGAAGGCGGTTGAAATGCTTTTTGACGAAAACTTCTCAAAAGAAAATATGGAGCTGCTTTCTTGCGGAACTACTTCTGCAGACCAGATCCAGCCTTCTCACGCTTCCATGGTACATGGTGAGCTGAATTTAGGCAAATCTATTGAGATCAATACTTCTACCGGGCTTTGTAATTCAGGGATGAATGCCTTCAACTATGGTTTCTTATCCGTAAAAGCCGGAGTAAAGCAAAACGCAGTTTGTGTAGGCTCAGAAAGATTTTCTGCATGGATGACCGCAGATAAATTCAATCACGAAGCAGAAAATTTAAAATTATTAGAAGAAAGACCCATTATTGCTTTCAAAAGAGAATTCCTGAGATGGATGCTTTCAGACGGAGCAGGTGCGCTTCTTTTGGAGAATAAGCCGAGAGAAAACAGCGTTTCCCTTAAAGTAGAGTTCATTGACTTCTATTCTTATGCTCACGAAATTGAAGCATGTATGTATTCAGGCTGTGAAAAACAGGAAGACGGAAGCTTAAAATCATGGGCAGATTACCCTTCAGACGAGTGGCTGAAGGAATCTATCTTCGCTTTAAAGCAGGATACAAAACTTTTAGATCAATATATTCTGGTAAAAGGTGCGGAAAGCTTAAGAGCATCATTTGATAAGCATAACCTTAATCCTGATAAAATTGATCACGTTCTGGCCCATATTTCTTCAGGATATTTCAAAGAAGGTCTTAAAGATGAGTTTGCTAAAAAAGGAATGGATTTCCCTTGGGAAAAATGGTATTACAACCTTTCTGAAGTAGGAAACATCGGTGCTGGATCTATTTTTATTGCATTGGAAGAGCTTATGAATTCCGGAAAGCTTAAAAAAGGAGAGCAGGTATTGCTTTGTGTTCCGGAAAGCGGAAGATTCGCCTATTCTTGTGCATTATTAACAGTTTGCTAATGGAGAGCCGACTGCCTGTAGATGATCAGGATTTTGTAGAAAGCTTAATTCCCCAGAGATTCCCCTTCGTAATGGTAAGCAGCATTGCGGAGTATTCTGAAAGCCAGCTCATTTCAGGATTTGAAATAAAAAATGAAAACATCTTCGTACACGACGGTATTTTTCAGGCTTCGGGTTTAATAGAGCATCAGGCACAAAGTGTGGCATTGCACACCGGTTACAAATATTATTTATTAGGAAAAGAAGCTCCTACCGGATATATTGGTGCTATCAAATCCTTTGATGCCCATTCTTTGCCGAAAGTGGGAGATATTTTGAAAACAGAAGTCACCATTCTGAGCGAAGTGATGGGAGTAACGCTGGTAGATGCAGTTACAACAATCAATGATGAGGTTATTGCAAGCTCTCAGATGAAAACTGTTGTAAGATAATTAGAAAAAACAGCCTTTTAGGCTAGTAAATACAAACAATAATATATTGTAATGGAAATCAAGGAAGAAAATATCATCAATATTCACAATTATTTGCCGCACCGCGAGCCGATGCTGATGGTTGATTTCATTTTGGAACTGACCAAGGAAAAAGTAGTGACTTCCTTCGAAATTCTTGCAGATAATATTTTTGTTCACCAAGATAAATTTGCAGAAGCGGGTTTGATCGAAAATTTAGCGCAAACCTGCTCAGCAATTTTCGGGCAAAGCTTTTTTGAAACAGAAACTGATACAAAAGTGATCGGATTCATTACAAACATTAAAAAAATAGAAGTTTTTGCCCTGCCGGAAACCGGCGATAAGATTATTTCTAAAGCTTCATTGATTTCTAAATTTGAAAACATCTGCAATATGTTTTGTGAAGCCTATCATAATGATGAGTTATTGATAAGAGCAGATATTAATTTGTTTATTCAAGAAATAAAATCCTGATACCCATGAAAAAGCAAGACCTTCCTCAAGACGAAAGCAACCTGAAATCGGCTAACATGACCGAGGTTCTGTATGTGACGGATGAAAATGATAATTATACAACAGCTAACAGCATTGGCTGGGAAGCGAAAAAAGCAGCATTGGAAGAATCCATGGAGCTGATTAATGAAAGAATTGAGGAAGCCAGACAAAACGTTGCCAACAATACAGTAAGTCCCATCGTTTATTTCATGGAACTGAATAAGATGGATTTACAGGTTCTTGCTGCCTACGTAGGCATGTGGCAATGGCGTGTAAAAAGACACGCGAAACCAAAAATTTTTAAAACACTAAGCGAATCCGTACTGAAAAAATATGCCGATGCTTTCGGAATTTCAGTGGATGAATTAAAAAACTTCACCGGAAAATAATGGAACTTAATTTTGAACACCATCAGACCGCTCACTGCGAAAACGGTGTTGCCTCCAATTTATTATTAAACAAAGGATTAAAGCTCAGCGAACCTATGATTTTCGGAATCGGTTCCGGGCTCTTTTTTGTTTATTTACCTTTCTTAAAAGTTAATTTTGCTCCGGGATTCAGCTATCGTCCGATGCCGGGCGCCATCTTTAGCAAAGCAGCGAAAAGACTCGGAATTAAGATTAAAAGAGAAAAATTCTCAAATCCTGCTGAAGCCCAGAAAGCGCTTGAGAGAAATCTTAATAACAATATCCCGACAGGCCTGCAGGTAGGTGTTTTTAACCTTACTTATTTCCCGGAAGAATATAAATTCCATTTCAATGCCCACAATCTTGTGGTGTACGGAAAAGAAAACGGCAGATTTCTTATCAGTGATCCTGTGATGGATTATGTCACTACCCTTTCCGAAGCAGAATTGGAGAAAGTGAGATACGCCAAAGGTGCGCTGCCACCAAAAGGACACATGTACTATCCTACTTTTATTCCTGATCATATTAATCTGGAAGAAGCCATCAAAAAAGGCATTAAAGACACCTGCAAAAATATGCTCGCTCCCGTTCCTCTTATTGGTGTAAAAGCCATGAGATGGGTAGCAAAAAGCATCCCGAAATGGGCAGAAAAGAAAGGAACGAAAGTGACCAACCACTATCTCGGACAGCTCATCAGAATGCAGGAAGAAATAGGAACCGGAGGTGGAGGTTTCAGATTTATCTACGGCGCTTTTTTACAGGAAGCATCTGTAGTTCTGAAAAATGACCAGTTAAAGGAGCTTTCAAAAGAAATCACGGCAATCGGTGATCTTTGGAGGGATTTTGCAGTGGATATCGCAAGAGTTTACAAAAACAGAAATTCAAAAAGTGATATTTATAACCAGCTTTCAAAATCTATGCTTCATATTGCAGATTTAGAAGAAGCTTTTTATAAAAAATTGAAAAAAGCGATCTAAATGGCCGAGAATATTATTGAAATAAAAAATTTATATAAAAAATATAAAAATGCAGAAGAGTTTTCTGTAAATGATATTTCTTTGAGCATAGAACAAAATGAAATATACGGAATTCTTGGCCCTAACGGAGCAGGAAAGACCACTCTTATTTCAATGCTTTCAGGGTTAATAAAACCTACTTCCGGGCAGTTTACCATCAATGGGCTATCACCTCAGAAACATGGATACAAACTAAGACAAATCATCGGAATTGTGCCTCAGGAATACGCTCTGTATCCTACTTTGACTGCCAGAGAAAATTTAATGTTTTTCGGGAGCCTGTACGGATTAAGCCATAAAAAATTAAGAAATGCTATTGATGAATCCCTGGAAATCATGGGATTGTCAAAATTTGCAGATAAAAAAGTGGAACAGTTTTCAGGAGGGATGAAGCGTCGCTGCAACCTCATTGCAGGAACGCTGCACAATCCAAAGGTTTTGTTTCTGGATGAACCTACCGTGGGTGTGGATGTTCAGTCTAAAAAAGCAATTATTGATCATCTTTTAGATTTAAATAAAAAAGGAACCTGTATCATTTACACCTCCCATCACCTTTCGGAAGCCGAGGAATTCTGTACAAAAATTGCCATTATCGACCACGGAAAAATCCATGCCGTAGGAACGCCTGAAGAATTGGTAAACAGGGTTTCCAATGCAGAAAACCTGGAAGATGTTTTCATTTCATTAACCGGAAAAGAATTAAGAGATGTTGTTGTATAAACTGTGGAGAAGCTTCGTAAAAGAAATCCTTTTGCTGAAAAGAGATATCGGGGGAATTGTGATCATTTTCGTGATGCCGTTATTGTTGATTGTGACGATTACCCTGATCCAGGATTCTACTTTCAAAAATCTTGAAGGCTCAAAAATCCCGATCATCTTTATTGATAATGATAAATCTGAGGTTTCAAAAAACATAAAACAGGAACTGGAAAACAGCAAAACGTTCCAGCTTCTGACAAATTATAACGAAAAATCTGCGCAGGAAGCGGTTTTCTCCGGAGAATACCAGATGGCAATTGTTATTCCTGAAAATCTAACGAAAGATTTAAATTCAAATATAGAATCAAAAGTACAGACCATTGTAAGCTCTTTTGGGCTGGAAACGGATTCTGCAGCAACCAAAAAACCTGTATCGAAAGCAAAAGAAATTCATCTTTATTTTGATCCGGCCGTCAATTCCGGCTTCAAAAGTTCTGTAATGAGCTCCGTAGATAAGATGGTTTTTGAAATCGAAAATAAAAAGATATACAAATCTTTTCAGGATCAGCTCGGAACTACCGAAAACCTGGAAGAAAATAAAAATTTAATAAGCTTCAAAGAAATCACCCCGAAAAAAGCAGACGATGTAATGCCGAATTCTGTTCAGCATAACGTTCCTGCCTGGGCTTTGTTTGCCATTTTCTTTATTGTGGTGCCTTTGTCTATTAATTTAGTTAAAGAAAAAAGCCAAGGTACAAGTGTAAGGGCCAGAATAAGCCCTACTCCGTATTTTGTACATATTTTGGGAAAAACATTTACTTACCTTATCATTTGTGTGATACAGTTTTTACTGATGGTTGCCGTGGGAATTTATCTTTTCCCTTACATGGATTTACCACAGTTTGACGTTACAGGAAAAATGTTTCCGCTTATTGTTGTCACTATTTTTGCGGGATTGGCGGCTATCGGGTTTGGGGTACTATTGGGAACCATTGCAGATACACAGGAACAATCTGCACCGTTTGGAGCCACATCCGTAGTAGTTCTTGCAGCCATTGGCGGAATTTGGGTTCCGGTATTCCTGATGCCGGATTTTATGCAGACTATTGCAAAATTTTCTCCCATGAACTGGGGGTTGAATGCTTATTACGATATCATTTTAAGAAACAGCGGAATCGGCAGCATTGCAAATAAACTTATTTTCTTATTTTTATTTTACGTTGCCATGGTGGCAATTTCACTATTTTACGAAAGAAAACAGAATGCAGTCTAAAGAAAATATACTAAGCTGTACAGAAAAAGTACGGGTAAGATTCAACGAAACAGATCCGTTGGGAATTGTCTGGCACGGGCATTATATCGTATATTTTGAGGACGGCAGAGAAGCTTTCGGGAGGCAGCATGGGTTAACGTATCTTGACATTCAGAATGCCGGATATGTAACACCAATTGTAAAGAGCACGTGCGAGCATTTTCTTCCTTTAAAATATGGTGAAACATTCAATATAGTAACCACTTTCGTGAATTCTAATTCAGCGAAATTAATTTACAGATATGAACTGTTTAATGAAGAAAATAAATTAGTCTGTTCAGGGGAAACCATTCAGGTTTTTCTGGATTCAGATAATAATTTATGCCTGTATAATCCTGAGTTTTTTCAGGCCTGGAAAGATAAGATGGGGTTATAATGAGAAAGGACATTTATATTACAGATTACAGCTGCGTTACGCCTTTAGGTTTTGACGTTTCTTCAAACTGGAATGCTCTTTTAGAAGGAAAATCCGGCGTGGCCTTACATAAAACCATAGAAAGTGAGGATGCCTTTTATGTTTCAAAAATTGATTCTGAAAAACTGGAAGAAGAGTTTGATAAATTCTTCGACTCAGCTCAGAATAATAATTCAGAATTTACAAGACTTGAAAAAATGTTTTTGTTAAGCCTGAAACCTTTGATTGAAAAACATGAGATTACAGATGAAACCGCCTTTATTTTATCTACAACAAAAGGAAATATCAGCTTACTAAAAAATCAGTCTGCTTTGCCGGAAGGGGCTTTTCTTTCGGGTTTAGCTAAAAAAATTGCTGGCTTTTTTGGATTTAAGACCAATCCTATCGTGGTTTCCAATGCCTGTGTTTCCGGGGTAATGGCCATTGCCGTTGCAAAAAATATGATTCAGGCAGGAAAATATAAAGATGCTTTTGTAATTGCCGGAGATGAGATTTCTGAATTTGTGATTTCGGGCTTTAATTCTTTCCAGGCAATAGGAGCTGAACCTTGCAAGCCTTATGATAGAACCCGCAACGGAATTAATCTTGGGGAAGCGGCAGCAGCAGTCTACATTACTTCAGAATTAAATCAAAACGAAAAATTTAGTTTTAAAGTATTAGGTGATTCTTCTGTTAACGATGCCAATCATATTTCCGGGCCTTCAAGAACGGGTGACGGTTTATTTGCCAGTATCAAAAATGCAATGTCAGAAGCCATGCTTCCTGCAGAAAAAATTGATTTTATTTCAGCACACGGAACGGCAACAATATATAACGACGAAATGGAAGCCATCGCCTTCAACAGAATGGAGTTACAAAACATTCCCTTGAACAGTATGAAGGGGTATTACGGACATTGTTTGGGGGCATCGGGCCTTTTAGAAAGTATTATTTCTATGGAAAGTGCTTTGAAAAGTACCTTACTCCCATCAAAAAACTATAAGGAGCCAGGAATTTCTCAATCCTTAAATATTATTAAGGAAAATAAACCCGCAGAAATCAAATATATTTTGAAAACAGCATCCGGTTTTGGAGGATGTAATTCGGCAATTGTTTTGGAGAAAATGTAAAAAGGAAAACAATGAAGAAAACAGACATCTGCACCATAGAAAATTCAAAAATCTGCCTCAATCATAATGTTATTTTTGAATCCCAAACTGAAAATTTTTCAGATTTCGCAAAGGAAGCTTATAAAAGTTTAGATTTAAACTATCCGAAATTTCATAAAATGGATAGCTTAAGCAAACTCGCTTTTCTGGCGTCTGAAATGATTTTAAAAAACGAAGATCACAGCAGAACGGCCATAGTTTTCGCCAATAAATCTTCAAGCTTAGACACCGATTTCAAATATCAGGAAAGTATTAATTCTCAGGAGAATTATTTCCCAAGCCCCGCGGTTTTCGTGTACACTTTACCGAATATCTGTATGGGGGAAATCAGCATTAAACATAAAATGCAGACAGAGAATGCTTTTTTTGTTCTGGATGAATTTGATGAAAAATTTTTAAATGACTATTCAGAGCAGATCTTACAGTCCGGAAAAGCTGAAAAAGTATTGTGCGGCTGGGTAGAACTATATCAGGAAAGTTATTATGCTTTCGTATATTTGCTTAGTTTGTAATAAAACAATTTTAATAATATAACAATGTAACAATAATTTGTGGTTATCCATTGGTAGATTGGTAAACTGCTGCATTGGCACATTAAAATAATTTTTATGGAAAATTTAAGAGAAGAATTAAAACACAAAATTATCGAAGTTCTTAATCTTGAGGATGTTGCGATAGATGAAATCAAAGATACGGATCCATTATTCGGAGGAGGTCTTGGGTTGGATTCTATTGACGCTCTGGAATTAATTGTTCTTCTTGACAAAGAATATGGGATAAAATTAGCCGATCCTAAAAAAGGAAAGGAAATTTTCGCATCTATCGAAACAATGGCGAAATTTATTGAAGAAAACAGAACAAAATAAATTAATATACCAATGCGTCAGTGTAACAGTCTAGCAATTGGTAAACTGTTACTGATACATTGTTACATTTCGTAAAAATGGGTCAAAAAATTGCCATAACAGGAATGGGCATCATTTCTTCCATTGGAAACAACGTGGAAGAAAATTTTATTTCGTTAAAATCCGGAAAACATGGAATTTCAGACATTCAGTTTTTTGAAACCCGCCATGCAGGAACAATAAAAACGGGCGAAGTAAAATTGTCTAATGAAGAGCTTGCAGAAAAGCTTCAGCTGAAAGAAGAAAACAATGTTACAAGAACATCTTTATTAGGTATGGTTGCAGCAAAAGAAGCCGTGGAAAGCGCAGGTATTTCCAATATGAATGAGTATAAAACAGGCCTGATTTCTTCCACCAGCGTAGGTGGAATGGATGTCACCGAAAAATACTTCTACTGCTATGAAGATTTCCCTGAAAAGCAAAAATATATAGACTCTCATGATGCCGGAAGTTCATCATTAGCCATTGCAGATTATCTGGGGCTGAAAGGTATGGTTTCTACCATCAGTACAGCCTGTTCATCAGCTGCGAATGCAATTATGATGGGTGCCAGGCTCATTAAAAACGGAGTTTTGGACCGGGTGATCGTTGGTGGTACAGATTCTCTTTCCAAGTTCACTTTGAATGGATTCAATACCCTTATGATCCTTACAGATTCTTACAATACTCCTTTCGATAACAACAGAAAAGGTCTCAACCTGGGTGAAGCTGCTGCTTTCCTCGTTTTGGAATCTGATGAGATTGTTAAAAAAGAAAATAAGAAGGTAATAGGTTACCTTTCCGGATACGGAAATGCCAATGATGCGCACCATCAGACAGCTTCTTCTGAGAATGGTCAGGGAGCGTATTTAGCCATGGAAAAAGCATTGAAAGTGTCAGGTTTAAGCAAAGAAAATATTGATTATATCAATGTTCACGGAACAGCAACCCCTAATAATGACCTCTCCGAAGGTATCGCAATGATCAGAATTTTTGGAGAAAACAATGTCCCGGAATTCAGCTCTACAAAGGCTTTTACGGGTCATACTTTGGCTGCTGCTGCAGGAATTGAAGCGGTGTACTCATTACTGGCCATCCAACATAATGTCATTTTTCCAAATCTGAATTTCAAAACAAAAATGCAAGAGTTTGATTTGACACCCGTTACTGAATTAAAAGAGAAAAATATTAATCACGTCCTTTCCAATTCCTTTGGTTTTGGCGGGAATTGTTCAACTTTAATTTTCTCAAAATCATGAGCGCAGTTTACATCAACAGTGCCGCATGCATCTCGGCTCAGGACAGTTTGAATGAAATTTTTTTTCAGCATTTAAAACCCGAAAACTCAGTTCAGGTTATCAATGCTATTGACCCAAATTACAAGGAATTTATTCCTCCCGCAATGATCAGGAGGATGTCCAAAACGGTAAAAATGAGCTCTGTAGCCTCTCAATATGCATTGAAAGAAGCAGGAATTGAAAATCCTGATGCTATTATAGTCGGCACAGGAATGGGATGTTCGCAGGATTCAGAAAAATTCCTTAAAAATGTGATTGAAAATAATGAAGAGTTTTTAACTCCTACTTTTTTCATCCAGTCCACTCACAATACTGTTGCGGGTCAAATCGCACTGGGCCTGCAATGTCATGCTTATAACTTCACTTATGTGAACACTTCTTCCTCACTGGAATTTTCTTTTTTAGATGCAAAATTGCAAATTAATGACGGTGAAGCAGAAAATGTTTTGGTGGGCTCTACAGATGAGCAGACCAACAGAACAATGGAATTGTATAAAATAAACGATACCATTAAAAAAGAAGAAAATCTTCCCGTTGATTACCTTAACTCAACAACCGATGGGGTTATCTGGGGTGAAGGTTCAAGTTTTTTTGTTGTAGGAAAAGATAAAACAGAAAATTCTTATGCTCAACTAAAAGATATCCAAATCATCAGTAGAATAAATATAGAGGAAACGCAACAATTTATTGAGGATTTTTTATCTAAAAATGATGCCGCAGCTTCAGATATCGATGCAGTAGTATTAGGTTTCAGCGGAGATGCAAAATCTGATGTTTATTATACAAAAGCAATGGATTTATTTGAAAATTCAGCTTTATTATATTTTAAGCATTTAAGCGGAGAATTCAATACCGCAAGTGGTTTTTCAACATTTATGGCTTGTCATATCCTAAAAAAACAGGAAATTCCTGAAGTGATGATGATCAATTCTGTAAAAAAAGATGAAGTAAAAAATATTTTGCTTTATAACCACTTGGGCGGAAATGATCATAGCTTGGTTTTATTGAAAAGAACTTAATTGCTCATCAATATAAAACCTAACAGGTTTTGAAAACCTGTTAGATTTAGATATTAAATAATCATATTCATGAAACATTACCCATTTATCCTATTTTATCTTTTCTGTAACGTCCTGATTTATGCGTTTCACGGAGGTTTTTGGTTATATTTCTTTTGTTTTCTTGGATTTACAGCTGTTTTAGCTTGGGGTTCATTTGATATCACGCTTGGATATTTTGTAAACAGCATTATTCATAAAAGGACGAAAATCAAAGAAGTTGCACTGACATTTGATGATGGTCCTACGGAATTTACTCCTAAATTTTTAGATATTTTAAAAGAAAATAATACAAAAGCCACATTTTTCTGCATCGGAAAACAGATTGAAAAACATCCTGAAATATTTCAGAGAATCATTGCAGAAGGCCATACTGTGGGAAATCACACCTTTTCACACTCCAATACAACAGGGTTTTTATCTGCTTCGAAAATGGTTGAAGAAATTGAAAAGTGTGATGAAACTATTCTTAAATATGGAAATATTAAAACGAATCTTTACCGTCCACCATTTGGAGTTACCAACCCGAATATTGCTAAAGCTATAAAAAGAACTCACAAAACCAGCATTGGATGGAATGTCCGTTCTTTAGACACCATTACAGATGATGAGAAAAAAATTTACCAAAAAGTTACAAAAGGGATAAAAAAAGGAAGTATCATTCTACTTCACGACACTTCGGAAAAAACGTACAATGTTTTGGTAGATTTATTGCTATTTTTGAAAGATAAAAAGTACTCAACTTTTACAATGGAAAATTTTAACCATAACCGCTAAAGTGTTTGATATTTTTGTGGTCAGATTAAAAAATAAAATAATGTTTAAAAATATTACTTTCGGGGCATTTTTACTGATTTCCAGCTTCATTTTTGCTCAAAATACAGCAATGTCCGGAGCGGAAGCGAAGGCTTTTGTTACAAAAATTTCTTCTGAAACCAAACAAATGAAAACGTTACAGAGTGATTTTACACAGACTAAAAAAATGGATTTCCTGGATAAAAACATCGTTACCTACGGAAAAATGTCTTTAAAATCTCCTAATATGCTGAGCTGGAAATATACAAAGCCCTATCAGTACAGCATTGTTTTTAAGGATAACAAAATTTTTATTAATGATCAGGGCAAAAAATCTTCTGTAGATGCAAAAAGCAAAACCTTTGAAAAAATAAATAAACTGATTGTAGGAAGCTCAAACGGGCAGATGTTCAATGATCCGGAATTTGCCGTGAGCTATTTCAAAAACGGAAGCTCAAATATTGCAAAATTTACTCCGAAATCAGCTCAATTGCTGAAATATATTAAGCAGATAGAATTGCATTTTCCTAAGAACCAATCAACGGTTTCGCAGGTTAATATGACGGAAGCTTCGGGAGATACTACAAATATTGTTTTTAAAAACACAAAGATCAATGCGCCGATTGCTGCTTCAGAATTCAGTTTATAGTCTGATTTTTTTAATGCTTTTCTCATGTGAAGCATACAAACTGGAAAACATAAAATCTATTCCCAATTCTGAAAAAACGCTTGAAAATTTATACTTTTCTTCAAATGAAGACTATGTCTATAAATGCCAGATGGATATTTATAAAAATCACGTAAGCGGGATTTTGATTGTAAAAAAACTGAATGAAAACACCCACCGTGTTGTTTTGACATCAGATTTTGGAAATAAATTGATTGATTTTGAAATTTCGAATGATAATTTTAAACTTAATTATGTACTTCCTGATCTTGATAAAAAAATAGTGATCAACTTTTTAAAAAATGACTTCCGGGAACTCCTGAAAAGACAATATCCTGTAAGCGAAAGCTTTGAAAATGAAAATTCTAAAATTTACCTTTCAAAAGTAGATAAAAAGTCCTATTACCTTTTCTTCAACAAAGAAAATGGGCTACTGAAACAAATAGTTTACACAAAAAATAATAAGGAAAAAATCGATTTTACTTTTGATGCAAAAAAACATATCTTCGCGGACAGCTTGAATCTCCAACATAAAGATTTCAGCATCAATATAAAACTATTTCAAATAACTGAAACAGAATAAAATGCAAACCATCCTTACAGACTTTTACATCCTACAATCATACGAAAAAACGGAAAACGGAAGCTTTATTGCAACTATTTCCTTAAACAAAAACCATGATATTTTTAAGGGCCATTTTCCTGGAAATCCTGTGACACCGGGAGTTTGCATGATGCAGATCGTAAAAGAGCTTACCGAAGAGTTTACAGGATTAAAATTATTCTTAAAATCAGCATCAAATGTGAAATTCATGGCCATTATTAATCCTTTTGAAACACCTGATTTGAAATTACAGCTTGAGATTAATGAAACTGATGATCTCATTAAAGTAAAAAATACAACTTCTTTTGGCGAGACTATTGCATTAAAAATGTCAGTAAACTATCAAAAATTGGTATAATGAAACTTATCCTCTCACTTTTAACTGCATTTTTGTTTTTCTTTCAGACTGACCTGGAAGCATTAAGAAACAGCTATGCAAAGGCCAACGCATCAAATGCGAATACCGAAGCGTTTATTAATATTGCAGAAAAACAGTCCGGCTCTGATATCGTGACAAACGGTTATAAAGCTGCCGCTAAGATCATGGAGGCAAAAATTGCCAAACAAAACAGGAAATCACTTGTAAAGAGCGGTGCAACAAGCCTTGAAAGCATCATTAAAAATAATCCTAATAATATCGAATTAAGATTAATAAGATTAAGTGTACAGGAAAATATTCCAAAAATCGTAGGCTACAGAGGAAGCCTTAAAGATGATAAAGCATTTATTTTAAATAATTACAGCAAGCAAAACGCTTCTATGAAAAATTATATTAAAAGATTTGCATCACAGTCTAAAACAATGACCCCACAGGAAAGAGCAACTTTAAAATAAAATAATGACCCTGCCTGAAGTGCAAAATGCAATTTCTCATAAGAGAATCTGCGTTTTAATCCCCACTTATAACAATGAAAAAACTCTGAAAAGAGTGCTGGACGGTGTTTTAGACTACACCGGGAATATTATTGTTGTAAATGACGGCTCCACCGATTCCACCCTGAAAATTTTAAATGATTATCCTCAAATCACCGTAATTAATTTACCTGAAAACAAAGGAAAGGGAAACGGCTTAAAAACGGGTTTCAGAAAGGCAAAAGAACTTGGCTATAACTATGCCATCACCATTGATTCAGACGGGCAGCATTATCCTGACGACATTCCGGTTTTTGTGGAAGTTTTAATGAATGAAAAGGAAGATGTCCTATTCATCGGCAACCGCAACATGTCACAAGACGGCATTCCGAAAAAAAGCAGTTTTGGAAACCGATTTTCTAATTTCTGGTTCTGGTTCGAAACAGGTATCAGGCTGGAAGATACACAATCAGGCTATCGGCTGTACCCGTTACATAAAATCCCGCAAAAATATTTTACACCAAAATTTGAGTTTGAGATTGAAATTATTGTAAGAACAGCATGGAGACATGTTCCGGTGAAAAATGTTCCCATAAAAGTTTTATATGATCCTGAAGAACGGGTTTCCCATTTCAGACCATTCAAAGATTTTACAAGAATCAGCATTCTGAATACGATTTTGGTGACCATCACCCTGCTTTACATTATTCCGCGAAACTTCGTGAATAATTTCAAAAAAAAAAGCATTAGAAAATTTATAAAAGAAGACATTCTTGAAAGTGACGGAACCAACCGTATCAAGGCTTTTTCTATAGCTTTGGGAGTATTTGTAGGGCTTTCACCATTTTGGGGGTTCCATACACTCATTGTGATTTCCCTTGCCGTGCTTTTCAAGCTTAATAAAGTCCTGGCGTTCGTAGCCTCCAATGTGAGCCTGCCGCCGTTTATCCCTTTTATCATTGCGGCTTCGCTGTTTTTGGGAGCACCATTCGTTTCCGGCGACAGCAATATTTTAAATCAGGAATTAAATTTCGAGCTGGTAAAAAATAATCTTCTCCAGTATGTGATCGGAAGTGCGATTTTAGCCACAACAATGTCTGTTTTGGCAGGAATTTCAACCTTTATTTTTCTCAATAAAGTTAGCCCCGAAAATTAATTATTTTAATACAAACTGAACCAGATCATTTAAAAATCCCTGATCAACATTTCCTTTGATCTCATAATCTTTTGGAGACGGCTTCCCTGAACCTTTGATGAACATATGATTCAGGTCAGGATATAATTTAAATACGACTGTCTTGTTATTTTTCAACTTATTTTTCCAAAGTGTAAAATCCTTTTCAGTTACCTGATAATCTCTGCCACCTTGTGCAATAAACATTGGAGCTTTAATTAATTTTACAGATTCAAGAGGTTTATAATCAACAAGATATTTCCAGTAAGCAGCAGATTGTTCCAGAGGAAGTTCAGATTTTGGAGCATTAAGATTAAATGTATTTGAATTCAGAAAATTAACTTTTTTCTTCATATCCTGAACATCTTTTTCAGAAACCCTTGAAGGATCACTTGTGTTGAGATAATTGAACTGTTCCAAGATTAAATCCTGCAGTGGGCGGGCATTTCCAGCCATAAAAACATATTTGGAAGCATTTGCTTTTTCAGCAATTTTTGGCATCAGATAAGCACCCTGGCTGTGACCTAAAATTACAATCTGATAATCTTTAAAGTTTTCATTATTTTTAAAATAATTCGAAATATTTAATGCATCATTAATGGTTTCCTGCTCTACCGTGGACTGATCATCGAAAGTTTCCGGATGAGAATAGGTTCTTTTATCATATCTGTAAGAAGAAATCCCGTTAGCCAATAGATATTCCACAATATCCCTGAAGGGCTTATTTTCTCCCAGCGTTTCATCCCTGTCCTGCGGTCCGGAACCATGAACCAGAATGACAAGCCTTTTTCTATTGTTCTTTTCAGGCTGAAGAAGTGTTCCTTTTAGCTCAATACCATCGCTTTTTATTTTTAAAGCAGTTTTATCATCAGCCTTGTCAAAGATTTTATGCGGAATAAAATAAAATCCTATTATTTTGTTGTTTTCATTAAAAGTAATCTGAATGTCTAATTTTGTTTTTTCAAACTCAGAATAAAAATAATGGGTATCATTTTCATTATTAATTTCAAGAATGTTTTTAAACTTACCCATCTGCATTTCCAGCTGCTCCGGCAATGATTTCAGCTCAGCAACAGGAATTTGTCCGGCAATCGAAGCATCAAAAAATGTATGCGCCTTCTCAGAATTCTTGTCTGCAAATAAAGTCTGAATAAACTGGCTGCCTAAGTCTTTTTTGGTTTGTGCAAATGAAAATAATGATATCAAAATCAAAAACAAGCTTACAATTTTCTTCATGCTATTACTTTAATTTTTTATTAGTTTTTCTTAAATATTTTTCAACATTTTCTTTATCCGGAACTGTTGTTATTTCTTTAGATAAGGCCTTTTCAAATTCAATTTTTGCTTTGGAATATTCTTTTTGATTAAAATAATATTTTCCGACCTGATAATAAACCATCCAAAAATCAGGATTTAATGACTGATAAAGTGGCAGAAAATCATCTGTAATAGCAATTTCTCCGTCAATAGCTTTATTCACTTCAGAGCTCATCATTTTATATTCTTCATAATTTTCAAATTCCTGAGAATCTACAAATGGATCTTTAGCAATATTTAATTCTGATTTTGAAAATTTTCCACTTTTTAAGCGATCATCCGAAAAAATTTCATTCAGGTCATAGCAAACAAACTCGCCTAACTGATAGGGATTCGAAGAGACCCAAACCAACTTTTTCTGAGGCGAGAAGATTACCGCATGATGCGCCAATAATTGATTAATTGCCTTTTCATTTCCATAGCCAATCTTTTCATTTTTAAGTCCGGATTTATCTCTTAAAATCGCCGCCATTTTTTCCGGATTCAGCTTTTTATTTTCCTGTAACAGCTCCTGTAATTTTTCATACCGGTATTCGGAATGGCTTTCTTCAATATGTTTTTTATTTCGTTTATCATCTTTATAAGCTTCAGACTGAAAATGATTGGTGCAAAAAACCCTGCTCGTATTCTCTACTTTATATACTCCGAAATTATCCGGCGAAACTTCAATAATCACCGCGTTTTTGTCGTTCGCACTTCCCACCAAAATAGATTCCGACACGAAAATTTTTCGCTTTTTAGCAATAGCAATGGCTTCATCAATATTCTTTGCATATTGAAGGATTTCTCTGGTCACGAGAGAAATGGGGGTCTTTGCAGTCAGAGGAATCTTAGATTTTCCGGCATTGATTGTTACTGTAATTCCCTCTTTATTCATCCCCGAAACCACACCGATCATGCCCGGCCAGCTCACAGACAGGTAAGGAATTCCTTTATCAGGCTCTACAAATTCTATCAGCTTATTTTTTGCAAAATCGTCTCCCACGTAGAAATCAAAATTTCGCCCGATCAGCAGGTCACCGTCTTCCGTATTTTCTTCCCAGACCGCTAAGGAGGTACATCCTACCATCATCAGATCCTGCATAGCATGGCCAATGTCGTGTGCACCGTGCAGATATAAGCTTCGCAGATATTTAGGCGCAATAAAATCGTATTTATCTGATGAATATTGAGATAATCCATACAGCTCCGCCTGATAATCTTCACGGACATTCAGGTACATTTTTCTGTTGTACCATTTCAGAAAACTTCTCAATAATTTTTGCTTAAACTTTGACGGTACAAAACCTTCCACTTTTGAAAAGAAAATTTCTTCCTGCTTATGCATCAGATTCTGCGTTAAAGCCCCGTTATTATAGCCCAGTTGCAGAGGATTTCCTTTAATATACAATTCCCAGAGCTGCTGCTTGTTTTTGGTTAAATAATTATGATTAAAATTAAAGGTCGAGTCATTGATCTTATTGACTTTTGGAATTTCTAATGTATATTGTTTTACCTCAGGAACGTGTTTTATTGATTTTCTGATTCCGCAGGATGTAAGGTTCAGGATAAGGTTTAGACTAATAAATAGTAAGATCAAAAATCTGTCATTCTGACGATAGAAAGAATCTCTAGCAAGTAATTTAGGTTCTTCGTTAAATTTCGTCTCTTTCAAAATAAAAAATGACCGCATGTTATTTTCTTTCTCCACCTTTATTTTTATTAATCAATTGAGTTAATTTTTCATCAATAACGTCTTTTCCCAGGATTTCCGCACATGTGTTGAAAGCTCCAATGGTACATCCTAAAATCCCATGCATATTCACGGATTGGCCGGTAAGAAAGAGATTGTCAATCTTTGTTCTTGGTGAAACCATTGTTTTCAGAGGGTTTTCCGAGCTTTTAATATAACCATACATATTCCCGTTAAAGCTGCCGATGTAATCACGGTAAGACAAGGGTGAAGAGGTATAAATACGCTTGATGGACGCTCGAAGATCAGGGATTTTCTTTTCCAAGGCAGTGATCATTTTGTCTGCTTTTTCCCTTTTAAACTGATCGTAAAGTTCTCCCCTCTCATCCTCATCGGTTACCGTATTAAATGTATTTTCCCATTGTTTTACCTCATCAAAATCCATATATGAAATTGCAGTAATACTTTCTGCAAAATCCGGGTAATGCTTTGATTGCGTGAATGAAAGCATATAGGTTTCTGGCCAGTTTTTTTCGTCATATTGATAGGCATTCCAAACCAATTCTTCAGATGAGTAATGGTAAATATTGTAATTATAATTCGGGATGGTCTGAGATTTTAGAACAAGATAAACACTAAAACATGAGGAAACCGGTTCCCAGCTTAAAACCCTGTTTAAAAAAGACTTTTTCAAACGTTCCTCGCCGATCAGCCTGATCATGGAACGAACTTCGATGTTTGAAATAAACTGTTTTGAAAAATATTCTTTACCTGCCTTGGTTTTAACACCTGATAAACGATTTTTTTCATTAAAAATCAGTTCACTAACTTCAGAATGCTTGTGGACTTCCGCCCCGCGCTCACGGAGTTTTTTAATTAATAATTTTGAAATCTGGCTTCCTCCTTTTACGCACTTGTAAGCACTTTGAATGTAAGAATTTACCGTCAGGGCATGCACATAAAACGGTACATTTTCAGAATCTCCCGCATAAAGAAAATTAGAACCCAGTAAAACCGATTGTAATCTTTTATCTGAAGTAATAGATTCAATGAATCTTTTTGTATTTAAATGAAGAATTTCTTCGTTATAATAATCTTTTCCCACCACATTGTACCGCGGGAAATTATTGCAGACCCTTTGAATTTCTTCGCAATAATTTTCAAGGTTTTCTCTTTCTTCCGGAAAATAAACTGATAACTGCTCAACGAAATTTTTGTATCCCTGAGCGTGGGGATATTCTATCTCATCGTCTCCAAAAGTAATCTTATCATATCCGTTTTCATCCATCTTCTGAAGATCAAGATCATTCATAATTTCCAGATAAGAAAAATATTGATAAAGATTCTGCCCCTCCGAAAGACCACCTAAATAATGAACACCCGTATCAAAAATAAGCTTATCACGGGAAAATGTCTGCAGATTTCCTCCATACTGGTTATTTTTTTCCAGAACACAGACCTTCATGCCTTCCTTCGCCAAAATAAGCGCCGAAACAAGACCTCCCAATCCGCTGCCGATTACAAGTATGTCAAATTCTTTTTTCAAAGGAGAAAATTGCGTTAAATTAAATCAATATGATAGAGATACTTCAACTTCGCTCAGCATAACACCTAACGCTAACTGCTTATTGAACAGTACATTTGTAGCGACGTCAAGCTGAACGAAGTTGAAGCATCTTTTACAATTGATAATCATGGTTAATTTTAAGAACTAAAAGTAGGAAAATTAATCAATATCATCCCAAAAATCGAAATAATTGAACCATTGAAGAGGATATTTTTTAATCATAGACTCAAGATTTTGGGTGTATGAATTCAAAAGGCCCTGAGCATCGCGCTTTTTGATGTTTTGAGCCACTCGAGCATATAAATGATAGTGCAGTTTTTTTTCTTTCATAACGTACACATACACCACCGGAACACCCAATCGGGAAGCAATAAGGAAAGGGCCTGCAGGAAATTTTGCACTTTTACCGAGCAAATCGCCTTCAAGATATTTTGAACCTTCAAAATACCGGTCACCGGTAAAACAAATCAGTTCATTTTTTGACAAAGCTTCATTAATCTCGAAAATATGCGACATATCTTCTTTAACGTAAATGAATTTGATGTTGCTTTTTTTAACGGAAATACTTTCAAGGTATTCTTTAATCACCGTAACCTCCTGATCTGTTGTAACTAAACTAATCTGCGCATCAAAATCAATATCTGCAAAGAAATGTTCTGCAATTTCAAAATTCCCGATATGTGCGCTGATAAGAACCCCTCCCTTTTTTTCTGCCAGAAGGTTGCGCAGGTTTTCAATTCCGTCAAATTCGTAAGTAAATTTTTCTCTTAATCCCGCAGATATGGCAGTTTTATCAATCAAAGTCTGCCCAAATGTAAAATAGTTTCTGAATAATGAAACCTTAGTTTTCCAATATCCGTAGTTGAGTCTTTTTTGGAAATAATATCTGTAATATTTGTTGCTGTTTTTTTCAAATAAAAAATAGTAAAAAGCGACAAAATAAAGGACAAAATATGAGCTTCGGATCCCGATATTTCTAATGCACCAGACGAATATTTTGTATCCTAAAATCGTACCTTTAGACTTACCTTTCCATTTGTTCATAGTATTAATTTAGCAATGTATCAATTTAACAGTGTAACAATTTATCAGACTTAAAGTATTGGTAAACTGTTAAATTGGTATATTGTTATATTTAATTTAGAGTAAATTTTCAATCGATAATTATGCGTTTTTTTCAGCGATTTTATTTTCGATAGTTGAATAAAAGTCATCGAATGTGACCATTTTCTTGAAGTCTGCTTCACCTAATTTCACTCCGAAATTAGATTCAATCACTACCACCATATCAATATAATCCAGGCTGTCTAAGCCCAGCGTTTTTTTTAAGTTAGCATCATTGCTGATTTCATCGCCATCCACTTCAAACTCATTTATTAAAAAGTCGTTGACGATAGCAACAATTTTTTCCCTTTCCATGTTTTTATTCAAATTTTTTAACAATTAGTGCCGAATTTGTTCCCCCAAATCCGAAAGAATTCGACAAAAATACGTCAATTTTTTGACTTTTTGTTTCGGCGATCAAATTTATCTTTTTTGCCTCATCATCAGGATTTTCCAGATTGATGTTCGGAGCAACGAAATCATTCTGCATCATTAAGATGGAGTAAATAACTTCACTTGCACCAGCCATCCAGCATTCGTGGCCCGTCATGGATTTTGTGGAACTTACCGGAACTTCACTTCCGAAAATTTCGTAAATGGCTTTGGCTTCGTTTGCATCACCAATGGGCGTGGATGTTGCATGAGCATTAATATAATCAATATCTTTTGCCGCTAATCCGGATTGTTTCAAGGCTCTGTCCATGGCCATTGCCGGCCCGTCAACATTCGGTGTGGAAATATGCCCGCCGTTTGAAGAAAAACCGTAACCAACAATTTCAGCTAAAATGGTTGCACCTCTTTTTTGGGCAGATTCCAAACTTTCAACAATGAGAGTCGCAGCGCCGCCACTCGGAATTAAACCGTCTCTTCCCGAATCGAAAGGTCTTGAAGCTTTTGCCGGCTCATCTTCTCGTACTGAAAAAACACCCAATCCATCAAAGCTCGCCATAGAATATTTATTGGTTTCCTGAGCTCCTCCGCAGACAATCATATCCTGAAAACCGTTTTTAATCATCATATAAGCCAGTCCCAAAGAGTGGGAACCGCTTGCACAGGCTGCGCTGATGGTTAAATTAATTCCTCTTAATTTAAAAATAGTGGAAAGGTTCATCGTAACTGTGGAATTCATCGATTTGAAAATCGCTCCTGAACCCATTAAAGTAGTATCTTTTTTTTCTCTTGCAATGTCGATAGACTCTACCACCGCCTGAGAAACACTGTCGTTTCCGTATAAAATCCCGACTTCATGCTGGTCTAAAAATTCCTGGTCGATATTGGCCTGTTTGAGGGCATCCAGCGTTGCTATGTAAGCATATTCGCTTTCTTCACCCATGCTTACGCGTTGTCTGCGGTTTAAAAGATTTTTAAGATCCGGTTTCGGAACAACACCCGTTAATCCAGATCTGAATCCAAACTCTTTTCTTTCATCCACCAAAACAATTCCGGATTTTCCTTGATACAGGGATTCCTTCACCTCTTCCAAAGAAGTTCCGATGCAGGAATAAATTCCCATTCCGGTAATTACAACCCTATTTTCCATTTTAAAAAATTTAACAATGTATCAGTTTACCAATGTAACAATTTTTAAATGAGATTGATATTGGTAAATTGCTACATCGATAGATTGTTACATTCATTAAGAATAGATTCCTCCGTTAATATTAATCACTTCACCAGTAATGTACGATGATTTTTTGGAAGCCAAAAACGCAACTAAATCTGCCACTTCTTCTGCTTCACCGAATCTGTTGGCCGGAATCATTGCTTTTAATTCATCTTCATTGAATTCCTGAGTCATGTCTGTTTTAATGAATCCCGGTGCCACCGCATTTACTGTGATATTTCTTTTTGCCACTTCCTGTGCAAGAGCTTTTGTAGCTCCCACCAAGGCGCCTTTTGCTGCAGAATAATTGGTTTGTCCTGCTGTACCCTTCACTCCGGAAACAGAAACCATGTTGATAATTCTGCCGTATTTATTACGCAACAATTTTTGAATAAAGAAATTCGTTACGTTGAAAAAACCATTTAAACTTGTGTTAATCACAGCATTCCAATCTTCGCTCGGCATCCACATGAAAAGACCGTCTCTTGTAATTCCGGCATTATTTACGATTACCTCAACAACAGATTTAGGATTATTTTCCTGCCATTCCGTTAATATTCTTTGAGTTTCTTCGGCATTTCCTACATCGAATTTAAGAATTTCTCCGGTAGAGCCCAATTCTTCAACTTTAGCCAATGTTTCTTTTGCTGCAGCTTCGTTTGAAGTGTAATTAATTAAAATATGATAATTTTTTTCTTCTGCCAGTTTTATACAGATTGCTCTTCCAATTCCCCTTGAGCCTCCTGTGATGATTGCACATTTCATGTGTTCCTGTTTAATTAGTTTTAGTTTTTAAAAATATTTCTTCATCTTTAGTGTAAACAATTAATTAGATTAAATAATTACATTGTTTTTTAAATATTGTTTTACATTTTCCAGATATGGATACATCACCATATCATTTGAAAATGCAGGGATTATCTTTCTTATTTCATCATATAATTCTTTTGTGGATGATGAAACTTTATCCTGAAAACCAAGATATTCAATGGCCTGAACAATAGTGATTGCTTCAATCGTAAGTACTTCAAAAGCATTTTCAATCACTTTTCTGCAAATCACGGCAGCATTTGTTCCCATGCTTACAATATCCTGATTATCATTATTATTAGGTATACTGTGAACGTACATCGGGTTAGACAGCATCTGGCTCTCCGCCGTAGTAGAAGTTGCCGTAAACTGAACGCCTTGCATCCCGAAATTGAAACCTAATTTACCTAAATTTACAAAAGGAGGCAAGATTTCGTTGATTTTTGAATTTAAAAGATAGTTTAACTGTCTTTCTGCCAACATTGTAAGTTTGGTAACCACAATTTTCAGCTTATCCATTTCCAGAGAAATATAGTCTCCGTGGAAGTTTCCGCCGTGGTACACATGCTGATCTTCAACGTTAATGATTGGGTTATCATTCGCTGAATTGATTTCATTTTCCAAGACTTTCTCCGTATATTCCAATGTATCCAAAACAGGGCCCAAAATCTGCGGAACGCATCTTAAAGAATAATATTCCTGCACTTTTTCTTTGAAAACCTTTTCCTGCTCTTCAAAATGGGTATATAAATGATCTGCTCTTTTTCTGATTAATTTACTGTCCGATAAATGCTCACGCATTCTTGCAGCAATTTTTTGCTGGCCTGCGTGAAGCTTAGTTCCGTTTAACACTTCCGACAAGTGGTCATCGTAGGCCTGTACAATTTCGTTAATTGCACAAGATAATTTAATTGAAATATCAGTTAATTGATTCGCTTTATAAGCATTAACAACACCTATTCCTGACATCACAGAAGTTCCGTTCATTAAAGCTAAACCTTCACGTATCTCTACATGAATTGGTTCAAGATTTTCTATTTCAAAAACTTCTTTTGTGGATTTTCTTTTTCCTTTATAGAAAACTTCGCCCTCACCTATTAAAACTAAAGCCAAATGAGCCAGCTGAACAAGATCGCCACTCGCCCCAACACCTCCGTGCTCGAAGATCAGCGGTGTAATATCCCTGTTTATTAATTCTTTAAGTAAGTTTACAACTGAAACATGCACTCCTGAATTTCCAAGAGACAAAGTATTTAATCTTGCTAGCATACAAGCCTTAACTTCCGTGGAAGGAAGCGGATTTCCAATGCCTGAAGAATGGCTTCTTATTAAGTTATATTGAAGCTGATGCGTATCTTCATCACTTATTTTGAATTGTGCCATCGGACCGAAGCCCGTATTCACACCATAAATTACTTTATTTTTTGAAAATTCTTTTAAAAACTGAAAACTTTCATCCACTCTGGCTAAAAGTGCTGTATCCAGTTCTATATTTTCATTCTTAATAATGATTTTTTTAAAGTCGTTCAGTTCTAAAAAGTTATTTATTTTCATTTATTAAAGTAATAAAAGATAATTTTGTAATTATTAATTAATTGTCATTAATTTGCGGCAAAGATAGAAGTTATTATTAAAATAAAAAATCAAAGATGAGCAAAGAATTTGTTGACGTGCTTGTAATCGGCGCTGGACCTTCCGGATGCGTATCTTCTTCATACTTAAAGAAGAACAACGTCAACGTGAAAGTTGTCGAAAAGACAAAGTTTCCAAGATTGGTGGTTGGGGAAAGCCTGATCCCAAGAGTAATGGATCATTTTGATGAAGCCGGATTATTTCCCGCCCTGGACAAAATGGGCTTTGAAAAAAAGCTTGGCGCCCGCTTTCTTCGTGGTGATGAAGTATGCCTTTTTGATTTCAGTGATAAGTTCGGCGAAGGCTGGGACTGGACATGGCAGGTTCCGAGAGCTGATTTTGATAATACGCTGGCTCAGGAAGTCATTAATAAAGGAATTGACCTTGAATTTGAAACAGAAGTAATTGGTATTGAATTCAATGGAACAGATTCTGTGACAACCGTAAAAAATAAAAACGGAGAAACGAAGGAAATTCATGCGAAATTTGTGATTGATTCCAGCGGTTACGGAAGAGTTTTACCCCGTCTTTTAGATCTGGAAAAACCTTCAAAACTTTCTCCACATTCCGCTATTTTTGCTCATGTAGATGATATTAACAGAGAAGAAGGCACGGAGGGAACATTGATTTCTTTTGATATTATCGAAACTGAAGTATGGCTTTGGGTAATACCATTCTCTAATGGAAATACAAGCATAGGAATTGTAGGTCCTACTGAATATATCGACAAATTATCTGAAAACGGTAATACAACGGAAGCATTAAAAAAAGCAATCTCCCTTTCTGATTATTATGTAAAACGTTTCGGAAATGTAGATTTTCTTTTTGAACCAAAACATCTGAAAGATTATTCTTGTTCTGTTAAAAGCTTATTCGGGAACGGATTTGCTTTAACGGGTAATGCTTCTGAATTTCTGGATCCGGTTTTCTCTTCAGGAATGGCTTTTGCAACGGAATCCGGAATGCTGGCTGCAAAACTGGCCTTACGACAAATGAATGGCGAAACTATTGACTGGCAGAAGGAATACTCAGATTACATTTTATACGGAGTTGATGTTTTCACAACCTATGTAAAAGAATGGTACACCGGGAACCTTCAGGAATTATTTTTCCACCGTCCTGAAAATGAGGATGTAAAAAGAAAAATCTGTGCTGTCTTAGCCGGATATGTATGGAATAAAGACAATCCTTTTGTAAGAAAGCATGATACGGTTATTAAAAACCTTGCAAATCTTATTAAAACTGAAAAACTTAATCAACAATAATAGTTTCGGCGGCCTTTGGCCGCCGAAACTTATTTTAATGCTTTCTTAATTGCTTTACCTATCTCCTTCCCTGTAGCTTCATACGCTCCGGCAATTCTTCCGTATTCCATGACGAAATCTTTATTTTGCGGTTTTCCAAGAATTTTATCTCCCTGCAGCTTCATTATAATTTTTGAAGGATTTTCTGTTTCCACAAATATCATTTCAGATGTAAGCTTCGCTTCCTGCCCTATCAACCCGCCGTGCCATCCTGCATAGATCCACTTTGCATTGATGATCAGTGTATATTTTGTATTGGCTTCTTTTGTGAAAAGTATTGTTTTTGATTTACTGTTTGCTCCTTTTATAAAATAGTTCAGGTATTCCGTATCTTGAAACCTGTTCCATGCATCGTTCCACTTCAGCCAGTCGTTTTCTGTCTTTTTACGATTAGCCAGAACATCTTCTTTTCTTTTTTCAAGATACTGGGCTTCTGTGAAATTTTCTACCTGGTAAAGAGTATTATCAAACTTTAACTGAACATTTACTTCTGTCTGATCTTTTAGAAAGTTGAAAGTACCCTGTTGTATAACCAAGCTATTTTCAGTTTGAGCAAAAGATGTTGTTACAATTGCCAGAAACAACATCATCATTAGTTTTTTCATAGTTATTAATTTTAATAAGCCGCAAATATATTATAAAAAAACAGTCCTGAAGAACTGCTTAATTTATATTTTTTGTTAAATCTCTTGTAGGCCTATCTTAAATCTATAAAAGTGATTGGTTTTCTGCTGTTCGGGTTGTGAACTACTTTAGACAAAATATCGAAATCTACGATTTCAATTTTCGGGCTCACTCTTAATTTTGCGCGGAAATGGTCTCTTACTTCGTTTACAAAGCTTTCAGAATCGCTGTTTGTGCTTACTTTAATAATGATCTCATCTAACCCGATTTCATTTGACTGAATAACAATCTGATAACACAAAATGGAGGTAAAATCATTCAAAATATCATTCATTGCCGGCGGATACAATGTCGTTCCTTTATATTTTATCATCTGCTGTTTTCGTCCGATCACAGGACCTAAACGCATTGTATTTCTTCCGCATTGGCAAGGCTCGTAATGTGCTTTTACTATATCTCCGGTTTTGAATCTCAATAAAGGAAGAGCTTCTACGCCAAGCGTTGTAATAGTTAACTCTCCGCTTTCACCTTCTTTAACAGGATTTCCCTCGTCGTCAAGAATTTCTGTGATAATTAATTCCGGATGATGGTGCCCTCCGTGCTGGAATTCACACTCTGTAAAGGCGGTACTCATTTCTGTGGAAGCATAAGTTGAAAACAACTTAATATCCCATTTTTCTTTAATTTTCTGAGACAAAATATTATCCGTAAAATCCTGATTTTTGATACTTTCTCCGATGCATACTGCACCATAAACGCTGGAATTTTTATAATCAATCCCGTTTTTTTCTGCAAAATCAATCATTTTTAGTAAAAATGAAGGAACAGTGATCAGGTATTTTGGTTTATATCTAAAAATAGAATCCCATTGAAGCTCCGGAATTCCGGGTCCCATCCTTACAACACTCGCGCCCATTTTTCTTAGGCCTAGAAAATATGCAAGCCCGGCCATAAATCTTTTATCAATGGTTGTAATCATCTGCACAACGTCTCCTTTTTGAACTCCTGCACAGGCAAAAGAAATGGCTTCGTTGTAAGCCAGCCTTTCAAGATCATTATCAGACAATCCGAAAGTTACCGGATCGCCCAAAGTCCCTGAAGTGGTGCTGTAGTCTACAATTTTATCAGGAGTGATGCAGAAGAAATCATCATTGTTCTCCTGAATATCATTCTTAGTTGTCGTGGGAATTTTCTGTAAATCTTCCAACGTCCGGATATCCTGGATAATGATATTGTTTTCTCTGAATAATTTCTGATAAAAGGGAGAGTGAGCTTCAAGATAAGCTAAAAGCTCATGAAGTTTTTGCTCCTGAAACTTTTTTATTTCCTGAATATCTGCTTTTTCAATTGATGGATAGAATTCCAAGGGTTTTTATATTTTAGGAGACAAATTTATTTAAAATTAAAAAGATTTAATGATTAAAAGATTTAAAAATTAGACTCGTTATATATTTACTTTGTGAATATTTGTGTTATTTTTAAAAGCAAAGATTATTAAAATCTCTTATATTTAAGAAGGCAAAGGCAAATAAATTTGCTTCACGAAGCTCAAAAACACCGCTTCATTAAATCAACTGGTTGATTCTTCTTTACTCACTTAAAGCTTTTATTATTTAAATTAAAACTTTGCGTAAAAAACGTTTGTTTTAAAAATAATTATCGCTGAAAAGTAAAAGTCTGCGTATTTGTATTTCCAGCAGTATTGATAGTCGTAACTTTCAATGTGTGAGAGCCAGAACCCTTCGGGCATTTTTCATCAAATATGTAAACAAAATCATCCTTTATCCTTGCAAAACGAAGCCATTTCCCATCCAGCTCAGCCCGGAAAGATTCAATATCTCCTATTTTTGTTGATCCTTTTAATCTTAACGAGCTTCCACTTACTAATGAACCGTCTTTCCAGCTCGGAGACACGGAAGGCAGGCTGTTATCCAGCAATATTCTTGCAGTTCCAAGCCTGTTGAATTCCCCTTCTGCCCATTCGCCGCTCCATTTTGCCCTGATGATATTTTTGTCGCTTCCGTAATTAAGTTCTATAACCGTTTTATCCTTTTCCTGATTGAACAACTTTCTGTTAGGCTTAATTTTAAGCGTATAAAAATCATGAACCGGAATGTATGAATTATTCAAAATAACAGCATTTGAAACCGCTTCTCCATCAAGTTTTTCAGACATATTGAAGTTTACCGCATCATACAATGCATTTTTACTTAAAATAATTTCTGCATTTTCTGTTTTGATTGTTTTTGATTCGTTGGGAACAGCCGTTTTAGTATTTGAAGAAATTTTATCTGAAATACTGCTTAGCTGAACTTTCGTTGTCAGCCGGCTGGTATTTCCTTTTACATCCTTTAAAATAATTTCAATCGTGTGAATTTCATTATCTTTAAGGTTAATAATTCCGTCCGAACCTGAACTATAATCAGGCAGCCTCATTCCCGGTAATGCCGATAAATGCTGAATGCTCATTTTATCACGAACGAACTTCGGGTAATCAATACAGCCATTAAGATAGCGGGTATCATCATAATGAACTTTATCAATTTTAAAACTATACACCAATTTTCCATCCATCAGAAGTTCTGCTTCGTAAATTCCCAGATTAAAGCCCTGATTCGCTTTATCCACAGCTTTTACAGCAAAGCTTATCTGAGGAGAATTCACCTGAATAACATTTGAAATATACAAATTTCCCGTTTTTTTCACAGCAAATCCGTTCGCTCCAGGTTCATACGTGCTGAAACGGCGGTCATACCAGTACAATCCACTGATAATAGGAGCAACGCCATCAGGAATATTAAACCCGAAAAGCAGCGGATTAATGCATTCTTCCGTTTTTGTATCTCTGATTTCAAAATGAAGATGCGGTCCTGCCGAACCTCCCGTATTTCCGCTTAAAGCAATTAATTGCCCCTTAGCTACAGGAAACTGTTTGGGCGAAAAAGTAATATCCTGTTCCCATTTTTCATCTTTGTACTGCCTTTCTTTTACAAAATCATCCAGCTTATCGAAATATTTATTCAAATGAGCATAGACTGTGGTGTAGCCATTAGGATGAGTGACATAAACCGCATTTCCAAAACCGTAACGTTCCACTTTTATCCTGCTTACATAACCATCTGCTGCAGCAACGACCGGTAAATTTTCCTGACTGTTAGTTCGGATATCCAATCCCATATGGAAATGATTGGAACGAACGGCTCCAAAATTAGCAGCAAGATTAATGGGAATATTCAATGGGTTTCTAAAATAGCCTTGCGGATAACTATTTTGAGCAAATATTACTGTGTAGCTGATAAAACAAAAAAGTAATATCAATCGAGGAAAGATTTTCATACAGATGGTTTTAAGTGTGTTTTAAAATTACGAAATTTTGTTTTTATTTTCCACAGATGGTTGTGTTCAAAAAATTTAAAAGCAAAGATTTCAATTACTAAGTTTATTAATCAGAAAGCAAAAGCAAATAAATCTGCTGCGCGAAGCTTGAAAACAAACCTTGATCAAATCAACTTGTTGATTCTTCTTTGCTCACTAGATATTAATTATTATTAAATTAAAACTTTGCGTTAAAAATATATGCATGAGTAGAAATTTAAGTTTTGGCTAAAGCCAATGGAATTTGATTTAAATTGAAAACGGGCTAAAGCCCGCCCCTATTGATAAAAATCATTGAAAATTTCAAAAAAACTTCTTAAAATTAATTTAAAAGGTTGACTTATTCACCATTAACAATTCACATTTCAGACATCTCACCATTTATATTTCTGAAACAGAACTTTTTAATCCACAATATCAAAATAAAACATATATTATAAACCGACAAATTTTAGTAAATTTGCCAACTTAATTAATCAACGATATTGATATATTACAATGAGCCAATTTAAAGAATACAAAAACCTCAATCTTATTGACGTAGCAGAGAATGTAGCGGAATTTTGGAAACAAAATAAAACTTTCAATAAGAGTGTTGAGATTCGTGAGGGGCAGCCAGAATTTGTTTTTTATGAAGGTCCGCCTTCAGCAAATGGTATGCCCGGAATTCACCACGTTATGGCCAGAGCATTAAAGGATATTTTCTGTCGTTATCAGACCCAGAACGGGAAGCAGGTTTTCCGTAAAGCGGGTTGGGATACACACGGACTTCCTGTGGAGCTGGGCGTAGAAAAAGAATTAGGAATTACGAAAGAAGATATTGGCAAAAAAATTTCTATTGAAGATTACAACAAGGCTTGTCGTGAGGCAGTAATGCGCTATACAGACGTTTGGAATAACCTTACCGAAAAAATAGGGTATTGGGTAGATCTTGAAGATCCGTATATCACGTACAAGTCAAAATATATGGAAACGGTTTGGTGGCTGTTAAAACAATTGTATGATAAAGGATTATTGTACAAAGGATACACCATTCAGCCTTATTCTCCGAAAGCAGGAACAGGATTATCTTCACACGAGGTAAACCAGCCCGGAGCTTACCGAGATGTTTCTGACACAACAATTGTAGCCCAGTTTAAGACACTTCCGGAAACATTGCCTTCATTTTTACAAGGTTTTGGAGACGTGCATTTCTTAGCCTGGACGACAACACCTTGGACGTTGCCTTCCAACACGGCATTGACTGTCGGACCAAAAATCGATTATGTTTTAGTTAAAACTTTCAACCAGTATACTTTTGAGCCTATCAATATTGTTTTGGCTAAAGCTTTGGTTGGAAAACAGTTCGGGAAAAAATTTGCAGAAGGAACAGATGAAGATTTTGCTAATTATACTTCTGAAACAAAAACTATCCCTTTCAAAATTCTGACAGAATTCAAAGGTGCTGATTTGGTTGGCATTAAATACGAGCAGTTATTGCCTTACGCTTTACCATATCAGAATCCGGAAAATGCTTTCAGAGTAATTTCCGGAGATTTCGTAACGACAGAAGACGGAACGGGTATCGTTCATACGGCGCCGACTTTTGGTGCAGATGATGCGAAAGTAGCGAAAGAAGCTACACCTGAAGTTCCACCAATGCTGGTTTTAAACGAACACGGAAATCCGGTTCCTTTAGTGGATCTACAGGGAAGATTCACTTCTCACATGGGAGATTTTGCCGGCAAATATGTTAAAAATGAATATTATGATGCAGGAACAGCCCCTGAAAAGTCTGTGGATGTAGAAATTGCTATTCGTTTAAAAGAGGAAAATAAAGCCTTTAAGGTTGAAAAATATGTTCACAGCTACCCGCATAGCTGGAGAACAGATGAACCGTTGTTATACTACCCGTTGGATTCATGGTTTGTGAAAATGACTGCCGTAAAAGACAGACTGGTAGATTTAAACAAAGAAATCAACTGGAAGCCAAAATCAACTGGAGAAGGCCGTTTTGCCAACTGGCTGGAAAATATAAACGACTGGAATCTTTCCCGTTCAAGATATTGGGGAATACCTTTGCCGATCTGGAGAACAGATCCTTCCACAGGCTTAGGACAGGCAGAAGAAAAAATCATCGGTTCTGTAGAAGAATTATACAATGAGATCGAAAAGTCAATCGCAGCAGGAGTTATGAAAGAAAATCCATTCAAAGGCTTCGAGATTGGAAATATGTCTGAAGAAAACTATGCTTTGGTAGATTTACATAAAAACATTGTAGACCAGGTAATTTTAGTTTCAGATTCAGGAAGAGAAATGAGACGTGAGAGTGATCTGATCGACGTTTGGTTTGATTCCGGGTCGATGCCTTATGCACAGCTGCATTATCCTTTTGAGAATAAAGAATTAATCGACAGCAATAAAGCATTCCCTGCTGATTTTATTGCAGAGGGGGTTGATCAGACGCGTGGCTGGTTCTATACGCTGCATGCGATCGGAACAGCAGTCTTTGATTCAGTTGCTTATAAAAATGTAATGAGTAACGGGCTTGTTTTGGATAAAACCGGACAGAAAATGTCAAAATCCAAAGGAAATGCTGTTGATCCATTTGAAACTATTTCAATCTACGGACCGGATGCAACGCGCTGGTACATGATTTCGAATGCAAATCCTTGGGAAAACCTGAAATTCGATATCGAAGGAATTGATGAGATCAGAAGAAAGTTCTTCGGGACACTTTATAACACGTATTCATTCTTTGCTTTGTACGCGAATGTGGACGGATTTAATTATTCTGAAAAAGATATTCAAAACCGTCCGGAAATCGACAGATGGATTTTGTCTGAATTAAATTTATTAATCAAAGAAGTAAAAGCATTCTACGAAGATTACGAGCCCACAAGAGTTGCAAGGTCGATCAATACATTCGTAAACGACAACTTAAGTAACTGGTACGTAAGATTATGCAGAAGACGTTTCTGGAAAGGAGATTATTCCGATGATAAAATCTCTGCTTACCAGACTTTATATACTTGTCTTGAGGTTGTTGCAAAATTATCCGCACCGATTGCGCCGTTCTTTATGGACCAGCTGTATCAGGATTTAAATAAAGTAACAGGAAAAGAAAATGCTGAATCTATTCACCTGACAGATTTCCCTGTTGCAGATGAGAGCTTAATAGATCAGGATCTGGTTGAAAAAACGCATTTGGCGCAGAGCATTACAAGCATGGTTTTCTCTTTAAGAAAAAAAGAAAACGTAAAAGTTCGTCAGCCGTTACAGAAAGTATTAATCCCTGTTTTGGATTCAAAAACGGAAGAGCAGATTTCTGCGGTTTCTGAATTAATCAAGCAGGAAGTAAATGTTAAAGAAATTCAATTAATCAATGCGGAAGAAGCATCACATTTAATTGTAAAACAAATAAAAGCGAACTTCAAAGCGCTTGGTCCTAAGCTGGGGAAAGACATGAAAACGGTTGGAGGAGAAATTGCAAATCTTGATGCAGAGCAGATTTCAAAATTAGAAAAAGAAGGAAAATTAGACATTCAGGGATATGAAATTATAACTGATGATGTAGAAATTTCCACAAAAGATATTCCGGGATGGACGGTAACTTCTGATGGTAAAACAACTGTGGCATTAGATTTGACGTTAACAGACGAGTTAAAATCTGAAGGAATTGCAAGAGAGTTTATTAACAGGATTCAGAACCTGAGAAAAGATAAAGATTTCGATTTAACGGACAGAATTAACATCTTTGTGGAAGAATCTTCACCATTCTTACATGATATTAAGAAAAATGAAGAATATATTTCATCAGAGGTCTTGTCAAATAAAATAGAAATTGTATCTTCACTTTCAAATTTTAACGAAATCGAAATAGATGAGGTTAATTTCAAGATAAATGTTGAAAAAAATTAACATATAGTTATTGTTTTTCAAATTCCATTTCATAATTTTATTAAAAAAGAGAAAAGAACATGTCAGACGAAAGAGTACGATACAGCGATGCTGATCTGCAGGAATTTAAGGCTATTATTAAAGAAAAAATAGAAAAAGCTGAAAATGATTTGAAACTGATTAGAGAAAGTTTCATCAATGATCAGAATAACGGGACTGATGATACTTCCCCAACGTTCAAGGCATTTGAAGAAGGTGCTGAAACGTTGAGCAAGGAGCAAAATTCTATTTTGGCAGGAAGACAGGAAAAATTTGTACGTGATCTTAAAAATGCTTTAATAAGAATTGAAAATAAAACATACGGCGTTTGCAGAGTAACGGGTAAGCTGATCCCTAAAGAAAGGCTTCTGGCAGTTCCTCACGCTACGCTGAGCATTGAAGCGAAAAATATGCAGAAATAACCGTAAGGTTAGTTAAAATAAATTTGGGTTTATATCGTATTTCATGAAATACTTTATAAACCTAATTTTTAATTTATATCCATGAGCGAATTCTTAATTTTATTAATTATCATCGTTGTCATTTTAGGATTTTTCAACAGAGAATGGATCAGGAACAGATTTTTTTCTTCTCCACAAAAAAATTATACAATTGATGATCAGTTTAATTCTGATAAGCGCGAGAGGGAAAAAGAAATCGACAAGCTTTTAAGCAAAATGGGCAAGAACGGAGTCAATGATTTGTCTCCAAAAGACAGAAAAAGGCTTGATGAGTTGTCTAAAAAATGAAAAATTACAGTAAAAATGGAATCCATAATCGTCCACACCAAAAATGCAATGGAATTGAATGCACTGAAAAGTGTATTGAAAGAAATGAATATCAAATTTGAGAAGTTCCATACCAAGAATACACATCATAATGAGAAAACGATCAAAAAAATCGTTGAGAAAAAAAACGAAAAAATAGGAAAACCGTCAAAACCAAAAGGATTGTAATGAAAAAAATAGTATTGGTAACTTTTCTTATTTTATTAATAGATCAGGCTTCAAAAATCTACATTAAAACACATTTCAATCTGGATGACAGCATTTCCGTATTGCCGGGATTCAAGCTGACTTTCGTGGAAAATCCGGGAATGGCTTACGGGCTTCATTTCGGTGGTGTAATCGGGAAATATTTCCTTGTAATTGTAAGGATTTTCCTTATTGGAGGAATGATTTATTTATTTAAAAAATGGCTGCAGCGCGGAGAATCCAATTATCTGCTGATCCCTATGGCCATGATTTTTGCCGGTGCAATAGGCAACCTGATTGACGGTATGTTCTACGGATTGATTTTCGACAGCGGAACGGTATATGACCCAAGCATTGACCGGTGGATCGGATACGGCGGAGTTTCCAAATTCGTTCCCTTCGGTGAAGGCTATTCTTCTTTCATGAGAGGCTGCGTTGTGGATATGCTCCACTTCCCTCTTGTTGACTGGAACGTCCCTGAAAGCTGGCCTTTAATAGGAGGAAAACATATTGAATTTTTCAAATATATATTCAATGTTGCAGATTCTGCCATCACTGTAGGAGCTGTATTATTGTTGCTGTTCAGAAAAAAAGCATTCCCGAACGGCCTCGAATTTTAGAATATTTTACACCTGATGAAAAGATTAATTAAAAATATTTTTAAAATTTTCCTGCTTCTATTGGTTGCAGGAATTATTTTTATTGCCTGGGCGAATTATTCCATCAAAAAAGATACTGAAGCTTATATCTTTTACAACATTTCAGATATTCCGGAAACAAAGACAGCCCTGCTTCTGGGAACCAGTAAAAATCTGAACAGCGGGCTTCCGAATGCTTATTTTTATAACAGAATTCAGGCAGCCGTGGACTTGTACAAAAGCGGAAAAATAAAATACATCATCGTAAGCGGAGACAACAGCACGAAGGATTATAATGAGCCGGAAGATATGCTCTTGACTTTAAATAAATATGGCATTCCCCAGGACAGAATTTTTCTGGATCATGCAGGTTTCAGAACACTGGATTCTGTAGTGAGGGCTAAAGAAATTTTCGGGCAGACAAAACTGATTATTATTTCACAGAAGTTTCATAATGAAAGAGCTGTATTTTTGGCTAAGCATAATGGAATTGACGCCTTTGGCTACAATGCTAAAGATGTCAATAAATATGCGGGCTTTAAAACTAATATCAGGGAATACCTGGCTAAAGCAAAGGCCTATTATGATTTGCTTGTGGGCGTTGAGCCGAAGTTCGGAGGGGAGAAAATTCTGATTCCTTAATTAAAATATTTTTTAACCACAGATTAGCATAAATTTTCACAGATGTTTATGTTCTAATTCATTTTAAAAAATATGCGCAGTCATCTGTGAAAATTTATGCTAATCTGTGGTATAACTTTATTATACATTGAATCGATTCTCTTAAATTTGCAATTCATTAATTTTAAATATAAACTTTAAACAATGTCAAGAATTCTTACCGGCATTCAAGCCACCGGAACACCGCACCTTGGTAATTTACTGGGTGCAATTATTCCTGCAATTGAGCTATCAAAACAGGAAGGAAATGAATCTTTTTTATTTATCGCAAACCTGCATTCTTTAACACAGATAAAAAATGCAGCCGAACTTAGACAAAATACCTACGAGATTGCTGCGGCTTGGCTTGCTTGTGGGCTGGATACAGAAAAAACATTTTTTTACAGACAGAGTGATATCCCTGAAACCTGTGAACTTTCTTGGCATTTATCATGTTTTTTTCCTTACCAGAGATTAACGCTTGCACACTCTTTTAAAGATAAGGCAGACAGGCTCCAAGATGTGAATGCAGGATTATTTACCTACCCGATATTAATGGCTGCTGATATTTTACTGTATGATGCAGAGATTGTTCCTGTAGGAAAAGACCAGCTTCAGCATTTGGAAATTGCCCGCGATGTCGCTTCAAGATTTAATAATCAGATGGGTGAAGTATTGGTATTGCCACAGGCTGAGCTTCAGGAAAACACAAAATATGTACCCGGAATTGACGGTCACAAAATGTCTAAATCCAGAGGAAATATCATTAATATTTTCCTGCCTGAAAAGGAGCTGAAAAAGCAGGTAATGAGCATTGAAACAGATTCCAAATCACTGGAAGAGCCTAAAGATCCTGAAACGGATAAGGTTTTTGCCATCTATCAGCTGATTGCAACTCCTGAACAGACAGAAGAATTAAGAGCAAAATACCTTGCCGGGAATTTCGGTTACGGGCATGCTAAGAAAGAGCTTTTAGACTTAATTCTTACAAGGTTCGAAAAGGAAAGGGAAGCATTCAGTTATTACATGAATAATCTTGATGAGCTGGAAGCAAAACTTCAGGAAGGAGCTGCAAAAACACGTGTAATTGCCCTTGAAACTATTAAAAGGGTAAGAGAAAGCTTAGGAATTTAATACAAAGCGGCCTGCTATTTTTCTTTTTTAAGAATAAAATAATGCATTCCGCCTTCAAACTCATAAACAATATCCCAGCCGGGATATTGTTTTATTATGGTCTTGATGATAGACAGCCCCAAACCTGTTGAATTCTGGTCTGCTCCCTGCTTATAAAAACGGTTAAAGATCTGAAATTTGTCCAGCGAAGCCTCCGAGCCGGTATTTTGAAAGATCAGCCTTCTTTTTTCCGTAATGATATTTATAAAACCTTTCGGATTGGTATATTTTACTGCATTTTTAAGTAAATTCGAAAGTAAAATATTAGCCAGATCAGGATCAAAAACAGCCTCAAAATTTTCTTTTTCAACAATATTTACATCGATCTTTTTAAATTCAATAAAATCTTCGTAGCTTTTAACCAGTTCGGAAATCAATGAATTAAAATTTAGGCTTGATGCTTTATTGTATTGATTATTCTCAATCTTAGAGAGCATTAACAAAGATTTATTTAGTCCTGCCATTCTTCTCAGGTCATTCTTAATTTCGGTGAGAAAATTCATATTTTTTTTATCCAGATTTTCATTCTGAATAGAAAGATCAATTTTATTGATTGCAATAGCTAAAGGAGTCTGCAATTCATGAGAAGCATTTTCTATGAACTGTTTTTGCTGATGAAAAACAAGCTCATTTCGCTCAATCATTTCATCTATTTCCATATTCAGCTCTTCAAATTCTGTGATGGAATAATTTTGAGGAGCGAGCGAAGAATCCGGCACACCGAACTGATATTTTTTAAGCTTATCCAAAATCGAATAAAAAGGACGCATAGCTTTGTTCAACAAAAAACCATTGACCGCAATAATACTGATAACCAACATGATATAAAGCACAACCAAAGCTGTTGTAAGGTCATACACAAGTTCATCCTCTTCTACCGTAGAAGCTCTGATTTCCAGTTTCTGATGCTTCCCAAACTGATCAATAAAATCCGTTTCCAGGACACGGTATGGCTGATCCTGATCGTCATACTCCATGTAGAAGAATTTGTTGTAAAATTTATTTTTATCTTTATAATCAGAAGGGGAAACCGGAGTTATCTTAAATTCATTAAATCCAAACTCATCACTTTTTAATAGCTTTTCATCTAGATAAACGGCCTTTACAATTTGTATCTTTCTGTCTTTCAGCCCGTCATCCACATTGTCATAGACTTCATCCAGAATATAAGCATAAAAAATCGCGGCCCAAACGGCAATAATCAAAAGGAGAATTCCGACAAGGTATTTTAATGTATAATATTTAAGTGAGACTTTCATTAAATAAATTTATAACCAATTCCGTAGACAGCCTGAAAATCAGCCTCCGAGTTAGATGATTTTAATTTTTTCCGAAGGTTTTTGATCTGTGAATAAATAAAATCCAGACTGTCTGCCTGATCAATATAATCTCCCCAGATTGCTTCTGCAAGCATGGTTTTCTGTAGTGTTTTTTCCGGATGAATAACAAAATAGTATAAAAGGTCGTATTCTTTCCTGTTAAGTATCAATTCATTATCATTAATTTTTACAACTCTGCTTTCAGGATCAATGGAAATATTTTTATAGCTGATAATATTCTCACCATCCTGATTTTTTCTTCTGATAACAGATTTTATCCTCGCCATAAGCTCAGCAAGGTGAAAAGGTTTTGCAAGATAATCGTCAGCTCCTATTTCGAGGCCGTTTACTTTATCGTCCACAGAATCTTTAGCCGACAAAATGATCACCGGATCTTTTTTATGCATGCTTTTAATTTCCTTTAGAAGTTCCATTCCGTTTCCGTCGGGCAGCATAATATCCAAAAGAATACAGTCATACTCATAAGAAATGATTTTATCCAGCCCGGAATTGAAATCTTCGGCATACTCTACTATAAAATGTTCTGATTCAAGAAAATCCTGAACAACATTACGTATTTCCGGTTCATCTTCAATAATTAAAATCTTCATACCCTAACTTTTGCATTTCCTCTTCAGAAAATATTACCTTATTCAAATATATAAAAAAACAACCCCTGCTTAGAGAAGGCTGTTTTTAAGCTTTATATGCTCTTTTTTAAATACTGACCATTTTTATCAAAGAAAAGGCTTAAACCATTCATAAAATTGATTTTATATGCATTAAATTTTTCTTCGATAGAATCTACTACACTACCCGAATGATTTCTTGTAATATAACTAAGGATATTTTGTCTTACATTTCTGTTTATTGTGTTCCAGTTTACCATGACCTTTGATTTTATTTTGTGATAAGCGTGCTTACGCTTCCAGATAATTTTCATAATATTCATTATTTCAGTTAATAATTTTCCTAATCATCAATTCTTTTAAATCTCCCTTTACTATCAAATTCTAGATCAATCCCGTTTGACAATTCTGCCTTATAAGACCATCTTTCTTTTTCTATTTTAGTAATGTAGGTATTTGGAAAGCTTTTGCTAACGTAATTTTTAATGGGTGCCGGAATGAAAGCATTAGGAATTTTCTGATGCTCACCGTTCACTTCTTTCCAGTTTCCTTTACTGTCGAAGTCTACTTTCACACCATTTCCAAGTCTTACTTTATATTCATCTACACCATAAAATTCTTTGTCTTCTATTACCGTACCGATCGCAACACCTTTAAAGTTTGAAACTAAAAATGTTTTTGCCGTTCCCGGTAGCTGGTTTTGACTGATCACACGATCCTGTCCATAAGCTTTCCCGGCAATTAGCGATAACGCTAAAGCCAACCCGACTGTGATTGTTGTCTTCTTTTCCATAATTTTTATTTTGGTAATTATTATGGAGCAAAGTTCTATATCAAATTGGGAAAGAATTAGGAAAGATGAAAATCCTGGAATATTTTTATAAGAAATCCTTTATCTGCAAAAGATGTTTGATAACCTTAAGCCCCTCCTCTACGCGGTTTTCGTTCAAAGCATCAAAGAAAATAACGTCCATTCCGAAACTTTGAGCTCCGATAACATCAGCGATCCAATCGTCACCGATGAGGATACTGTTTTCTTTTGGGGCGTTGGAAAGGTTTAAAGAATATTCAAAAATTTCAGGTCTCGGTTTTCTTACCCCTACTGAATCTGCACTGGTGATAGTTTGAAAATATTTTGCAATTCCCGATAAGATGCATTTTCTTTCCGTTACTTCTTTAAAACCGTTGGAAATTATATGCAAAATGTAGTTTTTAGCTTTAAGATATTCTAAAATATATTCTGCTCCTTCTACAAGTTCATTGTAATTTAAAATTTTATCAAGAAAATGTTCTTCAAAATACATGGAAAGAGATTCATCATCCACCCCAAAATGGTAAAACGTATCATAAAAACGATGCTTTCTCAAATATTCTTTATCAATAATGCCGTCACGGATTTTTTCCCAAAGGGTTTCATTGATCTCATGATAAACAGAATGAAATTCTTCAAAATCAATAGGATACTTTAAGCCGATTTCTTCTTTTTCAAAAAGGTCTTTAATGGTAAGATAGGCATTTCTGCGGTGATCCCAAAGCGTATTGTCCAGGTCAAAAAAAATGTGCTGAATTTTCATACAGCACAAAATTAATTTTAATTTTTGGAAATCGGGTAATTCTTACTCTTGGTTTTCATAACCTCCAGATTCTTTGAAAAATTGAGCAAAAACTCAATGGTTTCTTTTTTAGGATTCAAAGTTGTCACTTTTAGGGAATCATTTTTTCTCATAGGCGATAAATGTTTTTCCTTAAAACGAGAATTTCCCGAAATTATTATCTATCTGGTCAAGATAATATTATTTTCATCCATGATTTTTCTCAGGTTGATCAAAGCGTACCGTACCCTTCCCAACGTGGTATTGATACTCATATCTGTATGATCTGCTATTTCTTTAAAGCTTAACCCGTCAAAAAACCTAAGTTTAATCACCTCCTGCTGGTTTAGCGGCAGGAATTGAAGCATTCTCAGAAGATCTTCCTGGATTTGGTTTGTTACCAGCTGATCCTCGATATTTTCCGAAGGCTCTCTCAACAGATCAAAAATAGAATATTCATCTGTTTCGAAAGTAGTTTCCGAAACTTTAATGTTTTTTGATTTTGATCTGAAATGGTCTATAATAAGATTGTGGGCGATTCTTTTTGCCCAAAGAATGAACTTTCCTTCTTCGTTGTAGCGTCCTTCTTTCAGCATTACAATGATCTTCATAAATGTATCCTGAAATACATCGTTGGCAAGATCTTCATCATTAATTTTGTAAAAAATGAATGTAAACAGTTCTCTCTGATGACGATGAATGAGGGCTGACAATGCCTCTTCGTCTCCTTTCTGATAAAGGGAAATTAGTAAACTATCCGATTTTGATTTCATAACTTTCTTCTCAATAAATATTTTTGTTGACAATCATACATCCAGATATTTTATCTGGCTATTACTGTAAATACAAAACAATTCTTCAGAGTAAAGTCTAATCAATAGGCGGCACAATTTTTATAGGTGTAAATATAATAAATTTTTAATAACTGTTAACCATTTATTAATTTTTTACAACAAAAATTTAAAAAAAATCAATTAAACATGTCGTGAATGAATACAGTAGGAATATTTAGTGTAAAATTAACATTCAGGCCTTTCAGCTCTTTTCCGTTTATTCCGCTGTTTCCGATAGGGAATGCATATCCTCCGGTAAGGTCTAAAATACCAAAAAGCGTTACCCCGATCTTCGGAGCCACATATTTATTTGTTCCCTCCGCTCCTATCAAAAAATAATAGGAATGATAAAAATCTACATCTTTTTGGAAGTTCAGCAATACATCTGCAGAAACTTTAGGCATGATCGCAAACTTGGAATTTGCAGACCCCATTAAGGCGGAAGCTCCCAAACGGTAAATAACATCATCATTTTTTAAGAAAAGTAATTTCCCTCCTACTTCCCCGAAGCTTTGGTTTTGATAGGTATATCCCACCGTTACCATCTTATGCACTGTATATTGCGCTTTTGCGAACGTGGTCAGAAAAAATAGGCAAAGGATTGCTATAACTGATCTTGCGTTAATCATCTTCAATTTATTTATATGTAAAATTAAAAAAAACTGCCTTACCGAAAGATAAAGCAGTCATTTATTATTAAGAACTTGTTTAAATTATTTTAAAATTTAAAAAATTAAATTCCAAAAGCGGCTTTAATTTCCTCTACTTTATCAAGTTTTTCCCATGTAAAAAACTCAAGACCTTTCAATGTAAGCTCATTTTTCTGTCCTTTATTAAAGGTTTTATCAGCCACATAGCTTTCTCTTCCCATGTGTCCATAAGAAGCCGTATCCTGATAGATTGGGTTTCTTAACTTTAAGTTCTGTTCAATAGCATAAGGTCTTAAATCGAAAATTGTAGAAACTTTTTTAGCGATTTCACCATCATGAAGATCAACTTTTGCAGTTCCGTATGTATTGATATATAAGCCACAAGGCTCAGCAACACCGATAGCGTAAGAAACCTGTACCAAAACCTCATCCGCAACACCTGCAGCCACTAAATTTTTAGCGATATGTCTCGTAGCATAAGCAGCACTTCTGTCTACTTTTGAAGGATCTTTTCCAGAGAAAGCACCACCACCGTGAGCTCCTTTTCCTCCGTAGGTATCTACGATGATTTTTCTTCCCGTAAGACCTGTATCTCCGTGAGGACCCCCGATTACAAATTTTCCTGTAGGGTTGATATGATATTTGATCTGATCGTTAAACAACGCTTTAATTTCCTCTGTCTGCTGAGCAACAACTCTTGGAATCAAAATATTTTTGATGTCTTCTCTGATTTTGTTCAGCATCTCTTCTTCTGCAGCAAAATCATCATGCTGTGTAGAAACTACGATAGAATCTATTCTGATAGGCTTATGATCGTCAGAATATTCAATAGTTACCTGGCTTTTTGCATCCGGACGAAGATATTTAATATCAGAGTTTTCTCTTCTGATTGCAGAAAGCTCTTTAAGAATAGTATGCGCAAGGTCTAATGCTAAAGGCATATAGTTCGCAGTTTCGTTGGTTGCATATCCGAACATCATTCCTTGATCACCAGCACCTTGTGCGTTTGCTTTAGCTTCGAAAGATTCATCAGTTACCACTCTGTCAACACCCTGATTGATGTCCGGAGACTGTTCGTGGATAGCAGAAATAACACCGCAAGAATCACCGTTGAACATATATTCCCCTTTAGTATAACCAATCCCGTTGATCACCTCTCTTGCAATGGTCTGTACATCAAGGTAAGCGTCAGACTTCACTTCACCTGCCAAAACTACCTGCCCTGTTGTAACAAGAGTTTCACAGGCAACTTTTGAAGTTTTGTCGTATGCTAAAAAATGGTCGATTAATGCGTCGGAAATCTGATCGGCAATTTTATCCGGATGTCCTTCTGAAACTGATTCAGATGTAAATAAATAAGACATATTATTCTTTGTTTTAAATTAAAATTAAAAGAAGAAAAATAAGAATAAATTGCCAGGATGCCTAAAAAGAATACTGTTTTAGCATTTTTTTATAGAGGTTGCAATCAGGTCAAATTTTTCCTCGTTCGTAAACGTTGGCAAATTTAAGTACTATTTTTTAATACTCAAAATTTTTGTTTACTAATTATAAAAATCTTTAAATTAACTATTTATCAAACCTTTATCCATGAAAACTACTGAGGTTTCACGCTGATAAATTCTTTAGGATTTTCATGATAATTAAGCTTTTTCTCTAATGAAGTTCTTATAGAGTGAGATAATTCATCAATAATTTTCTGCTTAAACGTTGGTTTGTAGTAAATTATGCTTATTTCTCTGTACGGAAAAGGTTTCTTAAATCTGAATACATTTTCTTTCTGAACTTCCGAAAGCTGGCTCAATGCGAGCTCTGGTAAAATGCTGATTCCCCCTACTTTATCCACCATGTGAACCAAAGTCTGGATATTGGAAGCAAGGAAGTCAAGGTTTTTAGGCTTTAATGTATTTTCCTTAAGATGACAGATATTTTCGAACTGATTTCTCAGGCAGTTTCCTTCTTCAAGAAGCCACACTTTTTCTGCATTCAGCTCTTCGGGAACTACGTAAGAGTTCTTTTTATTCGCTTCGGTATCCGAACTGTAAATCATCAGCTCTTCATTAAACAGGAAATCCTGATAAAATTCATCTGCTGTATCATAAGGTGTGGAAATAATTCCGGCATCAAGCTCACCTGCTTTCAGGGCTTTGATGATGTTGTCCGTAGTCATTTCCTTTACATTCATCTGAATTTTAGGATTTTCTTCAAGGAACTTGAAAATTTCCGTTGGTAAAATAAAAGAAGAAACTGTAGGGATAATTCCCAGATTAATAGTACCTCCTAAGATATTATTTAAAAGATTGGCTTTATTTTTCAGCTCATTGACAGATTCTATAATCACCTTAGCCTGATCTATGATCTGAAGCCCTACATCTGTGGTACGGATAGGGTGCGTAGTTCTGTCGAAAACCTTTACATCCAGTTCGTCCTCAAATTTCTGTATCATCGCACTTAGCGTGGGTTGTGTAATGAAGCATGCCTGTGCTGCTTTCCCAAAATGTTTGTACTTATCTACGGCGATAAGGTACTCCAGTTGCTGAATGTTCATCTGATTAATATTATCTATTACAAAGATATGATGTTTTTGTGATTGGCAATTAAAAATTCAAGTAAATTTGAGATTTAGTACCTTTACATAATTCAACAATAAAACAAATCAATTAGACTAATCATAACCTTATGGATTCTAAGAAATTAACACTAAGCAGCGGCGCTCCATACTACGAACATCAGGACTCCCAAACCGTAGGCCCGAGAGGTCCGGTTTTGCTGCAGGATTTCATACTTCAGGAAAATCTTGCTCACTTTGTGAGAGAAAGAATCCCGGAAAGAATTGTTCACGCAAAAGGAAGCGGAGCTTATGGAAAGTTTACCGTAACACACGATATCAGCCAATATACAAAAGCAAAATTATTTTCAAAAGTTGGGAACTCTTGCAGGATGTTTGCCCGTTTTTCTACCGTAGGCGGAGAGAAAGGAAGCGCAGATACCGCAAGGGATCCGAGAGGTTTTGCCTTAAAATTTTATACAGAAGACGGAAACTGGGATCTGGTAGGTAATAATACACCTGTTTTCTTTATTAAGGATGCCAAAAAATTCCCGGATTTTATTCACACCCAAAAAAGAGTTCCGAAAACAAACCTGAAAAGCGCAACAATGATGTGGGATTTCTGGAGCTTAAATCCTGAATCTCTTCATCAGGTTCTCATTTTGATGTCAGACAGAGGAACGCCTTACGGATACCGTCACATGCATGGTTTTGGATCCCATACCTACTCCATGATTAATGATAAAAATGAAAGAGTATGGGTAAAGTTCCACTTTATTACAAAACAGGGAATTAAAAATTTCTCCAATGAAGAAGCAGTAAAAATGGCCGGAGAAAATCCGGATTTTGCACAGGAAGATCTTTGCAACGCCATTGAAGAAGGTAATTTTCCCAAATGGACAATGTACATCCAGGTAATGACTGAAGAGCAGGCCAGAGACTTCCGATGGAATCCGTTTGACATTACAAAAGTTTGGTTCCATGAAGATTTCCCGATGATTGAAGTAGGTGAAATGGAATTGAATGAAATTCCTGTCAATTATTTTGCACACGTAGAGCAATCTACCTTTTCACCAAGTAATTTAATCAACGGAATCAGCTTTTCTCCTGATAAAATGCTTCAGGGCAGATTATTTTCTTATCCGGATGCCCACAGATACAGAGTAGGAGTAAACGCTCATCAACTGGAAGTGAACAGGTGTCCTTTTGCCGTAAATAACTATCAGAGAGACGGATTTATGGCAGACTCCAGCCAGTATCAGGACAAACCCAATTATCACCCGAACAGCTTTGATGACATCAAACCAGACCCTTCATACAAAAATTATGAATACGAATTGGACAGCGCCCATGTTGCCAATTACAACAGGAATGAAAATGATGATGACCATTACACACAGCCCGGATTATTGTACTCAAAAGCGATGAGCCCGGAAGACAGACAAAATCTTGTAAATAATATTATAGCAAGCATGAAAGGCATTACAGGCCCCAAAAAAGATGAAATCATCAACCGCCAGCTGTGCCATTTTTTCAGAGCCAATATTGAACTTGGCATGAAAGTGGCTTCTCAACTGAATGTCGTTATCGACGCCAATATGATGAACCATTCCAAATAATTACATTAAAAGAATAATTTTAATTAAAAGGAAAAAATATAAAACTTTTTTCCTTTTTTTTGCAAAAAATTTATAATTTGCGGGAAGGTAATATTTTTTAAAGGGAAAAATGAATTACGAAAATATATTATTAAATAAAGAAGATAAAGTAACTACTATTACTATAAACAGACCCGAAAGTTTGAATGCATTAAATGCTCAAACGATTAAGGAAATCAGTTCCGCATTGGACGAATTAAATGCCGACAGTACCTGCAGGGTAATCATTATTACCGGAAGCGGAGAAAAATCTTTCGTTGCCGGGGCAGATATTAAGGAATTCAGTGATTTCGGACAAGAGAAAGCAGAAGAACTTGCGAGAAACGGACAAAATATTTTATTTAATAAAATTGAAAATATGACCAAGCCAGTAATTGCAGCCATAAACGGCTTTGCATTAGGTGGTGGTCTTGAGCTGGCTATGGCATGCCACATCAGATATGCATCAGAAAATGCTAAGCTGGGGCTTCCTGAAGTTACTCTGGGATTAATTCCGGGTTACGGAGGTACACAAAGGCTTCCAAAGCTAGTAGGAAAAGGTATTGCCAATGAAATGATCTTCTCTGCCAAAATGGTTCCTGCCCAAAGAGCAAAGGAAACCGGACTGGTAAACGAGGTCTACCCTATTGAAGAATTATTAGCAAAAACAAAGGAATTAGCAAACGTAATTGCCCACAACTCACCAATGGCAATTTCCAAGGCAATTCAGGCAGTGAACTTATCGGATACGGATAAAGGTTTTGAAACTGAAATAAAATATTTCGGTGAAGTTTTTGAACTTGAAGATAAGAAAGAAGGAGTTTCAGCGTTTTTAGAAAAAAGAAAACCGAATTTCTAGACCTTAATAAATACAAATTATTTCGAAAACAACAATGACGCGGTATGAATAAGTTTGACAAAGCTTATCTAAAAATGGCTCAGGAATGGGCAAAACTATCCTACTGTAAACGAAAGCAGGTAGGAGCTCTTATCGTAAAAGATAGGATGATTATTTCAGATGGTTATAACGGTACTCCTTCAGGGTTTGAAAACTGCTGCGAGGATAATGAAGGGAAAACACACTGGTACGTGCTGCATGCAGAAGCTAATGCAATTTTAAAATTAGCCGCTTCCACACAGTCTGCAAAAGGTGCTACCTTATATCTCACACTTTCACCCTGTAAAGAATGCAGCAAGCTGATTCTCCAAGCCGGTATTACAAGGCTGGTGTATATCAATGAGTATTCGGATGACGACGGGATATCGTTTTTAAGAAACCATAATATTGAAATAGAACAAATTTCGGATAGTGAATTAAAAAAATAACACAACATGACTTGGGATGAAAAAATTAAGGATTTTGAAATCTTTCTTCGTTTCGAAAGGAATTTTTCAGAAAACACACTCGACGCCTACGTACGAGACATCAAAAAATTAAAAGAATACGCACAGGAGGACCTGGAAAACATAGGTCCGGATGCTATTGAGTACGAAAACCTGCAGGAATACATCTTCAACCTTTCCAAACAAAAGTTCAGCGAAAGGTCTCAGGCAAGATGGATCTCTTCCATCAAAGCATTCTTTAAATTCTTACTTGAAGACGAATATCGTGAAGATAATCCGGCTTCTTTATTGGAAGGGCCAAAGTTGGGATTGTATCTTCCGGATACCTTAAGCCTTCCGGATATCAACAAAATTATCAGCGCCATTGAAGTAAATTCTGATCTCGGAAAGAGAAACCAGTGCATCATTGAAGTGCTGTACGGATGCGGGCTGCGTGTTTCGGAACTTATTGATCTTAAAATTTCCAATATTAATTTTAAAGAACAGTACATCAAAGTAAACGGAAAAGGAAATAAAACCCGTTTCGTTCCTTTGGCAGACTATACCGCAGAATTGCTCGCAGGGTACATCAAAGAGGTGCGTTCTAAAAACAAAATCAATAAAAAATACGAAGATACTCTATTCCTGAACAGCAGAGGAACTTCCATGTCCAGGGTAATTGTATTTTTAATTATAAAAGAATTAACAGATAAAGCGGGGGTAAGCAAGAAAATATCACCACACACCTTCAGGCACTCATTTGCCACCCATTTGCTTCAGAATGGTGCAGATCTTCGTTATATCCAGGAAATGCTGGGACATTCCAGTATTACCACAACGGAAATCTATACGCATTTGAAAACAGAAGAGCTTCGTGATGTGATTTTAAGCTACCATCCGAGAAATATGAATGTAACTCAATGAAAATATTGAAATACTGCCCAAGCTGCGGCAAAGAATCTCTACAATGGGACGGCGAAAAAAAATGGAGCTGTCCCAACTGTAGTTTCACTTTATACAACAATGTGGCCGGTGCAGTAGCCGTAGTCATAAGGCATAAGGATGAAATCTACCTTACCAGGAGAAACAGAGACCCGAAAAAGGGCAAACTGGATCTTGCGGGAGGATTTGTTGATCCCAAAGAAAGTGCGGAAGAAACATGTAAAAGAGAGCTTTTTGAAGAATTACAGCTTGACGTGGATATTTCAAATTTAAAATACTTAACCAGCCTTCCGAATGTTTACCAATACAAAGAGATTGATTACAATACCATTGATCTTTTTTACGAGTATAATGTTCCGGAAAAGTTTGAGGTGAATCTGGAACTTTCTGAAATCTCAGAAGCGGTATGGATTCCTTTGAAAAAGCTGAATTTAGAAGATCTTGCTTTTGATTCTCAGAAGAAGTTCTTTGAAGAGTATTTGAGAAATATTTAATCTGGTTTAGAATACACTTACCACGGATCCCACAGATTTTCACAGATGCTTATGTTTAACTGTCTTTAAAATGGTTATGCGTAGTCATCTGTGAAAATCTGTAAAATCCGTGGTCTTTTTATTTAAACTAATAAGCTTTTGATTTCAGCATCTCATCAAAGTATTTCACCAATAAAGTTCTTTCCGCTTCGGAAAGATTGGCTTCTTTGTGATACACAATATACCCCGGCATCGGCATTGTTTTATTCTGAATGGTCTGTATAGATTTATTCAGCATGCTTTCCTTTAAATCTTTATTATAGGTTTCCCAGACGGAAAAATTCAGATGTTCCCGGCCTTCATTGATATGACTTTTCACCGACCATGAAATTGGGGCAATATAGGCGTATTTCGGGTAAACTGTCTCATCGGAATGACAGTCGTAGCAGGCATTTTTTATCAATCCTGATATCTTTTGCGGTGTTTTTTTAGCATCTACAAAATTTACTTTATGATCTACCGGTTTGTTCGTTTTATCTGTAGGAATAAATTGGATCAATGCAAAGCCTAATAAACTCCAGAAAAGTATTTTTTTAAAAGTTTTCATTACCTCGTTGGTGTCAATACAGCTTTATCAGTCTGCAATTCTTTTGTTTTTAGGTCTTGTTTCGGCTGTTGGGAATCTGTTTTCGGAACGCTCAGCTTTGATGTATCCAAAACTCTTGTATCTTTCAGATCCCATGCTTCATTGCTGTCCCAAAGCGGCCTTACAACCACCATTTTATAATAAGTATAGGAATCTTCCGCAAAAACACCATTCAGGAAGTCTGCTTCGTCCCAATATTTATTTTCATTGTTATCTACAAGAATTCTTACAATATATTCTCCCGGTTTAAGTAAGTTAAATTTAACTTCATCACCTTTCGTATACTGCTGGAAAAGAACTTTATCCGAGCTGTCTACCAACTGAATCCAGTAGCTGGAAGTTGGTGCATTTTGCAGCTTGAAGGTTAAGCTTCCAAAATTCTCCACTTTATCAATCTCAAAATCAAAACGTTTCGACTGGCTGTTTCTTGCATAAAAAGATGAAACGGTTTCTTTAGGAACGGTAAGCTGATATTTTTTCCCCGAAATAAAATCAGATTTCACCAAAATCTGGTAAGGATTAGTTTCAGAGATTTTCGCAGTAAAAGGGACGGAATTGATGGAATCTCCTTCCGTTCTCAATGTCCATTTGTCTGTATTGATTTTATCTAAATAATAATTTGAGCTCATTTTAAAATCAGCTTTCGGAGCCAGCATTCCGCCTCCATTATCACTGTTAATGTCCATTGTACTTTTTGTATTGTACTTATAAAACAGCGAGGCATTGTAAAGAGTATCTTTTTTTACCCCTGCATTATATCCGAATTTCAAATTTTCCGTTGCCGTTTGCCCAACGTCACTTTTCACAGGATCAAACCAGATTCTCACCGTATCTGATTTAGGTGTGTGTGTAACTTTAAAATCCTTGATTTTTTCATTTAAAGGCTGAACTTTTACCTCATCAGGCTTTCCTTCGAACGTCATAATAACTCCGCCCGGCGCTTCTTTCATCTCAAGATATTTTACCGGTTTTTTTGATGGAAATAATTTTAGATTCAACCCGGAAACTGATTTTTCAACATCCACGGATTCCTTTTGAAAACCTACTTTTTCTTTTCCTGGATCATATATTGAATTACCGTTTTCATCTTCAAAGGCAATGATTTTGTATTTTCCGGGAGCCAGGTAATTTAATTCATAATAAGCGTCATCATCTACTTTTGTGATATAATATGGCTTTTGCTTATAGTCAATAGTATCTTTTACCTGATATAAACCTACTACAAACTTATTTTCGCCCGGTTTTTTAATAGACAAAGCATCTTTAACTTCCCCGCTGATATACAGATCATCCAATTTTTCTCCCGTAGAAAATGCAAAATTAAAGTAACGTAAAACATTCGCTTCATTATTATCTGCTATGGCATTCCCGAAATTGAAATTATAAGTAGTATTGGCCTTTAAAGTATCACTCCACTGGATCAGAATAAACTTATTGGCAATATTGGAAGGAATGATCCGGGTAATGTTTTTAATGGGAGGTGAGATGCTTAAATTTTTATTGACATCTTTCAATGTTACATATTCATCAAAATCGATTCGCAATTCTTTAATATCCCGGGGAACATTAATCCTTGCACTATCAATATTTGAACTCAAAAATTTCGGAGCCAGCGTATCTTTTGCCCCGCCTACAGGCGAACCAACTCTTGCACATGATTGCAAAAGAAAACCGATAACGAATAAAAGAAGAAGTCTTTTCATGAATATGTTTAAGCAAAAATAAACATTATTCTCCATAAACTTCACTATGACCGCTCAATGTGTCTTTTTCATCGCTCATAATGCTGTGAAGCTTGTCTTTCTGTGCCGGAAAATCCTCGAATAAACCTGATAAAGCCAAAGCAGTATATACCCTGTTTGAATATTTATTTCCGATAGCAACAATAGTAACCTTAGATTTCAGCAAATGTGCAAAAACGGAATTCGTCCCGTGCCACCAGCCATTGTGATAGGTCAGCTTTTCTCCATTATCAAAAATTTTCATCCTGAAGCCTAGACCATAATTATTAACTCCAAATTTTTCATTGCTGTAGGGAGTGAAAACCATTTCCTTCAAATCCTGATTTAAAAAATCCTTAGAAAACATAGCTTTTGAGAAATTATATAAATCTCTTGGCGTTGTATAGACATTTTTATCTCCATAAATAAGATCCAGCCTGTCTAAAGGATACAGCCTGTTCCCTCCATAATAAAAAGACTGGGAAGCTGTAGGAATATCTTTTTCCTGAAAAATAAAGGTGTTTTTCATTTTTAATGGCTCAAAAACCATTTCTTTCATAGCTTGCGGAAAAGGCTTTTTAGTTATTTTTTCTATCAATAAAGCCAGTAGGGCATAATTTGTATTGCAGTACATAAAGCCTGTATCAGTTTCCCTTGCGAGCTCAGGCTTATATTTAATAATCATATTTAATACATCCTGGTTCGTAATGAACGTCTTTGAGAGCTCCGCGGGAGCCGGCTGTATCTTTGTGATGAAGTATTCGTATTTTGGAAGACCACTTCTCTGGTCCAGTAAAGTTTTAACGGTAACATTCGGGTAAGGAAAACCCGGGAAAAAGTTTGTTAAATGATCTGACAGTTTTATTTTTCCTGCTTCTACCAATTTCAATATCGCCATCGCAGTTAATGTTTTAGAAACAGAAGCTACATGAAGCGGTGTGTTTTTATCAATTGATTTCTGATTATCTTCTCTGGCAAAACCTCTGTAGTTTTCATAAAGAATTTCGTCTCCTTTTGCTACCAAAATTCCACCGCTAAGATTGCTCCCTTCCCAGACCCTCTTATAATACTGGTCTATATACCTTACTAAAGTAGATTTATCCGAAATTTCACTATCCGCTTTTGTGAAAACGTTTTTAAGATCTACGTTTCCATAATTGGGAAGATCAGTGCTGCTTTCAGCAACAGTTTCTTTGTTTTCAGATTTATTTTTACAGGAAAAAAGGAATAAAAAGGCAGTTAAAACAAATACAAAATTACGCTTCTTCATGAGTTTCGAAAATGAGCGGCAATTTAATAAAACTGAAAATAAATAATATATTTTGAGTAGGAATTATGAATTATTTAACACAAAAAGAAATGGCTGGAAAGCAAACAAGTTGATCAGACTATCTTCTTATTTGCTGAATAAAGCTACAATTTTATCTACAATCACCTGCGCCAGCTTTTCTTTACTCTGAACCGTCCAGCCCGCAATATGTGGTGTCACAATTACTTTTTCAGACTCCAGAAGATATTTTAAATCCTCATTCTCTGTTTCCAGATTTTCGAATGATGATTTCTCGTATTCCAGAACATCGAGGCAGGCTCCTTTTACTTTCCCGAATTTTATTGCTTCAACTAAAGCTTTCGTTTCAACATTTTTTCCTCTTGCCGTGTTTATGAAATAGAAATCGTTTTTCATATCAGAAATAAAAGGCCCGTCAACAAGATAATAAGATTCTTCTGTCAAAGGAATGTGCAGACTTAATACTTCTGCCTGTTCTTTTAATTCATGCAAACTTACCTGGGCAGCATATTCATCAGAAAGATCAGGCAAAATATCATAAAAAATAACCTTACAGCCAAATCCGGAAAGCCTTTTCGCCGTTGCCTTTCCCATATTCCCATAACCGATGAGGCCAACGGTTTTGCCCATTAATTCATCGCCGCGGTTTTCTTCGCGCAGCCAGATTCCGTTTTTCACTTCCTGAGAGGCAATGAAAAGTCGGTTCATTAAAATTAAAAGCATCCCAACAACGTGCTCTGCAACAGAATCACGGTTTCCTTCGGGAGAATTGATCAGTTGAATTCCTAATTTTTCTGCGGTCGGAATATCAATATTTTCCATTCCGGCCCCTACTCTTGCAATGAATTTCAGGTTTTTTGCTTTTTCTAAGAAGTTTTTATCCAAAGGAATTCTGCTTCGGATTATAACACCGTCATATTTTTCTATTTTGCTGCAAACCTCATCGTAAGAAGACGTAAAATCTTCTTCCAGAATAAAGTTTTTTGCTAAAAGCTGCTCGGTGATTAATGGATGGTTTTTATCTAAAAGGAGGATTTTCATATTATTTAAACACTAATGACACAAATATTTCACAAATGACACAAAACTATAGCTTTCCGTTTATTACCCTTTTTACTCCATCTTTAAATTGATACGTATTAAAGTTTATTAACATCCCAAGTTTTGAATTACTTAATCGAAGATAGGTAAGAATCTGAGCTAAGTGCAAGTCATTTAATAATTCAACTGATTTTATTTCAACTATAAATTTATTTTCAATAAATAAATCCAGCCGATAACCAACATCTAATTTTATATCTTCATAAAATAAAGGCATTTGTTTTTGTTTTTCCACAAAAAGCCCCTGTTTTTGCAGTTCATAAAACATACATTCTTCGTAAGCACTTTCTAAAAGTCCCGGACCTAAAACTTTATGAACAAGATATCCTGATTCATAAACAATTTTAGATATATCATTTTCTGAAATATCTGTTTTCATCTTTGTGTTTTTATTTTAAACACAAATTACACTAATTTTCTCACTAATAACACTTTAAATTATTTGAGAAAATTCGTGTAAATCATTTGTGTTTTTTGTGTTTAATTACCTGGTTCCTGGAAAAGTTTTTTCAGTTCCACAGACTCCAGAGGCTTCATTCTTCCGGAAAGAATAAGTGACAGTTCTTTTCTTCTGAAAGCAGCTGCAAATCTTTCTTTTTCTTCATCTGTTTCCGGGATCATTTCAGGAATCGGGATTGGCCTGTTAAACTCATCAACCGCCACGAATGTATAAATTCCTGCATTGGTATGAACTTTCGTCTGATTGATAGGATCATCCAGCCAAACGTCCACATAAACTTCCATGGAGGTAGAAAAGGCTCTGGAAACTTTGGATTCTAACACTACTACTCCTCCTTCCGGAATCGGATGATTGAAAGAAACATGATTTACGGATGCGGTTACCACTCTTCTTTCGCAGTGTCTTGCCGCAGAAATTGATGCGCAACGATCCATTTTTGCAAGAAGCTCTCCCCCGAAAAGGTTCCTTAAAGAATTGGTTTCGTTCGGAAGAACAATATTGGTCATGATGGTCAGAGATTCTGACGCCTTTTTTATTTTTGCCATTTAGTCTTAGTGTTGTTTGTGTTTACGGGACTTTTGACATCATTTTGTGCTGCCGGCTGAGTCGGTTTTTGCTTCACCAGAGAGTCTTTTTTTAAAGAATCTGCTGCCGGAGGGACATGAGCCTGAACTTTCACCGTATCTTTTTCTATTCTGTGGGTCTTCGTCTGTACGGAGATATTCGCTTTATCAAAGGATTTTTTCCCGAAAAGAAGCTCCTGCTGTGTATAAGCAACATAAAGTATTCCCAAAACAGGAATAATAATGAGGAAAGCCCAAAGAATGGATTTATTAAATTTATAATCTTTCTCTACATTTACGGAAACATTGGGCTTCAGATTTTTATTATTGATATCCGAAATTTTTATTTCTTCCAGACCATAAAAGTCAGGATGGTCAGACTGCAGTCTGTTTCCTTTGAAATGAGTTACTCCGTCTTCAATAAAAATAGTTCCTAAACCCTGGATTTCCAACGTCTGGTCCGCCTGCAGTTTTTTCTTCCAAAAATCCGTCTGAATCTGAAGATCTGTATTGGATGCTTCCAAAGACATCTGCTTCTGACCGGCTATAAATGCAGATAATTCCTCAGAACGCACCTGATAATCCGGTGTGTAGACGATCTTGCTGGCCGGGGGAAGAATGCTCCCATTTTCGGAATTGATAATTGCTTTGGAATTTTCAAGAGAAAACACACCAAAACCGGGAACCGTAACAGTTCCAAACTGTTTCAAATATTCTAAAATGTAAGCTGAAATATTCATTTGGTGGCAAATTTATGACTTTTTCATGACTTTTGGTGAGATTTATTTTTTGAAAAAAGGACAAAATTCTTTGGAAGCCTATGAGCCTTGTCAAGGTTTAAAACCTTGTCAAGGCTTTATAAAGAAAAGATTTAGAAGGAAATAGCCCAGATAAAAAAAGACTGCCGGAGCAGCCTTAAAAATCTAACTTTTACTTTTTACTATAATTTATTTTAAATATAGCCTGATTGATTACTGAATTTTCCAGCTGATCCCGAACATGAAATTGGTTCCGGCCTGGGAAAAATAGTAAGGAGCTCCATCATAAACTGCCCCGTTGTTCACATATTTTTTGTTGAAAATATTATTCACCAAAAGCTTTAATGCGATGTCATTATTTTTGATTTTAAATTGATATTGCGCATTAAAATCTGTCAAAAGATAGTCTTTCAATTGTAAATCTTCATTCTCAGAATTGTCAAGATACTGCTTTCCGACATATTGATTCATTAAAGCAAACTGGAAATTTTTAGTAGGATTAAATTTCAATCCCAGGTTTGCGATAACATCCGGCGAGAAAGAAATCTGCGTATTACCTAAATCTTTAGTTGATTCGTTATTTTCTACTTTAAAATCTAAATTTCTGTTGTTGCTGAAGCTCACATTTCCGTTAATCTCCCATTGTTTCGAAAGTTTTGCCAGTGCTCCCACTTCAATTCCGCTTCGGTAGCTTTTTCCTGAATTGGTTCTAATGAAGGCGCCTACATTATTAAGTTCACCATTCAAAACCAGCTGGTTGACATAATACATATAATATAAGTTCGCAGTAAATGAAACTACACCGAATTGTCTTTCAAAACCCGCTTCAAAATCATGAAGTTTTTCTGCTTTCACATCGTTGTTTGCCAGCAAATCATCTCTGTTGGGCTCACGATGGGCATGTGCATAGGAGAAGAAAATTTTCCCTTGTGGAATCTGATAATTAACGCCCGCTTTTGGATTGAAAAACAGCCAGTTTTTATCAAGATCAGCCCCTTCATCGTCTCCGGCAGCAAGAATTTTTGTATCATAATCTATATTACGCAGCTGTAAGTCTCCGAAGAATTCAAATTTATTAATCCTGATTAGGGCTTTTGCAAAACCGGCCACCTCATTTTTCACGGAACGGTTTCGGTAGTATTCATGCTCGTTGATCTGTGGCAGGAAAACTCCGGTCACATTCCCGAAATGTCTTCCGTAATATTGGTTTCCAACAACCCCGAAATTAAGATCAAGATTGTTAAATTTTCCGTACAACGTAGAAACTATCCCGTAAAAATCATTATCCAGCCATTTTTTTCTGATAAAGTCTGAATATTCTTCACCATTTACATCAGCTAAGTTGTATCGTGCAAAAGGGTCTCCCTGCTTGTAATTTTCGTAATACCCTTTTCCTTTTGTGTAGTGTAAGGTTGTTTCTAAATTCCATCTGTCATTAAACTTCTGTTCCCAAAGTAACTGATAATGATTTTGCCTGTAATTATCCGTTTCGTTGTCATAAAACCCTACAATATTTTCCCAGTTTGCATTGTAAATCGCTCCGGAATAATTGAATTTCGGGTCTGTTTCCCAGGTTTTTCTGTCGATTCCGTTCCATGCCTGATACGTTTTTTCCTTACCTCCGAAAGCCATTAAACGAATTCTGGTTTTTCCTTCTTCAAATAAGGCTGTAAAGTTGTATGAATGTAATTTTGAAAAAGCCCTGTCAATATATCCGTCAGAATTAATGTGTGTATATCGGCCCATTACGGAAAGACGGTTCCCACAGAACTTTCCGGAACCTATTTCTGCAGAATATTTGTAAGTATTGAACGAGCCGTAACTGTCATCTGTTTTAAGATAAAACTTTTCTTCCGGATCTTTGGAAAGCACATTGATGCTGGCTCCAAAAGCGGCTCTATTATTGGAAGTTCCCACCCCTCTTTGAATCACAATTTGTGACGCAGAGCTGGTAAGATCCGGCACATTTACAAAAAACGTTCCCTGGCTTTCGGAATCATTGTATGGAACACCATTCATCATTACATTTATCGCGTTTCCGGCAATCCCACGAATTCTGAAACCTGTATAGCCAACACCATTCCCCGCATCGGAAGTAGAAATAATGGATGTCTGATTTTTAAGCAAGATGGGTAAATCCTGCCCTAAATTCCGGCTGTCAATATCTTTTGCAACATTAATGATTTCTTTGGCGACAGGAAGTCTTTTGGTAAAACTAACGGCTTCTATTTCCCTTATTTTCAGGGAATCGGTATTTTGCGCCTGTAAAAACGCAGCAGAGCCAACGGTAAGCCCTAAAAAAAATAATCCTTTCATTCTATAAATCTTAAAATTTAATGAATAAAAGGGGCGGATTAAATAATGTAGCAATTTATAAATCTAACAGTCTAGCAATGATTGGTATATTGATACACTGTTCCATCGGTACATTTTAAATTCCCTAAACAGCATTACCCGTTCCAGGTTCATTGGGTATAATCTCAGCTTGTTACAGCACCCCTTTATTTCAGGGGCAAAATTACTAAAATTTTATTAATTCTATAAATGCGCCTTTAGGATTAAAATATTTTTGAATTTAAAAGACATTAATTAAAATAATTTAATTTTATCTGGATGCTTTGATTTCTTCGTATTCACAATTAATACGTTTTATTATTTGAATCTACATAATAATAGTTTTTGCCGTCTTTGGAGACATCGAACATTTTCCCTAATTTCCAACTGAAATTCCTTTTTATATCCGAATATTCAAAAGGTATAATCACATTATTATTTACATCAATAACTCCGAAAGTATTGTTTTTTGAGGCAATAATCATAGGATTGGCCACATCATCCCCTTCCAGAATATAGAGATAATCATACTGTGGATAAATTTTAAAATCTCTGTAATCTTGCGCATTTTTAAAAGCAGATTTTTCTATAATCCCGAAAAAGCCGTTCATTGTGTACGCCTGGAACAATTGCTGTATATATTCCTTGTGCGCACATTGTGCAATATCTTCTTTCTTAAACTGATAGACTCTTTTTCCCTTTTTGTCAATCCTGTAAGAAATTTCATCTTTTTCTACCGTTGCATAATCTGCCGTCCCGAATTTTCTCACTTTTTCATTTGGAGAATTTAAAAGATTACAGTCCTCATAAAAGAAAACGGCAATATGATATTCCGGCTTGATAATGAATTTTCCTTTCTGGTTTACATACCCGAAATTATCACCTTCCTTTTTTGGAATCAAAAGTGGAAGCTCCGGATTTATAACAGGCAGTTCCGGAGTTTTTTTTGTTGTGCCTGATACTTTTTTTATGGTAGTTTTCGGAGCATTTTTTACAGGCAATTTCTTCACAGATTTAGCCTGGGAAAAAACAAAAACCGAAATAAAAACGAACAAAAATGGAGCTACATTTTTCATAATCATCATTTGGCTGCAAAAATACGACCAAAAATAGAAAATATAAAATTCATATTTATAAAGAATCTAAATAATTTCAGACTTAAAAAATAGTAGAATTTCGTAAATTTGGGAACATTTTAAGTGTTTGATCATCTAAAACGTCTTGAAAGAAGTGATTTTTGACATCAAAGTTATTAAAAACCGTCTTCTTTGCAGGTGGAATAAATAATCAATCAAATTATAAAATGGAACAAATTATAAAGGTTTATTGAATTATTAAAAATTTATAGTCTACATTTAAGATTGAAAAGACTTCTATTATTATGAATATTTATCAGGATTACATCCAAGAAATTGAAGAAAGAAAAAACCAGGGGCTTCACCCAAAGCCAATTGACAGCGCAGCATTATTAAGCGAAATCATTGCACAAATTAAAGATACAGCTAATGAATACAGGGCTGATTCTCTAAAATTTTTCATTTACAATACATTACCGGGAACTACAAGCGCGGCGGGTGTAAAAGCTAAATTTTTAAAAGAGATTATCTTAGGTGAATCCGTAGTAGAAGAAATAACGCCAGCTTTTGCCTTTGAACTTTTATCACACATGAAGGGAGGCCCTTCTATCGGGGTGTTACTAGATCTGGCTCTTGGTGATGATTTATCCATAGCTAAAGAAGCAGCAAATGTACTTAAAACACAGGTTTTCCTTTATGATGCGGATACAGACCGCCTGAAGGAAGCTTTTAAAAATAACAATCCTATTGCAAGAGAAATTCTTGAAAGCTATGCAAAAGCAGAATTTTTCACAAAATTACCTGAAGTTGCAGAAGAAATAAAAGTAGTTACTTTCATCGCAGGTGAAGGTGATATTTCAACAGATTTACTTTCTCCGGGAAATCAGGCTCACTCAAGATCAGACCGTGAACTTCACGGTAAATGCATGATCACTCCTGAAGCGCAGGCAGAAATTAAAGCGCTGCAGGCACAGCATCCTGATAAAAGCGTAATGCTTATTGCAGAAAAAGGAACAATGGGTGTTGGTTCATCCAGAATGTCCGGAGTAAACAACGTAGCACTTTGGACCGGAAAACAGGCAAGCCCTTACATTCCTTTCGTAAATATTGCCCCGATTGTAGGAGGAACTAACGGTATCTCCCCTATTTTCCTTACAACAGTAGATGTAACGGGAGGTATCGGGCTGGATCTTAAAAATTGGGTGAAAAAACTGGACGAAAACGGAAACCCTGTTCGTAACGAAGCAGGAGAAGTAATCCTTGAAGAAGCCTATTCTGTAGCTACAGGAACCGTTCTTACTATTAATACAAAAACCAAAAAACTATACAACGGCGATAAAGAATTAATTGATATTTCTAAAGCTTTCACTCCTCAGAAAATGGAATTTATCCGTGCGGGTGGATCTTACGCTATCGTATTTGGTAAAAAAATACAGACTATTGCAGCTAATATCCTGGGAATTGATATCCCTCCGGTTTTTGCTCCGTCAAAAGAAGTTTCTATTGAAGGGCAAGGCCTTACTGCTGTAGAAAAAATATTCAACAGGAATGCAGTTGGTTTACCTCAGGGTAAAGTTTTACATGCAGGTTCAGACGTTCGTGTGGAGGTAAACATTGTTGGTTCTCAGGACACAACAGGTTTAATGACCGCCCAGGAACTTGAATCCATGGCTGCAACCGTGATTTCTCCGATTGTTGACGGAGCTTACCAATCAGGTTGTCACACCGCATCTGTTTGGGATAAAAAAGCGCAGGCTAATATCCCTAAATTAATGAAATTCATGAACGATTTCGGTTTGATCACAGCACGTGACCCGAAAGGTGAATATCATGCAATGACAGACGTTATTCACAAAGTTCTTAACGATATTACAGTAGACGAATGGGCCATCATCATCGGTGGGGATTCTCACACGAGAATGTCTAAAGGTGTAGCTTTCGGAGCTGACTCCGGAACTGTTGCTCTTGCATTGGCTACAGGTGAAGCTTCCATGCCAATTCCTGAATCCGTAAAAGTAACTTTCAAAGGAGAAATGAAAGAATATATGGACTTCCGTGATGTTGTTCATGCTACACAGGCTCAGATGCTGAAGCAATTTGGCGGGGAAAACGTATTCCAGGGAAGAATCATTGAGGTTCACATCGGAACACTTCCTGCTGACCAGGCATTTACATTCACAGACTGGACAGCTGAGATGAAGGCAAAAGCTTCCATCAATATTTCAGAAGATGATACTTTAATTGAATCACTGGAAATCGCAAAAGGAAGAATCCAGATCATGATTGATAAAGGTATGGATAACCATAATCAGGTTCTACAGGGATTAATCAACAAGGCTGATAAGAGAATCGCTGAAATTAAATCCGGTGAAAAGCCTGCTTTAACTCCTGATGCCAATGCCAAGTATTATGCTGAAGTAGAGGTAGATCTGGACGCAATTGCAGAACCTATGATTGCGGATCCGGATGTAAATAACGAAGATGTTTCAAAAAGATATACTCATGATACCATCAGAGGACTTTCTTATTATGGAGGTGATAAAAAAGTAGATCTTGGGTTTGTAGGATCTTGTATGGTTCACAAAGGAGATTTGAAAATTTTATCTCAAATGCTTAGAAATATAGAAAAGCAGCAGGGTAAAGTAGAATTCAATGCTCCGCTTGTGGTTGCAGCTCCTACTTACAATATTATTGACGAACTTAAAAATGAAGGAGACTGGGATGTTTTACAAAAATATTCTGGCTTCGAATTTGATGATAATGCTCCTAAAGGCGAAGCCCGTGTTGAATACAAAAACATGATGTACCTTGAGCGTCCCGGATGTAACCTTTGTATGGGTAACCAAGAAAAAGCAGCTAAAGGAGATACGGTAATGGCTACTTCCACCCGTCTTTTCCAGGGAAGAGTAGTTGAAGATTCTGAACGTAAAAAAGGAGAATCTTTATTAGCTTCTACCCCTGTAGTTGTTTTATCAGCAATCATCGGACGTATTCCGAATATAGAAGAATATAAAGCTGCCGTTGAAGGTATTGACCTTACTAAATTTGCTCCTCCTGTAAAGGAACTGGTAAAATAATTTAGTCATTGATCCCGGCCTTCAATACATTGTAAAATAATAACATTAATTTAAAAAGATATGACATTTGATATTGATATGATTAAAAAAGTGTACGAGCGCTACCCAGAGAGAATTGCTGCGGCAAGACAGATCGTGGGGAAACCTCTTACACTGTCAGAAAAAATATTATACGCTCACCTTTGGGAAGGTAACGCTACAAAAGCCTATGAAAGAGGAAACTCCTATGTAGATTTCGCTCCGGACAGAGTAGCAATGCAGGACGCAACGGCGCAGATGGCTCTTTTGCAATTCATGCAGGCTGGTAAGGCTAAAGTAGCTGTTCCATCAACTGCTCACGCAGATCACCTGATTCAGGCGAGAATAGGCGCAGAGGCTGATTTACAGGAAGGTATCAATAAAAACTCTGAGGTTTTCAATTTCTTAAGCTCAGTTTGTGATAAATACGGAATCGGTTTCTGGAAGCCGGGAGCCGGGATCATCCACCAGGTTGTATTGGAAAATTATGCATTCCCTGGAGGAATGATGATCGGTACAGACTCTCACACAGTAAATGCAGGAGGATTAGGAATGGTAGCCATAGGTGTAGGAGGTGCAGATGCAGTGGACGTAATGGCAGGAATGGCCTGGGAGCTTAAAATGCCAAAATTAATTGGTGTAAAACTTACCGGAAAAATGAACGGATGGACTTCTGCAAAAGATGTTATCCTGAAAGTTGCCGGAATTCTTACCGTAAAAGGAGGAACAGGATGCATCGTAGAATATTTCGGGGAAGGAGCAGAATCTCTTTCAGCAACAGGTAAAGGAACTATCTGTAACATGGGTGCTGAAATCGGGGCTACCACTTCTACTTTTGGGTATGACGATTCTATGAGAAGATATCTGGCTGCTACAGGTAGACAGGACGTAGTGGATGCAGCGGATAAAATTGCAGAACATTTAACAGGTGATGCTGAAGTATACGCAGATCCTAAACAATATTTTGATCAGTTAATTGAAATTAATCTTTCTGAACTTACTCCTCACCTAAACGGACCTTTCACTCCGGATTTAGCGACTCCTGTTGCAGAATTCAGAGCAAAAGCAGAAGCTAACGGATGGCCGCTGGAAGTAGAATGGGCATTAATCGGGTCTTGCACCAACTCTTCTTACGAAGATTTATCAAGAGCCGCTTCTATCGTAGAAGATGCTGTTGCTAAAGGAGTTAAACCTAAAGCAATCCTGGGAATCAACCCTGGTTCCGAGCAGGTAAAATTCACGGCAGAAAGAGACGGATTCTTAGATTCTTTCAGAAAATTTGAAAATGCAAGAATCTTTACTAATGCTTGTGGACCATGTATCGGACAATGGGACAGAGAAGGCGCTGAAAAAGGAGAGAAAAACTCAATTATTCACTCTTTTAACAGAAACTTTGCAAAAAGAGCAGATGGTAACCCAAATACACACGCATTTGTAGCTTCCCCGGAAATGGTAGCAGCAGTTGCCATCTCAGGAAGATTAGATTTTAACCCTATTACAGATACTTTAACCGCAGAAAACGGTGATCAGGTAAAACTTGACGAGCCAAAAGGTTTTGAATTACCTGCAAAAGGTTTCGATGTTGGAGACAACGGATATCAGGCTCCATCTGAAGATGGTTCTTCTGTTGTGGTAAACGTGAGCCCTACTTCAGACAGACTTCAGTTATTGGAAGAATTCCCTGCCTGGGACGGTAAAAATATTACAGGAGCCAAAGTTTTAATTAAAGCTTTCGGAAAATGTACTACCGACCACATTTCTATGGCAGGACCTTGGTTGAAATACAGAGGACACCTTGATAATATTTCGAACAATATGTTGATAGGAGCGGTAAATGCTTACAACATGGATACCAATAAAGTTAAAAACCAACTGACTGGTGAATACGGTGAAGTTCCTGCTGTACAAAGAGCTTACAAAGCTGCAGGAATCCCTTCCATTGTTGTAGGAGACCAGAACTATGGTGAAGGTTCTTCAAGAGAGCATGCCGCCATGGAACCAAGACATCTTGGGGTAAAAGCAGTATTGGTAAAATCATTCGCAAGAATCCATGAAACCAACCTTAAAAAACAAGGTATGCTTGGATTAACTTTTGCAAATGAAGCTGATTATGATAAAATCCAGGAAGATGACACTGTAAATTTCTTAGATCTTGATCAGTTTGCTCCGGGAAAACAACTGACTTTAGAGTTTGTTCATGCAGACGGAACTAAAGATATCATCATGGCAAATCATACTTATAACGATCAACAAATTGATTGGTTCAAAGCTGGTTCTGCCCTGAATCTAATCAAGCAACAAGAGACGAAATAATTGTTAGATTTAATTAATCATAGGTAAAGCAGCTTCACTTGGAGCTGCTTTTTTAATTTAACGTTATTCCAAAAGCTAATTCAAAAATCCCTCGACTGCTTTCTAGTCATCAATCTAAAGATAGAGAAGACTAACTTTAAAATCAATATTGTAACAAAAAAACTTTTTCAGCGTCTAACCTATTAGAAGAAGTAGAAAAACATTATGAAAAAAACTATTATTGCGTCACTTTTCCTAGGATCAATAGTTACCTATGCCCAGGAAAAACCTAATAGCCAGACCAAAGAAAAACAGATTGAAGGCGTAACAATCACAAAAACTAAAAAAGCCGTTGAACAAAAGGCAGACCGTACAATCTTTGATTTTTCGGAACAGCCTCAGCTTAATAACGGAAATGTTTTGGAGGGAATCAAAAAACTGCCGGGCCTTGTTTCCACCGACATTGCAGGAATGATGTATCAGGGAAAAGTTCTCGATGTTTATTTAAACGGCAGACCATTAAATATCACTTCAAATGAATTGAATTCTTTCCTTGAAGGAATGCCTGCCAATTCCGTAGACAGAATCGAGGTTATTACCCAACCGGGCGCTGAATTTCCTGCAACCTCAGGAGGTGCCATCATGAATATCATCACGAATAAGAATGCCAATAAATATTTAACCGCAACGTATTCCGGGAATTATTCATTTACCAATTATGATAAATTCAGAAGCAGAACAAGTAATTCATTAAACCTGAATGCCAGAAATAAACTTTTCGGATGGCAATTAAATATCGGGCAGAATTATCGCGAAAGTATGCTCACCACGAATCAGAATGATTTATTAAGAAGCAATACAGACAGATACGGCCGCGGGTATTTTGCAAAATCCGGCCTGACCTTTGATCTTGGTGATGATCGATTGTTATTAAACTACGATATTTATCACAACAATAATGATAATTATACACTGAGTGACGGAGACGGAGCAGAAAGATTAAAAATACCTAATTCAAATCCTGAACAGTTTTATTACAGAGATTTTACCTTCAATGCCTCAGATGTTGCTCATACCCTTAACACGCGTCAGGAAGCTGTAGTAACTTATCAGAAAAGATTTGATGATAAAGCCCAAAAGCTGGATTTCCAGTTTGGATATACAAAATCTGACAGTAAATTTGATCAGGATAATATTTTCAGAACAGGTAAATTTTTCAATCCAGAACAGCCCTTTTCTTTTTCATTAGGAAATGTTTTAAGTAACAAATCTGACATGAAAATTGCCAACTTCAAGGTAGATTATTCCCAACCCTTAAAAATTCTTGACGGAGGAAAAGTAAGTCTCGGAGGTTTATATGAAAATCAGGATTTTGACACGGAAAACAAGGGCTTAAAAAACCTTGAATACAAAAGGCAGACAACGGCAACCTATCTGGAATTTCAGGCAAAGCTGAAAAAGTTTGACTTTATTTTAGGAACACGTGCAGAAAATTATGATATTTCGGGAGTTACAAGAGTTGTTGACAGTACGGATACTGTTGTTCAGAAAGATTTAATTCCTTTTAATAAATTTAAATTATTCCCGAATGCAAGCGTTCAGTACAACCTGATGAATCAGGTATATGTAGCGGCAAACTATAATAAAAAGATCAATTTACCAAGTATTTCAGCCTTAAACCCGAACAATACCACTTTCCAGAGCCCGAACACTCAGGTAACAGGTAACCCAAATCTTCAGCCCACGATTTTTGATAATTATGAATTAAAAATTTCAGCCTTCGATTATGCATTTATCGGTTATAGTGTAAGTTCGGCGAAAAATCAGGTGGCACAGATCATCAGGAAAGACGGTAAAAACCTTTTCAATGAGCAGGTGAATATCTCCAATATGAGGATTCATAACTTCAATGTGGGACTTCCTGTCCCATTCATGATTTTCAGTAAACCAATCAGCGAGATTATGAAATTTAATTTTAATCCTGATAAAATTAACTTCATGTATTTATACGCAGGTTATCAGAAACATGATATTGATAATTTGAACAATAAAGGTTTCTGGATATTCAACATCATGACCCAGTTGATTTTACCAAAAGAAATAAAATTAACCGCAAATTACAGTTATCTGACTCCAAAAGCAGGTTATTTTTACTTCACGGCAGAAAAACCGTTTAACAATTCACTGGATATTACGCTGACCAAAAAGTTTATGGATAACCGTCTTACAGTTTCTGTCTTTGCAAATGATATTTTCAATGGACAGATCATGCAGGTGCGTTCCAATCCGCCTTCAGGAGAAGCTGTTTATATGAGGAACAAATATGATACGAGAAATTTCGGACTATCCATTAATTATAAAATTCCTACTAAAAACAAACTGGCAAAAGAAGACGCGAATATTTTAAATCAAACTAAAAAAGAAGAGAACGGTGGTGTCATACAGCCTGGACAATAATTTCAAGTATAAAAAAAAGGCTCTTTAATCAGAGCCTTTTTCTTTTATAGATAAAATATAAAAATTATTTCTTAATCACTTTAACGGACTGTCTGGTTCCGTCTTTCATATCAAGAACTAAAATATACATTCCGTTTGTGAGGTCATCAAGTCTTACGGCAGACTCCGGCTTGATATTATTTTTAATCAATTTTCCTGAAGCATCCGTTACCTGGATAGATTTTACCATTTCAGGTCTGTCGATATTAATAACATCCGTGAAAGGATTAGGATATATTTTCATTAAATCTTTAGCTTTCACTTCTGAAGTGGAAAGGCAATTTACATCCACAGTTGCAGTTACTGTAGTTCTTGCAGATTCACACCCTGAATTTACTTTAAGATTATACATAAAATAATATGAATTGGAAGCTACATTAGATCCTGTAGTAATACTGAAATTAGGAATTGAATAAGGGAAAGCCGCATTACTCTGGTAATTTCTGTAATAATCTCCACCGGACATTCTCATTCTGTAGGTTCCGGGTGTCAACAGCATATTGATGGGAACGGTTTGAGGTGTTGTTCCGTCACTGGCAATGGTGGAGGTGAAAGGAATCGTATTAACAACACTAAATGTAGTCGGCCCCTGTAGAATTTCCAGTGTGGTGCTCTGTCCTGCCGCTTCCGGGAAAACATCCACAGAAACCAAAGTAACAGGTTGATTTGTCACTTCAAACTGGATATAATAAGTGGTAATTGCTCCCGTTAATGCTCCTGCTGTAAGTGAATTCGGGTTTACGGGACCTACGGACATTGAAGTTCCGTTAGAAGCAGAAACATAATAAGGTGTTGTTGTCGTTAACGCCGGAGTTGTAAAAGTAGCCCCTGTTCCTACTACATTTCCTCCCGTACTGGCATCATACCATGTTAATACAGCTGCCGGATCTGTTGTAGATGCCGTTAATGTAGCAGAACTTCCCGGACAAACCGTAGCTCCTGCGGTACCTGCTATTACCGGAGGCTGACATTGTGTTGTAAATTGTGTTGGCAATAGAGACCATTCACTGGTATTACCTGATCCACAGTTTGATCTTACCCAAACATAATAGGTAGTGGCAGCAGTAAGTGGTGATAATGTTGCTGATGTACCTGTAAAGTTGGGCATCGAAGGCGGTGTGGCCGATGTTGGCGGTGTGCTTGAAGTGCTGTAATAAATATCATAGCTTGTAGGTACTTGTGCTGGTGCCGTCCAGCTTATACTTGCTGAATTGGTAGCAGTTGACACTACAGTTAATGATTGCGGAACCCAGCATGTTGGCGGAGTCCAGGTATAAGTGAAGCCGGATGTAGGCATTCCCGGTGTTGCATTTGCGGTATTAAAATTCTGTGTGCTGGAGTTTGCGGTTCCCGGCGTGGAGTTAATAAATTCCAGGGAAGTTGCATTCAGCCTGTTATTAAAATCGGCATTGGATGTCCCGCGCAGGCCAATTTGTACTGTTCCGGAAACCGTTGTGTTGCCTACTACATAATTTCCAGAATCATATACTGTATTAATAACATTAGTAGTTTCATGCAGTCTTATCTGAAAGGTAAAAGCATAGGCTGCTGTTGTAGAAGTGCTGCTGTTTGGGCGGAAGTTTCTCCATTGAACAACAACTTCACGGTTTGGAGCTGTCCCTACGGTTTCCCAACTGATGCTTCCGGTAGTTCCGTTAATATCAAACATACTGCTGATATCCCTCCCGAAAGCAGAAATAGCTCCCTCAAAAGCCACTGTGCTGGAAATAGGAGCCGTGGTTGTAGTTGCCGGTGCGGTAGCCCCGAAAGTCACGTAACCATTGGTAGATACGTTCATAGAGCCATAAGAAACTCCATTAAATACAAAATTAAAAGGCAGGGTAACCGGATAAACATTACTGTTAAGGTTGGTTGTAGAAGTATTACCTGTTGCCGTATCCAAAGTAGTTCCGCTAATAGAAGAAAATGTTCCGGTCGACTGACTAAAGGTGTAAGTGCTTACTTGTGCATTAACGGCTTGCATCCCTAGCAATAAGGTTAAAGCAGATGCTGCACGCCTAAAAAATGTCCTCCGCGTCATTCGCGAGAATTTCGTGTAAAAATGTTTCATGTGGATATGGATTAAATTCGTTATAAATATACATTTTTAACAAATAACAACCAAAACAAACATCAAATTCGAAACAATTATATTTATTTTTTAACTAAAATAATATAAAATTCAAATTATGATACCACATTTTAAAATTAATATTTTTAGACTATAGTCAAAAATCGATCACCTCAAAATGCCAGCTTAAGGTATCAATTACTGTTATCTGATTTATAGTTAATGGTAAATCCGTCATAATTTTCAAAGCCTGATTGGCCATCATGCATCCCATAATTCCCGGCAAAGCACCTAAGACACCCAGACTGTCGCAATCCGGAAGATTTTCATCAAATGGCGGTTCCGGGAAAATATCCCTCAAGTTTTTACTCCCTTTATAATTAAAAACAGCAACCTGCCCTGAAAACCCCAAAATACTTCCATAAACTAAGGGTTTTTCCAACTTTACACAAACGTCATTAACTAAATACCGTGTTTTAAAATTATCAGAACCGTCAATAATTATATCAAATTGGGCAAGAATTTCTTCCGCGTTGGATTCATTAATTTTATTTTCAATTCCTATGAAATTAACCTGATAATTAAGGTTTTTTACAAATTGCTCTGCACTTTTTACTTTAGAAAATCCTATAGAATTCTCATTATGAATGATTTGTCGGTTTAAATTATGCAATTCCACCTCATCAAAATCCGCAACACCCAAAGTTCCAACTCCCGCCGCCGCCAAATACTGAATCACAGGACTTCCCAATCCGCCAGCTCCAATCACAAGAACTTTTGAACTCATTATTTTTCTTTGACCTTCCAAACCGATTTCTTCAATAAAAATCTGCCGGCTGTATCTGGCAAACCTGTCTTCGTTTTTCATTATACTATTTTAAGTTTCAACCATTAAGATTTTATTAAGGAGTTAAGAAAAATTAAGTATTCGCAAGCGAATAAAATAAGCTTGGATGCTAAAAAAATATTTTTAAATATTTCCTTAATTAAAACTTAACTCCTTAATAAAATCTTAATGGTTCAAAATTCTCTTTAAATTCCACTATACACAGCGTCCCAATCTTTCATTATCGGATCGTAACCTGCTTTTTTAATGATACTTTTGATCTCATCCATACTTCTTTCATCACTTGTTTCAAATTGTTCCAAGGACTCTTTATCCACCGCATAACCACCCGGATTGGTTTTTGAAGCCGCGCTCATCGCTGTTGCTCCCAGTGAAATGATATTATCTCTGAATTTTTCATTTTCCCTTGTTGAAATGGAAATTTCTAAATCCTCATTCCAGATTCGGTACGCACAGATTAATTGAAGCAAATCTTTGTCGGACATAATAAAATTTGGCTCAATAATTCCCTCTGCAGGCCGAAGACGTGGAAATGAAACAGAAAACTTACTTTTCCAATATTGTCTTTGAAGATAATCGATGTGCAGCGCATTGAAAAAACTGTCAACCCGCCAATCTTCCAAACCGAGCAAAACACCCAATCCCATTTTATGAATTCCGGCTTTTCCAATCCTGTCGGGTGTTTCCAGACGAAAATTGAAATTTGACTTTTTCCCTTTCGGATGATATTCTTTATAAACTTCCTGATGATAGGTTTCCTGATAGACCAAAACAGCATTGACACCCGCTTCATGCAGCTGTCGATATTCCTTCTCAGACAAAGGCTGAACTTCAATTGAAATATTTGCAAAATGAGATTTCAACAACCGAACAGCATTCAAAAAATAGTCAATTCCCACCGTCTTATTCGCTTCTCCGCTTACCAGCAGCACATGATTGACACCCATTGATTTTAAAACTGTTGCTTCAATCATCAATTCCGTATCAGAAAGTGTTTTTCTTTTAATGGAATTATCCAAACTGAAACCGCAGTAAGTACAGATATTCTGACATTCATTGCTCAGATACAACGGCGCGTATAATTGAATGGTTTTCCCGAATCGTTTTTGAGTAAGCTGCTGTGTCATTCTTGCCATTACCTCCAATTTCTGAGCAGCAACAGGCGAAAGAAAATTCAGGAAATCTTCTATTGTTTTATTCTTTTTTTGAAGGCTTTTTTCAACATCGGATAACGTCACTTTTTCAAGTTGGGTTTTCACTTCATCCCATTTATATTTTTCAAAAAAATCTTTAAAACACTTCATATTATTACGTTTTTAATCAAACAAAAAAGAAGTCAGCGGACTTGATGCTTCCGCATGATTTGAAACAGCTCCCAAACCTGCTTCAAAAGCTCTTCTTCCAGCAATTACGCCCTCTTTAAAAGCTAATGCAATATTCACAGGATTTCTCGCAACAGCAATGGCTGTATTCACTAAAACTGCATCAGCCCCCATCTCCATTGCTTTTGCTGCATCGGAAGGCGCACCAATTCCTGCATCTACAACAACAGGAACATTACTTTGGGCTATAATTATTTCTAAAAAGTCCAAAGTTCTAAGACCTTTATTCGTTCCGATGGGCGCTCCTAAAGGCATTACAACTGCTGTTCCCGCATCTTCCAGTCGTTTACATAAAACAGGATCCGCATGGATGTAAGGCATAACGATAAATCCTAGTTTCGCTAATTCTTCGGTTGCATATAGTGTTTCAATAGGGTCTGGCAATAAATATTTCGGGTCGGGATGAATTTCCAGTTTCACCCAGTTAGTTTCCAACGCCTCTCTTGCCAATTGTGCTGCCAAAACTGCTTCTTTCGCTGTTCTTGCGCCTGAAGTGTTCGGCAAAAGGTGAGATTTTGTTGGTTTTAATGCATTTAAAATATCATCATCTGAAGATTGAGAATCAATTCTTTTTAGCGCCATTGTTACCAATTCGCTTTCTGAAGCGATGATGGAATCGGTCATTTCTGAAAGATTTCCGAATTTCCCTGTTCCTAAAAACAATCTCGATTCGAAAGTTCTGCCGGCTATTATTAATGGTTGATTTTTCATTGTAAAACATTTTTAAATTGATTAATAACAAAAGGCTGATTCGTGATTTGCCCCGAAACCGCCACTCCGTAAATTCCTATTTGTTGTAGTAATTCAATGTCACTTAGAACTACTCCTCCGATGGCAAATATTTTTGGAATTTCCAATGATTTTTTTTTTAAATACTGAATGATCTTTTCATATCCTTCAAAACCTAAAATCGGACTTAACTGTTCTTTGGTTGATGTAAATCTCAATGGTCCCAAACCAATATAATCACAAGGTTCATTCATCCTTTGAAGAACATCTGAAATGGTGTTTGCTGTTCCTCCGATGATTTTGCTGTCGCCTAAAACATATCTCGCGATTTCTATCGAAGTATCTTTTAATCCTAAATGAACGCCGTCTGCATCAATCTCTTTTGCAATTTGAACATGATCGTTGATGATACAAACCACCTTATTATCCGAGCATAATTTTTTTGAGATTTCACAAAGCTTGATGAATTCACTTTCCGGCGCATTTTTCCAGCGAACCTGAATCCATTTTATTCCTTCATCTAAAGCTTTTCGAATATTCAGTTCTTGGTCCTCTATGGTGAAACCTTGAGATATATACTGTAATTTTTCCATTTTTAAATTTTTATTTTAACGCAAAGCGCGCAAAGATTTTTTTAACTACTAATTGTTTTTAAGCTCGCGAAGGCGTTGACACTTAACAAAGACCACGAATTTCAAAATCACAATTTTTAAGAATGAAATCCTAATAAAGTCGAATTGCTTGTTAAAAATTTTTCGATGTACAATTTTCCTTTTCTACAGGCATTTTCCAAATTTTCTCCTTTGGCTAAATGACTTGCAATGGCGGAAGAAAGCACACAACCAGAACCATGTTTTGGATAAAAAACCGGAGTTTCATCAATTGGATAAATTGAAATTTTTTTTCCATTCTCTATTAAAATATCTGTTCCTATTTGATCTTCACGATGACCGCCTTTTATTAAAACTGAACATCGGTTTTCGAGATTCTTAAAAAGATAATTTTCTTTTAAAACTTTATATTCATTGTAATTTGGTGTTATTAAATCAATTTGTTGTAAAATATTTTCCAACTCAGAGATTGTGTTCAAATCAAAAAAAGAAAATTCGGAAGTGCTCTTCAAAACGGGATCCCAAACAATTTTCACTTCAGAATTAATAGATTTAATTTTTTCTACAATTTGAGTTAAAAATTGAGCATCTTTTACTACTCCAATTTTCACTGCTTCAACATGATAATTTTTCATTAAAACATCAATTGCAGATAAAATTTCTTCCAAAGACTGCCAATTCAGACTTAAACATTGAAATTCCGTTTGTAAAGTCATTGCCGTACAAACTCCCAATCCCTGAACTTTCAATTGTTCAAATGTTTTGATATCCGCCAACAAACCCGCTCCGCCACTTGGATCGTAGCCTGCAATGCTCATCACGAAAGGACGTTCTGTCTGCATTTTTTGAAAACATTTAATGGTTCATCACTCTCCCAAATTGCGCCTAACAAAGCCACTCCGTCAACATCTTTATCAAAAACTTCGCTGATATTTTTTTCATTGATTCCTCCCAAAGCAATCAGCTTTACATTTGAATGAGTTCGTTTTTTAATATCATTTAAAATCATTGAGTTTTCTCCGTATCCCTTTTTCGAAATACTTTGAAAAATCGGACTGATAAAAGCATATTCCCAATTTTCACTCAATTCATTATAGGTTTCAATATCATGAACAGAAGTTGAAATCGTTTTATATGTAAAAGATTTATGCAAATTATTCTGCCTGTCAATTTCTCTGAAATGAAATCTGGAAATATTAAAATTTTTCGCCAAATGATAATGACTATGTAAAACCAATTGATGATGAAATCTTGAATCTATCTTTTGGATAAAATCCGTCATTTCCTCTGAATTGATGAAATATTTTCTAATGTGAAGCAAATCCAATCCTTCCTGAAATAATTCGTTGATTATTTCAGCTTCATTTTGAATTCGTTCTTCGGGAGTGATTACGATGATCATATATAAATTTCTTTCCCTTTTTCGATGAATTCCTGAGATTTGTCGAACATTCCTTTTTCTGCGGATTCACGGATTTCTTGTGTAATTTTCATCGAACAGAATTTTGGTCCGCACATCGAACAGAAATGCGCAATCTTCGCTCCGTCCGCAGGAAGTGTTTCATCATGATAAGACCTTGCCGTATCCGGATCCAATGAAAGATTGAACTGATCTTCCCAACGGAATTCGAATCTTGCTTTACTAAGGGCGTTGTCTCTGTACTGCGCTCCGGGATGTCCTTTTGCTAAATCTGCCGCATGAGCAGCCAGTTTGTAGGTAATAACTCCAACTTTTACATCTTCTTTATTCGGAAGTCCTAAATGTTCTTTGGGAGTTACATAACAAAGCATCGCACAACCAAACCAGCCAATCATAGCCGCCCCAATTCCGGAAGTGATGTGGTCATAACCCGGCGCAATATCCGTCGTCAACGGACCTAAAGTGTAAAACGGTGCTTCATCACATACTTCCAATTGCTTCTCCATATTTTCTTTGATCATGTGCATCGGAACGTGACCGGGACCTTCAATCATCACCTGAACGTTGTGCTTCCAGGCTATTTTTGTCAATTCCCCTAACGTTTCCAGTTCTGCGAATTGTGCTTCATCATTGGCATCAGCAATCGAACCCGGACGAAGGCCGTCTCCCAAAGAAAAGGCAACGTCATATTTTTTCATGATCTCGCAGATTTCTTCGAAATGGGTGTACAAAAAGTTTTCTTTATGATGAAAAAGGCACCATTTTGCCATAATAGAACCACCTCTGGAAACAATTCCTGTCACACGTTTTGCTGTCAAATGAATATATCTCAACAAAACTCCGGCGTGAATCGTGAAGTAAGAAACGCCCTGTTCTGCCTGTTCGATTAAGGTGTCTTTAAAAATTTCCCAAGTCAAATCTTCTGCAACACCTTTTACTTTTTCTAATGCCTGATAAATCGGGACGGTACCAATCGGAACCGGGCTGTTTCTGATGATCCATTCCCTGGTTTCGTGGATATTTTTTCCTGTTGAAAGATCCATGATCGTATCAGCTCCCCAACGACAAGCCCAGACTGCTTTTTCAACTTCCTCTTCAATGCTTGATGAAACGGCACTGTTTCCGATGTTGGCATTAATTTTAACCAAAAAATTTCGGCCGATAATCATCGGTTCGCTTTCGGGGTGATTGATGTTATTGGGAATGATTGCTCTTCCGGCTGCAATTTCGTCTCTTACAAATTCGGAAGTGATTTTGCTTTTTGGAGTTTTTGCGCCAAAGCTGTTTCCCGAATGTTGAAAAGCCAGATCTTTTGAAACAGAATCCAATTGTTCGATCTTTTGGTTTTCTCTGATCGCGATATATTCCATTTCGGGAGTGATGATGCCCTGTCTCGCGTAGTACAACTGGGTAACTTCATGACCTTCTTTAGCCACTTTCGGTTTGTGATTGTAAGAAAAACGCAATTCATCAAGCTTTGAATCGGCTAGGCGGGCTTTTCCATAGTCAGAAGTAATTCCGTCAAGAACTTCTACATCATTTCTATCCAAAATCCATTGTTCTCTGATTCTTGGGAGTCCTTTTTCAATGTCAATTTCAGAATTTTCATCAGTATAAGGTCCTGATGTATCGTAAATTGTGACAGGAGGATTTTCTTCAATTTTTCCGCTGGAGAGTTTTGTCGGACTTAAATGTATTTCGCGCATCGCTACACTGATGGGGTGAATTTTCCCTTCAACATAGATTTTTTTTGAGTTCGGAAACGGCGAACGTGTGATGTTGTGAGTCATAAAAATATTTTTTTACCCGCCCTGAGTGGCAGTGATTATTAAAACTGAATCTTTATCGTTGAGAAATGTTTCCGCCCAGAATAACTGCGGAATAATGCGATTGTTGAGCGCTACGGCAATACCTTTTTTCTTTTCAGGCAGTTCCATAGCGATGAGAGCTTCCAGATTTTCGGGAAGTACTTCAAAAGTTTTTTTTGTGTGATTGATTGTGAGCTCCATTCCTAAATTTTTAAAACACTTTAGGAATGCCCGTCATTGTACAATAGAATGTACAGCAAAAGCCATCTCACTTTTCCCTACGCTAGTATGATCTAGAAATCAGGTTCAAAGGGTAAAATCTCAGCCCGTTTTCAACGGACACCCCTAAAGTTTGTGACGAAGTTAGACATTTTTTGGGAATGGGCAAAATTTTTTGATGGAGATGGAAGCAGGAGGATGGAAGAAGGAGGTTCTAATATGCAAATATTTTAATTTATTTAAATAAAAAATGGAAGCCGAATCACTTCCAGCTTCCATCTTCTAACATCCTTTCTTATTTATTATTCTTCACAAGCTCTCCATATCGCATCATTTTGCGGAACGGAAGCCGTAATTTCAATATCTTCTTTAGTGACAGGATGAATAAACTTCAATTTTCTGGCATGAAGATTAATTCCACCATCGGGATTGGAGCGTGGTGCACCATACTTTAAATCACCTTTAATAGGAACTCCGGCTTTGGATAACTGAGCTCTGATCTGGTGGTGCCTTCCTGTTTCAAGATCAATTTCCAGCAAAAGATAATTATCTAATGTCTTGATAACATTATATGTAAGAATCGCCTCCTTTGCTCCGTCTGTAGCTTTTGGGAAAACGATGGCTTTATTATTTTTTTCATTTTTCTTCAAATAATGAACGAGCCTTTGAGTCTGGGGAATCATTTCTTTGGCAACAACCGCCCAGTATGTTTTTTCAATTTCACGGTTTTTAACCATCTGGGTCAGCCGGGTAAGCGCTTTTGATGTTTTGGCAAAAATCACCAAACCAGAAGTGGGCCTGTCAATACGATGAACCAAACCCAGAAAAACATTTCCGGGTTTGTTATCTCTTTTTTTGATGAAATTTTTGATGGAATCTAATAGTGATTCATCGCCGGTTTTATCGCCCTGTACAAGCTGTCCGACTTTTTTATTAATCACCAAAAGATGGTTGTCTTCATATACTATCTGCTCCTCCATGATCTACTGACGGTAAGTGGGTCTGTTTGTAAATGAAAGAATGATACCCCCCAAAAGGCCGATCGTTTTTATTCCTGATATTTTCCATTCTAAAGGAAATAATGCTCCCACAATACACAATGCCGCAGCACCGTACATGGCATACATTAAATTTTTATTGGTTAAAAATGGAGCCTGTAAAAAAAAGCTGATCCCGATCAATACATAAAAAACTTTTCTTGAAAGCAAAAGATTGATTTCCGGAGAGAAGAAATTAAACCATCCTGCTGCAAGACAAAGCAATGCAACGATTGATAAAATTCCCTGAGTAGATTGTTGGTTTTTCATTAATGAGTATAAGAATATTAATAACTTTCGTTTTCGTTAGGGAAATCCTGGCCTTTCACATCTTTCACATATTGAGCAACTGCTCCGGTGATTTCTGTGTAAAGATCAAGATATCTTCTTAAAAATTTCGGACTGAATCCTTTATTCATACCCACCATATCGTGATACACCAAAACCTGTCCGTCACAATGAGGCCCTGCTCCGATCCCGATGGTTGGTATTGAGATTGATTCTGTCACCTTTTTAGCTAAATCTGCCGGAATTTTTTCCAAAACAACAGAAAAACATCCCAACTCTTCCAAAAGCTGGGCATCAGCAATTAGTTTTTCAGCTTCAGCTTCTTCTTTTGCTCTTACTTTATACGTTCCGAATTTATAAATCGACTGTGGTGTCAATCCCAGATGCCCCATCACAGGAATTCCTGCATTGATTATTTTCTTGATGGATTTTGAGATTTCTTTTCCCCCTTCAATCTTTACAGCGTGTGCGCCGCCTTCTTTCATCATCCTTACAGCAGACTCCAAAGCTTTTTCCGGATTACTCTGATACGTTCCGAAAGGTAAATCGGCAACCACCAAGGCTCTGTCCGTACCTCTTACCACACTTTGGGAATGATAAATCATCTGGTCTAAAGTAATCGGCAGCGTTGTTTCAAAACCAGCCATTACATTTGCAGCAGAATCTCCGATCAAAACTGCATCAATTCCTCCCGCATCCACCATTTTTGCAGTGGTAAAATCGTAAGCCGTAAGCATGGTTATTTTTTCCTTGTCGAATTTCATTTTACGCAAGGTTTCAGTCGTAACTTTTTTAATTTCAGAGTGAACAGACATAATTATCTATTTTAAAAGTTAAAAAGTCGGCGCTGGGCCGACTTAAAATTGTATGATTTTATAAAACTACGTGTCCTAGTTTCATTAATTTGTCGTGGTTGAGAATTTTTATATTTCTACCGTCTACTTCTATGAGATTATCCCCTTTAAATTCGGAAATAAGACGGATAGCACTTTCTGTAGCTGTCCCGATAATGTTGGCGATTTCTTCTCTGGTTAAAGAGATTTTAATAAAGCCTTCAGGATCTACACCCAGTTTTTGCTCAAGAAGCAATAGGATTTCTGCCAGTCTTTCTCTTACCGTTTTCTGAGCAAGGAAGGTAATGGTATTGGAAGATTCTCCCAATTCGTAGGAAATTTTCTGAAGCATCACAAAAGATAGCTGAGGATCCACTTCCAAAAGATGCATAAATACTTCTGACGGTAAAAAAGTAGCTTCAATGTCTGTCATAGCCTCCGCCTTTGCCTGGAAATTTTCCCCGCAAAGTAAAGAACGATATCCGATAATGTCCCCTTCTTTGATAAATCTAAGAATTTGATCTTTTCCGAAAGCACCTGATTTTGAAAGCTTAGCTGCACCTTTTTCTATCACGTAAACTCCTTTCGGAATTTCACCATCCTCGAAGATGGTATCATGCTTCTGAAAGCTTAGCTTTTTTTTTGCGTTGATATACTTCTCAAAATCTGCACTAGAAAGTCTTTCCTTGAATGATTTATCATTAAAAACTCTGGCGAACCTCTCTTCAATGGCAATCTGTTGTTCTTGCGACATTTTATATGACATTTATCACAAAAATAGAACTTTTTAACTCGATAAACAAAAAAAATTGTTATAATTTTGTAGTTCAATAATTTATGGAGGTGAGCGAGAACTGTTTTCATTGTGGTCAAGGTATAGAAAAGGAAAGAATTTTATTTGATGAAAAGACTTTCTGCTGCAACGGTTGCAAATCTGTTTACGAGATTCTGAATACCAATAACTTAACTAATTTTTACGAGCTTAATAAAAGAGCAGGAATCCGGCCTGATGACAGCTCTTCACAATTCGAATATCTTGATACTCCTGAAATATTTGAAAAAGTAACCGATTTCTCCGAAGGAAACACAAGCTTAATCACATTCAAAATTCCTGTAATTCACTGTTCATCATGTATCTGGCTATTAGAAAGCCTTCATACTTTAAATAAAGATATTAAATATTCCCAGGTTAACTTTACGAGGAAAACCTTACAAGTCTCATTCAATCATAACGATTTAAAATTAAGCGAATTAGCTAATTTTTTAACGAATTTGGGATACAAACCTGTTATCAGCCTTGAAACTGCTGATAAAAATGTTGAAAATCTGGACAAGTCTCTGCTGGTAAAATTTGCCATTGCGGCTTTTGCCTTTGGAAACGGAATGTTTTTGGCCTTTCCGGAATATATTGGCGGAGAAGATTACTGGATGGAGCACTATAAAGGGCTTTTCAGGGCTTTGATGTGTCTTCTGGCTATTCCTGTTGTTGTTTATTCGGCTTCGGATTATTACAAATCTGCTTGGTACGGTTTAAAAAATGGTATTGTCAATATAGACGTACCTATTGTTCTGGGAATCATCGTTCTTTTTGGACGAAGCCTGTACGAAGTGGCAACAGATTACGGCCCGGGATATTTTGATACGTTATGCGGACTTTTATTCTTCATGCTTTTAGGTAAAATCTTTCAAAAAAGAACCTACAGCGCGCTTTCTTATGACAGAGATTACAAATCTTTCTATCCGATTGCCGTAACGAAGGTTGATTTTGAAGGAAAACAGCAAAATATCCTGCTTTCAGAAATAAAAATAGGTGACAGAATTCTGGTAAGAAATCAGGAAATCATACCGGTAGATGCGATTTTGATTAACGGAGAAGGAAATATTGACAACGGATTTATTACCGGAGAAAGCGCCACGATCAGCAAACAGCCGGGAGATAAAATTTTTGCAGGAGGAAAACAAATAGGATCTTCCCTAGAGCTTGAAGTCATTAAAAATGTGGATCAGAGTTATCTTACACAGCTTTGGAACAAAGAAGCATTCAAAAAGCATGAAACGGGTCTTGACACACTTACAAATACCATCAGTAAATATTTCACATTCATTATTTTAGGTATTGCTTTAATTTCCGGAATTTATTGGGCTACAGTGGATCTGGAGAAAATGTTCCAGGTGATTTCTGCCATTTTAATTATCGCATGTCCATGCGCGCTCGCATTATCTGCGCCGTTCACTTTCGGGCACATAATGAGGATTTTAGGACGGAATAAATTTTATGTAAAAGATACTTTAACGATAGAAAAAATCGCGAAGCTTGATACGATTGTTTTTGATAAAACAGGAACGATTACACACAGGAAAAAATCAAACATAAAATATGAAGGCTCTGAGATCAAAGAATTTGATTTACTGAATATTAAAACCTTATTAAAGAACTCCAACCACCCGCTTTCCAAATCTTTATATGAATTCATCGAGGTTAATGACGACTATTTTCCGGTAGAGAACTTTCAGGAAATTTCCGGAAAAGGTTATGAAGCAAGCATACGGGGAAATGTGTATAAAATAGGCTCCGCAAAGTACAACGACCAGGAATCCAAAAATCTGGAAACAGCCGTTTACATCAGCAAAAATGATGAATTCTTAGGAAAGTTCATTTTTAAAAATGAATACCGCGAAAACCTTAAACAATTGTTTAAAAAACTTACAAATTATAAAGTTTTCATATTAAGCGGGGATAATTCTTCGGAGGAAAATCAATTGAAGGAACTTATCCCGAATTATCAGGGAATGGCCTTCAACCAAAGCCCGGAAGATAAGCTGAATTACATCAAAAATCTTCAGGACCAGAAAATGAAAGTGGCGATGCTTGGAGACGGCCTGAACGATGCCGGAGCTTTAAAACAAAGCAATGTGGGGATTGCAATTGCCGATGACACCAACAGTTTCACACCTTCTTCCGATGTTATTATGAACGGAGAAAAAGTAGTTACTCTGGATAAATATCTGAATGTCTGCAAAGGCTCGATTACGATTGTGAAAATGACATTTATAATCAGTTTTCTTTACAATGTTGTAGGTTTAAGTTACGCAGTTACAGGACACATGCATCCGCTTTTCGCCGCAGTCATTATGCCGGCAAGTTCTATCACGGTGGTTTCGTTCACTACACTTTCGACCTGGATACTGGGAAGAAAATATTTCAAAAAACAGGCGTAAAAGCCCTTATTTAGACTGATTTTAAATTAGCTAAAACCCGTATTTCGTGATGAAAGTCATTATTTTTCACTAAATTTGAACCCCGAAAATAGGTTAATTTTGTTGTCTGATGGATATTCTATATTTAATGATCCTTTGCAGCGTTTCTTTGGCTGCTGTTTTCCTGGTCGTGTTTATAGTGTATGCCAGAAAAGGACAGTTTGAGGATGATGAATCTCCGGCTGTACGAATTCTCTTCGACTCTGATGAAATCAAGGAAAAAGAGAAAGATGGCAACAAAGAAGAAGATCATGAGAAAGGAGAAAATAATAAAATTGAAGAAAAAAGTGAATAGTTGATATGGAAACACAAAAGTTTAGTTATGACAACAATATTGTCCGGGCATTTCTTTATGCGACCGTAGTTTTCGGGATCATAGGGTTTTTGTTTGGGCTTACAGCAGCATTAATGCTTTTCTATCCGGAGCTTCCAGAGTTCTTCTTTGGAACGGATGATACTACCATCCAGAGTTTGAGAAGCGGGGACATCCAGGGACTTATAAATTCTCAGGGTGCATTTGGATTCGGTAGAATCAGGATGTTGCATACTACGACTGTAATTTTTGCTTTCGTATGTAATAGTGTTTTTGTAGGGGTGTATTATTCTTTACAAAGACTATTAAAAACAAGAATGTATAGTGATACTTTGTCTTGGATCCATTTCTGGACATGGCAAATTATGATTATCGCTGCTTATATTACATTCTTCATGGGAATCAATACTTCAAAAGAATACGCTGAGCACGAGTGGCCTATTGATATTCTTATTGCATTTTCATGGGTTATCTTCGGAGCGAATATGTTCCTGACTATCGCGAAGAGAAGAGTAAGACACTTATATGTAGCGATCTGGTTCTTTATCGGAACATGGATTGCGGTGGTAATGCTTCATATTTTCAACAACCTTGAGGTTCCTTTATCTTTCACAGGATGGAAATCATATTCAGCTTATGCAGGGGTAAAAGACGCTATTGTACAATGGTGGTATGGCCACAATGCAGTTGCATTTATCTTAACAACGCCGGTTCTTGGTTTGATGTATTATTTCTTACCAAAAGCTGCGGACAGACCGGTTTTCTCTTATAAACTGTCTATTATTCACTTCTGGTCATTAATTTTCGTATATATCTGGGCTGGTCCTCACCACCTTCAGTATACTGCTTTACCAGCTTGGGCTCAGGCTGTGGGAACGGGTTTCTCCATCATGCTTATTGCACCATCTTGGGGAGGAATGCTGAACGGGCTTCTTACATTAAGAGGAGCTTGGGATAAGGTAAGAGAAAATCCTATTTTGAAGTTCTTTGTAGTAGCAGTTACCTGCTATGGTATGGCAACTTTCGAAGGTCCTTTATTGGCAACAAAAAACATTAATAAAATCGGTCACTTTACAGACTGGGTTATTGGTCACGTACACTTAGGTGCACTTGGATGGAATGGTTTCATGGCATTCGGGGTGATCTATTATCTGATCCCAATCCTGTGGAGAACGAAACTATATTCTACCAGAATGGCAAACTGGCATTTCTGGCTGGGAACACTGGGTATTATCTTCTACGCAGTACCAATGTATATCTCAGGATTTACTCAAGGATTAATGTGGAAGCAGTTCAACCCGGACGGAACTTTAGTTTGGAAAAACTGGCTGGATACAGTAACAGCAATCATTCCTTACTTTAAAATGAGATTCTTAGGAGGATTCTTCTACCTTTGCGGGGCAATCTTAATGGTTGTCAACCTTGTTGCAACGGTAAGAAAAGGATCATTCCAGAAAAATGTACCTACAGAAGCACCGGCATTGGCAAATATCAGCGGGAAACGTAAAGAAGGAGAAGGTACTCACCTTTGGCTGGAAAGAACACCAATGTTATTAGGTATCTTATCTTTATTAACAATCTCAATCGGTAGTATGGTGGAAATTATTCCTACCCTTTCACTTAAGAAAAGTGTACCTACCATTTCAGCAGTAAAACCATATTCTCCACTGGAATTAGAAGGTAGAGATCTTTATATCAGAGAAGGATGTAATGCTTGTCACTCGCAGATGGTAAGACCATTCAGAGATGAGATTACAAGATTCAACGGTAAAAACGGACAGTATTCTAAAGCAGGAGAATTTGTTTATGACAGACCATTCCTTTGGGGATCGAAGAGAACAGGACCTGATTTACACAGAGAAGGTGGTAAAAACCCAAGCTCTTGGCATTACAAGCACATGTATAACCCGAGATCTACTTCTGCAGGGTCTATCATGCCGCGTTACCCTTGGTTAATTGCAAATAATCTTGACAGATCTAAAATGGTAGACAAAATGAAGTTAATGAAAAACTCATTCGACGTACCTTATACAAAAGCTGAAATAGATTCTGCAAACTCATGGGCAGATAATCAGGCATCAAAAATCGTAAGAGATATCTTCTCTGAAGCAAGCGACCTTAAAGAAGCTTATGCTAAGAGACCTAAAGGAGAACTTGAGAAAAAAGAAATTGTAGCTCTTATCTCTTATCTGCAAAGATTAGGAACCGATATCAAAACAACAGAAATAAAAACAGCAAGTAACAACTAAAAACATTAAAAGGTTCACATCATGATACCTCAGAACTTTAAAGATATATTATCCAATACAGAAAATGCTGGCTTTTACCAGACGTTGGCTCTGATTTTCTTTATGTTTTTCTTCGTGGCTTTAGTAATCTATGTTTTTAGCAGACCTAAAAAATATTACAAGGAAGAAGAGGAAGCACCTCTGCAGGATGACGAAAATGATGACGATTTTAATTTAAAAAATTAAACTACTTATTATGAAACAAAGAACACCGGTTGTTGTAAACATTTTAATAATAATTGGACTTTTAATAGTTTTTTATTATCTGTTTGTACAAAGTTATGCTTTCTTAGGATCACCATATTTCTGGGGAACTGTAGTAATTGCTGGTATTTTAGCATATATCCACAGTGCCATCGGGGATTTGATTGAAAATAATAAATTCAAAAAATTATCTCCGGAAGAAAAAGCAGCTTATCTGGCTGAGAAAAAAGTTCCTTACTTTAAAAGATTATATAACGCTGCATTCAAAAAACAATCTGCAGCTGAAGAAAAAGATATCCTTATCGACCATGGTTTCGATGGAATTATGGAGCTTGATAATGCATTACCAAAATGGTGGGTAGGATTATTTTATTTTGGGACCGCTTTTTGTATTGTTTATGTTGCAGCCTATTCTTTCACAGATTTCGCGCATCCTTTGAGCGAATATGAGCAGGAATATAAGGAGCAGCTGGCGAGCATTGAAGAGTACCAGAAATCTCAGCCGCCTGTAACAATTGAAACAGCAAAATATTCAGCTGACAACATTGCAGAAGGAAAAGAATTATTTAAAACAAACTGTGCATCTTGTCACAAGGAAGACGGTAGCGGTGGTATCGGGCCAAACCTTACTGATAACTACTGGATCAACCAGCCGGAGAAAACATTATTTAAGACTGTTTTCCACATGGACTGGAATGGTTCTCCTACCAACCCTGCGATGAGACCATTCGGGAAAAACGGCGAGGTTTCCGGTGCTGAAATTGAAAAAATTGCAGCGTATGTATACCACATTAACCAGGAACTTCCTCCGGTAACACAAGATAAAGGTGGTGCTGCCCCTCAGGGAACCGAAGCGCATTGGGAAAAAGAATAATTAATTTTAAATAAAATTAAAAACCATATGAAAAACATAATTTGTTATTAGAAAAAAAATAGTAACGAATTATGTTTTTCTTTTTTTAAATACTTACTAAAAATGTCAGAAATAGAAGAAACAGAAGTACGAGGCGGACAGGGACAGGTTCTGGACCCTGAGACTTACAGAGATTCTATAGGGACAATGGATCAATCCGGTAAACGGAAATGGGTATATCCAAGAAAGCCAAAAGGCAGATATACCAACTATAGATATCTTGTAAGCTATATTTTACTAATCATTTATTTTGCGATGCCATTCATCACGATCAATGGCAATCCATTAATATTATTTAATGTGATAGACAGAGAGTTTTTCATTTTCGGGCAACCCTTCTATCCACAGGATTTTTTCATCCTTACCCTTGGAGCTATTGCTTCTTTGATATTTATTATTGTGTTTACGATTGCTTTCGGTAGAATTTTCTGCGGATGGATTTGTCCTCAGACAATTTTCCTTGAAATGATTTTCCGTAAAATAGAGTATGCTATTGAAGGAGACAGAAACAAGCAAATGAAGCTCGACAGACAGGAGTGGAACAGCGAAAAAATCTGGAAAAGAGGTCTGAAATGGACAATTTACGTCATTATTTCATTAATTATTACCCACTTTATGCTGATGTATATCGTAGGGTATAAGGAGATTTTCAGGATTATCTCTGAAGGGCCTTTTGCGCATCCCACCAATTTTATTGTAATGGTTCTTTTTACTGCAGCGTTTTATTTCGTATTCGCATGGTTCAGAGAACAGGTTTGCACGTTGGTATGTCCTTACGGAAGATTGCAGGGAGTTTTGATTGATAAAGATACTATCAATGTTTTTTACGATTTTAAAAGAGGGGAAAACAGAGCAAAATGGAGAAAAGGCGAAGACAGGAAAGCAGCAGGAAAAGGAGACTGTATCGATTGCCACCAGTGCGTAGTAGTATGCCCTACCGGAATTGATATTAGGGATGGACAGCAGCTGGAATGTGTAAACTGTACAGCCTGTATTGACGCCTGTGACGAAGTAATGGAAAAAGTGGGTCTTCCGAAAGGGCTGATCAGATATGCATCTGAAAATGAGATTGAAAAAGAAACAGACTTCAAATTTACGGGAAGAATGAAAGGTTTTGCCTTATTCCTGGTACTTTTAGTAGGATTCCTTGGATATCTTCTTTATAACAGAGGCGAAATGGAAGCAAAATTCATCAAGCCTGCAGGAAGCACATTCTTTGTAAGAGACGGTAAGATCACCAATACCTACAATTATACCTTCCTGAATAAAACGAACGATAAAAAGATTGTAACCATTAAAGTAATTGAGCCTAAGCATGGTGAAGTAATCTACAGTGCATCCAGCAAAATCCCTGTAGAAAGAGACAAGATCACAAAAGGAACCATCAATATCAGCTTCCCGGAAAGTGAAATGAATCTTTCCAAACAAAATATTACCATCGGGGTTTATGATATGAAGGGAAAACTGGTGGATTCTTACCAGACTTATTTTGAAGGACCATTTAAATTACAATTTTAATTCAGAAAAATGAAAAACTTTAGTTGGGGACACGGTGTTGTAATTGCATTATTTGCATTCATTATTTTTATACTATCCATGCTGTTTCTTTTCCCGAACGGGCAAAAAAACTCAGAAATGGTAACAGATAATTATTATGAAGAAGAATTAAAATACCAGGATGTAATTGATGCTAAAAAAAGAGCTGACGAGCTGCAGGAAAAACCAGCATACAGCCAGGATAAAGCAGGAATTAAGATAACTTTCCCGAAAGATTACGACAATTCCAATACTACGGTAAAATTTGTTTTAAACAGAACCGACGATCAGAACCTTGATATACATAAATCTGTGCAGCTTGATGCCAATAAATCTTTTCTAATTCCTGCCCAGGTTTTAAAAATGGGTAACTATACGTTGAGACTCACTTGGACCAGAGACAAAACAGACTACAGAATGGATTATGATGTGATATGGAAATAGCACTTATTGTATCAGCCATTGGTTTAGGTTTCGCTTCCGGATTCCACTGTATCGGGATGTGCGGGCCTATTGCCCTGTCGATGGGATTAACAAAGAAGCAGGCCACCAATTATTACCTTCAGAACCTTACCTATCAATTCGGAAGGATCTTTACGTATTCGCTTTTGGGAGCTGTTTTAGGAATCATCGGTGAAGGTTTTGAAATGGCTGGTTTTCAGAAATATCTTACCATTGCTGTGGGAGTTTTGCTCATCATAATGGCCGTATCTTCATTTGGAGGAAAAGATTTTGTTTCAAAAATCCCTTTCTTTTCTAAATTTTTATTTAAAGTTAAGTCAAATTTGGGCAGGCTTTTACAAAAAGCAGATTACCGCTCAAGATTTACCACAGGTTTACTGAATGGCTTCCTACCCTGCGGAATGGTTTATATGGCTCTAACGGCAAGCCTTGCAAGCGGAGGAATCTGGCAGGGGGCTTTATATATGGCTTTATTTGGGTTGGGAACACTTCCATTCATGTTTGCGATAGTTTTGCTCGGAAACCTTATGAATCAGGCTTTCAGGGTAAAAGTACTGAAAGTAATTCCTGTAGTAATGATCATTTTAGGAGGATTATTTATTGTGAGGGGCCTTGAACTCGGAATTCCTTATATTTCGCCAAGAGCAGAAGCAATGACTGTCTCCAAAGATAACAATGGCCAATGCCATCTTCCCGGAGATCACAGCACACACAGCCATAGCACCAATTGTCATTAACTAATAGAACATACCATGAAAAAGATTTTATTTTTATTAATCATCAGCATTTTTATTTTGCAGTCGTGTTCCGTAAATTCGGAAATTACTTATCATAAAGATTCGGCTTCTACTACTATTACTAATATTGATATGAAAGAAGCTATGACGATGATGAAATCCATGATCCCGGACTCTGCAAAAACAGATGAAAAAGGCTTTGACGAGCTTGAAAAGATGCCGAGAACATGGACCAGTCTTTATGAATGGGAAAAGCAAGAAGGCAAGCTTAAAACCACCAATCCGGATTCCATCAAAATCATGAAAAAAATCTTTATGAAGTCAAATTTTGATAAAGACGAGCTTGCAGGAATTTCTATGAAAATGGATCATTTTACCAAAGAGGATTACAAAACCGTGGGTGCGATGTCAAGAGACGAAAAACTGCCCATCGATCAGATGGCAATGAACTCATGGGACGGGAAAACCTTAATTATAGACACCGAAAAACTTAGTCTGGACGGCGTTAAAGATATTCTTGCCACAAAAGGTGTTTCAGGACAAGTTTCCGAAACCTCTTTGAGCACTCTGAAAATGATGTATAAAGAAATCGGAACTACATTAAAATTTGAAAATAAAATAAAATCCATTTCAGGAAAGCACGACTGGATCACAAAAGCAGATGATTATTCGAAAATAAATTACGACCTGGATTATCTCTTCGGCGAAGAAAAGGATAAAAAACCTTTGAAAAACGCTGACAAGAAAATTACCGTAATTACAGAATAAAACAACAAAACCCTCCAATTCCAGAGGGTTTTTATTTATCTAAAATAATTCAATTTTAATTAATCAAATCAAATCTCGCATATTCAGCAATCTTCTTCGGAAGCTTTATCCCTTGTGCTGTCTGATTATTTTCCAATAAAGCAGCCATAATTCTTGGCAAAGCCATTGCAGAACCGTTTAGTGTGTGAACTAACTGAGATTTTCCGTCCGCCTTGTAACGGCATTTCAATCTGTTTGCCTGGAAGGTTTCAAAATTAGAAACAGAGCTTACTTCAAGCCACATTTCCTGGGCTGCGCTCCACACCTCAAAATCATACGTCATGGCAGATGCAAAACCAGTATCTCCACCACAAAGCCTTAATACGCGGTAAGGCAATTCAAGATCAGTTAAAATTTCTTTGATATGCTCTACCATTTCTTCCAAAACTGCGTAAGAATTTTCAGGCTTCTCGATTCTTACGATTTCTACTTTTTCAAACTGGTGAAGACGGTTCAGACCTCTTACATGAGCTCCGTAGCTTCCCGCTTCTCTTCTGTAACATTGGGAAAAAGCCGTATTTTTAACCGGAAGATCCTTTTCATCAAATAAAACATCGCGGTAAAGATTCGTTACCGGAACTTCCGCAGTGGGAATCAAATAAAGATCATCAGCCTGAATGTAATACATCTGGCCTTCTTTATCCGGCAATTGTCCCGTTCCATAACCTGAAGCTTCATTTACAACGTGAGGAGGATTCACTTCCATGTACCCTTTTTCAACATTTTTATCTAGAAAATACTGAACCAGCGCTCTCTGTAACCTTGCTCCTTTTCCAAGATAAACCGGAAAACCGGCACCGGCAATTTTTACACCCAGTTCAAAATCGATAAGGTTGTATTTTTTTGCCAACTCCCAGTGAGGAATTGCCCCTTCGCCAAGACCTGCCACATCATGGGACTGATAAATAATTTCATTATCATCAGCAGATGCACCGTTTTTTACCAATTCATTCGGGATGTTAGGAAGCTTGTATAAAATATCCAGTAATTCCTTTTCTTTTAGGTCTAATTGAGATTGTAATTCTTTACTCGACTCTTTATATTGTGCTGTTTTAGATTTTGCGGATTCTGCTTCTTCTTTTTTTCCTTCTTTCATCAGCATTCCTATTTCTTTCGAGATTTTATTGATCTCGGAAAGCTGGGAATCCAATTCAAACTGAATTTTTTTTCTTTGTTCGTCAGTAGCAATAGCCTCGTCTACCAACCCAAGATTCTTGAATTGTCTTTTCTTAAGACCTTCTAAAACGCGCTCTTTATTGTCGCGCAAAAAATTGACTTGTAACATTTTATTTAGATGTTAGTTATTAGAATGTTGAGCATCAAATGTCAACAGTTTTGCAAATGTATAAATTATTTTATGATCGTAACTACGTTTGATGCACCTGGCTCTTTAGTAAATCTCAGCGTATCATTATAATACACTTTCGAGACTTCAAAAACTGTTGGGGTCCAGCGATACTGGATTTCCAGCTCATCATTGATGGTGTCCAGAATAGTATTATTCAGTCTTTTAATCATTGAAACCGTAATGACCGAGTGATACGTTTTATTGTTTGGATCCAGTGTGTCCAGTCCTACTCTTTTGGCTCCTGCAATGTATTCAATAAAAAGCGTGGAGTCTGCCGTAGCTTTTAGAGAGCTGCTTACAGGCGCATTGTCTGAGGTGCCATTTACATCATTCATGGAATAAGTAAAATAAGTAGTATCCTTTTTTTTATGGAAAAGATCTCTCCCCGCACTGTTTTTCATATAAATATTCAAGATCTGATCAATTTTCTGCAAATCTTCATCCTCACCCGTTCTGCAGCTGAGAAAGGCACAAAAAATTACCAGAAATCCAAAAACAATATTCTTCATGTCCAACAAAGATAAAAACTTATTTTAAATTCTTTTATCTAAAGCTTAAAGGTTTAGTCTTAATTTTTCTTTATTATTTTATTGAAAAGAATTCTAATCTCAGACTTTGAAAGGATAAAATCCCGGATATGAAAATCTGTTATCTTATAAAACCTCCAGAAAAGCAATGCAGAAGACAGAATATAGGAAACAGAAGTAATTACACATGCCCCCGGGATTCCCCATCTCGGAATAATATAAAAAGAAGAAATTACGGTGAAAACAAGCCCTATCATTGACTTTACATTTAAAATCCTCAATTTATTGATTCCTGCAAAATAATACCCAACAATATTGCTTGTTGCTATCGCCAGAATTCCCGGCGAAAGAAGCAATACAATTTCTTTTGTCTGGCTAAAATCTTTTCCGAAAATCATGGAATATACCTGTGAAGGCATCAGCAGCATAATGATGATAAATAATAAGGTGATCAAAAAGCTGATTCTCAAAGAAACCTTTGTTTTCTCAATAGCTTCATTTGTGTTTTTATTATTTACCACATCCGCGTAAAGTACAACTGAGAGACTACGGCTCACAGTCCAGACTGCTTCTGAAAACGCAACCCCGATGGAGAAAATACCTACACTTACAATTCCTTTAAAATATTCAAGAAAATAGAATGACAGTCTGTTATTTAAGAACTGTAAAAAACCACTCAATTGTGTTTTCCAGCCATAATCGAATAACTTACTCCAAACTTCCCTCGAAAACGAAATATTTTTAAAATCACAAAGTCTCAGCACCTGAGAAGAACTGATTAAAAAAAGAACGCAAAAACAGCTGATCTGGGCAATAAAATAAGAAGTAACAGAAGTAATTTTAATGATGTAAACAATGACAACAATGAATAAAATATGAACCAACTGCTGTAAAACAGTATATAAATTAAACATTTTAATGTTCTGCTGTCCTACAAATAAATTCACATTGGCGGCCAGAAGCGAAGAAAAAATAGAAAGTAAAATCAAATATCCGGAATATTCTGAAGCATGATTTAAGCTTAAGATCAAAGGAATTAAAAGCCCGATTGCAATAGACCATAGATAAGCAAACGGTAAAATTTCCTCCGTTTTGAACTTTGAAGCGAAATAACTCATGCTGCTTCCTACAAAAACATTGGCAAAAAAACTGATGATCGTAAGGTCTGCGATAACTATGGAAATCACCCCTTTCCCTTCGCTGCCCCACATATTGGTAGAATAAATCACCAATCCGAAATTTAATAATAAAATTAAAAATCTGGATGCAAAGGTTTTAAGAATAGCAGACTTCATGTTATGGCATTGAGTTTTTGATGAAGTTTACAAAAGAATCTTTAATAAGGTTCCAGTTGTATTTCTTTTCATATTCCTTTCTTGCATTTTGGGCGTGCAGAGAATATAATTCCGGATTTATGAGATAATTAAGAATAATTTCCGAAATCTGTTCAGCATTTTCAGGATCAACCAAATATCCAAATTTTGAAACGTCCACATGCTGCCTGGTTGCTTTCAAATCTGTATAAATTACAGGCTTTCCAGAGCCAGCATAGTAAAATATTTTAATGGGAAGACAATGGTGGTTTTCATAATTTAAACTACGCAGGTCAAAGCAGATATCTGCTTCTGAATAAGCCTCAGTAAAGGTTTCAAATGAGGTTGACCTTCCTATTCTTATATCTTCAAATTTATATTTATCAATAAGATTTTGAAAGTATTTTTCATCTTTTTCTTTTCTGGCACCTCCAATTAATAAAATAGAAATATGTAAATCCGGTTTTTTTCTCCTCAAGTTATCAACTGCCGCAAAAAAATTTCCAATTCCTTTTTCTTCTGAAAACTGGCCTGTGTAGCAAAGTGATATAGCATTCGGTTTTAATTTGTTTATATGCTGATAAATATATTGATCGTCAGGATAATAAGAAGAAATAATTCTTTTCTTAAACGGGAAAAAATAAGCTAAAGGAAACTTCTTTGTCTCTTCTCCAAATATAAAATGAGTGCTTATCCAGCCGGCATATAACTGAATCAGGAAAAATTTAATTGCATGAATGATATTTAAAGGAAAGGAAAAATTTTCGACCATCCGCATTGAAGGATACCATTCCGTAATATCATAGAAAACATTTATTTTTTTATTTTTCCTGAAGTTTTTGGTAGCAATTACCGCTAAAGGCTCAGAACAGATGATACTATCCGGTTGAAATGAATCGCAGACTCTTTCGAAAACTTTTGTTTTCTCTTCCGTGCTTTTTTCGAGAACAGGATAAGACTCCACATCAATTCCGTCTATAACACCCTGAAAATCCGATGAGAGACTGCAAATTTTAACCTGACAACCTGAATTTTTCAATGCTTTTGCCTGATGATAAAAGATTCTATCATCATCATATCTGTGGGCTGTAGTTAAAAAAAGGATTTTAGGCATTTGCTTTTTTCTCCCCCGAAGAGGAATTTCTACAAATATAGTTTTAAAACGAAAAAAGTGGAACTGCTTCCACTTTTATTTATTGATTTACTGTAAATTTATTTAATTCCAGCCGCCCAGCTTCTCTCAAAGGGCAAAAGGAAGTTACCCAAAAACTCCAGATAGGTATTTTTAGAAAAATCAAAAACCTGGATATCTTTAGAAATTTCGCCGTTTCTTACTTTTGACTTAAAATCTATAAGCTTCATGGTTTTTACTTCTCCATTTTCGATGAAGCTCGCTTTCATTCTGTCGAATAATCCCAATTGATATTCCTCATCAATTTCTCTCATCACTTTTCCCAACGCATCAATGCTGCAGCCGGAAGCCATTTCTTTTTCTTCATCCACACAGATGATGATAAACTGATTTTTTTCAATTTTAAAAGATGATGAAAGCGGTTTTCCGTGTGCTGCCCAAGTCGACAAAAAGTCGAATAATTTTTCTGTAATTGCTTTGGCTTCCTTAGTTTCCAAAGGCCTTGATGCAGGATATATGATTACTCTGTAGTCGTTTGCTTCTACTATATTTGATTCTTCAATCTTCATTTCTGATACATTTAAAGTTCAAAATTACACAATTTTCCTGAGTTTAAAGCCATTATACTTTTTACTTAAAGCATATAAAAATAGGATTAATAGCATCATAATTAAGCCAAAGAAAAATCTTAACCCTGCGGAATGTGGAAAAAATAAAAATTTAATATAAATATTTACGAAAATCAAAAGCGCGCAGGTTCTTATCCATGAGTCTTTTGAAAAATAAAATGTTAATCCTAAAAGTCCGACAGCCGTCAGGGTAACTTTTTTGAAATAAATAATCTTAATAAAAAGTATATCTAAATATTCTTTCATACTAAAGTTTGGCGGAGGACCCGAAATGAATGCACGTCTTTGTATGAAAGTGTCATAAAACAGATGTTTCCATCCCGGATAATTAAAAAGCTTAATAATCGTAAAATATAAAAGTAAAATAATGACTCCTTGAATGACAAGAGTCAAATCTAATTTTTTATTTTTAAAATATCCGTAAACAAACAGAACCGCTAAATAACTTAAGGTAAAGGGTACATAATCCGGTCTTGTAAAAGTAATAGCAAAAAGAATGATGAACATGATCCATTTACCCCAATTTTTAAGGAACCCAATCATGAAAATCAATAAAAACTGGAAGATAAACATATCAGGTGTGGCCACTCGTGACATATAAGTCATAGGCGGCAAAACCATTATTCCTACCGTTAAAAAGCTTGTAAGCAGGTAATTTTCAGGGAAAATAATTTTTAAAGCAAAAAACAACAGCAATCCTGAAAAAAAATAAGAAATGGCACTCAAAACGATAACTGAATCCGGTGATGAGAATCCTAATTCATACATGACAAGAATTGCCAGATTATAGCCCACTTTAATCTGAAAATAAGGAAGTTGCTCCATGAAAGATTGGGTATTGGTCGCAAAAGACTGCCTTATTTTATCCTGTACCGGGAGTGTCCCTAAAATATCTCTGTACTCCGTCTCAGGTGCATCTTTTTTAATCTCCTGATAAGTAAGTACCCGGATTTTATCTGGAGAATCAGGAAATTTTAAATTATATAAACAGCCAATGTAGCCAGGCATATCCCAATCGTACACCCTGTTTTTATAGTTCCAAAAGCTGAGAATCGCAATAGCTGTTACTATAAAAAAAAAGGAAACCCTCCATTGTGCTTTCATGGATACCAATTCGGTTGATCGTCTTATAAATTATAAATCTTCCGCTTCAGCAAGAAGTTCCACGATATCTTTTACAGCTACTTCTGTATTTTTATTAAAATGTTTGACACCATCGGTAAGCATCGTATTGCAGAACGGGCAACCCGTAGCAATTACTTTTGGCTCAAAGGACAATGCTTCTTCCGTTCTTTCTATATTGATGTCTTTATTTCCTTTTTCCGGTTCTTTAAACATTTGGGCACCTCCTGCTCCACAGCAAAGACCGTTTGTTTTGCAGCGTTTCATTTCTACAAGCTCGGCATCCAGCTTTTCCAGCAGAACTCTTGGAGCTTCATATTCGTCATTTGCCCTTCCAAGATAACATGGATCATGGAAAGTAATCTTTTTTCCTTTGAAGGCTCCACCTTCAATTTTCAAACGTCCTTCCTCCATCAGTTTTTTAAGGAACTGTGTATGATGAATTACTTCAAAATTCCCTCCAAGGCTCGGATATTCGTTTTTAAGAGTATTAAAACAGTGTGGGCAGGCCGTTACAATCTTTTTTACTTCATAAGCGTTCAGAACTTCAATGTTCGTTAAGGCCATCATCTGGAAAACGAACTCATTTCCGGCGCGTTTTGCAGGATCTCCCGTACAGCTTTCTTCCTGTCCCAGAACAGCAAATTCTACCCCTATTTTATTTAATATTTTGCAAAATGCTTTCGTAATCTTTTTGGCGCGGTCATCAAAACTTCCCGCACAGCCAACCCAAAACAAAACTTCAGGTGATTTTCCTTCGGCAGCATATTCTGCCATTGTTTTAATTTGCATTTTCTTTCTGTTTAATTAAAAAATCAGCATAATATTCTTTAGCCGTTTTCATGACCTCTGCTGAAACAATTGATATGAACAAAGGATTGGCCTCATCATAATTGATATATTTCCAGATATTCCCTGTAGACTTATCATTAACCGCAATGATCATACTCTCTTTGCTTAGTTCCAAAGTACTGTCATCTACAAACTTTGATTTCATACCCTGAAGCTCCATCATATTCGTCATCATTTTCTTCTTTTCATCATCAAACTTTTCTTTCAGAAAAGACATTTTCATATTCATCGGGTAGGTAACAAAAGCATACTTCCCTTTTTCTTTTGTATTATAAACTTCAGAAACTTTAAATGCAGCAGGATTGATATCAGCAATATCCATTTTAAACTCTTCATCCCCTTCCAGCATTGACTTAAAAGCATTAATTAAATCCTGTTTATTTACCTTGTCAAAAAGCGCAGGATGAGTAAGATCCATAATTCCATCGTAGTTCTTATTCTTTAATAAAGACATGAATGAATTGGAATCTTCAAGAATTTTTTTCTGATCTGAAGTCTGTGCCATCAGCAATGATACACACATCAACAAAAAAACTGCAAGTATGTTTTTCATAATGGTTTTATTTAATCATTTGCCCAATTCAGACGGTCTGCCTGGTTATACTGCCAAGGTGCGGCATTATTTTCAACATTCGTCATCATCAGGTTGAGCTCCTGAGGTGCAGCAGACTGCTCCATTACCAGGAATCTTCTCATATCAAAGATGATAGAAAGCGGATCAAGCAATACAGGGCAGGCCTCTGTACATGCATTACAAGTGGTACAAGCCCAAAGTTCTTCTTTTGTGATATAATCGTTTAGAAGCTTCCTTCCGTCGTCTACAAACTTCCCGTTTTGGTCAATGTTTTTTCCAACTTCTTCCAGACGGTCTCTTGTTTTCATTAAAATTAATCTCGGGGAAAGTTTTTTTCCGGTAATATTTGCCGGGCAAACTGCTGTACAACGTCCACATTCTGTGCAGGAATAAGCATTCAGCAATTGAACCTGATTCAGATCAAAAATATCTTCTGCACCAAACTTCGAAGGTGCTTCTTCCGCCTGTCCTTCAGCCGGAGCAGCATAAGGATCTGCATTGGGATCCATCATCAGCTTGATTTCTTTGGTAACAGATTCAAGGTTATTGAATTTCCCTTTTTTCTCCAAATTAGCGTACCAAGTACTTGGAAAGGCTAAGATAATATGTAAATGTTTAGAATAATAAAGATAGTTCATGAAGAACAAAATCCCTACAAAGTGGAACCACCACGCTGCTCTTTCTACAAAAACTAAAAAGCCATTATCAAAACTGAATACTTCAAAAAACGGCACAAAAGTCATCTGGCTTACAGGAAAGCTTCCATGTGCATGAAGAACACCTCTTTGCTGCAAAATCCAGTCGGTGGAGTTCATAGTAAGAAAAGCCATCATTAAGGCAAATTCTATGATAAGAATCCAGTTGGCATCCTGTTTTGGCCATCCGAAAAGCTCCTTCATCGTTAATCTTTTCACCCCGTAAAAATTTCTACGGATAAAGAATGTTACCACCCCTATTATCACTAACAGGGCTAAAATTTCAAGCGTAGACGTAAAGAAGCTGTAAAAGCCATCTCCAAGAACAGTTGCTAAAAATCTATGTGTCCCGAAAATTCCGTCAACAATGATTTCAATAAGTTCTATATTAATAATAATAAAACCTACATAAACGAAAAGGTGCAAAATCCCTGCAACAGGTCTTTTTGACATTTTGCTTTGTCCCATTGCCACTCTGGCCATGGTTTCCCAACGCTCACCTTTCCTGTCGTTTCTGTTGATTTCACGTCCTAATCTGATGTTTCTGTATATCTTCTGAAGACTTTTTGCAAACAGCCCAAAACCTGCAACTAATAAAATCAGAAAAAGAATATTATCGATATATTGCATGGCCAGTGTATTAGTCTTTGTTATTCTTACCAAATACCGAGAAATTAATGTATCTCTTCGGATTTGCTTTCATATCTTCAATTAATGAATTCAGATTGGTAGAGGCGGAATTCAGATTGTTGTAAAGCTGCTCATCTTTCATTAATTTTCCTAAACTACCTTCCCCATTGTTAATTCCTGCTACTACCTGGTTAAGCTTTCCAACGGTAACATCTAGGTTAGCAATCGCAGCATTCAGTTTCTGAGTATCGATGCTTTCTGCAAGATTTCCGTATTTATCAAGGGTTACTTTACCGCTTTGCATAGTAAGGCTTGCATCATCCAGTACTTTCTGAAGTTTAGGGTCATTGTGTCCTACCAAAGTATTTACGCTTCCTGCGGTAGTCTGCAGCGCGCTTACTGTTTTATTAAGATTTGAAAGCAAAGCTTTAATTTCTGCTCTGTTCTGCTCATCAACAATTCTGTTTGCATTAGACATTAATGAGTCTACACGGTATAAAACAGTCTGCAATTGATCTTTAACCGGCCCTACCTGCGAAGAAAGGCTTCCCAGCGTTCCCAGCTTGAAGGCTCCTTTCAGAGTATCTCCGTCTTTTGCTGTCGGCCCGCCGTACATGAGGTTAATTCTCATTTCTTTTCCTGACATTAATCCCGGCTCAAAAATTTCCAGTGTGGAATTTTTTGAAAACTCAAAATTATTATCTACAGTAATTTTAACAAGAAAATCAATTTTCCCGTCTTTATCTGTATGAGGAATGATTTTGTCAACCTGCCCTACCTTCAAACCATTGATGGAAACAGGAGATGATTGCGCTAATCCTTCTACATTATCATATTTTGCGTAAAATATATTATCTGTGGTAAAAAGGCTTCTGCCCTTCATAAATTGGAATAATACTACAAAACCAACAATAGCTAAAAGTGCGATTACACCAGCTTTTAATTCTTTACTGAACTTCACTTGCTAAATTTTTTCTAATGAGCAAATATACTACATTTAAATTAATGTTTTTCTTTATTGCTCTGCATTACACACAAAAAAAGTGGCAAAAATTCTGCCACTTTCATTATTTATAAAATTAATTTTTTACTGTTGCTGAGAACCCATTTTGTCCCAGATTTCTATTCTGTAATCATCGATATCAGAATTGTCCTGCAGGCTCTTTAACCAAGACTGGCCAAACATTCCTGCATTTCTCTGGCTGATAGATTCTGTAAATTGCTTAATATCTCCAGGCTGCTTGTTTACGATTTCATTCTTTTTAACTAAAACATAAACCCCTGTTCCTCCCTCAATTGGGTTAGAAATCTTACCTTTTGCAACACCAAATGCTGCTCCGGCAACTTTAGGCTCCATGGCACCTGCAACTGACGGGCTCAATAGGTTTACCTGTGCAGATTGTTTTGTAGTTCCAAACTGCTTAGCAATCTGATCAAGGCTTCCGGCTTTACCAATTTTTTCAGAAATCTGTTTTGCAGCTAATTTATTTTTAACCACCACTTCAATCTGATCTCTTACAGATTCCGGATCTGCCGTTCCTCTTTCCTGCTTACCGTTAAGATAGACTACAATTCTGTCTCCGGTTCCGTCTACATTAAATAATTCAGTATCTCCTTTCTCTCTTTTTTTATCAAAAGCCCAAGCTAAAATATCTGCATCTTTATCTGTTCCAAGACCTTGGATCTGACCATCAAATCTTTTTGCCTGTTTTGGATTGGAGAACTGATAGTTTCCTTTTTTAGCAATATTCACAAAATCGTTGAAAGACTTTCCCTGAACCTGCTGAACGAATCTGCTTGCTTTTTTATTAACATCAGCTTCCGTAGCTTCAGACGGCTTAATTGCTTTCACAAGGTTAGCAACTTTATAGCCCATTGCTCCCGGTTTTTTATCTTCTATATTAATGATATGGTACCCGAACTGAGTCTCCACAACACCTGTAGCACCTTTAGGATTATTAGCTAAATAAGTTAAGAACTCAGGAACGAAAGGCGTTTCCGGAGTTGTCCATCCAAGGCTACCACCCTGAGCAGCAGAATTTGGATCGTTTGATAACTTAAGGAATTCTGTGAATTTACCAGGATTGGCTTTTACAATAGCTCCGATAGAATCTGCTAGTTTTTTAGCCTGTTCTTTAGATCTTGAAACACCTTCTCCCGCAGGGCTTCCTTTAAATGCAATAAGAATATGTCTTGACAATGTAGAATCCGAAGTCTTTTTATCCAAAAGTTTAGAAACTACATAGAAGTTTTGTTCTTTGTAAGGTCCGAACGTCTGCCCGATCGCAGCAGTAGTGATCTGCCCCTGAATAGTCTGTGGCAATTGGTTTGGCTTCAAATACTGATTATTAAAAGGCATATCAGAATTTGCCATTACGAACATTGAGTCGTTAGTAGTGTTTTGGAAGTTTTCCGCACCTCCGCTTGCATCAGTTCCTGCTGAGAATAGTTTAGTAATTTCTTTCTGAGCCGCTGCATCATCTGCTGCACTTGGCTGAGAAGGAAAATAAACAACACCTATGTTTCTGCTTGGTTCCGCTTTGAACATTACAGGATGCTGCTTAATATAATTTGCTAAATCTTCAGTAGTAACTTTGATATTATTTTTTTGAAGGTAAGCTGCGTAATCAATTTTAACAAAATCGATTTCGGCAAGCTGATCTCTCTGCTTCATAAGCTCTTCAGCTTCTTTTTTCCCGGTAGTAATACCCTGAGAAATATTAGCAAAAACCTGTCTTGCCATCAATCTGTACTCGATTGACTTTCTGGTTTTCAACCATTGGTTGTAACCTTCCGGGCTTGCAGCCTTCATTTCTTCGATCTGTTTTTTAAGCTCCTGAGTTTTGAAATTCCCTTTCTCGTCAAAGAACTGCTTTTGCTGTGCAAACATCTGATCATACTGGATCTGATTCCAGAAATAATCTTCCGTCATCTCAAAGCCCATTTTCTCAAACTGCTGTTTGATAAGCTTTGACTGCACAAGCAACTGCCAAGCCTGCTCCTCAAGACCGGCCTTCGGCTGACCTTGCTGGTCGGCCTGCTGCTGCAGCACAAAAAGTTGATCATTAAACTCTTCGCGGGTAATTTTCTCACCATTTACTTTTCCTAAAACATCAGGATTTTTACCAAAAACCTTATCAATACTATCGGGATTCACTAAGAACGCCAAAAGCGCCAGTGCAATTACTCCCATCAAAAGCCAAGGTCTACTCCTAATTTGTCCTAAAATTGCCATTATATATATTATAGTTTTTTATCAGTGTGCGAAAATACACATTTTTAAGAAATTACGGAAATCAAAGACCTTTTTTTAATTTTTTAAAATTTTATTTTTACAAAAAAGGAAATTTTGACCATATTTTTTATCAAAAAATGAATGGCATAAGTCTTGTGCCATAAAGCATACCTTAATATGCTGCCCGTTTTTAAAGCATATTATAAAATTTCACGTTAACGAATTAACACGATAATGACAATTTGTCATTCGATTTACTATGACAGAATTTGAAGATATAAGTTTAGAAGAAATGATAAGCGACGGATTTGATATTGTTGCTGAAGAGATCAGCCTTTCTGATCTTTCGGAAACAGAAAAAAATTCTGAGCAAAAGATATTCCCTATCCTTCCGGTAAGAAATATGGTGATGTTCCCCAATGTGGTCATCCCGATTACTGCAGGAAGAAAAGCATCCATACAGCTCCTGGAAGAAGCCCAGAAAAACGGAGACCTGATAGGAATTGTAAGCCAAAAAAATTCTGATCTGGAACAGCCTCATGAGAAAGATCTTTACCAAATAGGTACTTTAGCGAAAATCATCAAGATCATTAAGCTTCCTGAAGGCAATATTACAGCCATCACCAAAGGATTTTACAGATTCAAGATTAAAAAAATTGTTGAAACCCAGCCGTATTTCAAAGCTGAAATCAATAAATTAAAAGACGGAAAGGCAAAAAACAAGGAAGAATACGAAGCATTACTGGAAAACGTAAAAGATCTTGCTTTAAAAATCATAGAGCTCGATCCAAACATCCCGAACGCGGCCAATTTTGCTATAAAAAACATCAACAATAATGATGATTTATTAAATTTCATCTGCACGAACGCTAATTTCCCATCCATCGAAAAGCAAAAGCTGCTTGAAGAAAAAAGCCTGATGGAAAGAGCCAACAAATGTTATGAAATGATGCATGAAGATTTCAGAAAACTGGAATTGAGAAATCAGATTCATCAGAAAACTTCAAAGGATCTGGACAAACAGCAGAGAGAATATTTTTTAAATCAACAGATCAGAACCATTCAGGAAGAATTGGGCGGCGGACCGGAAAGCGACGTTGAAGACCTCATAAAAAAAGCCCGTGAAAAGAAATGGAATGATGAAGTAGAAGAACATTTCCAAAAGGAAATCAACAGGTTACAGCGTCAGAATCCAAACTCACCGGACTATAATGTTCAGAGAAATTATCTTGATTTCTTTACAGATCTTCCGTGGGAAACCTATACAGAAGACGTTTTTGATATTGCAAAAGCCGAAAAGATTTTAGACAAAGCTCATTTCGGGTTAGAAGATATTAAGAAAAGGATTTTGGAGCACATGGCTGTTTTAAAGTTAAAAAACAACATGAAATCCCCTATTCTTCTGTTGGTAGGGCCTCCGGGAGTAGGTAAAACTTCTTTGGGAAAATCTATTGCAGATGCCCTCGGAAGAAAATATGTAAGGCTGTCTCTGGGCGGGCTTCATGATGAAAGTGAAATCCGTGGTCACAGGAAAACATACATTGGGGCAATGGCGGGAAGAATTCTTCAGTCCATCAAAAAATCCGGAACTTCCAATCCTGTAATTGTACTGGATGAAATGGACAAAATCGGGCAGGGATTACACGGTGACCCAAGTTCTGCACTTTTAGAAGTTCTTGATCCTGAACAAAATAAGTCATTCTACGATAATTTCCTGGAAATGGGTTACGATTTGTCTAAAGTACTCTTTATTGCAACAGCAAATTCACTTTCAACCATCCAGACTCCGTTATTGGACAGAACGGAAATCATCCAGATTGCGGGTTATACTCTGGAAGAAAAAATTGAGATCGCAAAAAGACATTTAATTAAAAAACAGCAGGAAGAAAATGGTTTGGATTCAAAATCATTCAAGCTTGGAAATGCTGAATTAAAGCACATTATAGAAGCCCACACTTCAGAAAGCGGTGTAAGAACCCTTGAAAAGAGAATTGCGGGAATTGCCCGATGGGTAGCCCTGCAGACAGCTTTAGTAAAAGAATATGATTCAAAAATTTCGATTGAAAAAATTGATGAGATTCTGGGAGTTCCAAGACCAAAAAGCTTGTCAGAAATCACCGGAGTTCCGGGTGTGGTGACAGGTCTTGCCTGGACAAGCGTAGGCGGAGATATCTTATTCATTGAAAGCATTTTAAGCAACGGAAAAGGTGCTTTAACCATGACCGGTAACCTGGGAACAGTGATGAAAGAGTCCGCAACCATTGCTTTGGAATATATTAAAGCAAAATATGATGAACTGGGAATTTCTCAGGATGATATCGAAAAGAAAAATATCCACGTCCACGTTCCGGAAGGGGCAACTCCAAAAGACGGACCTTCAGCGGGTATTGCCATGCTGACATCCATGGTGTCTTCCTATAAAAATAAAAAAGTAAAACCTCATCTTGCGATGACCGGCGAAATTACCTTAAGAGGAAAAGTACTTCCTGTAGGCGGAATTAAAGAAAAACTACTGGCCGCAACAAGAGCCGGAATTAAAGATGTTATTCTTTGTGAAGCCAACAGAAAAGATGTAGAGGAAATTAAAAAAGATTACCTTAAAAACCTTAAAGTACATTATGTCAACAGAATGGAAGAGGTCATTGATATTGCCATCGAAAAATAATTCATAACATATTAACATTCTCAATAAAAAGAAACCACGTTCCAGAATCTGGGACGTGGTTTTGATTATGACTTGGATATTTAGGTTAAATTAATAAATCACCCTGTTAATCCGAAGGGTTTTTGTATTTTTATAGAGTAGATTTTGATATTATGAATTTTATTCGGCTCCCATTTCTCGTTAAGCTTACACTGGTTGTGATTTCCATCATCGGGATCGGTTACCTTCTGGCGTTGGGCGAAAGTATTTTTGCCCCCTTCTTTTTAGCATTTCTTATGGCAATGCTTTTTCTGCCGGTTGCTACCTTTATGGAAAGAAAACTGAGATTTACCCGGTCGATATCTACTATTGCTTCGGTTTTGATTATGCTGATGATCTTAACGGGCATGGTTTATTTCTTCGGGTCACAGTTATCAGATTTCAGCAAAGATATTCCGCATCTTAGGGTTCAGTTTACGAAGGTTTTTAATGAGCTTCAGAATTGGGTTTCAGATACTTTTCATGTAAAAATTGATGAGCAGCTGGATTATCTGGATCAGGGAGTGAATAAGCTTCTTTCTTCATCCGCCGTGATCCTGGGGTTCACATTCGGAGTGTTTTCCACGGGGCTGGGTTTTATTGTTTTTTTTATTCTTTTTTTTATTTTCATTTTAAACTACAGAAGAGTTTTAAATAATTTTATTGTAACAGTTTTTAACGAAAAACATAAGGCCAGCGTTCAGGAAATCGTGAATGAAGTGAGAATCATGACTAAAAAATACATCATAGGATTATGTTTGCAGGTGGTTATTGTTTCTATCCTTACTTCTATTGTTTTAACAATTTTAGGGGTGAAATATGCTATTCTGCTAGGTATTCTTACGGGATTATTAAATGTAATTCCTTATCTGGGCATCTGTATCGGGCTGTTGATTTCCTGCTTTATTGCCTTTGCGACTACAACTCCCACTACGTGCATTTACGTAATCATCGGCTATGTAGGAGTTCACATTGTAGACGGAAATATTGTCCTTCCATTTGTGGTAGGTTCTAAAGTGAAAATCAACGCACTTTTCTCATTTATCGGAATTGTTATCGGCGAACATCTTTGGGGAATTGCAGGAATGTTTCTATGTATTCCGGCTATTGCTATCATCAAAATCATTTTTGAAAGAGTGGAAGGTTTGCAGCCTTGGGGAAAACTGCTCGGCGAAGAAGAAAAACCAAACAAAAAGAAAAAGAAATACAAGATATCCAAAAATATTACGCTGGAAGAGATGGATTAAATATGAGTAATGAGTAATTGGCAATGAGTAATAAGAAATCAATAGTAATTTTAAATTTTATTTGATTTTTAATCAACGAATTAGAATTTTATTTAATTTTAATAAAAAATTCTCACACTCATGAAAATCGTAAAATTTATTTTTGCCCTTCTGTTTGGCCTGATGTTTATCAACGCAGGATTAAACAAATTCTTAAATTATATGCCAATGGAGAAGCCTACTCCTGAGCAAATGAAGCTTTTTGCTGCATTCAATGAAATCAGCTGGCTGATGCCATTAATAGGAATTGTAGAAATCATTGGCGGCCTGCTATTTATTTTCCCAAAAACAAGAGCTTTAGGCGCTATTGTTATTTTACCTGTAATGGTAGGAATTGTCGCTCATGTTTTCACATTAGATAAATCTCCAATGGGAATGACAATCGCAGGAGTTTTATTTCTAATCAATATCTGGATCATTATTGATAATAAAGAAAAATATAAGGCTTTGGTGAGCTGAAAGTCAATAGTGAATGGTCAATGGTCAATGGTGAATTTGCTTTGCTTGTCAATTTTAAATTCACTTGCTGGGAAAATCCACCATTGACCATTCACTATTCACTTTATCATACAAATGCACTAAATCCAGTAATCGATCTACCTACAATCAGGGAATTAATTTCTTTTGTTCCTTCATAAGAATAAATAGCCTCTGCATCAGCTACAAATCGGGCTACATCATATTCCAGGAGAATCCCGTTTCCGCCCATCACTTCACGTGCTCTGGAAACGATATCGCGCGTTCTCATTGTACAGAAAACTTTGGCTAAAGAAGCATGTTCATCTTTTAAAATCCCTTCGTCCTGCATTTCCGAAAGCCTGAAAACCATAGTCTGCATTGCCGTAAGATTCGACAGCATTTCCACCAAATGCCCCTGAATCATTTGAAAAGAAGCGATCGGCTTTCCGAATTGTTCTCTTTTTCTGGTATAATCCAAAGCACTTTCATACGCTCCTCTTGCACAGCCAGTTGCCATCCAGGCTACTCCGGCGCGCGTCATTCTCAATACTTTAGCTGTATCTTTAAATGAATTGGCATTTTGCAGCCTGTTTTCTTCTGTCACCACACAATCTTTCAGCGTAATCAATCCGTTTTGAACGATTCTTAATGCCATTTTTCCTTTGATTTTCTCAACAGAATAACCCGGATTGTCTTTTTCAACGATAAAGCCTTTCACTTCGCCATCATCAAGATCTCTTGCCCAGATGATGATTAAATCAGCGAATGTTGCGTTACCGATCCATTTTTTCTGGCCGTTCAGTATCCAGCCTTCGGGCGTTTTTTTGCAGGTAACCGTTAAGCCGCCGGCTGCTCCGGAACCCACTTCAGGCTCTGTAAGGCCAAAAGCTCCTATTTTTTCAAATTTCTGCATCTGCGGAAGCCATTTTTGTTTTTGTTCTTCCGAACCGCAGATATAAATGGAGCCCATCGCCAGACCGGACTGTACCCCAAAAAACGTGGCTATTGAAGCATCAATCCTTGCCATTTCCATAGCAATGACACCTTCCATTAAGAAAGGCATTCCTGGACAGCCGTAACCTTCATAAGTAACACCGCAAATATTCAGTTTTTGAAATTTCGGAATTAATTCATGTGGAAACTCATCACGAAGCCAGTAATGATTCACCAGAGGTTTCACTTCTTTTTCCATGAAAGCCCTTACTTTTAACTGAACTTCTCTTTGTTCCGGGCTTAAGGTGTGATAAATATCGTAGAAATCACCATCAATAGGCGGAAGATCCTTCTTTTTTTTATTGGGATCCAGCATTTTCATCATTCCGCTAAGCTGCTTATCATCAAGCTTGGAAAAATTTTCCATAAGCTTGGGAAGGTTTACTTTTTGGGAAATTGTGCTCAATTGATCAAAATCTATTGTTCTGAATAATTCTATTGCGTTTCTGATTTTGGAAAAAGTATTTGACATAGTAATGTATTGTGTGTTTTGATTGTAAAAAGATAAGCAAAAATTACTCCGAAAACAAAAGTACACATACAACATTATTTTACAAATTATTGATTTTTAAATATTTAAATCAGAATTTCTCTTTACAAATTTTTTACCCGCGTTTTTCAAACATTACAAACGTTTCCTCCTGAACTTTGGATTAAGCAAACAATAAAAAATCAATATATGAAAACCACTTACATTAAATTATCAATCGTATCAGCACTTTTACTAGGAATCTATTCATGTAAAAAAGGAGAAGCGGCATCCAGTGCCTATGAAGCTTCTTCCGGTGCCGATTCTGCCGCAGTAATGACATCGGACAGCATTTCTTCTGTTGCTACCATGAAGGTAAAAGACAAACAGTTCATCAAAACAGCAGATGTAAATATGGAAGTCAAAGATGTTTATGAAGCCACCATTTCCATTGAAAAATTGGTTCAGGATTTGGGAGGATTTGTAACGCACAGCAATTTAAGGAGCAATGTCATATCAGAAGAAACCTATAATACCAATGATGAAGACGCCGTATTGGTGAAAAAATACCAGTCTGAAAATTCAATGCAGGTAAGGGTTCCAACCGAAAAATTAGGCGAGCTTTTAACTTTAATCAACAATAAAAAACTTTTCCTGAATTCAAGATCCATCAACGCAGAAGATGTAACTGCAGGAATAAAATATGCCGAGCTTGAAGGAAAAAGAATCAAAAAAACAGGCGAAAATATTTCGCAGCTAAAGGCCAATAAAGATAAAGTGAAACTAGACGACGAAAATATGTCCGAAAATAATCAACAGCAATTGGCAAATATGGATGTTACCGACCACCTGAAGTACAGCACTGTTGATATTTACATTAAAGAACCCAAAGTAAGAACCGCAGAAATAGCCATTACCAATACAAAAAATATTGATGATAAATATAAGTTTGATTTTGTATACAGCGTAAAATCTGCTTTTGTGGAAGGTTTTTATATGATTCAGAAAATTATTGTGGGGCTGATTACTATCTGGCCGATTCTATTGATTGCCGCAGCCATTATTTTTTTGATCAAGAGAAAAAAAACGGTTAAAAAAGATCAGCCGGCTTCTGAAATTTAATGCTGTCCTAACCTTTATGGTTATCAATATATATTTTAAGCTTTTAAAACAATTGCTGCTTTTTTAACGTAAAGTTTGAATTTTAATACTTTACAAGAGAATCAACAATTGATTGAATGAAGCGATCTTTTAAAAAAGAGAAACCTCCAGATTTTTTGGAGGTTTTTTATCTAAAATTTCCTTTTCAGAATTTCGGGTTTTGTGGTATAAAGATGGAGAATCAGTTCTCCGAAGAGCGTATTCGCCCAAGCAAACCAAGATCTTGTAAAATCTTTCGGATTATTTACATCAAAAGATTCATGGATAAATCCGGTTCCGGCATGAGTGTTTTTTAGCATTTTTAAGCATGAAATAATCTCTTCATCCTCATCAGTCGTTAAAGCCTGCATAATTAAGCCCAAAGGCCAGATTTTGTGCTCCCCTATATGCGGACCGCCGATTCCTTTCGCAAATTTACCTTCACTAAACCAGGGATTAGAATGGCTTAAAGAAAACTTCCGTGTATTTTTATACACTTCGTCGTCTTTTGATCTGTAACCCAGATAAGGAATTGATAATAAGTTCGGAACATTGGCATCATCCATAAATAAGGCGTTTCCAAATCCATCAATTTCCAATGCATAAATTTTTCCTGCTTCAGGATGATTTAAAATAGCATATTTCTGAATAGCTCCATCCACTTCTTCAGCCAAATTCTTAAATTGAGCCGAAGAATTTTCATCCTTTAAAATTATTGAAAAAATCTGCGCTGTTTCCCTCAGAGAAACCACTGCAAACATATTGGAAGAAATCAGAAACGGATAAAAAGTAGCATCATCAGAAGGCCTGAACATGGAGTGGATCAAGCCTATTTTCTTGGTGGGATTTCCAAAACCGGCTGCAAATTGTGTATCTAAAGCATTACCGTTTGCCCTTTGAAATGCATACGACCCTTTTGAATCTTTTCTCTGCTGTTCTTTAAAAGTCTGTAGGATCAGAAGCATTGCCTTTTTCCAGTCGGAATCAAAAACTGAGGAGTCTCCTGTTTTTTTCCAATAATTATAAGACAGCCGCATCACATAGCAGAGGGAATCAACCTCCCATTTCCGCTCATGGACGCCGGGCTTCATCAATGTTCCATCACTTTTCCATTCGCTTATTTTACTGCTGTCATCGAAAAAGGCATTAGCATAAGGATCAAGAAGAACGCATTCTACTTGTTTATTGATAACACCTTTCAACAGATTTTTTAATTGCTCATCTTCGTTAGCAAGGCTCAAATAAGGATACACCTGCGCTGAAGAATCCCGAAGCCACATCGCATCAATATCCCCGGTGATGACGTACGTATACGGTTTTCCGTTTTTATTGTAATATTTTACCGTAGTATCTAATGTATTGGGGAAACAATTCTCAAACATCCACGCCAGTTCTTCATCAACAATGGACTTTTTTACTGTTGTGATTGTTTTTTCAACAGCCTTGGAAGTGAATTTTCTTTGATCTAATGCAGGCCTTTTCGAAATATAATTATCGGCATAAAAAAACTTCGCAGATGTGGGTATCGCAAAAAAGCCCAACCCGATTCCTGATTTTTTAATAAATTCTCTTCTATTGATCATTGTTTTAAATTAAAAATATAAATCTAAAATAACAATTTTAATCTATCTGTATTTTATTAATAGCAAAGACATCGTTATTATTTAATATGTCTCATAAAGCCAATTACCTATTTTTAATCACCAATTAACATCATTGAAGTAAAATTCCTTAAATTTGCAAATCAATAATTTTGCATAAGGATCAGATCATTCGTAATCCAAAGTCCTTATCCGTAAAACCTTAATTTCTAAATATATGCTATCAAAAATAAATCCTACTCAAACCAACAGCTGGAAAGCTTTAGACGAACAATTCGCAAATAATGATTTTGACCTGAGAAGCCTTTTTGCATACAATCCGAACCGCTTTAATGAATTTTCAGTCAAAAGACCTGGTTTTTTATTTGATTATTCAAAAAACTTAATAGATTCCAAAACAAAAAATCTTCTTTTAAACCTGGCAGAAGAATGTGAATTAAAAGATGCTATTTCCAAAATGTTTTCGGGAGACAAGATCAATGAAACAGAAGGAAGAGCAGTTTTACATACAGCTTTGAGGGATTTTTCCGATAAGGAAATTCTGGTAGACGGAGAAAATATAAAGCCTCAGATTAAAAGGGTTTTAAACCAAATGAAATCTTTTTCTGAAAGTATTATTTCAGGAGAGCATAAAGGTTTCAGCGGAAAAGAAATTACAGATGTTGTGAACATCGGAATCGGGGGTTCAGATTTGGGCCCTGTGATGGTTGTTTCGGCTTTGAAGCATTTTAAAACAAGATTAAATGTACATTTTGTTTCCAATGTAGACGGAAATCATATTGCAGAAGTTGTAAAAAATCTAAATCCTGAAACTACTCTATTCATCATTGCTTCAAAAACATTTACCACCCAGGAAACCATGACAAATGCAAACTCTGCAAAAGACTGGTTTTTAAAAGCAGGAAAGCAGGAAGATGTTGCAAAACATTTTGTAGCTTTATCTACTAATGTTCAATCAGTTAAAGACTTCGGAATTGCAGAGGAAAACATTTTCGAATTTTGGGATTGGGTCGGCGGAAGATATTCATTATGGAGCGCCATTGGTTTAAGCATTGTTCTGGCAGTAGGATATGAAAATTTTGAACAATTATTAAAAGGAGCTTACGACACAGATCAGTATTTCCAAACGGCAGATTTCTCTGAAAACATTCCCGTTTTGATGGGATTAATTGGAATCTGGTATCGTAATTTTTATGCGGCAACAACGTATGCCATTCTTCCTTATTCTCAGTATTTAGACAGGTTTGCAGCGTATCTTCAACAGGGAGACATGGAAAGTAACGGTAAATGTGTTGACAGAAATGGAGAATTCGTAGAATATGAAACGGGACCCATTATTTGGGGAGAACCGGGAACTAATGGACAACACGCTTTCTATCAACTGATTCACCAGGGAACCGAGCTGATTCCTGCTGATTTTATTGCCTATGTAAAAAGCCCAAACAAAGTTTCTGATCATCAGGATAAATTACTGGCAAACTTCTTTGCTCAGACCGAGGCACTCGCCTTCGGGAAAACGGAAGAGGAAGTTGAGGAAGAATTAAGAAATGCAGGAAAGACTGATGAGGAAATTGATTTCGTATTAAACTACAAGGTTTTCCACGGAAACACACCTACTAACTCAATACTATTCAAAGAACTAACTCCTTTTTCATTAGGCCAGCTGATTGCCATGTACGAGCACAAAATTTTTGTACAGGGTGTGATCTGGAATATTTTCAGCTTCGACCAGTTCGGGGTGGAATTAGGAAAAGTGCTGGCTAATAAAATCCTGTCGGAACTTGAAAGTAATGAAACAATTAGCTCTCACGACAGCTCTACAAATGGATTAATCAATTATTATAAAAAACATGCTTAACACAATTAAACGAAAAATTAATTTTATTAAATTATCATTAAGTTCCCATACAAAACATCTGAAAAAAGATATTGATCTTAAAAAAGAATGGCTTGGTAATGATTATGGAGGCTTTTTTATTGCCCCCGAGTTTTTGAATCAAAACTCTATCGTCTATTCTTTTGGTATTGGTGAAGACATTTCTTTTGATTTGGGCGTGATCAATAAGTTCAAAAGTTTTGTATTTGGCTTTGACCCCACTCCTAAATCTATTAACTGGATAGCTTCACAGAATATTCCCTCTAAGTTTAGCTTCTTTGATTATGGGATTGGTAGTAAAACCATGAAAGATATATTTTATCTTCCTAAAAATCCGGATTATGTATCCGGAAGCACTATACAGCAGAGTAATGTGAATCTGGATTCCAAGATTGAAGTTCAGCTTAAAAATTTAAGCGACATTTCTGCTGAATTAGGTCATAAAAAAATAGATGTTTTAAAAATAGATATAGAAGGTTCAGAGTATGATGTAATTGAAAATATTTTAAATTCTGATATTGAAATTGGGCAAATTCTGGTTGAAATTCACGAACGTTTCTTTAATGATGGAAAACAAAAAACTATAAACATGCTAGGGAATCTCAGAGAACATGGTTTCTTAGTTTTTGGTATTTCTGAAACATTTGAGGAAATCTCATTAATAAATAAAAATCTAATTAAGCAATAATAAAAAATGGCAGAAATTCTTGACGGATTAAAAGTATCCAAAGAAATAAAACAGGAAATAAAGGCTGAAGTTGAAAAAATTCTTGAAAGCAAAAGAAGAGCACCCCACCTGGTGGCTATTCTCGTTGGAAACAACGGAGCAAGTAAAGCGTATGTAAATGCTAAAGTGAAAGACTGTGAAGAAGTGGGTTTTCAATCCAGCTTAATCAAATTTCCAAGCACGGTTTCTGAATCTGAATTATTGGAAAAAATCGATGAATTAAATAAATCTAAAGCCGTTGACGGATTTATCGTTCAGCTGCCTTTACCGGATCAGATTGATCAGGAAAAAATCATCAACGCTATCGATCCAAGAAAGGATGTAGACGGATTCCACCCTGAAAACTTCGGTAAAATGGCCTTGGAAATGGATACATTCCTGCCTGCAACACCGTTCGGGATTTTAACATTATTGGAAAGATATAATATTGAAACAAAAGGTAAAGACTGTGTAATCATCGGGAGAAGTAAAATTGTGGGAAGACCAATGAGTATCCTGATGGGAAGAAAAGATTTCCCGGGAAACTCTACGGTTACTTTGACACACTCTTATACAAAAGACATCGAAGAATATACTAAAAAGGCAGACATCGTTATTACAGCTTTAGGTGATCCTCATTTCCTGAAAGGAGATATGATCAAAGAAGGAGCCGTGATTGTAGACGTAGGTATTACAAGAGTAGACAACGATTCTCCGAAAGGATATTATCTTGCAGGCGACGTAGATTTTGACAGCTGCGCGGCAAAAGCAAGCTGGATCACGCCTGTTCCGGGAGGAGTTGGGCCTATGACAAGAGCGATGCTGATGAAAAATACCATCATTGCTTACAAAACTTCGGTCTATAACGACTAATTTTAAAATGAAAATAGAAGAAGATATTTTATTAAAAGAAGGTAAAATGCTCCCTGTGATGGAGCATTTTTACACTCTTCAGGGAGAAGGAGCACATACCGGGAAAGCAGCTTATTTCATAAGACTAGGCGGCTGCGATGTCGGGTGTCACTGGTGTGATGTAAAAGAAAGCTGGGACCCGAATTTACATCCATTAATGAATGCGGAAGAAATTGCTGAAACCGCAGCAAAACACTGTAAAACAATCGTTTTAACAGGGGGAGAACCTCTAATGTGGAATCTTGATATTTTAACTTCCAGATTAAAAGACCTGGGATGCACCATTCATATTGAAACTTCAGGGGCTTACCCAATGAGCGGTCACATTGACTGGATTACCCTTTCCCCTAAGAAAACGGGGCTTCCAAAAGAGGAAATCTATCAGAAAGCTCACGAGCTTAAAGTGATTGTTTTTAATAATAACGATTTCAAATTTGCTCAGGAACAGGCGGCAAAAGTTTCGGCAAACTGTACATTATATCTTCAAAGCGAATGGAGCAAACGAGACGAAATGTACCCGAAAATCACAGACTTCATTTTGGAACATCCAGAATGGAGAGCATCAGTTCAGACCCATAAGTATCTCAATATCCCGTAAAATTTATGTAAATTAGCCCTTCGTATCCGTTAATACTCATAGATGCAGAGAATTCGATACTCTAGATACCTGAAATCGATCATTGTTTTGCTTGACCTCCTGGTTATTGCATCTATTTTTATATTCTTTTTCGTCAGCAGAAATCAGGACCTCAAATACAATCAGGAAACCTGGTATCAGAACGTTTTTTCTTTGGTATTATTATTTTTGTTCTGGATGCTTCTTAGCGGCAGGACAAGAATTTACAATATCCCCAGAAACCTTACCTATACGCTGTTTCTGGAAAGGCTTCTCGTACATTTTTTGCTGTTTATTCTTGGAGTATTGCTGATAGGAAAAGTAAGCTATAATGTATTTTTTAATTCTGATATTTACTGGCTGTCTTTTTATCTTTTCTTCTTTATATTTTTAACTAAATCATTAATATTTTTCGGGATTAAATATGTAAGAAGTCTGGGGATCAATCACAGGAACATCATGTTTTTAAGTGAAAACAGCTCCACAGAAGTTTTAAAGAATATTTTAAAGGAAAGAAAAGATTACGGTTACAAAATTTTCGAATACAATAACTCCGAAATAAAGAGTAAAGAATTAGTAGAATTCTGGAAAACGAACGGGATCCACACCTTATTTATTCCTATAGAAAATTCTTACGAAGAAAAAACAGAAAAAGAAATATTCCTGCTTGCAGAGGATAATAAAGTACATATTTCCCTGATCCCCAGTATTACACAAAGTGATTTCTTTTTGTATGACATGGGATATATTCAGACACAACCCGTTCTGAACCAGGCAAAATATCCTTTAGATTATTATTCTAATTTTTTACTGAAAAGAACTTTCGATATTCTTTTTTCCGTCATTATTTTAGTTGGGATTTGTTCGTGGCTGTTCCCGATTATTGCAATTTTAATTAAATCTTCATCAAAAGGGCCCGTTTTTTTCATACAGAGAAGATATGGTTTTCATGAAGAGGTTTTTAGCTGCATTAAGTTCCGGACCATGATTGTAAATGACGAATCTACCACAAAAACTACAAGTGAAAATGATTCAAGGATTACCAGAATCGGTAAATTTTTAAGAAAAACAAGCCTTGATGAGATGCCGCAGTTTTTGAATGTGCTGAAAGGTGAAATGTCCGTTGTAGGTCCCAGACCGCACATGCTGGCAGTAGACAATTATTATAAGCCGAAAATCGGTCGGTACAGCCTGAGAAGCATGGTAAGCCCCGGAATTACCGGGCTTGCACAGGTAAACGGGCTTCGGGGAGATGCAGGAGATGTGGAAGTGGAAATGAATAAACGGGTTCTGGCAGACGCCTTTTATGTAAGAAACTGGAGTTTTGTACTGGATCTTGTTATCATTTTAAAGACCGTTTTGTTGGTTGTAGGTGGTGATAAAAATGCAAAATAGGATGTAGGAAAAGGGTAAATGTAATTTTAATTTAACATTAATTCCGGCCTCAGTCTTAGCCTCAATCTTAATCTAATTAAATAAAAAAAGTCTAATTTAGCAGAATGTTAAAAAAGTTTTTTACAGCAGTAGGAGAATACATGATCCTCATGGGTAAATCCATGCAGAAACCTCAGAAAATGAAGGTATTCTGGAAGCTGTTCATGAGAGAAATCAATGATTTGGGAGTCAACTCATTCGGGTTGGTGATCTTTACATCTATATTCGTGGGGGCCGTAGTAGCCATTCAAATGTTTAATAACTTTGATGCTTCAGATTTCCCGATCCCGCCTTCATTTGTGGGTTATGCTACAAAAGCCGTATTGGTTCTGGAATTTTCACCCACCATTATCAGTTTGATTCTGGCGGGAAAAGTAGGTTCTTATATTGCTTCAAGTATCGGTACAATGAGGGTTTCTGAACAGATAGATGCTCTGGACATTATGGGCGTAAATTCTCCCAACTTCCTTATTTTACCAAAAATACTGGCCTGCGTTATTTTCAATCCATTGCTGATTGCCATCAGTATTGTATTTGGTATCGGCGGAGGTTATGTAGCCGGAATTTTAACCGGAAACTGGACTACCAATGACTATATCACGGGTATTCAGATGTATATGCCGAATCTTTTCATTTACTATGCTTTTACGAAAACCATAGTTTTTGCTTATATTATTGCAACGGTTCCTTCTTATTTCGGGTATAATGTGAAGGGAGGTTCTTTGGAAGTAGGTAGAGCGAGTACACAGGCGGTAGTTTGGACGATGGTATTTATCATCCTTTCCGAATTATTATTAACCCAATTAATATTAAGCTAAATGATTGAGGTAAAAGATCTTAAAAAAAGTTTTGATGAAGTTGAAGTTCTTAAAGGTATTTCAACCTCTTTTGATAAAGGAAAAGTAAATCTTATCATCGGGCAGAGTGGATCCGGTAAAACCGTTTTCCTGAAAAGCTTACTAAATGTTTACCAACCCACTTCAGGAGAAATCCTTTTTGACGGGAGAGATATTAATGTGATGACGCGTGAAGAAAAGCAGCATCTTCGTTCGGAAATCGGGACCGTATTTCAGGGAAGTGCTTTGTTTGACTCGCTTACGGTAGAGGAAAATATTATGTTTCCTCTGGATATGTTTACCAATCTAAGCTTCAGGGAGAAAAAGAAACGTGTTTTTGAAGTTATCGGAAGAGTACATCTTGATAAGGCCAATAGAAAATTCCCGTCCGAAATCTCAGGGGGAATGCAGAAGCGTGTTGCCATTGCAAGAGCAATTGTAAACAACCCGAAATACCTTTTCTGTGACGAGCCGAACTCCGGACTGGATCCTTATACATCCAATGTCATTGACGATCTTCTTCTGGAAATCACACAAGAATATAATACTACCACCATCATCAATACGCACGATATGAACTCTGTAATGACGATTGGCGAGAAAATTGTTTACCTAAGATTAGGAATTAAAGAATGGGAAGGCAATAAAGACATTCTCATTACTGCAGGCAATAAAAATTTGATAGACTTCGTTTATTCATCGGAGCTTTTCAAGGAACTGAGAGAATATTTACTGGAGAACAATAAAACTATTGATAATACAATCACAAAAATAGACGAAAATGAAAAAGGTACTTAGTTTAGCATTAATCGGTTTTTCTTTATTCGCTTCTGCACAGATCTCACTGGCGGGTAAAGCGAATATCATATTCCCGACAGGATCTCCTTCATGGAAGAATATTAAAGGATCAGTAAACCAGGCAATAGAAGGAGAAGGGAAAAATAATGTAGGCTTCAATGTGGGTCTTTCATTAAGAGTTCCGTTACCGGCTTCTTTATTTCTGATGCCGGAATTGTATTACACGCATTTTAAAAGTGATTTTACAGACCCTACTTCCAATACTACTTTTGATATTAAAAGTAACCGTATTGATGTACCTGTTTTATTGGGTTACAATATTTTAGGTAATACTTTAGGGGTTTTTGTAGGTCCTGTAGCGAGCTACAATTTAAGTAAAGAGGATACTTTCAATGATTTTAATGAAAATGCAAGAGACAATTTTACGGTAGGCTACCAATTCGGAGCCCAGGTAGAAATCTCTAAATTGATTTTAAATGCAAAGTATGAAGGTGCTTTCAGCAAAGATTCCAGAAACTTTATCAACAGGGTAACCGGAGAAGAAGTTAGATATGACAACAGACCGAACCTGTTTATGGTAGGTGTCGGATACAAATTTTAATCAGATTTAAAAATTGATTTATAAAAAATCCTCAAATTTAAATTTGAGGATTTTGATTTTGTTGATTTCTGAGTTCTGCTTCACGTCTTGCAATATCTGCAGCCTGCTTTTCCAGATCTTCTTTATCTTTTTGTAATTGTTTAAATTCTTTTCTTTTCTGCTCCTGCTTGATGGCGCTTCCTTTACTTACATAGCCTACCAATCCGCCGATAATTAAGCCTATCCCTATCCCGGCCATTATTCCCATGATATGGGGCATCCTGATTTGTTCTACGGCAAAATCTGTTGTAAGATAAAAAAGTAAAGCTGAAACGGCCAAAAGAACCAGTCCTGTAAGTGATAAACTTTTCATGATGTTGTGTTTAAGTGGTTAAAAAATTAAAAAGCCTCATCAAATTTACTAAAAATTTAATAAGGCCTGCTCAAGATTAAAATTCTATATTCGTTTATATCTTTCCACCTGCTGCCTTATAATATTCAAGCGCCTGAGGAAGATCTTTATTGATATCTGAAATTCTTGTTTCCGGGTTTGGGTGGGTAGAAAGGAATTCCGGTTGTCTTGCACCTTTGGATGCAGCTTCCATTCTTCCCCAGAAAGGAACTGCCTCTCTTGGATCGTATCCGGCCATTCCCATCAGGTATAGTCCCATTTTATCTGCTTCAGACTCCTGGTTTCTGCCATATTTTAATAACGCCACTTGAGAACCGATAGGATAAACTTTCTGGAAAACACTTGCCCACTGAGCATTTGAAATAGTTCCGCCAAGAATAGCGCCTCCGTACTGTGCTACCATAGCCTGAGAAATTCTTTCGTTTCCATGTCCTGCCAATGCGTGGGAAACCTCGTGCCCCATTACTACGGCAAGTCCGTTATCATTTTTTGTAACAGGTAAAATCCCTGTATAAACGGCTACTTTTCCGCCCGGCATACACCATGCGTTCAGTTCGTTGCTCTGTAAAAGATTAAACTCCCAATTGTAATTCGTAAGGTCCGCAGAACGTCCGATAGACTGATAATATCTTTCTGCTGCAGACTTTATTCTGGATCCCACACTTACCACTCTTTTAGCATCTGCCGTTCCTGTAATTACTTTTGATTTACCCAAAGTAGATTTATATTCCTGGGCAGACATGGTCATAATTTCTGAGTTATTTGCTAATTGCAAAGAAGATCGTCCCGTAATAGGGTTTGTTGTACAAGCTACAACTGACAGAGCAACCGCTCCTATTCCTAATAAAAAATTTAATTTCATAGTTTTGAGTGTATTAGTTCAACCTTAACAATTTTTATTCCAAAAGTATTCGGAAGGCATATATTTGCATACATTTTGCTATTTAAATTTAATAATTATTTTACGATCATGAAAAAGTATATTTCTATCATATTTATTTTCGGATTTTTGTTTCTCTTCCAAAACTGCTCCTCCCAAAGCGGGATGGATTCTCAAACGGTAAACATGCTGGTGAATTCTCAGGATTTCTCCTTCCGTGCAGAAAGAGCAACACCTACCAATTATGATGTGATAAACGTGATGAATTCCTTACCGAATTCTACCTCAACAAGGATCTTGGATCTTACCGGAGGAAATTACAGTATTGATTTAAGAAGTGACAAGCTGGAAGTGGTTCTTCCTTATTTCGGGAGAGTTTTCAACCCTAGTTATGGTAACAGCGATAAAAACAGCTACAGATTTACCTCAAAAGATTTTACGGTAAACAAATCTCAAAACAAAAAAGGAAACTGGGTAGTAAGAATTAAACCGAATGATGTGAGCAATGCAGATGAAATAATCATTGAAGTTTTTAAGAACGGAAAAGCATTCACATCCATTAGGAGTAACGACAGACAGCCAATTTCTTATGACGGCTACATCACAAAAAATGAAGAGGTAAAACCTCAGCCTTAATCATTAAAAAGGCTTCGAAAGCCTCCTCAGCCTGACAGCGTAAAATCATACAGCTACCCTCAGACTGCTATTAAAATATCTAAATGGGAAAATTAAGTTATTTATTCTCAGATAAGAATTTTTCAACAAATAATTTTGCTTCGGTGCTTGGATTGGAAACCATCGTCGAAGCATTTTTTTTGTGCTGAATATACGCCTCTTCCACGGAATCATTTTTTTTCATCATCGATAAAATATATTCCTGAACCCAATATTCAAACCGTTTTTCTGCCTGCTGAATTCTTACTTCTTCGAAGCGGTTGGTTTTCTTTTTAAGGTTAATGAATTCATCAATTTTATTAAAAACCTCACCCAGACCTTCATTGTTCAAAGCAGATCCGAACAATACAGGAACTTTCCAGTTTTTTTCTTTTGGCGGAATAAAATCTAATGCTCTTTTTAATTCAAGTCTTGTATTTTTTGCTTTCTGAAGGTTATCAGCATCCACTTTATTAATGAAAATGATATCCACCATTTCCATAATTCCGCGCTTGATTCCCTGAAGCTCATCTCCACCACCGATTATTTTTAAAAACAAAAACACGTCCGTAATATCCGCAACCAGCACTTCAGACTGGCCAACTCCTACAGTTTCAATTAAAATATAATCATAACCTGCTGCTTCACAGATCATCATGGTTTCAAAAGTAGTATTGGCAACACCTCCTAAGAATCCCGAGCTGGGAGAAGGGCGGATAAAAGCATTTTCTTCTTTTGCAAGCTCTTCCATTCTGGTTTTATCACCCAAAATGCTGCCTTTATTGATGGCTGAACTGGGATCAATGGCTAAAACAGCCACTTTTTTTCCATTAGAAATCGCCAGCCTTCCGAAATTTTCTATAAAAGTTGATTTTCCCGCACCCGGAACTCCTGTAACCCCTACCCTGATTGAATTTCCTGTAAATGGCATGATCTGCTTCAATAATTCCTCGGCTTGTAGTCTGTGTTCAGCCTTTTTACTTTCAACTAAAGTAATAGCTTTTGCGATCAGGCGTTTGTTTCCTGACCGTATTCCTTCTATTAACTCTTCTGTAGAAAATTTCATTGATTCAAAAATAGACAATTAAACGTCAATGGTCAATAGTGAATTCATTTTCGTTTATTTTTTAGGTTATTAATTTCTTAAACCACCCCGTCAAAAATTCTCCGAATTTTCGCCACCACTCCAGAGGAGGAGAATTTTCCGCGCTATATTTGAAATAAGGGATTTACAATTCATTTACACAAATTATTTGTACTTCTTCTAAATTAAGACCGGCTTTATTCTCTCGGACGGGTTTTTGCTACATTTGTTTAAATCAAATTTTTAAACTAATGAGAAAAATTATCGCTGTAGCATCATTTACTGCTGTTTTATTGGCATCATGTACATCGAAAGCCTCTACAGCTACAGCTCCTACGGGACCTGCAACTTCTACAGCCGAGCAAATTGCACAGGGAAAAACCATTTTTGAAAATTCATGCGGCAGATGTCACAAATTACCTGATCCTACGGCTCATACATCAGTTCAGTGGGTTGGGATTATGAATTCGATGGCCCCAAAAGCTAAGCTTACAGACGAGCAGCATCAATGGGTTTATGATTACGTGGTTTCTGTGAAAAAATAAATCACTTCAAAAAAATAATAATATGAAAAAATTGATTTTTGGTATGTTTCTGATTTCCGCACTGATGGTGACATCCTGCGGACCGAAAAGTACTGCTGTAACCGGACCAAAATACACCTCATCCGAACAGCTGGCTCAGGGAAAAACCATTTTTGAAAACTCCTGCAACAAAATGTCACGGATTACCCAATCCTGAAAAGCATGACGATCAGGGATGGATAAAAACCCTAAGCAGAATGGCTCCAAGAGCTAAACTGAGTGATGATCAGCATCAAATGGTTTACGATTATTTAATTTCTGTAAATAAAAAATAGGCTTCTGTTGAAGTCTATTTTATTTTGATTTTTATCGTTCTTGATGCTAAGACGTAAAGATCTTTATTTTTGAGAATGTTAACTTTTTGTTTCAAGGGCATTTCACTTAGCAAATGATCATTGAAAACAAGACGAATGATTATTTACAATTTGATAGTTCACTTTAAATCAATCCCCAAACCAGGTTTGTCGGATAAGATTATTTTTCCGTTTTCAACAAAGCTTCCGGTGGCATAATCATTGGAAATAAGATTGGCTCCGTCAAGGTCAGCATAATCTGTAAGCCCTGTGAGGGCACATCCTGCAGAAATTCCAATAGTAGATTCCGTCATGCAGCCGATCATGATTTTATAGTTCAGCTCGCGCGCTCTTTTAATCATTTCTAAAGCAGGAGTCAATCCGCCGCACTTCATTAATTTGATATTGATGCTTTTGTAATACGGAACTAACTCATCCAAAGAATGTAAATCCTGAGCATCTTCATCCGCCATCCAATTGGCAAAACTTTCTTTTTTTAAAATTTTATAGCGGTCAATCGGTCTTGGCTGTTCTAAATAGGAAAACTTTTGAATATCAAAATTTTCCTGAAGCCAGATACAATCTTCATCGGTAAAACTTGCGTTGGAATCCAAGGCAATGTTTCTATTTAATTTTAAAAGCCTTTCAATATTATTTTTATGTAAGCCATTGCATTTTACTTTGAATTTATTCCAGCTGCTGTTTTCAATTTTTTTAATCTGATGATCTATTTCTCCTATGGAAATAGTGATTGAACTTTCAGATAAATTTTCAGAAGGAAGCTGATTTAATTCAATAAAGCTTTTGTTTTCCAGCTTTCCGAAAAGATCCCAATAGCCACAGTCCAGTGCAGAAAGCAAAAACGGATGAAGATTTAAGCTTAATAAATTTTGAAAAAATTCTTTCGGATGATTGATTTTCATGGCTTCGATTCGAAGCTGGATTTGTTTTAATTTTACTATAAAATCCTGAAGGTTAATCTGGTAATAATCAATGGCCACGCATTCTCCATAGCCTTTGTAATTTTGATGTGATAATTCTATCAGCAACGCTTCCCTTTTATCATAATTTCCATAAGAGATTGAGAATGTTTCCTTTAAGTAAAGTTGTTTTAATTCAAACCGTAATTCCATAATTAAAGCTACAAAAAAAGGAGACTTAATCCGTCTCCTTCTTCTTTTTATTTGCTTTTTTCCTCGGCATTTTAGATTTCACAAATTTCTTTCGGTCTTTTACTGTATTCAAACTGTACTCGGTAAAGCAATATTTTTCAGCTTCTTCCAGAAATTTTAACGCGTTGATCAAGCTTCCTCTTTTTTCTGAAAGTAAGGATCTGTACATCCATAAAGAAACCTTGTCTATCCCTTTAATTTTCAAAGAATAAGCTATCAACTTATCTGCTTCCTGAAGGTCATCATTATCCAAAAGACATTTAATATAATATTGCGGAACATTTAAATTCGTAACATCACATTGCATTGCTTCTTCAAAATACAGCTTTGCTTTTTCGTAATCGTTCAGCATTTCGCTGTAAATTCTTCCCATCAGACAAAGACTGTCTGCATCTTCAGGATCGTAAGACAAAGCATAGTTTAGTGCTTCCAGACAATCCGGCAGGCTGTAAGGATAATTATCCAGCGCCTCGAAGTAATATTTACTTTTAGTTAAGGTCATTTTTGTAGTTTTTTAATTCATTTTTCAGAATATTTCTTTGTTTTTTAAAGGATTTTTCCTGATAATTCTTTTTAAAATCTGTTCCGGAAAATGTACGGACCGGGTTTCCTCTTTGCACCTGCAAATGATTGTTCCAGGTTTCCTGCATCCTTTTTTGAAGCTGAATAATATTCTGTTCCAGCACATTTTCCTTTAATCTTGTGATTGACAGCTTTTTATTTTCCAGCTGCGAACGTGAATCCTGTACGAAAACACTTTGCCCTGTAGGAACGTGAGTTGCCCGGACAGCTGTATTTACCTTGTTCACGTTCTGGCCGCCACTTCCCTGGCTTCTTGTTGTCTGGAACTGAATATCTTTTTCTTTAAAATCAATTTTCTCCAAACCTTCAAGCTCAAAAATGCCAATGAACCAGTTGCTTCTTTTATGAAGTTTGCGGAATGTACTTTTTCCTGTCCAGCAAATGCTCCCGAGCCAGCTTTTTAAAAATTCATTTATATTTTTTGCTTTTAAAAGAATGGTTACGGATTTCAGGGTCAGATTTTCATCACCATTTTCGCGGTGGATGATTTCATACTCTATTTTATTATCTTTTGCATCCTCAAGGAAAACCTTCAGAACTTTTGCTACTACCCATTGGCATTCTAAAGGTCCTCTTCCTGAGGTTATTTGTATTAATTTGTCCATTTTAATTTAGTTTAGTTTCTGGTTTCTGGTTATTATTAATCGGAAACTAATAACCAGAAACTTGCAACAAAAATTACTTATCCATTCTCACAATTCTAGGCTGAAAAGTTCCAAGAATATCTACCAGCTCACTTTGAGCATTCATGACTTCATTGATGTCTTTATATGCCATGGGTGCTTCTTCTGTATTTCCACCCATCAAGGTGACATTTTTTAGTTTTAATTCTTTTTTGATGTCATTTTGCGTAAAAAGACTTCGGCATTCACCTCTGGAATGTGCTCTTCCAGCTCCGTGTGAAGCTGAATTCAAAGAATCCGGATTTCCTTTACCGCGAACGATGAAACCTTTTGCGGTCATTGATCCGGGGATCATTCCCAATTCATTTTCATTGGCCGGAGTGGCGCCCTTTCTGTGGACGATCACTTCTTTTCCGTTGTGGAATTCTTTCCAGGCGAAATTGTGATGATTTTCAATTTTGGCTTTCACTCTTCCACCAACTGCCTTCACCAATCTTCTGTGAATATCATCATGACATGCTGAAGCATAATCTCCCGCCAAATTCATCGCCGTCCAATATTCTAATCCGAGATGCGTGTTCAGATCCAGCCATGCGAAGTTCTGCGCTTCTTTCGGCAACGGACATTGCTCTGTAGCAACTCTTGAATAATATTGAGCGATCTCAGCTCCCAATCCGCGCGAACCACTGTGAGAAAGAATTCCGAGGTATTTTCCTTTCGGAAGCCCGATCTGCTCGTCTTCTTCAGTGATTTCCACTTCCCCGAACTCTACAAAGTGATTTCCGCCACCGGAACTTCCCATTTGTTTGATGGCTTTTCCTTTTAGTCTTCTCAAAATCGGAATTAAATCGAACGTATCTCTGTCGAAAATTTCGTGATCGACATGAGATTTGTGCGTTTCGTACATCCCGAATTTTGTGTGTTCGGCAAGAGCTTTTTCATATTTGTCTCTTGCTCCGTCAAGATATGAAACGGGCGTATCCAAAATACTGAGGCTCATTCGGCAGCCAATATCCATTCCGACCCCATACGGAATCACGGCATTTTCCACCGCCAGAACTCCTCCTATCGGAAGTCCATAGCCGCTGTGTGCATCAGGCATCAAAGCTCCCTGTGTTGCAATGGGCAGCTTCAATGCAGTGTACAATTGATTCTTTGCTTCATCTGAAATATTATTTCCGAAAACCTGAAAAGAAGCCCGGTTTGTATTGAGCATTCTTTTTTCTGTTTTCTTTGATGAAAGCAGGGCTTCTGCGATTTGTCCGAAGGTTAAATCTTTTTCAAAATTCTCCGGATTGATCAGGATTTCCTTTAAAAGAGATTTCACATGATGAATATTTTTGGTTGCAAAATTCCTTTTCATAACTTCCAAAGCGATATTTACGCTCTGATTGTTTGGATAACCTATTTTTAATATATCTTTTCCTTTAAGTTTTAAATTTCCCATTGTTTTTGTTTAAAATTTTTGGACACTAAAGTCCTCTAAGACTTCTGCAATCTCTGCTGCAGATATTTTGTAGTGAAAGTATTTTTTACTTTCGACAAGATTAGCTTCTTTACCGTAGCATTTCCAGTTTCCTGATTTACCATGAATTTTCTTATTGATTAGTCCAACAATTTTATGTTGATTTAAATAAGAATTGAGTTCATCATATTCTTTCTCCAAATCAGAGTTTAAAGGTTTGTAATGGGTAATTATGTTAGGTTCTACCCTTAATGCAAATCTCCAAGGTTCGATAAATTCGTAGTAAATGTTATACCTTTTTCTGAATGAATTGTATTCTTCCTTTTTCAGAAAATATTGTTTTTCTCGGGGTGTTAACCCTAACTTTGGATCGTTCCACTGATATGCTGAAAGCTGAACCAATTTCTGATCTCTTTCAACATAGATCTTTCGTCCGAATTTTCTTTTTTTCTTTATGAATTTTCTGGTTTCGGAATACATTTTTGTATTGATTTTATTCAGTATTCCTTGGAAAAAATCTCCGTTTTTGGATCGTTTTACATCATCTCTTACCACAAAAAACCTTACAAAACCCTTTTGATATGGTTTTTCCAATGGTACTAACGGAATATTTCTTTTTATTTTCCAAAGTTCATCGCTACGTAAATACTTTTTTCTAATCTGTTTTTCTACATCTTTTTTTATTATTCTTTTTCTGCTTCTCAGACTTCTTAATCTTGAAAACAGAAGGTTATCATTTTCCATTAATTATAGATATTAGAGGTGAGGCATAAATCTTCATCAACTTAATTTTAGTTGACGTTATTCAAGCCTAACAGGTTTTGACTGTTAGAGCTTTGTTACTAGCCCCGATTGCAACGGCATCCTTTTTTGTGGCGGCCGCAGCGAAGCGGAGGCCGTAATAAAAAGATATAGTGGAAAGCGGGATCAGCTCCTAAATTTTATAAAAAAAGATTCCGGGAAAACTTGTTTGAGTTTTGAAATATTGCGCAATAAAAAACCCGAAATCTTTACGACTTCGGGTTTTGATATTTCATTATACTGTTATTCTAAAGAGTGTACCAAACCACGAAGCCTTACCACTGTAAGCGGCAATCCAGACGGAGAATTCTTTTGAAATTTGAACATTGCTTCGTTATTTTTTATTGGTTAAACTTGATTTTCAGGTGCAAAGATAGAATATTTTTTTATTCACCAAATATTTTTTTAAGAAAAACAAAAAAAAGTCTGAAAATTATTATTTCCAGACTTTTTTATCTTTAAACTTTTAGTTTAATCTTTTGAACCAAGATCGTCCATGGGATCATCCATTCCTTTGACTACATTGGGATGGTAAACCCTTTCTGATCTGAGGAAGTAAATGTTTGTGCTTTGCTTTTGCAATAATGCCGTTATATTCTTCTTCCGTCATTCCTTCCGGGATATCCGTCTGCTTGTCGGACGGTTTTCTATACACCTCAAGAGCCCCGTTTTTGTTTAATATAGAATTAGCAGTCATCGCCTGTTCAAGATCATTTGCATAAACAACTATATTATTTCTTCCAATGCTGTGCTTTCGGTAAGCATCTAACATTTCTGCATCGTGTGCGAATGTATATTCGAAGAAACCTTTTGTCTGCTCGTCTTCCTGATAATGATCAGTTGACAGTCCACTTTCCACGCTTGATTTTGAAACAATAATGTTTGCTTCATCCAAGCCGTTTTCTATTAAATCTTTTTTAATTTCCTCTGTATCTACAGTCACCGGAAATACTGAAACTACTGTATAAGCCATAATGAAAATTTTCATTAAACTATACAAAAGCCATGCAACTTATTATTTATTGAAATTAATTTAATTTAAAAATTTCTCTAAAATATCTACAGCACACTTCGGAAGGTTCGTTCCGGGACCGAAAATAAAGTCTGCTCCGTTAGCATATAAAAACTCATAATCCTGCTGAGGAATTACTCCTCCTACAACGATGGTGATATCGTCTGCACCAAGCTTTTTCAGTTCTTCTACTACTTGCGGAACCAGTGTTTTGTGACCTGCCGCCAAAGATGAAACACCTAAAATATGGATGTCATTTTCAACCGCCTGTTTTGCCACCTCTTCCGGCGTCTGGAATAAAGGCGCCACGTCGACGTCAAATCCCATATCTGCAAATGCTGTTGCCACTACTTTTGCCCCTCTGTCGTGTCCGTCCTGACCCATTTTTGCAACCATCAATCTTGGCCGGCGCCCTTCTTCCTCTTCAAATTTCTGAGTAAGATGAAGCGCTTTTTCAAAGTATTCATTTTTACCTGCATTCATGGCATATACACCGGAAATTGTTTTAATATTAGCTTTATATCTTCCGAAACTTTCTTCCATTGCATCGCTCATCTCACCCAGCGTCACTCGTCTGCGTGCTGCTTCAATGCATAATGCCAGAAGATTTCCGGTTCCTGTTTTTGCACTTTCACGGATTTCATTTAGAATCTGTTCTACTGCTTCAGAATTTCTGTTTGATTTTATTGAATTTAATCTTTCGATCTGTTTTCTTCGAACCTCCGTATTGTCTATATCCAAAATATCAATCTGATCCTGCTTTAATGCAGACCTGAAAGAATTAACCCCGATAATAAACTCTTCTCCGCTATCAATTTTCGCCTGTTTTTTTGCTGCTGCTTCTTCAATTCTCATCTTTGGAATTCCGGCTTCGATAGCCTTTGTCATTCCGCCTTCCTGCTCAACCTCATCAATGTATTTCATTGCTTCTTCGATCATCTGCTGAGTGAGACTTTCAACCAAATTGCTTCCGCCCATCGGATCCACCACATCGCAGATTCCGCTTTCCTGCTGAAGGATAATCTGAGTATTTCTTGCAATTTTCGCTGAATAATCCGTTGGAAGCGCAATAGCTTCGTCCAAAGCATTGGTGTGAAGAGACTGAGTTCCTCCTAACGCTGAAGACAGCGCTTCAATGGCCGTCCTGGTAATATTGTTAAACGGTTCCTGCTCTGTTAAAGACCATCCTGACGTCTGAGAATGGGTTCTTAATGCTAAAGATTTTGGATTTTGCGGGTTAAATTGCTTTAAAAGAGTGGCCCAAATATATCTTGCGGCACGCATTTTTGCAACTTCCATGAAGTGATTCATCCCGATTGCCCAGAAAAAGGATAATCTTGGTGCGAAATCATCGACGTTCATTCCTGCTTTTATTCCTGTTCTCACATATTCCAGCCCATCTGCAAGCGTGTATGCCATTTCGAGAACCGGTGTTGCACCGGCTTCCTGCATGTGATAGCCTGAAATTGAAATTGAATTAAATTTCGGGATATTTTTAGACGTATATTCGAAAATATCTGCAATGATTTTCATGGATGGCGCAGGTGGGTAAATGTATGTATTTCTCACCATGAATTCTTTCAAAATATCATTCTGAATAGTTCCTGAAAGCAATTCCTGAGAAACTCCCTGCTCCTCTGCCGCGACAATATAAAAAGATAAGACCGGAAGAACGGCGCCATTCATTGTCATGGAAACTGAAATCTGATCTAATGGAATTTCATTGAATAAAATCTTCATATCTTCTACGGAATCAATGGCTACTCCGGCTTTTCCTACATCACCTACCACTCTCGCATGATCTGAGTCATAGCCTCTGTGAGTTGCTAAATCAAATGCCACAGAAAGTCCTTTTTGTCCTGCCGCCAAATTTCTTCTGTAAAAGGCATTGGATTCCTCTGCCGTAGAAAAACCCGCATACTGACGAATCGTCCACGGTTTTTGAACATACATGGTGGAATACGGGCCTCTCAAATAAGGTTCGATTCCCGGCGTTGTCTGTGTGAGTTCCTGATTTTTAATATCTTCCGGTTTGTAAGAAGATTTCAGCTGCAATCCATCCTTTTCAAAGGGATAGATTTCCGTGTTTTTTTCGGTTATAGTAAATTGAGGAGTTTTATTTTGAACTTCCCTTCTCATATGATCAGATTTATTGATGGCTAAAAATACGGATTTTTGAGATAATATTTATTTTACATTAATTTTATGATTATCAGCATTATAATTATTTAAAATATAGCAAGATCTGCCCGGAATTAAAAATAAAAGCTCCGGTTAAAATTATAACCGGAGCCTTTTTTATTTGTAATTAACTATTATTTCTTAATCAATTTAGTAGTGTATGTTTTTGTTTCATCTTTTATTGTGATGATATACATTCCTTTTACTAAACCAGTCACATTGATAATCTGATCGTCAAGCTTACCACTCTGTACTAATCTTCCTTCAGCACTGAAAATTTTATAATCAGCCTTACCTTTCAGATTTCTAACTCCAACAAAAGTATCAGCAGGATTCGGATAAATTTCAATTCCTGATTTTGTGTCTGCCGTTTCATCCACAGCAAGCGCTGTATCTGTAATTCTAACGGTAAAGTCCATTACAGAACCTGCTCCACTTGGAATATTTCCGCATGCACTTGTAAGAGCAGCATTAAAGTTACTTGCTATTCTCATTCTCGTTGTTTTATCCCCTGAATAAGCTGTAGCAGGAACAGTGAAGTTACCTGAAGCTAAACCTACACCATTGGAATTCGGTAAGACAGCAGCACTTGTATATACTTTTTCAGAAGCTTCAAAAGCACCGTTTCTGTTATAATCAATCCATACATTATAGGTCATCGGCGCATTCTGAGTATAAACTCCGAAGACACTTATAGGGTATGATGTTCCTTTTACAAGGTTGATGAAATTAGCAGGAACTTCACTACGATCCTTATAAGATCTTAAAGAAGCATCTGTATAATCAACATTTGCAACCTGCACTCTTCCGATATTTCCTACATACGGGTAACCTGTATTTAAAATACAATAATCAACTCCTGTTTTTAATGCTTTAGTTTTAAATGTATAATTAGAAGAATAACTTCCCGGCACTGTGTTTACAACAGCAGCTACCTGTACTTCGTAGTTTGTTTCATCTTCAAGCGAATTCAAGACTACAGAGTTTACAGTACTTGTAGTAGCCGTCCAGGTTGTAACACCTGCTTTTCTGTAATTAATAGCGTATGTAGCACCCGGAACAGCATTCCAAGAAACTCTTGCTGTCGTTCTGAAAACTTCTGTATCTATTGTAGAAACACCTGTAGGAGCATTCGTTGTAGAAGTTGGTGCAGCTCCAACGTTTATTGCCGGAGATACCGCATAGAATACATTTCCAATTGCTGAAACTCTCAACTTAACTGCACCCGATAAGCCTGATGGCATTTGTGCGGTGTAGCTTCCTGTATTTGGCGTAGAAGCTACCAGGTCTGTCCATGTAGTTCCATTATTAGTAGTATAATCTATTTTTACGTTTGCTACATTATAAGGTGCAGCCGTCGTATTGGCAACTTCCCAATAAATGGTATTGGAAGCATTGTTATATAAAACTGAAGAAGTTGTAAGACCGTTAAATTTAAATGGCCCGTCATTTCCAACAGTTACTGTAGTTTCTGAAGAAGAAAGCATTGGTCTTACCGCATTTTCATCTCTTACAGTAACAGCATAGTTTAATGCTCTAGGAATATAAGAAACAGTTTCCCAGTTTGTTTTATTCGTTAGCTGTCCGTTCATTACCTGAAGTAAGCTAGGGAAATATCTTCTTCCGCTTGTAGTTCCAAAATATGATCTTGTAAGGGCTCCCTGAGGATTGTATCCCCAACCGCTGTCTCCTGAGATAGATCCGAAGTCATCTACACTGTCATACTGCTCCCATGTATACTTCAAAGGGTCATTTTGAGCATCCGTTGCAGTTGTTTCCAGATAATAAGCTGTCCCTTTAGGAACATTATATGCAGTAAGCGGAGCGATTACCGGAGGCGTATTAGTAGTAATATCCGTTGATACTCCACATGTAGGTTTTGATTCTAAGTTTGTAAGTATCTGATCAACGGAAGAATAATGGAAATACGCATCAGAATTCATCTGAACATTGTCACCTGTAATACCTGCATACCCCATGATAGTAGTACCACCACCCGGCTCTACATTTACTCCGGAACCTTCTGAAAGGTTTGAATACGTGTGGTTTCCTCCCAGCTGATGCCCCATTTCGTGAGCTACATAATCAATATCAAATGTATCTCCCTGAGGAGTAGTATTCTGAGTATATCCTGAACCTTTTGCTAATGTAGTACTTGTTGCCGGATTAGTACAAATACAGCCGATACATCCCGCATTACCGTCTCCACCGTCAGCATTGAATACGTGCCCGATATCATAATTTGCATTTCCTACTTGTGAAGTCAGGGTCTGCTGTAATTGTAAATTTAAATTATTTGTGTAAGGGTCAGTCGCTGAATCTGGAAAGATGATTCCCGGGTAGTTCTGAATATTTAAATGGATACCAAAATCTTTCTCAAAAACACCATTAACACGGGTCATAGTATTATTCATCTGTGTCAGAGCTCCTGCAACACCTCCGAACAATGAAGTATATTCTCCCGTTGTGGATAATGCCAGCCTGTACGTTCTGTATTTTGTACTTGAAGGTCTGCTTGTAATCCCTACGTTAGAAAGCTTTTTTTTCCCGTTTTCTTTTAAAGCCTTAATGTCTTTAATATTTTTTTCTTCCGTACCACATTCAAAACCAGCTTCATCTTTTGTTCTTTTAGTTTTAAAGAATACCCCATACGTTTTCTTATCAGAGCTGATAGGCTCTAAGAACTGAAATACCCCATCTTTAATAATCATGGACTGGATTTCAGTAGGAGATGTACTGAATCTTATGTATTTTGAAGGATCTTCCACACCTACACCTACATAAGAACCAAGCTGGTACTGATCTGCTAAAGATTTTTCCATTACCGGGTTACTGTAAACCGCAAATTTTTCTATTTTGCCTTCTACTGTTGGCAGGGAAACAATCACCGCCTTTGCATTAGGACCTGTTTCAACTGCATCTCTCAGCATATTTCTCAGATTGGCTAAATCTACTTTATAAGCAAACTTCACCTCTACTTCTTTCCTGATTTCGGAAGTCTTTTGGGAAACCTGCTCCCATCGCTGTGCATAAACACTGGTACCAAGACCCGCTAATGCACAAATGAGTAAAACTCTTTTTTTCATAAAAAATTAATCTTTTTATTTTTAAAAAATTATATTTAACAAATTTATAAATTCTTAGCAGAAAACAAAAAACAAACGGCTGTTTATTGAAAAAACAACCGCTTATTTTATAATTTTTATTATTTTATTTTTTTAACCCCCATTTCAAAAAGAGCAAAAGAAATCAAATCTGCATTCTCACTGATCACCTGCTCTGTAGATCTTCCGGCTCCATGACCTGCGTTTTTTTCGATTCTTAATAAAATCGGGTTGCTGCAAGCCTGTTTTTCCTGCAATTCTGCACCGAATTTAAAAGAATGCGCAGGAACTACCCTGTCGTCATGATCACTTGTAATAATCATTGTTGAAGGATAGCAAACTCCCGCCTTCACATTATGAACCGGAGAATAAGATTTTAAATACTCAAACATTTCTTTGCTGTCTTCTGCTGTACCGTAATCATAAGACCATCCTGCTCCTGCTGTAAATTTATTGTACCTCAGCATATCCAAAACACCAACTCCCGGAAAGGCTACTCTTGCTAAATCAGGACGCATGGTCATGGTAGCACCTACAAGCAATCCTCCGTTTGATCTTCCTGAAAGCGCCATATATTCTTTTGAAGTATAGCCTTTACTTTGCAAATATTCTCCTGCAGCAATGAAATCTTCGAAAACATTTTTCTTCTGCTGCTTGGTTCCCGCATCATGCCATTTTTTGCCATATTCTCCTCCGCCACGGATGTTAGGAACTGCATAAATCCCTCCATTTTCCATCCAAATAGCATTTACAACTGAAAAAGCAGGCTGTAAACTGATATTAAACCCTCCGTAGGAATATAAAATCGCTGGATTTTTACCATCCAGCTTTGTTCCTTTTTTATAATTGATCATCATTGGGATTTTCGTCCCGTCTTTTGAGGTATAGAAAACCTGCTCAGACACGTAATTATCAGGGTTAAATTTCACATTCGGTTTCTGATATACTTCTGATTTTCCGGTATCTGCGTTAAATTTATAAATCGTTCCGGGGGTAGTATAATTGGTAAAAGAATAATAAAGCTCCTTTTCTTTTTCCTTTCCTCCCAAACCTGAAAGATTTCCTTTTCCTGGAAGATTTATTTCCCTGATCAGCTTTCCGCTTCTATCATATTGTTTTACCTGATCAATAGCATCGATCATATAAGTTGCGAAGAAGTAGCCGCCGCCTGTGTTAATTCCCAATACATTTTCGGTCTGTGGAATTACATCTTTCCATGTTTCAGGGGCAGGATTTTTGATTGAGGTCTTAACTAATCGTCCATTTGGGGCATCTTTATCCGTATAAATAAAAATATCATCGCCCTGTGTATCTACAATATTTGCATTAATATCGAAACCTTTGTTGATCTGGATGAAATCTCCCCCGTTTTTTAAATCTTTAATATACAATTCGTTTCCACTGGTAGCATTGGCCGCGGAAATAATAAGATATCGCTGATCTTCTGAAACACCGGCTCCCAGGTATCTTCTTGGAGTCTGATCTCCTCCGAAAATCAATTTATCTTCAGCTTGCTTCGTCCCTAATTTATGAAAGTACACCTTATGCCTGTCTGTCATTCCGGAAAGTACGGTGCCTTCTTTCGGCTTGTCATAGCTTGAATAGTAGAATCCTTCATCACCCTGCCAGGAAATTCCGCTGAATTTTACATCCACTAAAGTTTCATCAATCTGTTTTTTTGTGATTGCATCAATGATAATGATCTTGTTCCAGTCGCTTCCGCCTTCTGAAATGGAATAAGCGGCAAGATTTCCTTTCTTGTTGAATGAAAGCTGCGAAAGAGAAGTTGTTCCTTTTTCGGAAAATTTATTCGGATCCAGGAAAACTTCTGTGGTTTTGGTTTTATTGTTTGTCCTGTAATAAACAGCCTGTGCCTGAAGGCCGTCATTTTTTGTAAAATAAGTATAATCTCCTTCTTTGAAAGGTGCCGAAATTTTTTCGTAGTTCCAGATATCTGTCAGTTGTTTTTTAATTTGATCTCTGAACGGTATTTTAGAAAGATAGCTCTGGCTGTGTGCCACTTCTTCGTCTACCCATTTTCTGGTTGCTTCAGAATCATTTTCAAGATCTCTGAAAGGGTCTGCCACAGCAGTTCCGAAGTAAGTATCTGTCTGGCTTCCTTTTATTGCTTTTGGATACGTCATTTTTTGTGAATAAAATGTTGCCGAAAACAAAACTCCGGCGGTCAATAAGAAAGGTTTCAGTTTCATATCAAATTCGATTTTCTCAAAAATAAGCAATCTGCTTTAATAAAAAAAGCTGTACAAAATACAGCTCCTCTTTATTAATTGATATTTTTAAAATAAAATTCATTAAGCTTCCAGGCAAGCTCCTGCGGCCCGCCATTCCAGTAGAATGTTCCACGGTCATCCTTCATTTGATATAAATTAAACTTTTGTTCTGAAGAAACCACTTTATCCGCGTTTTTAAGATGATTGGTAAGATCTATGAGGTATTTTCTCATCTCACCCGGGCCAATTTTTTTAAGATCACCCATATTTTTATCAGAAGCGCTGGGAACTTTAAAGCGTGCCTCGAAGACTACTTCAGAAAACTCCTGATCCTTCAGCTTTTCATCTGAATGTTTTTCTATGCTTTTGATGGTGTATTTCGCTTCTTTAAAATTATTAACTAAAACAGTGAAATAGTTTTTTGCTTCTACCTTACAGGCAGCGGCCATATCGGCAGAAAGATTGGAAAGAAAAATATTGGTAAAATAATCTACTCTTTCGTCTGAAGAATCCCTGAGATTCATCTTGTGGGTATTGTCTTTTCCCAGGAAATTAATGAGATAGCTGTTAAGTTCCTTTAGTGAATCATCATCATATTTAACAAAAGAATTAAAATAAAGATTAAACACATTTTCAGGTGTCTGGATATTTTGTGATTTCAGATTGTGAAAGCAAAAAATAAGCATCAATACAATTAAAGCATTAAAGGTCCTCATTAGTATATTTTTTAAATTTAGTGTATAAAAAAAGCTCCCGAAAACCCAAGAGCGCGTGCAAATATATTTATTATTTGTGTAAAAAAATACCACAATAACATCATTTTGAATAAAATTTTAAATTTAAACAGCGCGTTTATCTGATTTTTTTAAATAAAAACATCCAAAATCAATATTTACGACTAAAAAAAAGTCCCCGGAAAACCGGAGACTTTAATTGATTTTTATTTTTATAAGTTTTCTTCTTCACCTTTCATCTTTTCTGCATTTTCTGCCATGATTACTGCATCAATCATTTCAGAAATATCTCCATTCATGTAGGCATCAAGATTGTACATCGACTTATTGATTCTGTGATCCGTAACTCTTCCCTGAGGATAATTGTACGTTTTGATCTTTGCAGAACGGTCACCTGTAGAAACCATCGTTTTTCTTTGAGCTGCAATATCTCCCTGCACTTCCTGCAATTTGATATCATATAATTTAGCACGAAGCATTTCCATGGCCAGTTCACGGTTAGCCAGCTGGGAACGTGCCTGCTGACAAACTACCACCAATCCGGAAGGCTTGTGCGTAAGCTGTACTTTTGTTTCTACCTTGTTTACGTTCTGACCACCGGCTCCACCTGAACGTGAAGTCTGCATTTCAATATCCGCCGGGTTGATTTCCACATCTACTTCTTCAGCTTCAGGAAGAACAGCCACAGTAATTGCAGAAGTGTGAACCCTGCCCTGAGATTCTGTCTCCGGAACACGCTGTACACGGTGAACCCCGGACTCGAATTTCATGATTCCGTAAACGCCTTCACCTTCTACCTTCATGATTAATTCTTTGTAGCCTTTTGCCGCTTCATTAGAATCCGTAATCTCATGTCTCCATCCTTTCGTTTTGAAATACATGGAATACATTCTGTAAATATCTTCCACGAAAATAGCTGCTTCATCTCCACCGGTTCCGGCACGAAGCTCCACGATTACGTTTTTATCATCCGCAGGATCTTTAGGAATTAATAATACTTTTAATTCTTCTTCCAATCCCGGAATTTTTTCTAATGCTTCGTTTTTCTCTATTTTTGCCAGTTCTACAAACTCCTTGTCAGAACCATCCGCAATAATTTCGTCTGATTCTTCAATGGTATCCAAAGCACCTTTATATTGATCGTAAACTTTTACAATTTTCCCCAAATCGCTGTATTCTTTGTTTAAAGAAGAATATCTTTTTTGGTCTGAAATGACATCAGGCTGTATAATAAGGTCTGCCACCTCATTATATCTCTGTTTTATCGCTTCTAATTTTGGAATTAATGATTTAGACATTATGAAAATTTTGTGGGTGCAAAGATACGGATTATTAATTCAAAACTCAATAACCATTTGATTACATTATTCTTTAGGTAAGCTTATAATTTTGATAGCTTAAAAAAGTTATATTTAAATTAAGAATCAGCCTTAGAAAGCTTTTTATCAATCCAATATAAAACCACTCCTACGGCTACAATTCCCAATCCGATAATGCTTTCCTTCGGATTATGAATTAACGTAAAATATAAGATGTAAACACTGAACAACAGGAAAACTGTCGGAAAAATATAGAATAGATTCGACTTAAATATTTTCCGCTGATCTTTTTCAATAAAATAGGCCGTGGAAATCGCCAGACTGGCAAACAGCTGAAGAATAAAGGCCGTATACACAAAAATTTCTTTGAAGCTCCCCGTCAAAATTATTAATGTGGCAATCACGGCATGCGCAAAAATAGCCCGCACCGGGATTCCCCTTTTATTATTCACAGATAAAGATTTCCACAGGCGGTTTTCTTTAGCAAAAGCCTGCGTAAGCCTGGAACCTACCCATAAATAACCGCTGATTGTAGCTACAAGCTGTAAAGCAATAAATACATTCACCACTTTTCCGAACGTATGTCCCAGCATATTGTTTGCAGCCTCCCCCATCACATCTTCCTTACCTGCCAATTGCGCTACCGGAGCATGCTTGAGCATAGTAAAATTTACCAGAAGATAACAGACCGTTACGAAAACTGTTCCTATAATAAGAGATTTCGGAAGATTTTTCTGAACATCTTTAATTTCCCCTGCAATATAAGACGCTGAATTCCAACCTGTATAGGAATATGTTACAAAAACCAAAGATGTTGCAAAAGCAGGAAGCATGATCTCATCCTTCCACGAAGCATCAAACTGCAGGCTGTTTCCTACCTCAGGCTCAGAAAGCCATACCCCAAGAAAAATCAAAACAATTATAAACGCGATCTTAATAAAAGTAAAGAAGTTATGAAACCTGCTGGAAGCCTTTAAACTAAAAGATAAAAAAATAGCAACAAGAAAAATCATTCCTATTGCAAAGCCGTTCCCAAAAGAAAAATCAAATACAGAAAGGTATTTCGACATCGCCAGAGCCGCCAGAGCCACCGGTGAAGAAAACCCGATAATTAGTGAAATCCAGCTGACAAGATATCCTAAAACCGGATGATACGTTTCTTTAAGATAAATAAAATCACCACCGTTTCCTTTGAAATGAGAACCCAGCTCGGCATAGCAAAATGCTCCGAACAGGGCAAGAACTCCGCCGATAATCCAAAGAGCAAGGATGCTGTAGCTATTCGTAATATCAGCCAGCTGGAAGCCCAGCGTCGTAAAAATCCCAGTGCCGATCATATTCGAAACGACAATGGCTACTGCGGTTTTCCAGCCGATTTGATGTGACGTGTTTTCCATTTAATTAAAATGTAAAATTAAGCCTTCCGAAGAAGTAATTTCCCAATGTTCCCATCTGAACCGGAGCGTATTTGAAAACACCAAAATATGAATTTTCATATATCTGAAGATCCGGGAAGACATCAAAAACATTATTGGCACCTACGGTAAGGTTAATGGTTTTGGTGAAATTGTAGCCTACACTTACATCTGTCACCACTTTAGGTGCAAATTCCTGAACACCTCCAAACGGATAACCGTCTCTTATCACCTTTCCGAAATAGGTATTCCTCACAAGGAAATTGAATCTTCCGATTCCATAATTAAGACCTAAAGTAGCCTTTGTTTTTGGGGATAACGTTTCTATGATATTGATCTGATCCGGCCCGAAGAATTCGTTTTGCGGAGTTTGCAGATTGGCAGGAAAATGGAAATCTTTGATTTTTGTTTCGGTGTAATTTCCTGCAAGATTGATGTTTAAATTTCCACCACCTACTTTCCAGTCATAAGAAACGACCAAGTCTACACCTTTTGTTTCCGTGTCGATGGCATTGGCGAAAAACCTTGCACTTTCGACCTCATTTCCCGCACCCACAATATTAGGATCCTGCAATCTTGAATCTGTGATATTGCTTGTGATTACGATTCTGTCTTTGACTCCAATCCAGTAACCATCCAATGTTATAAATAACCCACGGGCAGGTTTTAGGGTGAATCCGACACTTCCATTAACAGAAGTTTCCTGTTTAAGCTTATCAAAACCTAAAACTTCTGCAGCTTTACTATAATTTGTAAATATTCCTTTTTTTACAATCTCATTTCCAGTTGTCGAAATATCCGCATAAGAATTATTAAAATACTGCTGCTGGAGTGAAGGAGCTCTGAAACCTGTTCCCACCGCAGCACGAATCGCATAATTTTTCACAAATTCATATCTTACAGCTAATTTTCCATTTAAAGTGCTTCCGAAATCTGAATAATTTTCAAATCTTCCGGCTAAATCTATATTTAATTTTTTATCTAAATCATAAGAAACATCTGCATAAACTGCTGTAGAATGCCTGGACTTCGACAAAGCATTATCCGGTGAAAATCCAATAAAGGACTGTGAACCTCCCGCTCCTACAACCGGAACTGTGGATCCTGGAACAGCTATATTTCCATTAATATCATATCTCGCATAAGAAGCTTCCTCACCTGCTTTGATGTCATACTGCTCAAATCTGAATTCTCCCCCGAAAGCAATATTGAAATTATTTATATTCTTCGAAACATCAAGATTTATCGTATTCTGAAGGAAGCTGTGCGATCCAGCCTTGAAGCTTGTTGGTGATTTTGCCCCAAGAGAAGCATTGACCGTATTGCTGACATCGTAATTAAAAGTATTGCTCCCGAAAGTATTGCTTAGATCAAAAAACCAATTGTTGGTATTGTATTTTGCGCCTACTGCATAAGAAATATCATAGATTTTCGAACCTAAAGTGGGCTGAAAACCGTTTGGATAGATAGAATACACATTATTGGAAGTTTCACTCGGAAGCCTTCTGAAACCAAAACCCTGCCCTTCTTTTATGCTAAAACCTCCAAAAGAATAGATTTTAAACTGATCATTAACCGGGTATTCGGTATTAACAAACAATTGGGCCTGTCTTATCTGCGCATCGCCAATCTGGAAATTAAAATCATCACGGCTTAAGCCTCTCTGCTTAATAATTTCATCGTCTGAAGCCCTTGCAGCATCAGGATTATCTGCAAAGTCATAAGCAAAATTATCTCCGAAAATATCAAGATTATGATTCTGCGTTCTTGTCGTTTTTCCTTTATGGCTTAATTGTAAAGAAAGATTAATATATCCGTCTTTTTTTCCTAATGATGTTCCGTAATTTGCTCCTGCCTGGTAAGTTTCGCCGTCATTTCTTCCTGAAATACCGTAATTAAGGCTTGCGGTACCTCCTACATTTTTCTTTAAAATAATATTGATAACTCCTGCAATGGCATCAGAACCGTATTGTGCAGCAGCGCCATCCCTTAGAACTTCTATCCTGTCGATCGCAATTACAGGAATTGTTCCTAAATCTGTTCCTACAGAGCCGTTCCCGACTGTATTTTGATAATTAACCAAAGAGGTTGTATGTCTTCTTTTTCCGTTCACTAAAACTAGTACCTGATCCGGACCCATCCCTCTTAACGAAACAGGATCAATATGTTCGGTACCGTCTGAAGACGTCTGTTTTACGGAATTAAAGGAAGGTATAACGTAGTTCAGTAACTCCTGAACGGTAATTTGAGGTGAAGATTTTTGAATTTTTTCGATGCTGATAATATCTACGGGAACCGGAGTTTCCACTTTTGTTCTTTTTACATTTCGGTTTCCGACAATGACTACATCTTCAATTTGAGTTTCTTTTTCCTTTTCCTGAGCTGATATGAAAACCGCTCCAAGCAATGTTATAGAAATGCTTAGTTTTTTCATCTTTTGTTTTTTGCAAAATTAATAATAAACCCCAACGGACACAATCCGTTTGCAAAGATTATTCAAGAAATGGATAAAAATTGAGAATTTTTGCCTTTATCTTCCCCCATCCGGGTTGGAATTAGCACCTTTACACACTGGAAATGTGTCGGTTGCTAAGGTTTCACAGGGCCAAATCCCTCCACCTTTCTTGATAAATCTACTGCAAAGGTAGACTAATATTTTTATTTTACAAAAAATTATGAATTGTATATAAGGAAATAAAAAAGAGAGGCTATTCTGCCTCTCTTGTTGAATATTGTCAAATTACTTTGAGTTTTTAAGCCACCCCGTCAAAAATTCTCTGAATTTTCGCCACCCCTCCAGAGGAAGGGAATTTGAGCAGTGGATCGTTATTTAATGATCATTTTCTGAATTGCAATTCCTGTATCTGAATTCAAATGAACCAAATATGTTCCTGCTGGATAATTTGCTTTTAATTCATAAGTTCCGTCTTCATTTTTTAATTTAAACGAATCTATTTTTTTACCGCTCATATCGAAGATGGTGACGGCTCCGTTTTTAGCTTTATGATAAATCAATTTTGCTAAACCTTTTTTTACTGGGTTATCTGCAATCTGAAGGGATAATCTGTTTGCTGCGTTTTCATCGATTGTAGATAAATTCCCCACATAATTCCCGAAAATCCTGAATTCTCCGGGCTGAAGAGTAATTGGAGCCGTTGTAGATGTAATATTTGACACAGAATTATCCATTAAATTCTGCCATTGCCCAACATACGGGAAATATGGCACTACATCCTGTGATGCAGTCGTGTAGTTGGCAAGAACTACTACATTTTTCATTCCGTTGGTCAGTAAATTATCATAAACGTAAATTCTCGTAATCAACCCGTTTGGATCATTTGCAAGGTTATTAGATTCAACACTGTATGTTTTGGATTTGAAAACCGGATAAGTGTTTCTGATGTTGATAATCTTTGCCCAGGTGTCATAAACTGCTTTTCTGTTCGCATTTGTATCATATCCTAAAGTAAATGCTACAGGCTTCTCATCTGTTCTGCAGCCACTGTTGATGGAACCGTCCGGACATCTGTTGATACTGAATTCATAACCTAACTCCCCAAACTGCCAGATCATTTTCGGGCCAGGAATCGTGAAGAATGTTGCCCCGAACGTTTTCATTCTTTCAAGAGCTGTGTTCAGGTTTTTAACGCTGTAAGAACCATTGATTGCTCCATATTCAAGGTTTTTATACATTAGCCTTTCTTCATCATGACTTTCGCCATAACCTACAGTATGCATATTTGTGAAGCCATGAAGCGCGTGATTCATCCTGTCGTAACTGCTGTTTTCCTTGTAGCCCATTGTATTCTGGTTGTAAGGCTCTGTCTGCTTATTCCAAAGCATAACACCTTTTCCCTCTGCAATTTTGTAGTTGGCCCATTGCTGCTCTTCCTGATCTGTGCCCAAATGTTCAAAAATCATATAAGAATTTGGATCAATTGCCCATTGCTTGTCTGCATAGTATTTCAAAATATCAACCCTGTCCTGCTGGTAAGCGTTTGTACAGGTTTCATCGTTTTCAGAGCAGCTTTGTGTAAAGCCTTTCGTAAGATCCCAACGGAACCCGTCTATTTTATATTCTGTCAGCCATTGCTGCAGACATCTTTCAACGTAATATTTAGTTGAAGGACTTGTATGGTTAAAATCATTAAAGACATTATAAGAATGTTTAGGAACCTGATTAAAATAAGGATTATTAGCTGCAATATTCCCGTAACCGTCTCCATCCGGGTCAATATTCCAAAGTCTGGCCAGCGGAGAACGCCCTGTAGCATGGTTGAATGCAATATCCAAAATCACGGCAATACCATTCTGGTGGCAGAGATCTACAAACTCCTTAAATTTTTCCGGCGTTCCATAAGCTTTATCTAAAGCATAATGAAAGGATGTATTGTATCCCCAGGAAAGATTTCCTTCAAACTCCATGATCGGAAGAAGCTCGATAGCATTAATATTTAATCCTTTTAAATACGTAATTTTATTAATTAAAGACTGCCAGTTTTTCTCCTGAGTAAAGTCTCTTAACAGCAATTCATAAACAACAAGATTCTCTTTTGAAGGTCGCTGAAAATTGGTTACCTGCCAGTTGTACGCAGTTTGCCCTGTTTTAAACATAGAAACCTCGAAGCCCTGTCCGGCAGGAAAAGGAGGAAGATTCGGGTAAGTAGACGCCGAAATCCACTGGTCATCATAAGAAGACAAAATCTGCGGAGAATATGGATCTGCAACTTTTCTCAGATCATTTGTTCTGTATTGAAAAGTGTATAACTGCTGAGGAGTTAATCCGCTCAATTCAATCCAGTACAGGTCCGGATTTGTAGTATCTCTCTTCATTAAATAGGTATCATTCACCGTCCAGTTATTAAAACTGCCAATCACATGAACGAAATCTTTAGATGGAGCATATAAAGCAAGCCCAACCTTAGTGTTGTCTGTAGGATGATAATTGATTCCCTGCCTCATCCAGTTCGGAATAGCTTCAGAAATAACGGTTCTCGGAACCTGCAGAATGAAAGATGCATTTTTTACACTTGAGTTGGCATCCGTCGCGATCAGCTCCATATTGGCATCACCAGTTACCGTGTAGTTATAAGCATAAGACTGCGAAGGCGTGGAAGTAGAATTCACTACTGCTCCGTTTGCCTTTAACTGGAACGTTGCGTTGACGTTTGTGGAAGCAGTAATATTGATGGAATTTCCCGTTGGAACGGATGTCAAGCTGTTCGCAGCCGGATTGGTCATGTTAAGATTTAAGACTCCCACATTTACAAAAATATCCGGTGAAGTCTGGTGCGCACCTGTTTTATCTTTTAATAAAAAACCAAATCTTCCGATCCCGGTTCTGCCGTAAAAAGCAGTAGGCGTAAAGGATAGGGAATAAGTGTCTGTTGTGGAATTATAATTTAATTTGTTTAATTCATTCGAATTGTTCCAGCTCCCATTGGTAGGGCAATCCTGGCTATTCTGACAATTGGTGTCCAAAGACCATGTCCAGATATAAACTGCATTATTTGAGACCCCCCAAGCCGCTTCATCAATCTGGTTTCCCGGTACGGTAAGGGTAATTGCATCTGTTTCATTGAAAGGATTTGGTGTGATTGTATAGCTTATCTGGCCAAAAACCAAAGCTATTGCAAAGAGCAGCACACCGGAATAAAATTTCTTCATAAAAATTTCTTTTTTTAAGTTAGTACTTTACGAAAATAATTCATTTTCTAGGAATTATTCATATTTAATTGAAAAAAGATAAACTTTAACCTTCTGAAATACTATGCATTAACTAACACATTTTCTCGCTTTTACTTTAATCTTCTTTTTGTCCGTTTTACGGTTGACTTTGTCCGTTTGATATTGTTTATAATGGTTTCGTTTGATTAGCATTTCTACTTTTGAGGCATCAATTTTAAACCTAAAAAATTATGCATCACAACTCATTACCTACAAAAATATATTTCTTTAGAAAATATTTGATCAGCGCAATATTTGTCTTTGTTTTAAACGTAGGATTAAATGCTCAACAGCCGGAATCTTCCCTGGGAACCCTAAAACAGATCAATGCCGGTGTCCTGAATGTAGGCTACCTACGATTTCAATAAACTCATCTGGAAAACAGCTTCGCCGCTCTGGAATTTTGATAAAAAGACCTATGACCGGACAGCTCAGTCATTCAATAATGCTGACCATGTAGCCATTGTGATGCATAATTACCGTTGGAGACTGTCTCTGGCTAAAGGTGAATCAAAATATGATGATCTTGAAAAAAAGCTTTCAACAAGACCTATAATTACAGTTCCCACTGTTACAATAAGCAGTGATTTTGACGGAACCCTTGCAGATGGAAAAGCCTATGCGGGGCAATTTACCGGAAAATATTCGCATAAAATTTTAAAAGGAATTGGCCATAATGTTCCTCAGGAAGACCCGGAATCATTTGCGGCAGCAATCATTGAGGTAGACGGATATTCTAAATAATTCATAATTCATAATTCATAATTCATAATTCATAATTAACAACATAATTTTAAAAAATGGAAAATAAAGTTTTAAACAAGGGAAAAGTTTTATATACAGGGAAGACGCATACAACAAGGAGGCCGCGAAGGTTTTTCTAAAAGCTCTGACGGTAATCTTAATATAAAGCTTTCCACTCCGGGAGGAAATGAGCAGGGAACAAATCCGGAGCAGCTTTTTGCAGCAGGATGGTCGGCATGTTTTATCGGAGCCTTGGGAATAGCCGCCAGAAAAAGAAAAATAAGACTTTCTCAGGATACTGCCGTTGATGCTGAAGTTGACCTTTGCATGGATGATGACGCTTATTTTTTACAAGCCCGCCTTAACGTAAGCCTTCCGGGAATTGACAACAAAACGGCAAAAATACTCACTGAAGAGGCTCATCAAACCTGTCCGTATTCTAAAATGTTCAGAGGAAATATTAATGTGGAAATTAATATCGTCTGATCTTCTCATATTTACCTGTATTTTCTAAACAGAATCCGGCGCGGGACTTTGTCCCGCGCCGGATTCCCTATGTAATTTAAATGAACTAATTATCAAAACGAAAGACTTTTTGCAAAGCCTTTTGCCAGTCAATCAAATACGTGGAAATTAATTTTTAACCACTTTTTTAGAGAACATCTGTCCGTTCTTTAATTTTAATTCTATAATATATACTCCATTAGGAAGTCCCTGCATATTAATCTGGTTACCGGAAAACAGAACATTGAGCTTTTGGCCTACAATATTGTTTACAGCTACTGTATCAATAGCCGAATCGGTTTTAATATTTAAAATTCCGTTGGTGGGATTTGGGTAAACACCCACTGTTTTTAATCCGTTATGAATATCAGAAGTACCCAAACCTGTAATATCTTTAGTACACCTTACCGATTCTCCCTGCCCTCTTGGACCTCCGGAAGTAGGCGTTACAATAGTGGATCCTACATAAAGATATTTCCCTCCGGAATTAGCCGTATCCGAGCTCCAGAAATAACCCCGCTGTCCTACGTAAGTAAGGTTTCCGGTGGAACTGCTTCTGTAGCCTCCCGCCGGTAATTTTAAATAGCTTGCGTATGCCGTTGCGGGATTGCTGATTCCTTCCACTCCCACCAGAGTTACCCATTCTGCGGTCGTCGGAAGTCTCCAACCCTGCCCGATTGCCTTACAGGGATCTGCTCCGTTTGCTGATGTAATGCCACCAACCGTATCTGCTTTCCATGTATCACTGGTTGCATTGGCAGCCCACCAGGAAGCTCCGCTTGGACCTAAGATAAATTGTGTAATACCCGCCAAACCGTCCGGTGAATTAACAGATGGAGCATTTGTGGTTGCTGAATTTCTCAGCTGATGTCCATCATCCCATCTTCCCCACTGGAAAAGATCTCCAAAAGAGTCAGCATCATCAAATGAGCCCGCAACTTTTGTGCTTCCTAAATTTTGCTGAAGCCAGATTTTTCCGTCTGCTCCTCTTACAGTTGTACAGGTCACAGCCTGTCCTCTGTAATTGAATGTTACACATCCAAGATCACCCGTATTGGTTCCCGGATCTGTATTATTACATCCCGGAGTATTGGTATTGGCCAGAGAAATTCTTTTTACTTTGGTCCCGTCCTGAGAATAGGCCGCAACAAGATAATTATTCACGCTATCAACCGCCAGATCATTGAAAGTCGCCTGGCCGTCAGATATAAAGTTTCCTCCAAATACGCCCCATGTTTGGGTAACAGCATCTAATTTGTAAACGGTATTTCTTAAAAAATCATCATTTTCCCAACGGCTGGCAACTACATAAGGTATTCCTCCAGAAGTGACGGCAATCGCTACATGCTGAATTTTTCCTGAAGAAAAATTGGCGTTTCCTAATTGAGCCCAGCTGGTGCCGTCAAATTTTTTTACATTTAATTTCTGCCCGTTCGCTGAATTTGAAACATAAGCAACAAAGAGATTGTTATTTCCATCAATAGCAATATCTGCATTATACTGTTCCCCGGAAGATGATGCATCCACAATGTTTCCACCCGCTAAAATCCAGCTCTCTGCCCCGGTTGCCGTTACACTATTCTCATGCACCCTTACTCCGCCTGAAATATTGCAGGTATAAACTTTATTGTTTGTCCCGATAACCATTTCGGCGAAGGAGGCTCCATTTGAAAATCCTGTATTTCCCACCTGCTCCCAAACTCCTCCCACGTAACGCTGCACAGTTCCGGAATTATGAGTGGAGTAAGTGAACGGAATATTTGAAGGTGAGACAGCAGAGGCCTGATAATTAACCGTTGATGTTGTAGGACTTGCCAATTGTGACCATGAAGTACCGTTAAACTGACGAACCTCTAATCCATTTCCCTGGTTTGTATAGTATATATTTCCCTGCCCGTCAAGGCTTAAAGAATTAAAAGTCGCTGTTCCGGTTGTAATTCCCGCACTTCCGCCAACATACGACCATGAAGAACCGTCGAACACCTGAACTGAGCCCTTCGCAACAGAAATATCATAATAAGAAAGATAATATTTTCCGTTTTTTATGACTAAATTATTATAGCTGCTTCCGGCTGCGGAAACCGTCTGTACTCCTCCTACGTCTTCCCATTGCTGGGCATATATCAAATTTCCTGCGATGAGCATCAGGCTAAAACCCGCTCCTAATTTCCGCACCGCAATCTGTAATTTTCCGAACATAATTAATATTATTTTTATTTATTCTAAATTATATTTAATTTTGCGCAAAATTAGTTGACATATTTAACCTCAAGTTATCATTTCCCAACTTTTTGTTATCCTACAATCAGCTTTTATTTGAAATTGTACCACCAGAAAAAATTTTCCAATGAAGAGCCTACCTAATAAAGGATTATTGTTCAAATCTGATGACATTAAAATCATTTTGCATGAGGGTTTGAATTCCGGAAAATCTTCAGAAAAGATGATTGAAAGCCAATCCAGCTTTAATCTGCTTTTTTTCCTGAGCCAGAACATCAATCTGGAAGCAGAAGATTGTGGAGCAAAATTTTTGTTCAGAAAAAATCAATATATTTTACACTATTCTTCAAAGGAAAGCGCCGCAAAACTTTGGACAGAAAGCCAAGAGTTTCTAAAATATCTGCAGATTGAGATGAATTATAATTATATTTCAAACCTCATCAATCCGGAATCCAACAAAGAAAATGCTGATATATTGGAATGCATGATCAGGAATAATTACATTTTTCTTCATAAGCAGACTCCACCGTCTATGACTGTTGAAATGCACATCATTTTAAGGGAAATCATAAGTTATTCAAAAAAAGGAGTGATGCAGAAGTTATTCGTAGAAGCTAAAATTATCAAGCTCTTACTTCTGATTTTTGATCAGTTTAATGAAAAAAATACTTTAGAGGAAACTCCGAGAATCCCGTTCACGGTAAAAAAATTTGTGGACGAAAATTATCATAAAAACATTAAAGTAGAAGATATCGGAAGACTGATTGGTATTAATCAGAATAAAATACGGAGAGAATTCAAAGTACAATACAATATTACAGTAAGCGATTATATGGCCGAACTGAGAATGCTAAAAGCCAGGAAGCTGATCATCAACAAAGATTTGATGATCAAGGAGATTGCTATTGAATGCGGCTATGAATATGTACAGAACTTTACAAGAGCTTTCAAAAAGAAATTCGGAATGTCCCCGGAAAAGTTGAGAAATGAATAAAGAAAAACCACCTACCGAAATAAGTGGCTTATATATGTTGTTTTGCTTTGATATTGCTTTCTCAGAATTCAGGTGAGAAAACAATGACAATCAATTAATGATGTCCGTGACTATCGTGACTGTGATCATGAATAAAAGGCCCATGCCCTTTAGGCTCGTTGTAGATAACTTCTACACCTTCCTGCTCATAAATCATTTTACTCCTAATATCTTCAGGATCAAATGGTTTTATTTTCCCGAAATATTCTTTCAAACCTTCTGTCAACCACATTGGAATTACCAATCCGAAGAACATAAAGATACACCAGAAACCTACTAAGAACATAGTAAAGAAAAAGATTGTCCAAAGGAACTGGTAAAACGGCCAAAATGCTGATAAAATCGTTATCATTTTTCTTAAAGATTTTAGGCAAAAGTAGGACTTTTTTGTTTTTTAAACAAATATAAGTGCCCTATTTTGAAATTTGTTTTGATTTTAAATTAATTAATGTGCAAGATCTGCGAAGAAATCGTTTCCTTTATCATCTGTAATGATGAACGCCGGGAAATCCCTTACTTCGATCTTTCTCACCGCTTCCATTCCTAATTCAGGGAAATCAACAACCTCGACAGACAAAATATTGTCTTTGGCTAAAATAGCAGCCGGCCCCCCGATAGACCCTAAATAGAACCCACCGTACTTTCCGCAGGCATTAGTAACGTCTTTGCTTCTGTTTCCTTTTGCCAGCATGATCATGCTTCCGCCGTGGCTTTGGAATTCATCTACATACACGTCCATTCTTCCAGCAGTAGTAGGCCCAAAGCTCCCCGAAGCCATTCCTTCAGGAGTTTTTGCAGGTCCTGCGTAATAAATCGGGTGATTTTTGAAATATTCAGGCATTGGCTGCCCGCTGTCTAACAATTCTTTGATTTTTGCATGGGCAATATCTCTGGCAACAATCAGCGTTCCGTTCAGTTTTAATCTTGTTTTGATAGGATATTTTGAAAGCTCAGCTAGAATTTCAGGCATTGGCTTATTCAGATCAATTTCAACGGCAGCTTCTAAGTGTGGCGGAGTATCCGGTAAAAATCTCTTTGGATCCTGCTCCAGTTGCTCTAAGAAGATACCTTCTTTAGTAATTTTCCCTTTAATATTTCGGTCTGCAGAGCAGGAAACACCCATTCCAACAGGGCAGGAAGCGGCATGGCGAGGAAGCCTGATCACTCTAACGTCATGCGTTAAATATTTCCCTCCAAACTGTGCTCCAATGGCACTTTCCTGGCATATTTTCTGAACTCTTGCTTCCCATTCCAGGTCTCTGAACGCCTGTCCGGCTTCATTTCCCTCCGTAGGAAGATTGTCATAATATTTTGCTGATGCTTTTTTTACCGCTGCCAGGTTAGCTTCCGCAGAAGTTCCCCCGATAACCAGAGCCAAATGATAAGGCGGACAAGCTGCTGTTCCCAAATCTGAAATTTTCTCTTTGATGAATTCTTCCAGGGATTTTTCATTCAATAAAGATTTTGTCTTTTGATAAAGGAAGGTTTTATTGGCGGAACCTCCTCCTTTTGTTAAGAACAAAAATTCATAGTAATCTCCTTTTTTGGTATAAATATCAATCTGGGCCGGAAGATTAGACCCGGAATTTTTTTCATCGAACATCGTAAGCGGAACGATTTGAGAATATCTTAAATTTCTTTTTTGATAGGTGTTATAAATTCCTCTGCTTAAATATTCACCATCATCCACTCCCGTGTACACATTTTCTCCTTTTTTACCCATTACAATTGCCGTCCCCGTGTCCTGACAGGAAGGTAAAGCCCCTTCCGCAGCAACCGCAGCATTTTGCAATAAGTTGTAAGCAACGAATCTGTCATTATCTGTAGCTTCAGGATCATCAATAATTCTTCTCAAACTTTCTAAATGTGAAGAACGAAGCATAAAAGAAACGTCTGCCATTGCTTCTTCAGCCAACAGCTCAAGACCTTTCGGATCAATGGTTAAGATTTCTCTTTCACCCAGCTTTTCTACTTTTACATAATCTGAAGTAAGCTTCTTGTACACCGTATCATCTTTCTGAATCGGATACGGATCCTGATATCTAAATTCCATTTCAATTTTTTAATGGTGCAAAAATACGGCTTACGAAAAAAGCATGAGTAAAATCAGTGACTTAGATTGATATTTATAATGATTATAAATTGCGAGTTTTTTAAGGTTTGCTTAATTTTAAGAATGCTTATTTTAAATTAAATTCTTTGAAACCTAACAGGTTTTAAAAACCCATTAGGTTTGAGACATAAAAAATATACTTCAATAAAAATTAAAAAATTACAGAATAATGAATTACAGAATAGAAAAAGACACCATGGGCGAAGTGCAGGTTCCTGCGGATAAGTTTTGGGGTGCACAAACGGAACGTTCGAGAAACAATTTCAAAATTGGCCCGGAAAGTTCTATGCCGCACGAAATCATCGAAGCTTTTGCTTACTTAAAAAAAGCTGCAGCATTTACCAACACCGATTTGGGAATTCTTTCCTCTGAAAAAAGAGACATGATCGCAAAAGTCTGCGACGAAATCCTTGAAGGAAAATTAAATGATCAATTTCCATTGGTAATCTGGCAAACCGGTTCGGGAACACAGTCTAACATGAACGTAAATGAGGTGATTTCCAACAGAGCTCATGTAAACAACGGCGGAACGTTGGGCGACAAATCCGAAATCCATCCGAATGATGATGTGAATAAATCTCAGTCTTCCAACGACACTTATCCAACAGCCATGCACATCGCGGCTTATAAAAAAGTAGTGGAAACAACCATTCCTGCGGTTGAAAAATTAAGAGATACTTTAGCTCAAAAATCAGAAGTTTTTAAAGACATCGTTAAAATCGGTAGAACGCATTTAATGGATGCCACTCCTTTGACTTTAGGTCAGGAATTTTCGGGATATGTTGCCCAGTTGAATTATGGAATTAAAGCTTTAAAAAACACATTGCCACACCTTTCCGAACTTGCTTTGGGCGGAACGGCGGTTGGAACCGGCTTAAACACACCTCAAGGCTATGATGTAAAAGTTGCGGAATACATTGCAAAATTTACAAACCTTCCTTTTGTAACAGCAAAGAATAAATTTGAAGCATTAGCAGCTCATGATGCGATTGTAGAATCTCACGGAGCTTTAAAGCAATTGGCGGTTTCCTTGTATAAAATTGCTCAGGATATCAGGCTATTGGCTTCCGGGCCGCGTTCGGGAATCGGGGAAATTCACATTCCGGAAAACGAGCCGGGTTCTTCCATTATGCCCGGAAAGGTAAATCCTACACAAAATGAAGCAATGACAATGGTTTGTGCACAGGTTTTAGGAAATGATACTACGATTTCTTTCGCCGGAACGCAGGGAAATTATGAACTGAATGTTTTTAAACCGGTAATGGCTTACAATTTCTTACAGTCTGCTCAGTTGATTGCGGACGCATGCATTTCATTTAATGATCATTGTGCCGTAGGAATTGAGCCGAATCATGAAAGAATAAAAGAGCTTGTTGACAAATCTTTAATGCTTGTAACCGCTTTGAATACACACATCGGGTATGAAAATGCAGCTAAAATTGCTAAAACAGCCCACAAAAACGGAACAACTTTGAAAGAAGAAGCCGTAAACCTCGGACTTTTAACTGCCGAGCAATTTGATGAGTGGGTGAAGCCTGAAGATATGGTGGGAAGCTTGAAATAAAATATTATTTATTGAATAATTGAACGCAAAAACCTCAGGAATTCTGAGGTTTTTTGTATCGTATTTCAACCCTTCAAGGTTTAGCTTAATGTTATATCTATAGTTTCCACCGGTTTGGAAACCTGATCCGCAAAATACTGCTCCAGATCTTTCAATGTTTCAGGATTGGTCTGAATATCTTTTACCAGAAGGCCTTTATTTACAACAACAATTCGGTTGCAGACTTCCGTAGTATGAGAAAGGTCATGGCTGGAGATGAGAAAAGTTACACCCTCCTGCTTTGATAATTCTTTGATTAAATTTTTAAGCTTAATCTGTGTAGAAGGATCAAGATTAGCGAAAGGCTCGTCTAGAATAATGATTTCCGGATTTCCAATGATGGCTCCTACAATTCCTACTTTTTTCTGGTTTCCCTTGGAAAGATCCCGGACGTATTTACCTGAATTTAAAATTTCACCATTAAATAAATCATGAAACTGCTTCAGAAATTCATCTACGGAAGCTTTGTTCTGCCCTCTTAATTCACCGATAAAATAAAAATATTCTTCCGGTGTAAGGTATCCGATCAAAAAAGAATCATCTACAAATGCCGAAACTTTATTTTTCCATGCCTCAGATTCATTTACTTTGATCCCGTCTATGCTTACAAAACCGGTGGTAGGCTGAATCAGGTCCAGCATTAAACTGAAAAGCGTAGTTTTTCCCGCTCCGTTATTTCCTACCAGCCCGAAAGTTTCACCGTTTGGGATTTCAAGGCTTTCTATATTCAAAACGGTTGCTTTACCGTAAGTTTTTGATAAATTATTAATCGTAATCATATTAATCTTTGTTTTTGAAGGCTTCTAATGTGCTGTATTTTTCTACTTTATAGTGCTTTACGATGATATCGAAGATTTTTTCCCTTAATAAAAATCCTATTAACCCTAGGATCGCAATACTGATAACTCCCGCCGTTATCCCAAAGAAATACTGCATCAGACCGAAAACGGCCATAGGTAAAATCATTTTAGGAATCAGCAGCAGCAATGATTTCATATTAAAACTATTTTTCTGCCCGAATCTTTTTTCTTTTGCATTCAAATCAATCTGGGTTTTGTTAAAGGCGCCTGACCAAAGTGTAAACTGAGAATTAACTCCAATATTATAAATTCCCGCCGCAAAAAAAGTAACATACATTTCCCACCCGAAATAAGCATAGCAGATCGCCAGGATAATAGAAATTCCGGTAACAATATTCATCAGCCACCATTTTGCCTTTAAATATTCTTTGTACGGAACATTGAGTGTCATCATTAAAGGATAGTAAGAGCTGTCGAACGCAGGAACCCGCTGCCCGAACATGAACTGAAATCCGCCCGTTACAAACAATCCCATAAACATCATCATTGCAGGTGTTTTGTAAATGGGAGAAGAAAACATCAGAAGCCCGTAAAAAAGAAACAAAAGGCTTCCTAATAAAATGCCTTTAGTCACTTTATTTCTTCTCAGCATTTTAATATCATTGTTAATGAAAGTTCCAATGGCGCCGTATTTATTTAAGAAAGCAATATTTTCGGTTTTCCCGATTGTCTTTTTAGCTTCCAGACCTTCATCGAGATAAAATATTTTCCTGATGTGATGATAGCAAACCTTCCACAAAACAGAAAATAAAAGTATTGAGAGCAATGCAAAATAAGGTCTTTCAAAAAAATTATAGAAAAATCTTTCAGAATAAGACAAGACAGGGACAATATTGTAATAAGCAAGTCCTCCAACCGCAGCAAAAATACATCCTACAACAATGGCAACATTTTCTTTATCATTAAAAAGTATATTGATAAAATTATTCAGATAAAATAAAAGAGAAACCCCGATAAACCATCCTAAAACACTTACAACACTATATCCGTTGAATAATGCAATTCCGCAAAAAGTAACAAAAAACAGGGAGTTCAACCAGCTCAGAGCAGACAGGAATGTTTTCCCGAGCATATAATTGACAAGTGTTTTTTTCGGAATGTTTAGTGTAAGGAAAGGCTTGATATTCTGAGTAGGCAACTCCTGCCACAAATATTTTAGCATCAAATCAACAGCCCAGGCCGCAATTAAAAACCTTGAAACAACTTTTACAGGATCCTGGTGCATCTCTTCTTGTATAAGATAAAACGCTGCAAACGCGCCTCCTGCCAGACAAAGCATAAAATAAAGGATTCCGATAAAGCGAAGAATCTTCATCGCCAGATTGATCCCTAAAGAACTGCCCCGGAAAAAACTTTTGAATTCTAATCTCAGGAATTTAAAAAACATAGTTACTTTTTTTACATTAGTAAATATATGAGTAAAAATGTTACATCTTTTCAAATACCATTATTAAAATATGCAATGTCTTGCTGGGATTCTCGAAGCCTTTTGCATAATATTTTGAGAGCCGTAGAATACAATTGGGAATAATTTAGCCTATCAATTCTTTTGCCTGCGCTAAAGCCGCTTCCGTAATCTTACTTCCGGAAAGCAATTGGGCAATTTCGTTCAGCTTTTCTTCTTCATTTAAAGAAACAATTGTGGATTGGGTTTTTCCGGCAACGTCCTTTTTTACTACTTTGTAATTATTATTTCCTTTTGCAGCAACCTGTGCAAGGTGAGAAATTACGATGAGCTGCATATCCGCAGACATTTCGCGCATCAGATTTCCTATTTCTTCAGCTACTTTTCCGGAAACTCCGGTGTCGATTTCATCTAAAATCAAAGTGGGAAGCTCATCACTTTCCGCAATGATTTTTTTTACGGCTAACATCACTCTTGATCTTTCACCTCCTGAAATAGCGATCTGGATCGGTTTTAAAGGAAACCCGGAATTCGCCTGAAACAAAAGCTGTATGTTTTCTTTTCCAAAGAGGTTAAAATCTGAGGTATTTTGTAAATCAATATCAACTCTTGCTTTTTCCAGTCCTAATTTTTTAAGCAGACCTTCTGCCTTCTGAATGAAAACCGGAATATTTTTTTTCCTGTTTTTAGAAAGCTTTTCAGCTAAAGTCTGGAGTTTTTTCTCCTGTTTAATGATATTTTCTTCTATATCCGAGATCAAAGATTCCAATTCGGATGCACCTTTTTGTTCGCCGGACAGCTGATCCCTGATTTCTTTCAATTCATTAATATCAGATACATTATGCTTTACAAAAAGATTATTAATCCTGTTGTTTAAATCTGTTAGTAAAGCTAGATTTTCAGGATTTATTTCAATTTCCTCAGCTTCATTTTCAAGCTCTGAAATGATGTCTTTTAATTCCACAAAAGAGGTTTCCAGCCTTTCATCAAGCTCTGCAAAGCTGTTAGAAACTTCTGCAATTTTAGAAAGTTTGTTTTTTGCTTCATTAAAGAAAGACAGAATTCCCACTTCTTCCTGATGAAATCTTGATAACACCTGCGCAAGGTTTTCGGAGATCATTTCTGCGTTTTCCTGAACAGATAACTGATTCTGAAGCTCTTCATAATCCACATTATCCAGCTGAAGTTCTTCAAGCTCATTCAAAAGAAATGTCTTATAATCACTTTCTTTATTGCTTTCGGAAAGCTGTGTCTGATATTTTTTAAGCTGTGTTTTTAAGCTTTGAAAATCTGAAAATTCATGTTGGTATTCCTCAATGAGCTGCCTGTTTTCAGAAAGTCCGTCGATAATTTTAAACTGGTATTCGGAGGTAAAAAGATTTGATGTTTCAAACTGTGAATGAATATCAATCAATTGAGAGGATAGTTCCTTTAAAATATCCAGAGTCACCGGAACATCATTGATAAAAGCCCTTGATTTTCCGGATGGCAAGATTTCCCTTCGGATAATCGTCTGGTGCTCATAATCAAGATCATTTTCAACAAAGAATTTTTTGAATCGATTATTTAAATCAAATTCAGTTTCCACAATGCTTTTTTCTTCTGCGTTTGAAATGGATTTTACATCCGCCCTTTCGCCTAAAATCAGCCGTAAAGCACCTAAAATAATAGATTTTCCCGCACCAGTCTCACCAGTGATTACCTGTAAACCGTTGTGCAATGATACTTCAAGGGTATCAATCAGGGCAAAATTTTTAATGTAAATTCTCGAAAGCATTGATAATAGCAGATTACTTAGCTATTGCAAATATAGAACTTTAGACGTCAGAATTCAAGCGAACATTACTGTTTCCATTTGCTCCATCTGGCATCTATATTTTTCGGAGATAAAATGGTCATTTCATTTTTAAGATCTCCCAGCACAATTCCGCCATTATTCCCGGAATTGAAAATATTAAATATCTCGTCCGCTTTTGTATCTATGAAAAGATTGAAAAAATACGCCTGCTGGAAGGTATTTTCATATTGTTTAAGCTGCATTAAAGCATCAAAAATCACTTTTTTGCCCGCTGTCTGATCCTGATTGAATAAATTATCCAAACCTGCTCTGTGATAAGAATAGATGGTAGCTCTTATTTGGCTCCAGTTCGGGCTCATAATTTCTTTAATTAAAATCGAACGGCTTCTAGGCTCGTTGATCTGCTTCCATCCGTCGTAAGTATTCTGAGATTCTCCGTTCTGCGCGATCTGCTGGGCTTTCTGGAACCATTGTGTTCCCGCCATCGACTGGAAGCTGTCTGCATCAATCCCTAAAATAACATACACATAAAAACTGATAACATCAATTAAATTTTTTCCGGAAAACTGTCTTTCATTAAAGATAAGATTCTCATTTTCAATATAATCGAAAGAAAATCTCTGATCCTGTAAATTGATAAGCGGCGACTCATAAGTGGTATTATAGACCGGCCGCACCGCCTGAACTACCATATTTCCACGGAAACGGTTTCCGTCTCTTTCGGTAATTACAATGGCAAAATTGCATTTTATTTTTTCGAAGTTCTGGAGTCTTTTTCCTGTCCAGCTCGTGTTATTGATAAAGTCGCGCAAGCTTTTCTCGAGGGCTTTGTAAGCTGACTGGTTACTTCCTCCCAGCTGCTGGGAATTCACCTGAACGGTTGCCAATAATTCTTGAGAAAAACTAATATTATATAAGAAAAGCAGTAAAAATAGGCTTATAATCTTTTTCATTATCTATTAAAAATTGAGAACGGAAATTTATTAAAATTATTTTAAAAGTTGAGACTCAACGAAATCCAAAATGTCTTTTGCAACATCATCTTTAGATTTCAGAGTAAATTCTTTCTTTTCCGTAGAGGTAAATATTTTTATTTTGTTGGTATCATTTTTAAAACCTGCGCCTTCATCCCGAAGAGAATTCAGAACAATCATATCCAGATTTTTCTTGGCTAATTTGGCTTTTGCATTTTCCTCTTCATTCTGGGTTTCGAGAGCAAAACCAACCAGGAACTGGTGTGTTTTCTTTTCGCCCATTGTTTTGAGAATATCCGGATTTTTTACTAATTCAATCGTTAAATTCTCATCATTTTTCTTGATTTTCTCTTTTGCCACTTCTTTCGGAGCGTAGTCTGCAACGGCAGCACTGGCAATTCCTATATCTATTGTGTCATAAAATTCAAACACTTTTGCCAGCATTTCTTTTGCTGAAGTTACTTTATGAAGATCAATATTTTTATCATTAATAGTTTGAGCGCTTGGCCCAGAAATCAAAATAACTTTCGCTCCTCTTTTTGATGCTTCTTCTGCCAGAGAAAAGCCCATTTTCCCGGAAGAATGATTCCCGATAAATCGCACGGGATCAATGGCTTCGTATGTAGGTCCGGCAGTAATGAGAACCGTTTTGCCCTTTAAAGTCCTGATATTATTTGAATTAAAAAATATTTCGATGGCATTTGCAATCGTTTCCGGTTCGGCCATTCTTCCCTGGCCTATCAATCCACTTGCCAGCTCGCCGCTTTCAGCAGGAATGATAAAGTGTCCGAAATCTTCCGCCATTTCCAAATTTTGCTTTGTAGAAGGGTGTGCATACATGTCCAAATCCATCGCTGGAGCAATAAAAACAGGGCATTTTGCAGACATATAAGTGGCAATTACCAGGTTATCACACATCCCGTGAACCATTTTCGCTAATGTATTGGCAGTACATGGCGCAACAACCATTACATCTGCCCACAGCGCCATTTCCACATGGCTGTTCCAGGTTCCGTTATCACTGTAAAAGTCTGTATAAACAGGATTTTTGGATAACGTGGAAATGCTCAGCTTAGTTACAAAATGTTCTGCATCGGGAGTCATAATAACCTGTACTTCCGCTCCTTTCTTCACAAAATCTCTGATCAGAAAGTGAGCTTTGTAAGCGGCAATTCCTCCAGAAATTGCGATGAGAATTTTTTTCCCGGAAAGGCTCATTCAGTTTAATTTTTTAAGAATACTAAATTACTTAATTTTAATTGAATATCCGTTTTTAATCCTAATGCTTTTTACGCAAGGCACAGAATTGTAAACGTATATAAACAACAAAGGTCATAAAAGAATAATTTCTTCTATGACCTTTATATATAAAAAACACAAATGATTTTTATTTTCTTTCTTCAGTTTTTCTGAAGTAAATATCTTCATTCAGCCATTCTTCAATTGCAATAGAAGTCGGCTTTGGAAGTTTTTCGTAATGTTTTGAGATTTCGATCTGCTCTCTGTTTTCGAAAACTTCTTCCAATGTAGAATTATGAACAGCAAACTCATCAAGCTTGTTATGCAATTCCGTACGAATTTCAGCATTGATCTGCTCTGCTCTTTTTCCCATGATAACAATCGCTTCGTAGATTGAACCTACTTTGTCTTCAATCTTATCCTTATCGTAAGTAATCGTGTTTACTTCTGCTTTTGTATCTTTTACACTCATTTTGAGAATATTAATTTTATTTAAGTTCGCAAATTTACGAATTATCTTTGAATTTTGAAAGTCGCTGCCGGTGGAGGGGTCTGAAGTGCCGCGCTGTCCCTCTGGATCTGTGTTGCTTTCTTCTCAGCTTCTACCTGATCTCTCATCTGCTGCTCTGTTTTTGTCTTTTCAGCGTTCTGAGCTTCAAGCTTTTTCTGTCTTTCCGTTAATGCTGCAATTCTTGCTTCTGTATTTTTCTTAACAACTACGAAATCTTTTTTCTCTTTTTCAAGTTTTTGTCTCAGATCCAAGGCTGTTTTGGCATATTCTGTATTCGGAAGCTCTTTTTCAACCTGTCTTGAGAAAGCCAGTGCGCTCTCAATACGCTCATCTTTAAGATCATAAACTGATTTTACAGCCAGCTCATAACGAGACTTCATGATATAATCATAAATTTTCGGACGAAGCTTTGTACTTGGGAAATCTTCCAGTACATTTTCCAATGCTACGTTTGCTGCTTTATAATCTCCCATGTTGAAATATTGCCTTGCGTTTTCGTAAGATTTAAATTCCAGCTTATAAGATAATTCTTCAATCAGCGTATTGATATTTTTTGATCTTTCCGATGTAGGATAATTGTTCAAAAAGTCCTGCAGTTCATTGATAGCTAGTTCTGTACTGGACTGATCCAGGTTATAATCCATAGATCCTTCATAGTAACATAAAGCCGACATATAAGCTGCTTCTTCTTTTCTGCTGTCCTGAGGAAAGCTTACTGAGAAGTTTTTGAACTGGTGGCCTGCCAGTTTATAATTTTTATCGTAATAATTTGCATACGCAGAATTGAAAACCACATTCGGGGCATCATCTGTTCCTGCAACAAGGTTGGGAAGCCTGTCATAAAGTGCTAAAGCATTTTTCCATTTCTTTTTAGCAAAATTATCATTAGCCGCCTTCAAGATGAAATTCTTATCAGCACTTTTCATCGCTTTTTCCTGCTGACTCACACATGATGCTACAACAGCTACAGCAAAAAGACCTAAAATATATTTTTTCATATAAAAAATTCAACAGTTTTCGGATTATAAAGCCGATTTACTAATTTGCAAAAATATAACTTTTTTGTCAATAGATTTTTTTTTATGATTATTTAACGTATTTTTAGTCTGTTGCGTATCCCAAAATTGCAAAAACGCTCATCAGGAGATTCATTCTTACCTTTTTTTCCGCTTCTTTGGCGTAGGTTTCCTCATTTTTATTCGGAACATACAACTCGTAAAAATTTCTGTTGCGTATCACAAATAAAGTAGACCCTATAATGGTTGTAAGAACATCTTCAGGCTTTGGGGTAAAGGTAAAAACCCCAGATGCAACCCCTTTTTTAATCACCTCATCAAGCTTTTTAACAAATAACTGGTAAAAATCCAGCAGCTCATCTTTCAGATTTTCCGTGTGACGAAGCTCCTGGGTAACGAATCCATGAAAATAATTATATTTAAATAACTGAGAGACAATATATTTAATAATTTCTTTCATTTGCATTTCCGGTTTACCATCCTTAATCGTATCAGCAAATTCTGAAAAGTTTTCCCTTGTTTTCAATACCCTGTACTGATAAAGGTATGACATCATTTTTTCTTTAGACCCAAAATAATAAGAGATCATCGCTACATTGATATTCGCTTTTGAGCAGATGTCCCTTACAGATGTCCCTTCGTAGCCTTTCTTTGCGATCAGCTCCTCGGCAATGTCTAAAATATGGATTTGTTTTTCTGTAAATTTTTTCTTCATGAAGTGTACTTTTAGTAAAGTTAAGAAATTTTTAACAGATTTATAAACGTTCGTTTAAGAAATTTACGTTAAATCTAAATTAATAGTATTTTTGAAAATGGAATTTTTTGATTTTCATCACCATAAAAAAAATACAGCATTCGGAATCTACAACCTCGACTATTACGATGTTCCGGCTAACATTCCTTATTCAACAGGCATTCATCCGAAAGATATTGATGTTAATAATATGGAAAACCAATTCCGCTGGCTTACATCGAACATTAAAGAAAATTGCTTTGCTATTGGAGAGTGCGGCCTTGATTCCTTTGTTGAGGTTGATCAGAAAATACAGGAAGACGTTTTTTTAAGACAAATAAAATTCGCTAATGAGATTAAAAAACCTATAATTATTCATTGCGTCAGGAAATTTTACGAAATAATTTCATTTAAAAAATACACTGAACAGCCGATGATTATTCATGGTTTCAATAAAAAGCAGAGCATTGCGGATGATCTTCTTAAAAATAATTTTTACCTGAGTTTTGGAAAAGCGGTTTTGTATAATTTATCTTTGCAAAATACTTTGAAAAGCACTCCTTTAAACAAAATTTTTCTGGAAACGGACAATGACGATTTCAATCTCGAAGAATTGTATCAAAAAGCTTCGGAAATAAAGGAAATTTCTCTGGAAAATTTAAATAAGCAGATTTTAGAAAATTTAGAGACGATAAAAAATGGATAAATACTGGTTGGAAAGAACGGAACTTCTCATCAAGGAAGAAGGTTTGGAAAAGCTGAATAAAGCGACTGTTCTTGTGGTAGGTTTAGGCGGAGTCGGTTCATTTGCAGCCGAATTTCTGGCCAGAGCAGGGGTTGGAAACATGACCATCGTGGATGGAGATACCGTAGATATCACTAACATTAACAGACAGTTACCTGCCCTGCATTCAACCGTAGGGAAACATAAGGTGGAAGTGGTAGCTGAAAGGCTTCTGGACATAAACCCTAAGCTTAATTTAATCAAAATCAATGAGTTCCTTAACCCGGAAAGGATGAATGAGGTGCTTGATGAAGGTAAATTTGATTATATCCTGGATTGCATTGACAGTTTAACTCCGAAACTTACTCTTCTCATTGCTGCCAGAAGAAGAAAAATAAAAGTCGTAAGCTCTATGGGTGCCGGCGGCAAAACGGATCCGAGCATGGTAATGGTACGCGACATCAGCAAAAGCCACAATTGTCACCTGGCAAGACAGGTGAGGAAAAGATTAAAAAAAGAGAAAATTAATAAAGGTATCCGTTGTGTTTTTTCCAATGAGATACAAAACGAAGAAAGCCTGAAAATGACTGACGGAACCAATTATAAAAGATCTTTTTACGGTACGATAAGCTTTATTCCCGCAATTTTCGGGTTGTATGCTGCTGCGGAGGTTATTAATTATTTAACTAAAAAAGATTAATATTTTTAATAAGATGCTTCGATAGTCTCAGCAAGACATTTTCAAATACTAACAGTCATAATTAGTACATTTATAGCAATACGTACGAATCTATCGAAGCATCTTAAACAATAAAAATTATACCTTATATTTACAGTCCGTAAATGACAAACTTCAAATATCCCAGAGCCGAAAAACTCAAAAAAAATGCTGAGATTACTTTACTTTTTGAAAAAGGTAAATGGAAAACGAATGGGAATCTGAGAATTATTATCCTTAAAAACAAACCAACAACTCCCGTAGACAGTACAAAGTTTGCCGTATCTGTTTCTAAAAAATATTTCAAAAAAGCAGTTCACAGGAACCGCATCAAAAGACTTTTGAGAGAATGCTACCGCTTAAATAAAGACCTGTTCAAGGAAGCTTTCGGGGAGAAAACGATGGCGATGATGTTTTGGGCTTCTCATGAAATGCCACAGAAATTCCAGGATGTGGAAGCACAGTTTAAAAAGCTTTGCCAGGCTCAGAAAAAATCTTGATTTTTTTTTAAATTATCATTTTAATAAAGATAAAGCGTAAGTATCTGTGTCAATCTGTGAAATCCGCGGGAGAAAAATAACCACAGATTTTCACAGATTGACACAGATGTTCGGGGAGATTTCTTTTAATAATTGAAATTTTTTAAAAATATATTTTTGTAACTTTAAGGAAACAAATCTGAAAATTAATATGTTAGACAACGTTCCTTATTTACCTTATGTGGTAAGCGCGTTTATCGGTATTGGACTTGCTGCTGCAACCGGCTTCAGGGTATTTCTGCCGATGTTTGCTGTGAGCCTGGCCTCTTATCTTCACTGGATTCCGATGAATGAGAATTTCGAATGGCTTGCCGGGCTTCCAACACTTATTACAACAGGAATCGCTACGGTAATTGAGATTTTAGCCTATTATATTCCTTTTGTAGACCATTTATTAGATACAATCTCGGTTCCAATGGCTACAGTGGCAGGTTCTGTATTATTTGCAAGTCAGTTTGCAGATCTTGGAACATTTCCCCAATGGGCACTGGCGCTGATTGCAGGAGGCGGAACAGCAGCCACAATCAGCTCAGGATTTGCCGGACTTCGGGCAGCTTCCACAGCAACAACGGGAGGAATTGGGAATTCTGTAGTAGGCACCACCGAAACGGCCGGAGCGGGAATTATGTCTGTGCTAGCAATGGCGGCTCCCATTATTGCGGCTATCTGCGCGATTGCACTGGTACTATTTGTAATATTTGTAGGGCGGAAAGCGTGGCGGAAATTAAGACCCAGCAAAGATGTTATCAATCATACTGAATAAAAAAAGGCTGAAATTTCAGCCTTTTTTTATTTTCTTTTAAAATTTCCAAGAATGATTCCTACCGGAGCCAATACAGGAAATATGAGTAATGCTAAATAAGGCAATATCCCAGATTTCTTTTTAAATAAAATAGAAATTGCCACAATATATAATATTATTACTGCTATCGCTACAAACAGGATTTCGAAAGGCGTTATTACCAGAATATTCATTATTTTAATTTTTACTTCTGAAATCTTTTATTTCCTGAATTTTTCCTTCGTAATATTCTTTCTTTTCAGGCGTTTTTTTAATCAGTGCTTCGAAAGCTTTTATTGCTTTTGTATAAAGCTTTTGCTCAATATAAAGATTGGCAAGAGTCTCCGTCATAAGGTGTGAAATATCATCATTTTTTTCCTTTACAACGAAGTTGACTTCTTCTTTTAACTGACTGATTTTAGGATTATTTTCAATGAAGGCTTCAATTACTTTCTTTTTAACCTCTGTTTTATCTTTTCCTCTTTCTTCCGTTCTGTCGATTTTCAGCCAGCTCTGCCAAGTATTGATAAACCCTGGAACATTGCTGTCAGGATTCTGAGCAGCATTAGTTTCGGTTTTTTCCTGTTTAATTTCCTTATTTTCTTCTTTTGTGTCGCGGTTATTTTCCTGCCTTTCAGATTGGGAAAGCGTCCATCCGGAACCGAAGAAAGATACATTCATTACCGGAGCTTCCTCTTTTTTCTCCTGTGGAGCTTCGGGAGCTTCCTCATCTATTTGCAGCTCTTGCGTATGGCCTTCAAATTTTTCAGATTCATCTAATACCAGCTCAGGAATTTCTTCTATTTCAGGCAGAATTTCTTCTGGTTTAATGACATCCTCATTTTTAGCTTCTGTCTGGGAAACTTCCGGCTTTGGAGCAGAAGGAATTTCTACAGATTTGTTAATTAGAGAGTCCGGCAAATTAGATTCGAAAAACATGGGCTTCCATGAAGAATTAACCTGAGTTTCTTCAATCTTCTGGTCTGATTTATCTTCAACAATATCTGTTAAAGCAGCCGGCTCTGGCTTATCTTCTTTCTTAGTAACTGGTTCTGATGGTTTTACTTCAAAACTCTGTGTCTCTGCAAAACTGATATCATGGCCAATATTTTCCGGTTCTTCTTCTTTTTTAATTTCCTGCGATGCGGCTTTTTCTTTCATTTTTTTCTCAACCTCTTCAATCAGGCGACGCATTTCCTCTTCATGCTTATTGATTGTTGGTTTTGAAATTTCCGGAGCCTTTTCATCAGCGTTAGCCTGTATTTTTACTTCCGGCAAAAAAGACGGCATTCCGTGGAAACTTAACTCCTCATCATCACGAACAGATTTTGTCTCCTTTTCAGAGGAAATTTTATCTTCATTAATGATTTTTTCAGGAGTAAAATCTGCTGATTCAATAGTTTTAGCGAATTCTTTAACCTCTTCTGCAGGCTTTTCTGTGTCTTCCGTTTTATTGGTATTAACCTGAACATCCGGCAAGAAAGATTGTGTTTCATGGAAACTTAATTCCGATTCATTTACAATTTCTTTTTCAGCTTCTGAAGTTATATTCTCTTCTTCGATAATGGTTTCAGGAGTAAATTCTTCAACTATTTCAGGCGTTTCTTTAACAGGAATTTCCTCGTTATGTATATTTCCCTGAATATTATCCGTTGGCTTTTCTGTTTTTTGCGTAACAATAGATACGGATTCTAAAGTAGATTCAAGATCAATCCTGTCTACATTTTCATCTTCAAGGAAGTTTTCTTCACCTTCAAATAAAATCCTGTTGCGTTCCCCGTTCACATACAGATGTTTGATCTCCTGCGGCGGTGTAGGAAGAATGGAGAATTGTTCTTTTTTGTCTGTTTCCTCCTCCTTTATATTTTCAATTGCTTCAGGCTCTGTTTCCACAACTGAAATCTCTTCTCTTTTAATGGGGAAGCTTCCTGCTTTTGTCTGATATAAAATTTTAAGCGGGTTCTCTGCCTGAGCGGGTTTTTCTTTTGTAATCTCAGGCTTAGTCCTGTGTTGAATTTTACCGTTGATTAACTGGTATAAAATCTTTTTATCCGTAGTGTAAGCCGCCGTTGTAGAAAGTACCTTCTGATAGTTTTCTTTATCATGAACATGAACTCCGTACAGGTACAAAGCTCTGATATTTTGAACATAGGGAAAAGAATTAATTTCCTCTTTCAGAAGATCGAGATCCTCTGACTGAATATTTTTCGGGGCCTTTAATAATTCTAAAACTCTATGATTCATCTTACCAATTCGCTACAATATCGTTAAATATTTTATTAATAATTCTGTCTGTCGCAATTTTCACCTGAGATGTTTCAATATCAGACTGCGATAGATTGCTGTTGAACACCGCCTCATCAGAATACGTCCTGTCAAAGCTGAAATCCGGGTGAAGCTTGTTTTCATAATGTACTTTCACTGTTATCGTAAGCTTGTTTTGGGATTCATTGACAACCCCGCCGGTATTTTGGTTCGTTATTGTATTTGACCCGATGGTTGTAGGTGTGATAGAATAATCTGTAATCTCACCTTCCACCAGAATATCAGGATTTTCTTTTGTTCCTTTTAAAGTGGTTCTCTGTAAAAAACGGTTCTGAATATCCGTAGAAAACTGCTGCGATAATGTAGGATTTACCAAAGCTGCATTGTTCGGAAATTCATTGATCTGGATCGTTTTCTCATCCGTTAAAGAAGAGCCTGTAAAGCTGTAGCACGAATGAAGCATCGTAAGGCACAGCAATAAAAACCATAAAAAAGCTTGCCGTTGTATTTTGATATTTTTTTTAATTTTAAAATTCATTTTTAGATCCGATTTCTTTTATTTCGTCATGCTCAATCTGCTGCATTGCATCTTCAAAAGCAAAATAATTCGTAACATATAAATAAGGCAGCGTCAAAAATATTCCAATTCCGCAAAGAATGATCCCCAATTGTGAAAGAATACTTACCACAATGCAGAAAAGGAAAATAGACAATAGATTATCTTTTGTCATTATTTTAGACATATTCCATGCTGTTTTTATGTCTTTTACTCCACCTAATGAGATGAGCGCTGCCATGTAAAAAGCTTTTAAAGCAACCACCAAAACACCAATATAAACCACTATCATATAAGGTATCATAATAAATGAAGCTACCGGTGAAGGCTCCCCTCCATTCTGCGTAATCAGCATAATGATAATCAGCGGAATATAAAGCGCGAATATACCCCCTATAATAATTAACTGCAAAATAAAATAAGGCGCAAAATCATCAAAATTAAAAATTTCTCCCGGCGCAGCATTCTGCCCTCTTCTTAGCTTTCTAAGATATTTGTACATATTTCCAACCGCCACTAATCCGCAAAAAGGAATAATTGACATGATGATACAAAAAATAAATGCGAGGAAGATATCTCCGAAGTTACTTTTCAAAAACTCATATCCGTTACTCAGATATTCATTAAATTTAAAATTGACTGGTTTTGCGTTGATTTGCATCATAATTTTATTCTTCTAGGTTATATTGTTTTATTTTTCTGTATAAGGTTCTTTGTGAAATTCCCAGTTCATCTGCCGCTTTGTTCCGCCTTCCTTTATGCTTTTCCAATGCTTTGATAATCAAATCTTTCTCGTTATTCTGAAGAGAAAGGGATTCTGGCCTGTTTTCCTCAATTTCAATATCCTCAATATCTTCATAACTATCTTCCGGACTTGAAATAATTGTCGGATTCTGAATTACGGGATTATCATTGGCATTTTCAAAATACAATAAAGAATTCGGAGCTGCATTCTGCTGTGTTTCAGGAGTATAAATTCTATTAATTAAATTTTTCTCATGATTGCTCAGATCTGCGGTTCCGCGGTTCTTTATCAGTTCCGAAGTTAAGGATTTTAAATCATTAATATCGCTTCGCATGTCAAATAGAATTTTGTACATAATTTCTCTTTCACTGCTGAAGTCACTTTGCTTTTGGGAATTCGGGGCATTGACAACCATCGGAAGATGGGCATCCATAGGGATATATTCCGCCAATTTCTCAACGGTAACGTGTCTGTTTCTTTCTACGACGGTCATTTGCTCCACCAGATTTCTCAGCTGACGGATGTTCCCCGGGAAAGTATAATTTTCGATATAATGTACAGCGCTCGGTTCCAGCTCCAGTTCCGGCATTCTGTATTTTTCTGCAAAATCAATGGCAAATTTACGGAACAAAAGATGAACGTCTCCTTTTCTTTCTCTCAAAGGCGGCATATCAATCTGCACCGTATTCAGACGGTAGTATAAATCCTCACGGAATCTTCCGTCCTGAATGGCTTTCATCATATTGACATTGGTAGCGGCCACGATTCTTACATTGGTTTTCTGAACCTGGGAAGATCCCACTTTCATGAATTCGCCGCTTTCCAGAACCCTTAAAAGACGAACCTGGGTCTGCAGTGGCAGCTCACCCACCTCATCAAGGAAAATAGTTCCGCCGTCTGCCACTTCGAAATATCCTTTTCTGGTAGCCGTTGCCCCGGTAAATGCTCCTTTTTCGTGCCCGAATAACTCAGAATCTATGGTTCCTTCCGGGATTGCTCCGCAGTTTACTACAATATAAGGCTGATGTTTTCTTTTTGATTCTGAATGAATGATTTTAGGAATAAATTCTTTCCCAACTCCACTTTCCCCGATTACCAATACTGAAATATCTGTGGGTGCCACCTGGATTGCTTTTTCCAAGGCACGGTTTAAAGCAGGAAAGTTTCCGATAATTCCGAAACGGTTTTTTATATTTTGTAGCTCGTTGCTCATAAGTATTAGATTATTTTTGTTTTACAGTTGTTTTTTATCTGTAAAATATTAGTTAATTGCTTGAATTGATTTAAAATTACCCTTATTAATTAACCAATCACACTTAAATAATCTTTGTTTCTGACCTTTGAAACTTTAGTTTTAAAATATAATACATTGGTAAAGAAATTTTCCTTACCGGTTTTTTCGAAATTTTTCAGGAGCTGATCGTGCTTTTCTTTCTCAGAAAAATCTGCTCCGGATTTGTTTTTTGATAAAAAGTCTTGTTTTTTTCCTTTTGGAATTTTGCCCAGAAGATCAATTGCATTTTGCTTCTGCTGAATGGCAAAGTTGGGTTTTGTATTTTCCTTAAAACAAAATCGCTGCGAGCTTTCGCATGTTTGATTTAAAATCCGGTTATAAAGCTCATACAATTGCTTACAGTCGTCACTTTCAGCGGTTCCATTCGTAATCTGCGCCGAAATATTACTGCAGATTATTACCAACAATACACTTAGGCAATATTTATGAAATTTTTCCATTGTCTGAGTTTAAAATGTTAATATAATCTTGTTTACCCGGTAAAACTGTAAAATATCTTTGTAATTCCCTTAGGCACCAGTTATTTTTAATACCTTCTATTTCGTAGAATTTTCTTTCGTTACTGTCTTTTTTTCCAAATTCCGCACGGTTTTCTCCATGTTGTTCGTTCTCTACAATCATCCTGCTGATCCCGTAATAAGTGAGAACCATTGTCTGATTCATGGCAACCGCGGCTCTTTTTCTTGCATTATCCAGTAATGCAGAAATATTCTGTAAGAGTTGTTGTGATTGTAGATTGTTCATTATTTGAAGAATTTAAACTTAAATTCTAACTGTTTCCCCTAAAAGCGTGCCCTGCGTATTGTCAAAAACAAAAACGTCCACAATGTCACCAATTTTTTGTCCTTCCAGCATATCAAAGACACAAACGGCATTTTGGGAATTTCTTCCTTTCCATTGGTTTTTATTCTTTTTGGAGATTCCTTCTATTAAAATTTTATGTGTCTTTCCAACGTAAGATTTCATACGTTTTCTGGACAATTCGCCCTGTAAAGCAATAACTTCTGCTAAACGCCTCTGCTTCACATCTGCAGGAATATTGTCTTCCATCTTTTTGTGAGCCGGCGTGCCTGGTCTTTCTGAATAGGCGAACATATAGCCGTAGTCATATTCCACTTCTTTCATCAGGCTTAAGGTATCCTGGTGATCTTCCTCGGACTCATCACAGAAACCAACAATCATATCCTGAGAAAATGCAACTTCAGGAACTATTTCTTTAGCTTTTTTAATTAATTCTAAATATTCTTCGCGGGTATGCTGTCTGTTCATTGCTTCCAGCATCCTGTTACTTCCGCTTTGTACCGGCAAATGAACATATTTACAGATATTATCATGCTTTGCCATCATTCTGAATACATCCAGGCTCATATCCTGAGGATTGGATGTAGAGAACCTGATTCTCATTTCGGGCACTGCTTTAGCTACTAAATCGAGTAATTGTGCAAAATTTACAGCTGTTGCTTTCTGCATTTCAGATGCTTTCGCAAAATCTTTTTTAGGACCTCCTCCATACCAAAGATAAGAGTCTACGTTTTGTCCTAAAAGTGTAATTTCTTTGTATCCGCTATTCCAAAGGTCTTTGCATTCTTCCAAAATAGAATGTGGGTCACGGCTTCTTTCTCTACCTCTTGTGAAAGGTACCACGCAGAATGTACACATATTATCACATCCTCTGGTAATGGTAACGAATGCTGTAACACCATTTCCACCTAAACGAACCGGATTAATATCAGCATAAGTCTCTTCTTTTGAAAGGATTACGTTAATAGCATCTCTTCCGTCCTCAGTTTCTTTTAAAAGATTGGGTAAGTCTCTGTAAGCATCCGGACCAACAACAAGGTCTACCAGCTGCTCTTCCTCTAAGAATTTGGTTTTCAGCCTTTCTGCCATACATCCTAATACCCCAACCGTCATATTCGGTTTTTCTTTTTTAAGATTTTTGAACTGAGAAAGACGCATTCTTACAGTCTGCTCAGCTTTTTCACGGATTGAGCAGGTATTTAGAAGGATAAGATCTGCTTCTTCAGCTTTAAGAGTGGTATTATACCCCTGCTCGTTAAGAATAGAGGCTACAATTTCAGAATCAGAAAAATTCATCTGGCAGCCATAGCTTTCTAAGAACAGCTTTTTAGAATTACCGTCTTTTTCTGCGATGGCAAATGCCTCTCCCTGTTTCGTTTCGTCTATATATTTTTCTTGCACTTTAGTATCTGTTTAAGGTTAAAGTTTAAAATTCAAGGTTCAAATTGTATCTTTTGAACTCAAACATTAAACTTGAACTTGTTGAATTTGCAAAGATACAAAATATTGTGACAGAATGTCAGTGATTTATCTATATCTGTTATTACGCATATTTTGATACATGGATTGTTTCATCTCGTCTTCTACCTCCATCTGAATATCAAAATTTTGAACTATTGGCTGCCTAAGTTTTGTTTTCACCGGAATGTTATTAAAAGTGGCAGGGTTCCATTGTCCTTTTATTCTGGAAAAGCTATTAATAATATTTTTCTTATCATTTTCAGAAAAATCGCCGCTGATTATGATATTTTCCATTTCCCCTTTTTCATTGACTGTAAATGTTAAATCACCTTTTCTATCTTCATTCCTTCTTATTGTTTGTTCAAAAATCTTTCTTGATTCTTCCATAAAAGCATTCATTCCTTTCTTATATGTTGGATTTTTCATTTCATTTTTCTTCGGATCGTCTTTTGAATGATATAAATAAAAAGGATTTATCTGTACAAGGGTGATTGCTGAAACATATTTACCATTTTCTTTTGCAGGAATCCATCTTTTTAAATGGGGGAAAATTTTACGGCTGAAATCAAAGGCGCATTTATTTTTATTAATGTTTAAACTATCCATATCCTTTACATAATTGATAGAAGAATCTTCATTAACAAGAATTTGAACAAAATATTGTTCCTCATTGTTTTCACAAGGTAGTAATTTTTGTTCCTTAACAATTCTTACCATTTCTTTTTCAAGTTCATTCTTGCCTCCAGCATAAAAATCCTGGCCATATGGATATCCATCTAATACTTCTTTCTGGGCGAAGAACAGATTTATCGAAATAATAGAAATGAGGGTTAAAATTTTTGTAATCATTTGTGTTATTTATAATAATTTAATTTCATTTTTAAACATCCGTTCCCATTGAAGATAAGTTCATTTTAATCTTCACTTTTGACGTTACGGGCTGCCCGTTACACATTGCCGGAGTCCAGTTCTTCTTGATTCTCCTTACCACATATTTCATATCATCAAAAAATACTTCACTGTTAGCTACCTTTGGGGAACCTTCAATATTGGTCACTTTTCCGGTTTGATCTATACTAAGAGTAAATGTAAAATCTCCATTAAGAACATAAAAATCCGTATTGAGATAAACATACATATACTTTCGCAGTGTATCCGTGTAGGCAGGAATACCTCCTTCAAAACCGGCGGCTTTAAAATCATTACAATTCTTTACAGCAACCTGAAGCAGTGGTTCTTTAATATCAATTTTGAGAATATTCTTATTATTTTCGGTAATAAAATTATCATCCCTTTCCTCTACATCATACTGCCCGAAAACCGGACTGAATAACAGAAGGCTAACTATCAGTATAAGATTTTTCATAGCTATACATTAAGGTTGCAAATGTAAATAATTATAGTCTTTAGAGACAAAAACTTCACACTTATAAGTATGAAGTCCTGTTGGTGATCTAAAATATTTTAAAGTAAATCTTTGATGTGCTTATAATTGCTTTTTACAGTTTCCAGCGCTTCTTCCATTTTACCGCCGAGCATTAGCTGCGTCATTGCTTTTGTCATCCCGAATACCTGTTCAAATTCTATCTTCGGAGGCAATGCCAGTGCATTCGGGTTGGTGAATATATTCAGCAGATAGGGTCCGTTATAATCCAGACATTCCTGAATAGCACCTTCCACTTCCTCCGGCTTATCCACATTTTTACCCGGATATCCCATTGCATGGGCAATCATTCCAAAATCAGGATTAATCATATCTGTTTCATTATCCGGCATTCCGCCAACTTCCATTTCCAGCTTTACCATCCCTAAAGACCTGTTATTGAATACAATGAGTTTTACAGGAAGCTTATACTGATGAATGGTGGCCATATCTCCTAAAAGCATTGAAAGACCTCCATCTCCACATAACGCAATGACCTGTCTGCCGGGATGGGCCAAAGAAGCTCCGATTGCCATCGGCATTGCATTCGCCATGGAACCATGATTGAAAGAGCCCAGCATTTTTCTTTCTCCGGTACCTGTAATAAATCTTGCTCCCCAAACGCAGCACATTCCCGTATCTACGGTGAAAATAGCATCTTTTTTAGCCAGCCTGTCCAAAGTATGGGTTACAAATTCCGGTTGAATTGCATTTTCATGCCCTCGATCTTTAACGTAAGTGAGTTGGTTTTCTTTTACTTTTTTATAAAATTCCAGTTGCTGATTAAGGAAATTAATATCCGTTTTTTCTTTAAGTAAAGGTAGTAATGCCTTTATGGTTTCCTTTACATCACCCGCCAATCCCAATTCCAGCTTCGCTCTTCTTCCCAGTCTTTCCGGGCTTTCATCAATCTGAACGATTTTGTTTTTAACAGGCATAAATTTCTGATATGGGAAATCTGTTCCCAAAAGAATCAGCAGATCTGCTTCGTGCATGGCATGATACGCTGAAGGCAGCCCCAAAAGCCCCGTTAACCCTACTTCATTCGGATTATTGGGCTGGATGGCCATTTTTCCACGGAAAGAATAGCCTACCGGAGCTTTAAGATATCGTGATAGTTCTGCCACTTCAGCATTTGCTTTCTCAGCACCTATTCCGCAGTAGAGGGTTACTTTTTTGCTTGAATTGATTAATTCGGCTAATTGATTTAATTCTTCATCAGACGGACGAATAACCGGATTTGTTTTAAATATTTTATTGGAGGTTGCAGCTTCTTCCGCATCCAATTCAGATACATCACCCGGCAAACCGATCACTGCTACGCCTTTTTTGGAAATCGCATGCTGAATAGCCGTCTGAACCGTCCTCTGCACCTGCTCCGGCCTTGTAATCATTTGATTATAATGGCTGCAGTCATCAAATAATTTTATTGTATTGGTCTCCTGAAAGTAATCCATTCCCATCTCATCGCTCGGGATGGTGGACGCAATCACAAGCATAGGAACATGGGAACGGTGCGCTTCATAAACTCCGTTAATCAAATGAACATGCCCCGGACCGCAGCTTCCTGCGCATACTGCAAAGCCGTCAAGTTCTGCTTCTGCAGCGGCCGCATAAGCTCCCACCTCTTCATGCCTTAAATGAATCCATTCAATACTGCTGTTTTTTACGGCAATATTTAAATGATTGAGGCTGTCTCCGGTAACGGCATAAATTCTTTTCACATTTGCGTTTTCGAGCATTTCTACTATTTGCTCTGCTACGTTTTTGGCCATATTTATATTTTTTGGTGTTATGAAGTTATTGATAATATTTCATATTAAAAACATATTTATCGCTGTAAAGATTATGCCACAGCAATGTATTTTACGAATAATTTTAACAATAAAAAACTCCGCAATTTCTTGCGGAGCCATATCATTAAATTACTTCAATCTGATTTCTCAAAAGATCTTCAAACTCATCTCTTTTTCTTATCAGGTGAGCTTTTCCGTCTAAAAATAAAACCTCGGCAGGCTTTAATCTTGAATTAAAATTTGAACTCATTTCAAAACCGTAAGCCCCGGCATTGTGGAAAGCAAGGATATCCCCTTCTCTTACTTCATTCAGTTTTCTGTCCCAGGCAAAAGTATCTGTTTCACAAATATTTCCGACAACAGTATAAATTCTCTCTGCTCCTTTCGGATTTGATAGATTTTCGATAACGTGATAAGAGTCATAGAACATAGGACGGATCAGATGATTGAATCCTGAATTTACTCCTACAAACACGGTAGCGGTAGTTTGTTTAATAACATTAGCCTTAACGAGTAAATATCCGCTTTTTCCAACCAGGAATTTTCCCGGTTCAAACCAAAGCTCAAACTTTTTACCTGTTGATTTTGAAAATTCTGAAATTACTTTTTCTACTTTTTTACCAAGCGTTTTTACGTCTGTCTCCTCTTCACTGTCCTGATACGGAATTTTGAAGCCGCTTCCCATGTCCAGGTATTTCAGGTTCGGGAAATGTTCTGATAATTCCAGCATGATTTCCAGCGCCTGCAGGAATACTTCAGGATCTTTGATCTCACTTCCGGTATGCATGTGAAGTCCTTCCACATTAAGGTTGGTACTTTTCATCACTCTTTCGATATGGCGAACCTGGTGAATGGAGATCCCAAATTTACTATCAATATGCCCTGTAGAAATCTTATAATTTCCTCCGGCAAAAATATGCGGGTTGATTCTTACTAAAATAGGATAGGTATCCCCGTATTTATTCCCGAACTGCTCCAGAATAGAAATATTATCAATATTAATATGAACACCATACTGCATTGCCTCTTCAATCTCAGCAAGGTCTACACAGTTTGGGGTAAATAATATTTTTTCTTTCGGAAAACCGGCTTTAAGACCAAGCTTTACTTCATTAATGGATACGCAATCCAAAGAAGCGCCAAGGTTCTTGACATATTTCAGGATGTTAATATTCGTCAAGGCCTTCGCTGCGTAGAAGAACTTAGTATGTTTTAAAAAAGAAGATGTAAGTTTCTCGTATTGAGTCTTAATAGATTCTGCGTCATAAACATACACCGGCGTGCCAAACTCATTGGCAATCTTTAGCAATTCTTTTGAATTCATAATTTCATTTTAGCATAAAAAAGGCAGATCCTTCGGAAAAAGAGTCTGCCACAATAATTATTTTTATGCAATACAACTCTTTTATACATTCCAAACCTTAGAGAACTTTACAGTTCCCTTTTTACCAGTTTTATTTTGTTTAAAATTTAGCATTGCTTCCTTTATTTTTTTGCAAAAATACTAATTCTTTTTTTATTTATAGAAAATTGATCTGAAGTTTGAAAATTCCTTTTTATTTTGGTAGGGGGAGCGTCTCAAAATCGCCACGGATCAGGGCCAGCTGCAATTCATTATTAAGATCGCCGGACTGGAAAAGCAGGTCGATTTTCAGTTTTGAAAGTTTGCTTAAAGTCTGAATCTGCGTAAAAAGCTCGTAAAAACCATAAGAAACCACTTTTCCGTTTTCGATGATCAGGAATAATTTTTCTCCCAGCTTCCTTCCCTGCCCAAGCCAAAGCTCACTCTTTTTTTTGAAATCTATTTTCTTTTTAAAAGCCTCTATATCACTATATTCTTCTATTTTACCAATAAACTGGGTCGCTTTTGAACCCTGGGTAAAAGACCTGAATTTCAGGATCGGTTTTTCCAGCTTGTTGAGCTTATTTTTTTCAACGATGTACTTGTCATTCCTGTAATAAAGCCCGAATGGAAGTACTTCCCTTTTTTTAATTCCTTTTGAATTTAAAATTAATTTCGCAATAATATCCGTTCCTGTAAGCTCAAAATTGATCTGTTCAACATCCCTCTGAATGCCTTCCCATTTTTTTGATTTGGAATTAAAAATTTTCTTGGAAAATTTATTAATATCCTGAACATGATCCGAAAAAATGATCTTTCCTTCTTCATTCTGAAAGTAAACAAAACCTTTTTCGTTCGGAAGATCCTGCGTTAATTCTTTGATTTTATTGATATATGTTTTCGCATTCGTTTCTTCATGCTGTTTTTGAATGATTTCATTTTCTGTATCTTTTGATACCAAAAGCCTGAATAATTCCAGCGTTGCGCGCGCATCTCCTTCCGCCCTGTGATGGTTCGTCAAAGGAATTCCCAAAGACTTCACCAGCTTCCCGAGAGAATAGCTTACCTCATCAGGAATAAGCTTTTTAGCCAGAGGGATCGTATCTAATGTATTGATTTTAAAATCATAACCAAGTCTCTGAAAAGACTGTCGCAGCATCCTGTAATCGAAATCTATATTATGTCCTACTAATGTTGTATTAGCCGTAATTTCAATAATTCTTCTTGCAATTTCATGAAACTTCGGGGCGGTTTTGACCATTTTCGGGGTAATATTGGTCAGTTTTTGTACAAAAGGCGTGATATCGTTTTCGGGGTTTACAAGAGAAATAAACTGGTCAACAATTTTCTGACCATCATATCTGTAAATGGCGATATCTATAATGCATTCTTTCCTGTAACCTGCACCATTACTTTCTATATCGATTATTGAATACATTTAAATTTTATACAAATTCTTTTTAGATTAAATAATATCCTTTAAGACAAAATTTTTAATAAAGCTAAAATACACAACATTTCCTTTGTTGACAGGGCAATCCTGCTAAAATAATAAAAAATTATAATTTTACCGCCTTCTTCCTCCTAAACCAAGCATTCCAAGGATCGCTTTTGCTCCTTCACGCATCAATGTACTGGTGAAAGTTCTTCCCGCCCTGCTTTGCAAAACCTGCTCAAACATTCCCGGCTCTTCTTTCACCGGTCTGGTTTTTTGTTCAGGAGATGCATTCTGTGCTGCGCCTTCCATCCTTTTTACAAGCATTTCGTAGGCAGATTCGTTGTCTACAAGTTTATCATATTTTGCAACGAGCGCAGATCTGTTGGTAAGCTCCGTGATTTCTGCATCATTAAGAACATCCATTCTGGATTCAGGAGAAATTAAATAGGTGTGAACCAGCGGAGTCGGGATTCCTTTTTCATCCAAAGCCGTAATAAATGCTTCCCCGATTCCTAAATTCTGAATGAGGGTGGAAGCATCGTAAAACTCTGTGGTAGGATAATTTTCTACTGCTTTCGAAATTTCCTTTTTATCTTTTGCCGTAAAGCCTCTTAGGGCATGCTGTATTTTTAAGCCTAATTGTGAAAGCACGGATTCCGGAACATCTCCGGGAATCTGTGTAATAAAATAAATCCCCACTCCTTTTGAGCGGATGAGCTTTACCATAGTTTCGATCTGAGAAACCAAAGCTTTTGAAGATTCATCGAAAATAAGATGGGCTTCATCAATAAACAGCACCAGCTTAGGTTTTCCGCTGTCGCCTTCTTCCGGGAAAGTCATATAGATTTCCGCAAAAAGAGAAAGCATAAATGTTGAAAATAATTGTGGCTTACTTTGAATATCAGCAACGCGCAGGATATTTACCACTCCTTTTCCGTCCCTGGTTTCAAGCAAATCATGCACATCGAAGCTCAGTTCGCCGAAAAAGCTTCCCGCACCCTGCTGCTCCAACGCAACAATGGACCTCAGAATAGCACCCAATGAAGCAGAAGCAATGGAACCATAATTGGAAGCCAGCTCTGCTTTACCCTGAGCATTTTCTGTGACGTATTGTAAAACTTTTTTCAGGTCATTAAGATCAATTAAAGGCAATCCTTTATCATCACAGTATTTAAAAACAATTGACATGATACTTTGCTGAGTTTCATTCAACTGTAAAATTTTACTTAATAAAACCGGCCCGAATTCCGTGACGGTAGCCCTCAGCTTCACTCCTCTTTCTCCGGAAATCGTCATCAGCTCTACTGGAAAAGCCTGTGGATTGTAAGGAAGCTGGGTTTTTGCATATCTTTCTTCAATCATCGGATTTTTTTGCCCTGCTTCTGCAATCCCGGAAAAATCTCCTTTAATATCCAAAACCAATGAAGGAACTCCCGCATGGGAAAGCTGCTCTGCAAAAACCTGCAGCGTTTTGGTTTTCCCGGTTCCTGTTGCTCCTGCAATAAGACCGTGGCGGTTGATGGTTTTAAGAGGGATAGTGACATTAACTTCAGGAACAACTTCCCCGTCCAGCATTGCTTTCCCCAGTATAATATGCTCTCCTTTAGGGGTGTATCTTGCGTTCAGTTCTTCAATAAATTTTGCTTTATCTGCCATTTGATATTTTTAAACATATAAATATAAAATTTTTTGGAAAATATCTGTTCATTAAAAAATATTATTAATGAGGCGCTGTTATTAATTTTTATAGATATTTTTGTTTTAACAATCAAATTAAACCATGATAAAGAAAAATTTATTTTTTGCTCTGAGTTTTATTTTCTCGGTGTTTTTCTCACAGGATAGGAAACAGCCGGTGGATTTGAAAATAACATCGGATTTTACCCATCCTGCCACGAAAATCATCTTTCCAATGCTTTGGTCAGGTTTTCAGAGACAGGCCATTTATTCTTATGACATGAAGAATAGGCATATCTCTGTGAGCTATGTGCAGCAGCTTTCAAAGAAAAGTAAAAGTCTGGTTACCATCTACCTTTATCCTAAAAATTCCATTGATAATCAATTGCTAAGGGATGAATTTTACACTTATAATTATGCTCTGAATCAGAACTCAAAGGATTATGTTAAACTTAAACCATCTTTCGGAAGCTTATCCAATGAAAATGTGAGAGTTAATTACATCTATTCCATCTTCCAAAATTCTTTGGGAGAGCGGGATTTTTTCAAGGGAGTAAAATATGTGGATAAAAATTCTCTTCTTTCCATTTATGAATGTGGCGGCTGGACTTTTAAGATCAGGGCAAGCAGCGATGAAATGAGTAATGACCAGCTGAAAGAGCTTAAAGATAAGGTTGAAAATTATTTTGGGGTTCTCAATGTTGCTTCCATCAAAACTTTACCGATAGAAAATGTTCCGGATATCGTTCTCTCGTCCTCAGTAAAAAGAGATTCCATGATGATGCACGCCACTACCGAAGCTGCAAAAGCAAAAATAGTATGGCTGGGGAAAAATCTTGAAAAGAAGGAAATCCTCACGGGCTTCAGTGACATGAAAATAGATTCTGAAGTCTATGCCGCAGAGAAAATGCTTGAATATTTTAAGGCTCACGAAAAAGAATGGCCACTGAATGACGACACAAAAAAATATTTCGCTGACATGACTGTCATCGCTGAAAACGGAAAATTAAAGGATTATATCTATGACAAGTATAAAGGCTTAATTGATTATCCTGAAGGCGAAACACAGCAGGAAAGCTATGCCCGGTTTAAAGCAGATCATAATATTTCCAAATCTTCCAACGAGATTCTCTACAAAATTTTCTACGTTTTAGAGTGATTTGCGCTTTATAGATTTCCTCTATCAACAGAGATTCTTTATTTTTAGCCATATTTAAAAAAATAAACACGATTTTTGTAATCGAATAACAACAATAAAACTGTTACATCAATAATGAAAGTTGAACAAATATATACAGGATGTCTGGCTCAGGGTGCGTACTATATTGTATCCGAAAATGAGGCGGCAATCATTGATCCGCTAAGGGAAGTAAAGCCTTACCTGGATCGTCTGGAAAAAGACAATGTAACTTTAAAATATATTTTTGAAACCCATTTCCATGCAGATTTTGTCTCGGGACATTTGGATTTAAGCAAAAAAACAGACGCTCCTATTGTTTACGGACCTACCGCACAGCCTGAGTTCGATGCTATTATTGCAGAAGACAATCAGATTTTTGAAATCGGAAAGGTAAAAATTAAAGCGCTGCATACTCCCGGCCACACCATGGAAAGTACCACTTACCTCCTTATTGATGAAAACGGCGTTGAAACGGCAATTTTTACGGGAGACACTTTATTTTTAGGAGATGTCGGAAGACCGGACCTTGCTCAGAAAGCCACCAGCCTGACCCAGGAAGACTTGGCAGGAATTTTATATGAGAGCCTTCAGACAAAGATTATGCCTCTGGATAACAGCATTACGGTATATCCGGCTCACGGTGCAGGCTCTGCTTGCGGGAAAAATATGCAGAAAGAAACGGTTGATATCTTAGGAAATCAGAAAAGAACCAATTATGCATTAAATCAGCCTGATAAAGAATCTTTCATCAAAGAAGTTCTGGACGGACTTACCGCTCCGCCAAAATATTTCGGGATGAATGTTGCCATGAACAAAACAGGTTATGAAAGCCTTGATGTGGTAATGGATAAAGGGTTAACTCCAATTTCGGCAGAAGATTTCGAAGCGTATGCCGAAGATACCGGAGCTTTGATTCTTGATACAAGAAGCGCAGCAGAATTCCACAAAGGATTTGTTCCGAATTCTGTGAACATTGGTTTAAAAGGAGATTTTGCTCCTTGGGTGGGAACTTTAATTGTTGATGTAAAACATCCTTTACTACTGGTTGTAGACGAAGGTACGGAAGAAGAAGCTATCACGAGACTGAGCCGCGTAGGTTTTGATCATGTGGTTGGATATCTGAAAGGAGGTTTTGAAGCCTGGAAAAATGCAGGAAAAGAAACAGATGAAGTTAAAAGAATCTCTCCGGAAGAATTTGCAGCTCAATTTAATGAAAATTCAAAAGTAATTGACGTTCGTAAAATCTCGGAATATTCTGCAGAACATATTGATAATGCTTACAATAAACCTTTAGACCTTATCAGCGACTGGGTAAGCACAATTGATGATTCGGAACATTTCTTCCTTCATTGCGCAGGAGGTTACAGAAGCATGATTGCGGCAAGCATCCTTAACTCTCACGGAATCAGAAACTTTACTGAAATAGAAGGCGGCTTCAACGGTATTAAAAAAACAGAGAAATTCCCTACTTCGGATTTTGTGTGCCAATCAAAAACAATGTAACAGATAAATAATGAAAGGAAAGATTTTTGGAATTATTCTTGCTTCAACTTTTATGCTAACTGCCTGTAAAACAGCAACAGTAGCAGAAGCACCCAAAGCCAATATCAGAGAAGTGGTTAACAGCCCTGATGTAACCTTGGTAGATGTAAGAATTCCTGAACAATATGCAGAAGGAACCGCAAAAAATGCCATCAATATTCCGCTTGCAGAAATTGAGAACAAGGCAGAAAGCCTGAAAGGTAAAAAGGTGGTTGTATTTTGCAACTTAGGAGTTCAGGCCGATAAGGCAACAGAAATTTTAAAGAAAAATGGCGTGGAAGTTTATGACGGCACAAGCTGGAAAAATGTAAAAGCCATTCAGGATGAGAAATCTTCAATCAAATAATTTTAAATACACCACTTTAGTTTATTAAATAAAATATTTTGAAGACACAAAGTTTCGGTAACCATCGATTTTATACTTTTAAGTGATTTTAATTTCAATTAAGCTTTTAAACTAAAGTGTTTTTAATAAAATACAAAACTATGTCACAAAAATTCCAGGAAATAATAGACTCTGAAAGACCGGTTCTAATCGATTTTTTTGCCACTTGGTGCCAGCCGTGTAAAGTACAGTCTTCAGTTCTGAATACCGTAAAAGAAAACGTAGGCGAAGGAGCAAGAATTATAAAGGTAGATGTAGACCAATATCCGGCTCTTGCCAGCCAGTACGGCGTTCGTGGGGTTCCTACTTTAGCCATCTTCAAAAAAGGAGAAATGCTTTGGAAAGAAAGCGGCGTTCATGATGTCAATACACTTACCCAGCTTTTGAAGCAGTATGCTTAAATATTGAGATTAAGGTTAAGATTAAGACTCAGATAAGCGTGATTCTTTCAGCCTTAACCTTAATCTCGACCTTATTATAATTGAATTGAAAAAGAATCCCTGTCATTCAAAAACTGAAAATGTTTTCTAAAATCCTTCAGCTCATCCCTATTTAATTCTGCTGTAACCAAACTTCCTTTTTTCTCAGAAATTTCCTTTCCATCTGCAAAAAAGCAATGTGAACTTTCCTGATAAAACAGGTTATTTCCATCCGTTCCGATCCTGTTTAAACCAAAAACAAAAGATAAATTTTCAATGGCCCTCGCCTTCAACAGATGCTCCCAGGCTCCGACTCTCTTTTCCGGCCAGTTGGCCACGTATAAAATGGCGTCATAATCGTCATTATTCCGTGCAAAAACAGGAAAACGAAGATCATAGCAAACCTGTAATAAAATTCTGAAACCTTTATATTCCACAATGATTCTTTCCCGACCGGGTGTGTACACTTTATCCTCTCCTGAAAAGGAAAACAGGTGTCTTTTATCATAAAAATCAACCTGAGAATCCGGCTTTACAAAATACATTCTGTTGTAAAACTTCCCCTCTTCTTCCACAGGAGCACTGCCACAAAAAGCTGCGTTTTTTTCTTTTGAAATTTTCTTTAAAAACTCCAGTGATTCCTGATTTTTATCCGAAACTTCCGCCGCATCCATACAAAAACCTGTTGAAAACATTTCCGGAAGAAGAAATAAATCAGATTCCTGATTTTGTAATTCTTTTTCTATTAATTGAAAATTTTCTGCTTTATTTTTCCAGACAATATCTAAATTGAGTCCTGTGATCTTCATAATGTCAAATTTATTCCGGTTTAGCTAAAGCCAACATTTACTTTAGTATTAACAATAAATAATTTAGCCTTTTTGCTTATTTTACGGTTTCCAACCCATAAAAACTTCACTAAAAATACAATTTTCCGCTGATTTCGGTTCTATATTTGATGCGAATATTTTTTAGCAATAACTTTAAAAAAGTAAAATTTATGAAGAAATTGATTCCAATGTTCATGATAATTTTTAGCGGAACAGCTGTGAATGCTCAGGCATGGACAGGCAAAGGAGATCAGAAGATTAATGCAGGGCTCAGCGCATGGGGCTACGGAACGGGGATTACAGGAACTTATGATTACGGATTAAACAATCTTATCTCCGTAGGAGCCGGGCTTAACGTTTATTTTAATGATTACAAGGATAATGATAAAGACAACAGGGTTTTTGCATTCGGAAGGCTGAATTTTCATTTGAAAGAAACCCTGCAGCTGCCGGAAAAACTGGACATCTACCCGGGAATTGACGTGGGTGTTGTCGGTCGTGAATTCGGCCTTGGGGCGCATATCGGAGCAAGGTACTTTTTTACTGACAGAATTGGGGTTTTTGCAGAAGTCGGCAACAATGGCAGTCTTGGAGTTTCTATTAATTTGTGATAAATCATCTTATTATATGACAAAGCTTCTCGTTTCGGGGAGCTTTTTTATTTGGCATCATTTTGATAATTGTTACCTTTGCAAATTAAACATAAAAAGTATTAATGGAATTAGCAATCAAGATTTTCCAGTTCATTTTAAGTATTTCTATTTTAGTAGTCCTTCATGAGCTTGGGCACTTTCTCCCGGCAAAGTGGTTTAAAACAAGAGCGGAAAAATTTTTCCTTTTTTTCGATCCTTGGTTTTCAATATTTTCAATGAAGAAAATCAACGGGAAATGGCAATATAAATTGTTCTCAAAAAACCTTCCGGACACAGAAATCATTAAAGTAAACGGAGAGGAGAAAGAGGTTCCTATCGACATATCAAAACTTCCGGAAAACGACTGGAGAAAACATCCTGAGCAAACCAAATACGGTATCGGCTGGCTTCCTTTTGGAGGTTACGTAAAAATCGCCGGAATGGTTGACGAAAGCATGGATACCGAGCAGCTGAAAAAGCCGGCTCAGCCATGGGAATTCAGATCAAAACCAGCTTGGCAGAGGCTTATTATTATGCTGGGCGGGGTAACGGTAAACTTTTTCCTGGCGTGGATTATTTTTTCCGCTTTAGTAGGAAAAAATGGTGAACACATCTTTGAAGCAGATAAAATCACTACTCCTCTTCACTATACGGAAGCAGCAAAAAAAATGGGTTTCCAGGATGGAGATAAAATCTTAAAAGTTGATGGTAAGACACAAAAAGACTTCAAAAAACTTGCTTTGGATGTTTTATTAAGTGATGAAATTACAGTTTTGAGAAACGGACAGGAGGTTACTTTCCCAACCAATGATGATGGAAAGGCAATGGCATTTCAGGATCCTGAGCCAAGGTCTTTCCTTACTCCAAGAATGACTCCCGTGGTAGATACTATCGTAACGAAATCTACTATGGATGCAGGCTTGAAAGTGGGTGATAAAATCGTAGCAGTTAATGGAAAACCTTTAGAATATTATGACCAGCTAAAGCCTTTGGTGGTTCCAAATGCAGGAAAAATTACTGACTTTCAGGTGATGAGAAACAACCAGCTGACGGATTTAAAAATTCCTGTTTCCAAAGATGGAACTATAGGAATTCTATCTTTCAAGGAAGTTGAAAAATATTATGTTCATAATAATTATAATTTCTTTGGATCTATTACGAGAGGTTTTACGCTTACCATAGAGAGTTTAACCTACCAGATCAAGCAGTTTAAATTAATTTTCAACAAAAAAGTACAGGGTTACAAAAAAGTTGGAGGACCAATCGCTATCGTCAAAAATATGCCTGTAAACAAGGATGCACAGGGGCATGTTTCTATTGACTGGGCTGCATTCTGGGGCTTCACAGCAATGTTCTCTGTTTGGCTTGCATTTTTGAACCTTATTCCAATTCCTGGACTTGACGGTGGGCACGTTTTATTTACACTTTATGAGATGATTGTAGGTAAGCCGGTTCCACAAAAAGTGCTGGAAAATGCACAGATGGTGGGGGTTATCTTCCTTCTGGGCTTAATGTTACTGATCTTCGGAAGTGACATCTTTAAATGGATTACAGGAAGCTTATAATATTTTTTAAAAATTTATTAAAAATATTTGTAGGGTATAAATATTCGTCCTATATTTGCACCACTAAAAACAAAGGACATTCCTCCTTAGCTCAGTTGGTTAGAGCATCTGACTGTTAATCAGAGGGTCGCTGGTTCGAGCCCAGCAGGAGGAGCCAGAAAAGACTTACAGAAATGTAGGTCTTTTTTTATTGTTGTAATTCTAAATTTCAATCCTAATATACAGGCTCTTCACTTCGAAAAGATATCACCTTATATCATTTAAAATCTAAGAATTCTGGTTAGGCAGAAAAAAAACTTACTCTTTAAATTATTAGTTTAAAAATTATTTAATCCATAAGTTAAAAAGTATAAGTTCCAAAATACTGAAAAATAGACACATAAAAAACATGGGTTATTTTCTGGCCTTTAAATAAAGGAAAATTCGCTTCTGACACTTGCTTCGTATATATTTTCATATTATATTTGCATCACTAAAAACAAAGGGAAATTCCTCCTTAGCTCAGTTGGTTAGAGCATCTGACTGTTAATCAGAGGGTCGCTGGTTCGAGCCCAGCAGGAGGAGCAAAAAGACTTACAGAAATGTAGGTCTTTTTTTATTTTCATATTCAAGTCCTTTTATTGTTAATAAAATTTAATTTTATTCTATTCAAATTAATTATCAATATTCATTAATAATGCTTCACCTTTTTTTGAATTAATAGCCGGTTTACGTTAAAAAAAAGAATATCTTTTGTAAATTGTAGGGATATTAATCATCAAACCAAAGCATTATGAGAAAATTACTTTTATTTATGTTTACTCCTGCTGCTATGATAGCCCAAGTAGGAATTAATACACCTGCCCCCACTTCCACATTGGATATTTTTGCAAATAATCCTACCGGAACAGCTTCTACAGTAGATGGAATTGTAATTCCAAGAATAGACAGACAGCGAGCCCAGTCTATGACCTCCATTCCCGTCTCTACATTAGTCTACATCAATAATATTTCTACCGGAACTGCAGCAGGAATAACGCAGGACGTAACATCCGTAGGATTTTACCACTTTGATGGCACCAAGTGGGTCGCTCTTGTAACTACTCCATCCAATAATGACTGGCGTACTACAGGAAATACAGGAACTACACCTGCCACAAACTTCATCGGTACAAGCGATAATCAGCCATTGGTCTTTAAAGTGAATAACATCAATTCCGGTTTTATAAATTCAACTTCAGCTGTAGCATTCGGGCTAAATTCATTACCTTATAATGCAGCCCCCAACCTTGGAAACTCAGCATTCGGTGCAAGCGCTTTAGGAACTACAACAACTGGGGTTTTTAATTCTGCCCTTGGATTAAGTGCTCTTGGTACTAATACTTCAGGTACCCTGAACACTGCCTTAGGATATCAGGCTCAGCTTAATAACACTACCGGGCAGCGAAATACATCAGCAGGTGTTTCAGCTCTTCGGGATAATATTTCCGGACAGGGAAATACTGCAATAGGATACCAGTCTTTATTAAATACAACCGGAGGATTTAATTCAGCTATGGGGCTGGACGCTTTACGCACCCTCACGACTGGAACTGAAAATATAGGGATTGGTTATCAGGCAGGCTTTGATGCTAATTCCGGAGGAACCAATACTCAAATCAGCACCGGAAGCAAAAACATTATGCTGGGTGCAAATACAGGCCTCGTAAATCCTGCCGGAAACGACCAGATGAATATAGGAAACATCATTTTCGGGACCAATATAAACGGAACATTAGCAAATCCCAAAGGGAATGTAGGAATCGGAATTTCTAATCCTACGGCAAAAGTAGAGATCGCCTCGGGCACAGCTAATGTCTCAGGGTTAAAATTTACCAATATTAATAATACCACTCCTTCTACAGTAAGTGCAGCTGCATTAGGAGTAGATTCCGCAGGAAACGTAGTTATACAAAACGTAGCACCATTAACAACAAGTTTTAAGTCTTTTTCAATTGATGCAAATGTTCCTACAAACTCTGTAGTCACCATTGGCTCTTTGGAATTCAGATATCCGACTACAACCTGTACAAATACTGACACTTTTTTTCAGGTAAGATCTACCACCGGAGCTAGTAATATAGGTATTATGCATGGAGCTTACAGAACAGCACAGAATGCTTCCACCTTTGTAAACACAACACCTGTAACTGTGTCAACAGCCTTTTCAAATCTTACACCGGCTGCTGTTAACTGTGTTCAGGACGGAAGCGCGCAATTCAACTTTTTCTCTTATACAGACCGAACTTTTTACAGGGTAAGCTTTCATATTGCAGATGGTGATTCAATGGGCTTTGGAGCTTTGGGATATATTTTTGCGGAGCTGCAGAAATAGATTATTTTCAGATTTATCATTTTAACAAATATTTATCTATAACACCATCAAAATGACGGTGTTATTTTTGTTACCTTTGCAGTTTTGTAATTATTTATAAAAACCTTTAAAAAATTTAATCTTTTTACATAAACAGCATACTTTTTGTTTGTCGTAAATGCTTGAATAAAAAACAAATGTTAATTAATAACTCTAAATATTATTATTTCTATTTTTTCCTGATTTTTTCCGGATTCCTGTACGCACAAAACACTGCATCAGGGCGGATTGTAGATGAAAAAACCAATAAAGAGGTTTCTGGCGTAGATGTATTTATCAATGAAAATAAAAAACCCCAGCTTACCACAAGTTCGGGGAGTTTCAGTGTACAGTCGGACAGTATTATTTATAAGCTAAGATTTCTCAGAAAAAATTACTCATTAGAAACGGTAGAAGTTACACCGGACAACGCTTCCAATATTTTTGTGAAACTCTCCCAGGAAAAAGTGGGAAATATTCAGGAGGTGGTAATCCATAACGAAAAACCGAAATATAAAAATAAAAAGGAAAATCCCGCGTACGCCATTATGCAGGAAGTCTGGAAAAGAAAAAGAAATAACGGTCTGGATAAATTCGATACCTATACTTATAAAGAATACGAAAAAATTCAGTTTGATGCGAATAATCTCGACAGCGCATTCATGAAAAGGAAAATCTTTAATAAGCTGGATTTCATTTTCGATTATGCAGATTCTACCGCAAGCGGCAAGATGGCCCTTCCTCTGTTCCTGAACGAAGCCGTTTATGAAAATTATGGAGAAAACAGGCCTTCAAAAAGAACAAAAAGACTTTTAGTAGCACAAAAAACATCTGGTTTTGAAGATAATCAAATCGTTACTTTAACGGCCAAAAACCTTTATCGTGACATCAATATTTATGATAATACATTAAATTATTTTGACATCGGATTTCCAAGCCCTGTTGGCGAAACAGGTTTCAGCACGTATGATTACAACCTTGTAGACACCATCTCCGTACGGGGCGAAAAAGCCTATAGAATCCGGTATCAGCCAAAGAGAACAGAAGTTCTGGCATTTCAGGGATATCTATATATTGATACCGACAGCTATGCCGTTTTGGGAGCAACTTTAAAATCAACTCAAAAAATAAACGTCAATTTCATCAACGCCATTTCCACCGAACTGGAATATGACAACCCTGATGAAAATACATTTTTACCTCGAAAATTTGCTACAGAGATTGAAATGACTCCTTTTTCCAAGAGAAAAACAGCTAAAAGCCTTATTGCAAAAAGATCAGTAGATTATTCTGAATATCAATTCAACAAACCGCTTGAAGCGAAAGTTTTCAACCGAAAGCAGGAGGAGTATGATGACAGTTTTGTAGAAAAAGATGATGCCTATTGGTTAACAGCCAGACCTGATTCATTGTCAAAAAGCGAGCAGGGAATTTACGAAATGCTGGACAAGCTTGAGCAGACCCCGAAGTTTAACCGTCTCGTAAAGCTTTATGAAACACTCGGCTCAGGCTATTATAATGTTACAAAAGGAATTGATCTCGGGCCGATTTTCTCAATTTATGGTAAAAACGAAGTGGAAGGTAACCGTATTAGACTTGGAGCAAGAACATATTTCACCAGAAATGATCCGTGGAGAGTGCAGTTTTATACCGCTTATGGATTTAAAGACCAACAGGTAAAATATGGTGCTGAAGCAAGATTTATGTTTAACAGGGTCAACAGATTTACAGTAGGTGCAGGAACCAGAAGAGACATATTACAGCTGGGGGTTCAGCTTACCAATGATGATGGGATTATGGCAAGAACTTTTGCTTCGTCAACACTTTTTGCCAGAGGAGAAAATGCTTCCTTAAGCTCAGTAAATCAAACCAACGTCTTCACATCCATTGAACCTTTGAAAAACTTCCAGATACGCCTGGACGGGACTATGCAGAGCATAAAATCTGCTAATCCGGATGGGTTTAATCTTATGTATTACAAGGACGGGAATTTAAGGAAAACCACCAACGATTCTCACCTTACTTTAAGCTTAATTGCAAGGCCCGGAGCCAAGTTTTCACAAACCGGTATCGACAGGTATGAGCATGGAACACTCGCCCCGACTATTATTTTAAAATATACTCGGGGAATCCAAGGGTTATTTGGCTCGGATTTTAATTATAATAAATTACAGTTTATGTTCTACAAGCCGGTATTAATTGGAAGCTGGGGAAAAACTTTGATTAATTTTGAAGCCGGGAAAAACTTTGATACCGTTCCTTTGGCCCTGCAAAATGTAATTCCGGGAAACCAGTCGTACAGCTTAGCAGCAAACACATTTGCTCAGCTTAATTACTACGAATTCGTGGCAGATACTTATACTACGCTTCATCTTGAGCATCATTTTAATGGTAAGATTCTTTCTTTTATTCCTTTAATTAAGAAATTAAAATTAAGAGAGGTTGCTTTTCTAAGGGCTGCGTACGGAACTTTAAGCGATGAATCAAAAGCCATCAATGTAGAAGGATTTAAATATTCTGCACCGAGCGAACATATCTATTATGAATACGGTGTAGGAATTGAAAATATCGGGATTGGAAACCTTAGAATTTTCAGGGTAGATTTTAACTGGCGCGGGAATTATCTTGACAGACCAGACATCTCAAAATTTGGAATTAAAGCCGGATTCCAGGTTGGCTTTTAAATATAAAATCTCCTTCAGTGAAGGAGATTTTCTTTTGTTGTATTAAACATCCATTAAATATCGCTGCTGCTGCATCCGCCACATATCGGCACCAGAGTCTGCGGACTCAGACATACAGGCCGGCTTTCTGCAGGCAAACTGCAATACCAGTCGCAGGAAATCCCTTCACATTTAAAACCTCCTTTTAAAGTTTTAAGCTCATTTCTTGAAAGTCTTTTTAAATTTTTCATAATAAATAATTTGGATTGATGATATTAATTATAACGAATAAATTTAATGAATATTATTCAAAGCATAAATAGCAAAAAATCCTCAACGAGATGCTGAGGATTTTGATTTTTATAAAACGCTGAAATTATGCGTTCGGTTCTACAGATACGAAAGATCTGTTATTTGCTTTTTTTCTGAAAACTACTTTACCGTCTACTAGAGCAAACAAAGTGTGGTCTTTACCGATTCCCACGTTATCACCTGGGTGGTGCTGAGTTCCTCTTTGTCTAACAATAATGTTTCCGGCGATAGCTTCCTGACCTCCGAAAATTTTCACACCTAATCTTTTAGAGTGAGATTCTCTACCGTTTTTGGAGCTACCAACTCCTTTCTTGTGTGCCATTTTATTAGTGGATTATTTATTTAACGCTTTGAAATTCTCAATATTCTTTACGATAGCTGCATCTACTTCAGCATGAGTAAGAACATTCTTTTCTAATTCTACTTTTACTGCTTTTCCTAAAGTAACAAGAGCTTCTCTGTTTTCTTTAGTCTGAGACAATCCGTTTTTCTTTAAGTGATAGTTCAGTTCGTGATCTTCACCAAAGTTTACCGTTTCGTTATCAGCAAGAACTTCTGCTTTAGTTTCCTTTGCAGTTTCTTTTTTTGCAGCTTTCTTCGGAGCTCCTTCAAAACCTGTAATTCCAGTGATCTGAATTTGAGTCAAAGATTGTCTGTGACCATTTTTTACTTTGTAACCTTTTCTTCTTTTCTTTTTGAAAACGATTACTTTATCAGCTTTTACGTGGTCTAGGATCTCTGCTTCCACAGTGATACCGCTTACAGCTGGGGCGCCTACAGTGATTGAACCGTTTACAGTAAGAAGAACTTTATCAAAAGATACTTTTCCTCCTTTGTCTCCTGCTAAACGGTTTACAAACAACTTCTGGTCTTGCTCAACTTTATATTGAAGCCCTGCTATTTCTACAATTGCAAACATTGTTTATAAATTTTTAGTTATTTCGAGGTGCAAATATAAGAATTATTTTCTAATACACTTACAATCAAACCCATCTTTTTTCAATATTAAAATTTTAACTATGTTTTGAATAATTTCTCACCGTTAAGTGATAATATTTTTCAGATATTTTCCTACCTTCGCTTTCACCTAAAAAATATTTTATATGAGAAACTTTAAATTTCCCCTACTGGCGGGAGCAATTGCTGTACTCACATTATCAGCATGTAACGATGACACTATGGAAAATCCGGCAGCCCCGGAACCACAAACACAGAACGCAAAAATAGACCAGCCGAACGCCCTTGAAAAAGTCTGCTATTATGTAGATCAATACTGGAGCTCCTCTGCTGTGTTAACAACTTCTCTGCAAAATTCCACGGACACCAATTTTATGAACTCTCAAATGACTAAAATTGCAAGCCTGTGGGGAAGAAGTAATCCGACCCTAAGATTTGTAAACGATCCTTCCAACCCGAACTCCACTTACAACGCAATCTCTTACTCTACCGGAAAAATCTATTACGGCTACGCCATTTATTATGATGCAAAAAGTAAAGGCGGGGATATTGTAAATGCAATGATCCTTGCACACGAATATGGACATCAGCTGCAATATATTTTCGGGCTGCCTTCCGTAAGCGAATCTACAGCGAGGCCAAACGAACTGGAAGCAGATGGTTTTGCCGGGTATTACCTGAGAAGACCGAACGGTTACAATCAGACAACCTTTGCACAGATTGCCGCGGCTTATGAGTTTGCACAAAGCATCGGAGATTACCAGACAAACAGCCCGGGACATCACGGAACTCCTCCACAGAGAAGATCTGCAGTCCGTCTGGGATTCCTTCTTGGCCAGTACAGCCTTTCTGCTGCAGATTTTGATTATAACTTTTTCTATTATTATCAAGGTGTTCTTAACGGAACCTATAAAGCAGGTAAAAACTCTAAATATCCTGAAATTGACGCTTATATGAGCCAGTATATTGACGAATTAACAAAAATTCAAAGTGGAGAAATTTCTGCCGATGAGTTTAAAAATCTTAAGTAACATTCATTTTTAGCATATTCAAGAAAGGAGGTAAGCGTGTCTTGCCTCTTTTTTTAGCTGTAAAGGGAGCTTCGAAAACAGCATCAATATTCTAGGGATATTTACTTCCATCATCCATGTTCTAACTTCCATCCAATTTTATCACATAATTTCTTACTTTTGAAAGATATTGATAATTCATGAACAGAGACCTCTACATAGATTTTGCAAAAGGGATGGCCACGCTATCCATTATTTTTATCCATACTGCTTTCTGGTCGGGTCAGTTTTATATTCCGGCAGAAGTCCGGGTATTCTCTCTGGTCTTTGACGTGGCATTGTTTTATGCGTTAAGTGGAATCACCTCAGGTTCTAATATTGAGAAAACATTCTACAGGCTGTTGAAATTACAGATCACCTATATGATTTTTGTAACGTTTTTGTTTTTTCTTGATTACTTTTTCAAAGTTTTTGGGCTAAGCTTTTTCAGTCTCGAATGGCTGCAGCGTTTTTATTCAACATTCGGGTCAAAATATGCAGCTACAAGCATTTCAACTGTTCCGCAATGGGAAAATCTGGGCAACTGGTACCTTCATCAGTATACCAATGCAGACACATTTCCTGTAGTAATGGGAAGTTTCTGGTATCTGAAAGTATATTTTATATTGACGGTATTTGGAGTTTTGATTTTAAGATTCTTTCCGAAACATATCAATTGGTTTATAGGAATCTGCATTGCTTTAACCCTGATATTCAACATCTTTCCACAAATATACCCAACAGGACATGTTGGGTACGTAGCTTTTTATATGGCTATATTTTTAATGGCAAATAGGATGAAGGGCAAAAAAATCCCTTTTAAAATGATTCCTGTTCTGTATGGCGTGGTCGCAGCGGCTTTATTCTGGCTTTTCACCTATTACGGAAACGAGATTTTCTTTAAAATCAATAAAAATAAATTTCCGCCGAAGATTCATTACATCATCTGGTCTCTGTTTTCTCTGGTTACTTTGTTTGTTTTTTACAACAGACTAAAAATTACAAAAGAAAATTTTGTTACCTACATAGGTAAAAATGCGATTTTTTTCTATTTCGCTCAGGGTATAAGCTCTTCTTTGGTATATTTTATCGTAGTTCCTTTAAAAGAAAATATGCCATGGTGGGTTTTAATGATTTTAATCTATTGCATTAATGTCGTTTTGGCCTTCATCATCTCATCATTACTGAAAAAGGTAGATGAAGCCGGCTGGAAAATCCTTGAGTTTTTGAGAACAAAAACCGCCGCGAAAACCAATTAATCGTCTGTTCTTCTGCCGCCTCTTACCAAAAGTGCGATAAGTATCACCAATAAGATACCGCCGCCGATAAGGTACATGGGATCTGCATACCATTCTGTGGTTGTCGTAGTTTTAGTTTCATTAACTACAGTATTTGAATCATCCTGAGCATATAAAAGGATGCCGCTAAATAATGTTAATACAAAAGCAAAAATTCTGGTAAATGTATTTGTTGTAATTGTTTTCATTGTTAATATTTTTAATGTTGCTTTAATACTATCAAAATAAATACCATTGAAGAATTTCATCAAAAACACGAAATAAGAGATTATTTTTTAATGACAAATAAAACTTTCTTACTTATCACAAATTAATTAATTTTACAAAAATTTTAAACTATGTTTAAGTTGAAACTTCCTACCGATCCAAGGTGGGCAAATATTGCGGAAGGAAACATTGAAGAAATTTTAACGGACCACGCCTGGTGTGAGCAGAAAGCTGCAACTAATGCCATCGGCCTTATTACCATGCTTCCGGAATATCCGGAAATCGTGACGGAACTTCTTGCCATTGCGCAGGAAGAGCTGGAGCATTTCCGCCAGGTTCATGAGATCATCAAAAAAAGAGGATACACTTTCGGTCGCACCAGAAAAGATGACTACGTAAATGAACTGGTGAATTTCATCCAGAAAGGAGGCAACAGGGACGACCTCATCGTGGATAAAATGCTTTTTGCCGCCATGATAGAAGCCAGAAGCTGCGAAAGATTTAAAGTATTAACAGAAAACATTCAGGATGAAGAGCTTAAGACTTTTTACAAAGAGCTTATGATTTCTGAGGCTAATCATTATACAACGTTCATTGGTTTTGCAAGACAGCTGGGAGATCCGGAAAAGGTAAATGCGCGTTGGGAAGAATGGCTGGAATATGAAGCAAAAATCATCCAGTCTTATGGAAAAGGACAATCTATCCATGGATAATTTTTTTAAAAAAACAGAATAAAAACAGTGAAAAAACTGACCTTCGAAAATATTGCCAATTTCTTCCTTAAAAACTTTTTTCAAGGGTTGGTCATTATTGGTCCTATCGGGCTTACGCTTTTTGTGATTTATTATATCATTACGTCTATTGATAATATCATCCCGTCTGTAGCAAAGGAAATTCCGGGGCTTGTGTTTATTTCAACCATCTTAATTACGGCACTTTTAGGATTTTTAGGAAATAAATTCGTTGTCGGAAAATTCTTCTTCGATTCCATGGACCGCTTGCTGGAAAAAACTCCGGGCGTAAAACATATTTACACCCCAACTAAAGACGTAATGTCTTCATTTGTGGGCGATAAAAAAAAATTCAACGATCCTGTCTGGGTAAAAACAAATGAAAATCCGGAAATCTGGAGAATCGGTTTTTTAACTCAAAAAGAAATGGCCGATGTGGAAAAGCATAATTATGTTGCGGTTTATCTTCCACACTCTTATGCAATTTCGGGCTGGGTAATTGTTACTGAAGAAAAAAACATCAAACCTGTAGTAGGAATGACGGCGGCTTCTGCAATGAAATTTGCGGTGAGCGGCGGTGTAGCAGGCTTCCATTCAGATGAAAATATATTTAAGGCACCTGAATAATTCTGCTGTTCATGGCTTTATTTACCCAAAGAGACAAAAGACAGTAAAATAGATTATGTCTTTACAACTTTTATGGTTAAAAATAAATTCTTGCCATACATTAAATCAATCCTTTAAATTATTTAATGTTTAAATGTTTTAAATGCTTAAATTTTAAATAATTAAATATGATGAATTTGAATTTATTCAAATAAAAATTTTCTTTACAACAATCTAAAAAAAATATCATGAATTTACCTTACGCGGAACCTTTCCGAATTAAAATGATTGAGGAGATCCGTCAGTCGACAAGAGAAGAAAGAGAACAATGGCTTAAAGAAGCAAACTATAATTTATTTAATCTAAAATCTTCACAGGTTTTTATTGATCTTTTAACAGACTCCGGAACAGGTGCAATGTCCGACAGACAATGGGGAGCCCTGATGATGGGAGACGAAAGCTATGCCGGATCCCGTTCATTTGAGCAGCTGCATCAGACCGTACAAAAGATTACTGGTTTCAAATATCTGTTACCAACACACCAGGGAAGAGCCGCTGAAAATGTTTTATTTTCAGTTTTAGTGAAAGAAGGCGATGTTGTTCCCGGAAATTCTCATTTTGACACCACAAAAGGTCATATCGAGTTCAGAAAAGCACACGCGATCGACTGTACCATAGATGAAGCTTTTGACATCAATGATCTTCACCCTTTCAAAGGGAATATCAACCTTGAAAAATTAGAAGAAGTTTATAAAAGTCATCCGAAAGAAAATATTCCTTTCTGTTTAATTACAATTACTTGTAATTCATCGGGAGGGCAGCCTGTTTCTTTAGAAAACATGAAAGCAGTTAAGGCTCTTTCTGATAAATACGGAGTTCCAGTATTTTTCGATTCTGCAAGATTTGCTGAAAATGCTTATTTCATCAAGAAAAGAGAAGCAGGACAGGAAAACAGAACGATTAAAGAAATCTGTAAAGAAATTTTTTCTTATGGAGACGGGATGACGATGAGCTCTAAAAAAGACGGTCTTGTAAACATCGGTGGTTTTATTGCTTTGAATAACGAAGAAGTGTTCAGAAAAGCATCTAATTTCACCATTATTTACGAAGGTTTCATTACTTATGGAGGTATGGCGGGAAGAGACATGGCTGCTTTGGCTGTTGGTCTGGATGAAGCTACTGAATTTGCTTACCTTGAAAGCAGAATTTCTCAGGTTGAATATCTTGGAAATAAATTAATTGAATACGGAATCCCTGTTCAGAAGCCAATCGGCGGACATGCTGTTTTCATTGATTCATTAAATTTTTTACCAAAAGTTTCCCGTGAAGAATATCCGGCGCAGACTCTGGGACTTGAAATTTATAAAGAAGCAGGAATCAGAACAGTGGAAATCGGAACTTTATTGGCCGACAGAGACCCTGAAACAAGACAAAACCGCTATCCTAAGTTGGAATTGGTACGTCTTGCGATTCCTAGAAGAACATATACCAACAACCACATGGATTATATTGCAGCAGCGATCAAAAACGTTTATGAAAGACGTGACGAAATTGCAAAAGGCTACAAGATCACATGGGAGCCGGATTTGTTGAGACACTTCACGGTTCAGCTGGAAGAAGCTTAAATAAAAGCGAATCGGGCTCAAAACTTCGTTTTGAGCCCGATTCTTAATATACAAAAGACTACTTTTTCGAGATTTTATATAGTCTGCCGCTGTCTGTAACGGCATAAAGATTTCCGTCGCTTCCGTTCAGCACATCACGGAATCTTTCTTTTTCGTCGGTGAGTAAACGTTCTTCACCCACTACTTTATTATCTTTCATAACGATCCTGTTGATGTGTTCACCACTCAGACATCCGATCATTAAATTTCCTTTCCACTCATCAATATTTCCGGTGTAGAAGGTAACTCCACTCGGCGAAATTACAGGATCCCAATAATAAACCGGTTGTTCCGTACCTGCCTTTTGGGTGGTTCCGTTATTAATCTTCTCTCCCGAATATTCAATTCCGTAGGTGACATCTCCCCAACCGTAGTTTTTCCCGGCTTGAATCAAATTAATTTCATCACCACCTCTCGGTCCCATTTCAACATCCCAAAGTGTTCCGTTGGGATCAATCGCCATTCCTTGTGGATTTCTGATGCCATAAGCATAAATTTCAGGTTTAAAACCTGCTTTTCCAATGAAAGGATTGCCCGGAGCCGGCTTACCATCCTTCGTGATCTTTAAAATTTTACCTAAATAATTATCCGTTCGCTGAGCATAAACTCTTGTCTGTTTATCAGATCTTTCACCCGTGCTTACGAATAAATTTCCGTCTTTATCAAACTCCAGCCTGCTTCCGTAGTGTTTGTCGCCGTCGTAAGTAGGTGTTGCCCTAAAGATCACTTTTACATTAGAAATATTTTTTAAATCCTGAGTAAGCGTTCCTTTTGCCACAGCAGTATGATTCCCTTTCTCATAAGGCTCCGAAAAGCTGAAATAAATAATATTATTGGTTTTGAAATCAGGATCAAGGGCTACATCCAGCATTCCGCCTTGCCCTTTTGAATCTACTTTTGGGAAACCTTCAATTTTAGTGATCTGTTTACCGTCCATAGAAACTACATTCATGTGTCCTTTCTTATCTGTGATTAAAAATCTTCCGTCCGGTAAATTGATAATTCCCCAAGGCTTTCCAAGATCCTTGCTTAAAATCTCAACTTTATAAGGTGTTGTCGTTTTTACTGCTTTTATTCTGGTTTGGCCAGCGAAGGCAGGTTTATAATTGGAATTCGGTTCTTTTGTCTCCACACTTCCATCATTTCCGGCCTGCTGAGCATGAGCCGTATTTTTTTTACAGGACGATAAAATCAGGAATAAACTGAGAGCCGGAATATAAAATCGATTGAATTTCATAATAATATGATTAAATGGTTTAAAAAATGAATGGAAAAATAATGCCACAAAAAAAGCACTACAAATTAGTGCTCATTTTATTAAAAAATTTAATCTATTTCTTAATTATTTTATGCTTGAAAGAAGTACCGTCTTCAAAGGTTACCTTTAGAATATAATTCCCCGGTAAAAGTTCACTTATATCTGTTTCTCCGCCTTTAAAAGTTTTCACCAGCCTTCCATCAACGGTGTACATCTCGCTTTCTCTGATTTTTTTCGTAGCTGAAACCTTAAGAAAGTTTGAAGCCGGATTGGGATAAATTTTTACATCTGTAACCGTCATTTCCTGTGTTCCCAAAATATTTGCCGCTTCTCCCTGAAGGTAGACAGACAAAGGAAAATCGCCCTGCTGGCCTACAAACTGTGCATCGGGAACGGTAATTTTAAAAGTATGCACACCAGGATTTAAAGTTCCTACACTTATTTTCCTTATTGGGACTGAGTTTCCGGGGCACCAGTTATTCCATGATGTCCACCATGTCAATGGTTTTGGAGAACTTCCATAAATTCCATTTCCCTGAGTATTGTACTGGCGGAAGGGTTCACAAGAAATCCCTCCTGGCTTGTATGTAAAAACCTGTGCATCATCCAGATATACATAGTGCTGTCTTCTCACATATTCTTCACCTCCGGAATTGGCGCCGTGATTGGAAGTTATTAAATAGAAACTTGCATTGTTAACCGTATTTGTTAATGTAAAATTAAGCAGCCTTACCGTGGTTCCCGGCACATCAGTAGCGTTATAATTATTAAAGCTCTTAAGAGCAGCCATTGTTACAAGAAAATTATTAACAGGTGGAACTGATGAGTCATTATCTGTTGTAAAAGTTAATGTCCCTTTAAAAACATCTTTTCTTCCTGAACATCCTGAAACCTGCGTCTGGGCTGCATACGGAACTCCGAACACAGTAAATTCGATCCAGAAATCATATTGGCTTCTCAGATTCGGATCTTTGAAAATCGCGCCTAAGTTATCAACCTGAAATGTATAAGGTACACTTGTAGGTGAGATGTTTTTATTCATAAATGGAGTTATAAACCTCCCGATCTCCAGCTTTTTTACTGTATTTGTATCGTATGAAGCAGCTCCTTTTGGCGCAAAAGCAAGAAAAACATGAGCTAAACGATCGTAATTGTCACACAATGCTCCAATGGTAACATTCATGGTAACCTGATTTCCAAAGGAATCCAGTTGTGCATCAGTCATTTTTTTTGTGTAGGTGCTGTTACTGAGACGTGTTGCTCCGGGTGGTAAAGGCTCGTTTACAATGGCATCATACATATCATAGAAGACAACTTCTTCATACATGGAAATCGTTGTAGGCGTGAGGGTGTTTTTTCCAAATATGAAAATAAAAAAGCATAAGAAAATAAAGGAAAATAAATTTTTGTTCATATCACTCTTTATTGATTAAAAAGCAAATATATTCAAACAAAATCAAAATAATGCGAGAATTCAACAATAAAACCAATATAAAAATGAGAACTATTTAAATTAAAAGTTGATTTTTTAAATTAAAAAATATCTTTAACTAATGTTTTAATTTTAAGTTAAGTTAGAAAACAGCATAAACTTTACAATAATCTAATAATCAATTAAAAACATTCAATCAGAATTTGAAAAGTTAAATTCTTCAATGTGAGAAATTTCTTTCGTATTTTTGTTTATATAACATACTTTTTTCTATGCAATTCAAACTTCAATCAGAATATAAACCAACCGGGGATCAGCCTCAAGCCATCGAAAAACTCACGCAGGGAATTGAGATTGGTGAGAAATACCAGACTTTGCTGGGGGTTACCGGATCCGGGAAAACATTTACCGTTGCCAATGTTGTCCAAAATGTTCAAAAGCCCACTTTGGTATTGGCTCATAACAAGACGTTGGCAGCTCAGCTTTTTATGGAATTTAAAGAATTCTTTCCAGAAAATGCAGTTGAATATTTTGTGAGTTATTACGATTATTATCAGCCGGAAGCTTATATCGCCACTACCGGAACTTATATTGAAAAAGACCTCAGCATCAATGAAGAGGTTGAAAAATTAAGGCTTTCTGCCACCGCAAGCTTACTTTCCGGAAGAAGGGATGTGTTAATTGTAGCGTCTGTTTCATGTATCTACGGTATCGGAAACCCGAACGAATTTCACAAATCATTAATTTCAATAGGAATTGGCGAAAAGGTGACGCGGACTGCGCTTCTTCATTCTTTAGTTAATGCATTATACTCCAGAACATTAAATGAGTTTCAAAGAGGTACATTCAGGGTAAAAGGAGATGTAATTGATGTATTTCCGGCTTACGCTGACAATGCGGTGAGAATCCAGTTTTTTGGAGATGAAATTGAAAAAATTCAAAGCTTTGATCCTGTTTCGGGAAATGTAACTTCCAATTTTGATCAGATCCAAATTTATCCCGCCAATCTTTTCGTAACATCAAAAGAAACATTGAATGGAGCAATCCGCCATATTCAGGATGACCTGGTGAAGCAGGTTGACTTTTTTAATTCAATTGAAAAACCCCTGGAAGCAAAAAGACTTCAGGAAAGGACTGAGCTTGACCTGGAAATGATCAAAGAATTAGGTTACTGCTCCGGAATTGAGAACTATTCAAGATATCTGGACGGAAGAATGCCTGGTTCAAGACCTTTCTGCCTGATCGATTATTTTCCTAAAGATTTTTTAATGGTAATTGATGAAAGCCATGTTACCGTTCCGCAGGTTCACGCCATGTACGGAGGCGACCGAAGCAGAAAAGAATCTCTGGTAGAATACGGCTTCCGGCTTCCGGCTGCGATGGACAACAGACCTTTGAAATTCGAGGAGTTTGAAGCCATGCAGAATCAGGTAATTTACGTTTCTGCAACACCGGCGGATTATGAGCTTGAAAAGACTGGAGGAACATATATTGAGCAAATTATTCGTCCGACAGGACTTTTGGACCCCATTATTGAAATTAGGCCTACTTTAAATCAAATTGATGATTTAATGGAAGAGATACAAAAAAGATCCGATGTTGATGAAAGGGTTCTAGTGACTACTCTGACCAAGAAAATGGCGGAAGAACTAACTAAGTATTTTACCAAATTCGGTATCAGAACAAGATATATCCACTCAGATGTTGAAACTTTGGAGCGTATCCAGATCATGCAGGACCTTCGTCTCGGGCTTTTTGATGTGCTTATCGGGGTTAATTTATTAAGAGAGGGCCTTGATTTACCGGAAGTTTCGCTTGTAGCCATTTTGGATGCAGACAAAGAAGGAATGCTGAGAAGCAGAAGATCAATGATACAGACTGTAGGCCGTGCCGCAAGGAACATTAACGGAAAAGCCATCATGTACGCTGATAAGATCACTAAATCTATGCAGGCAACTCTTGACGAGACGGAATATCGCCGTGCAAAACAAATGGAATACAATGAGAAGCACGGAATGGTTCCGCAGGCCCTGAATAAAAAGATTTCTGAAAGTCTGGTAGGAAGAAGCAAAGATTTCCCTGATGAAAAATATACTCAGAAAGAAATCCTTCAAAAAGTTGCCGAAGCTAAAGCCAGCTATACCAGCGAAGATATAGAAAAAGTCATCGAACAAAAACAAAAAGAAATGGAAGCCGCCGCTAAAAACCTTGATTTTATTAAGGCTGCTAAGCTAAGGGATGAAATTGCTGCTTTAAGGGATTAGATTTGTGCAAAATTTATGAAAATTTAATTGATGTTATTTTAAAAGAATCTTATATTTATGCTTTAAACATAGATAATGAAAATATTTGATTCACATTTCCACATCATTAATCCTAAGTACCCTCTTGTTGAAAATAACGGATACCTACCTCCGGATTTTACTGCTCAAGATTATATTAATTCTACAGATGAATATAATATTGAAGGCGGCGCAATAGTATCAGGCTCTTTTCAGGCATTTGACCAGGAATACCTTATTGACGCATTAAAAACATTGGGAGATAACTTTTTTGGAGTTGCCAACATTCCTGCGGACATTACGGACACAGAAATACAAAGACTGCACATGGCCAATATTGTAGCGGTTCGTTTTAATGTAAAAAGGGGCGGTTCAGAAAAAATAGAATATATTGAAAAGCTGTCTAACTATCTTTTTGACAAGTTTGGATGGCATACTGAGCTATATATTGACAGTAAAGATCTGAAAAGCCTGAAATCTGTTCTGCAAAATATTCCCAAATTCTCTATTGACCATCTGGGATTATCTAAAGATGGCCTTGAAGATTTATACTTTTGGGTAGAAAAAGGAATAAAGGTAAAGGCTACAGGCTTCGGAAGAATAGATTTTGATCCCATATCTGTTATGAGAAATATTTATAAGATAAATCCTAATGCTCTAATGTTCGGAACAGATCTTCCCTCCACACGCGCAAAAATTCCGTTTTCTGAAGAGCATATAAAAATGGTTACTGATAATTTTTCTGATGCTGAACTCGAAAATATTTTTTATAAAAATGCTTTGAATTGGTATAAAAAAGACTAACATTTACAACTGTTAAAATAAAAAAGAACATATACAATCCAATTTGTATATGTTCTTTTTCATATTAACCTGATCTATTAAAATTTATAAATCTTTGTTTTAGGCTTCTCATAATTTACAGCTCCTCCGCGAATAGGAGTCAGTAAATCCATTAACCCATTTAATTTTATTTCATAAATCGTGGAAAGCTGCATTCCCAGCTTGCCTTTAGGCATCTCTTTCCTGTAAAACCACTCGAGGTAGCTTATGGGTAAGTCCGCAAGAATGGTACCTTCATATTTCCCGAAAGGCATTTTTACTACGCATATTTCTTTTAAAATCTCCGGGTTTATTCCGTCTTCCATTTTATACTATTAAATCTATTTTATTTCCAAGCTCGTCTTTCTTATCCGGGAGCTCAAGTTCCGGAGTATCATCATCAGAAAACTCATTCCTGTAAACCTGAATCAGGAGTAATGTTAAAGAAATGAGAATCGGACCAAAAATAAGCCCCATAAATCCGAATAGGTTCATCCCCATAATAATCCCGAAAATTGTATTTAAAGGATGTACATCTTCCAGTTTTTTCAATAGGGTAAACCTTAAAAGATTATCCGTTAATCCCACAATAACAAGGCAATAAACCGCTAAGCCAAGCCCCGGCCCGGTACTTCCTTCTGCTATCATATAAATACAAATCGGAATATATACTATCGCCGCCCCCACAACAGGAACCATTGATGCCGCAGCCGTTAAAGCAAAAAGCAAAACCGGGCTCGGAGCACCGAATATAAAATATCCGATCATAGCTACAAGACCCTGCCCTAAAGCTACCACAGGGATTCCTATTGCATTGGCCATGATGAGTTTTCTCATTTTTTCGCCGATCAAGGAGACATTTGCTCTTTTTAAAGGCGCAGATGAAGCCAGGATACGCTCAAACAATCTTGGTTTTTCCAACATGAAATAAAGAATAAAATACATGGAAATAACCACCGTAAGGGTATTAAAAGTACCGCTGAGAGCCTTTGTAGAAAGCTGTCCGACCGAGCTTTTCAGCCGGGTCATGTTTTCTTTACTCAGAATATCGAAACCTACTTTAGAATAGATGTAAGAATGAATTTTTTCCAGGAAAATATTGAATTTATCCATATAAGCCTGCGCATTTCCAAGCTTTGCGATTAAGAGATCCGCTATAAAATAAATCGGCAGAATAAGAATAACAAGACTGGCAAGCATCAATAGCAGTGATGAAGCCCAGGGTTTCCAGTTTTTTTCTTCCTGAAGATAAAAGTTATACTTTCTGCAGACTACGTAAATAGTAATCGCCCCCAGAACGGATGGTATAAAAAGGGCAAGATTAAAACAGATTAACCCCGTCAGGATCAAAATAATGGCAAGCAAAGATACCTGCTTTATCTTGACGCTGCTTATTTGCTCATTTCTATTCATTATTTATTATAAATTATTTGTCTTGGTTTTCCTAAAAAAGCACAATAGGATGAATACATTACAGCCAAAATGAATGGAGCCGTTAAAATAACCCCGATGATACAAAGCACTAATCCGGCAAATGAAATTAAAAACCCTACAAGCGTTACAACAAGGAAAAGCCCGTAATTTTCTTTAACGATATTAAATGATTTTCCTAAAGCATCCGTTGCAGAAGCATTTTCAAACAACAAAATCGGGTAACCCAGCATCAGGAAAGGATATACAAACACAATCGGAATAAAGCAAAGTGATAACGCAACAGTAGAAATTATTCCTGAAATAAATGCGTAAATCAGAATATTCACAAAATTCTGTCTGTAGCCAATGAAAAGATCAGAAAATTCTATCGGATTCTTCGTATTGTACTTGTTGATCATAAAAATCAGCCCTACATATAATGGAGTAAGCAAAAGTCCCAGAATACCGGATAAAGTGATATATAATGGAAATCCGGGAGCGTTCCAGTAATTCATCGCGGAATAATCTCCGGAGTCTCTCATCTCCTCAAACATCGCAGCAGAATTCACTCCCGCAATGCTTTGAATAATGGTTCCAAGAATAAGATAAATAATCATTGCCACCACTGCATAAAGAAAAACTCCTTTATACATTTCGAAGGCGTGGGAAATGATAGATCCCGTGTTTCTTTCCGGCACGGAACCCTGCTGATCAAATTCATTAAATTCTGACATGGTGTTTAATTTTTAATGTTGTTCCTATCAAATTTAACTTTTTTTGACCATAAAAACAGTAATCAAAGGAAATTTAACGTTTCTCAGAAAAAATAGTCTTGTACAGCGAATAGATCATAGCATTCCAAAAAGGAAATGTGAAAAGACCACCAATGAAAAATATAGCAAAACCAATATATTTAAATAATACAGATACCATCACACACACCACAATTTCGAGAAAATACATTTTTAATGCTTTGAAATTTAAAGAAATGGATTCGAATATGGTTTTATTCATAAAAAACATAATCGGCGCAACAAACAATGTGGCACAAACCAACACTACAGGAAGTATCACGGTCCTTAAAACCATAATGTACACCATAAACCAGAATAAATAATATCCCAGATATTTAAAAAAATTAAAGCCGTTGTACCCAACAAACAAATCCCCCAGACGAATTTCTTCATTTAAATCAATCTTTCTGAAAATCTGAAAAAATCCAAGGTTCAAAGGATATAAAAAAACCAGCGTTCCCAAAAAGGCATAGCTGAAATATTGCGAATTTTCCGACTGTCCCAATTCATTCGCTTTCGCCAGATACGCCTGCGTACTCACTTTGAAAGCTTCCATCAATTCCTGCTGCTGCTCAAGGATTCCATATCGGGAAGCAAAGAAAAATATAGAAGTAAAAAATATAGCGAAATAAATGATCGAAAATATTAATTGATACATCAGCGTTTTGTTCCAGTAGAAAAATGCCTGCTTCAGTATAAAATCTAGTCCCGGTTTCTGTGGATATTTGTTCTGCATTGAAAATATTTTGTGCAAAAGTAATCATCAATAAGTATTTTTGTCGAATGTTTTCAGTGAATCATCAAAAATTTATGGAAATGGACGAACTTTCGGTCCAGAGTACACCTTTTTTTTTCATTATAGACTTCCTTTCGGAAAAAGTAGAGATATTTAAAGAAGTGGAAATTAAAAAATCAGGCTTATTAATTGATTTTCAAAACTTTTCAACCCCGAAAACACAGCACAAATTATCCAAAAATATTGAATGGAAGTCATATCCTGAAACATTGGAAAGCTTTAAGCTGGGATTTAATCATGTTCAGAAAAATATTCGTCTTGGAAATTCATATTTGGTAAATTATACAAGAAAAACAAGAATTGAGACTAATTTAACACTCGAAGAAATATTTTATCATTCTACTGCGAAATATAAGGTTTTATATAAAGATTTTTTCGTATTTTTTTCTCCTGAAACTTTTGTAAAGATCATTGACGGGAAAATTCTTACTTATCCCATGAAAGGTACTATTGACGCCTCAGTGGAAAATGCCCCGGAAATTTTGAAGAATGATAAAAAAGAAAAAGCAGAACACTACACCGTTGTAGATCTGCTCCGGAATGATCTCAGCATGGTGGCAGACGATGTGAGGGTGGATAAATTCCAGCACATTGATTTCATCAAAACACAGCAAAAAGATTTGTATGCCATGAGCTCTGAAATTTCAGGAACTTTAAAGCCTGAATTTGACGGGAAATTAGGAAGCATTATGAAAAAACTGCTTCCTGCCGGTTCTATTTTAGGAGCTCCGAAACCAAAAACTTTAGAAATCATTTTAGAATCAGAAGGGTTCGAAAGAGGGTATTACACAGGCGTTTGCGGTTGGTTTGACGGTAAAAATCTGGATAGCTGCGTAATGATCCGCTTTATTGAAAAAGAAGGTGACGAGCTTTATTTTAAAAGTGGCGGCGGAATTACACACATGAGCAGGTTAGAAGACGAGTATCAGGAAATGAAAAACAAAATCTATGTCCCAATTCATTGAAAGCATTAAGGTAGAAGATCAGGAAATTTATTTATTGGAATTTCACCAAAAACGTGTAGATCAGACTTTCGCCCATTTTGGGAAAGAAGGGTCGATTGACCTTGCAAAAGTTTATAAACATCTGGAACATGATGAGGATGGCCTTTTCAAATTAAGAATTGTGTATGACCTAGATAAAAAAGTCCGCACACAGATGATTCCTTATGCTATTCCGGAAATTCATGATTTTCAATTGGTTGAGAATAACAACTTCGACTATTCCTTTAAATTTGAAGACCGGAAAGAGCTTGAAAAAATGAAGATGAAATCCAAAGCTGAAGAAATCATTATCATTAAAAATAATCATATTACAGACACTTCTTTTTCCAATCTTTTATTCCTGAAAGATAAAGACTGGTTTACCCCAAACTCTTACCTTTTGAATGGAGTCCAGCGACAAAATCTTTTAAAGCGCAAAGAAATTAAAGAAACAGAGATCACCTTGCAAAACATTAAGCAATTTTCTCATTTTCAAATCATTAACGCTTTAAATGATTTTGATGAAAACTTCATTTATCCTATTGAAAAGATTATCAATCTTCCCGGAAATGAAGAATATCTTGATCTGTAATTATTCTTTCATAAATTCAAAATAGGATTTCAGCACGTCTGCACTGTTCTTTCCGTAGGTATTGACTTCCAGTATTTTAGGTTGAGAATCTGCATTGAAGAAATTTTCCAGTACACGGTCCAGCGTAGGCTCATCCTCCACTTTTGTGTAGGAAAATCCAAAGTGCTTAGCCAGATGTTCTGCATTTTTCTTATGCTTTGTTGCTATAAATTCGTCCAGTGTATTTGGATTTGCATTTCCAGGTCCCGGAATTATTTTAAAAATATTTCCTTCCCCGTTATTAAAGATCATAATCCTTACAAACGGCGGAATGTACTGATTCCATAGTCCGTTGATATCGTAAAGAAAACTCAGATCACCTGTAATTAAAAGTGTAGGATTGGCATTTTTTATCGCAAAGCCCATTGCTGTGGATGTAGACCCGTCAATTCCGGAAGTTCCTCTGTTGCAATATATTTTTCTTTTACCATAATCAAATAACTGGGCATATCTTATAGCCGAACTGTTACTGAAATGGATATTGTAATTTTCAGGAATCATCTGGGAGCTTTTATTAAAAAAGTAAAAATCAGAAAATTCAACTGTATTTAAAAACTGTTCATGCTTTGCATCTTTTTTATCACGCAGAACATCCCAGAGGTTATAATATGGTTTGGGTTCTAGACTAATGAATTTCAACAACTTAGAAAAGAAAACTTCAGGTTTGATTTCAAGCTTTTCTGTTAAGGCAAAATAGGTATCAGGCTGCCATACTTCATCTAGGTGCCAGTGTTGTTTTGGAGCAGCATTTCTTAAAAACTGCTTCACTTTTTTTGACACCACATTCTGCCCTATAGTAATCAGTAAATCAGGAGCATAAGTCTTATAATCTTCTTCTGTGAAATTGTAAATATAGCGGTCAATATGCCTGAAGAATTTTTCGTGATAAACATTTGAGTTTGCCTCGCTCAGCACTACAACTGAATGATTTTTAACCAATTGAGTCAGCTGGCTTTCAAGCTCAGGACTATGATCCCTGGTTCCTACCAAGATCATGATCCTTTGGGAAGTATTCCAGTCTGCAACTAAATTTGAAGGAATTTCATATTCTTTGTGCTGAATGGCCGTTTCCACGTCAGGGAATGTTGGCAGTTCTGAAACAAGCTCATACAAAGGTTCTTCCAATGGAATATTGATATGAACCGGGCCCTGCTTTTCAATACAAAGCTCAATGGCTTTTTTAATGATGTCAAAATTAGTATCCTCCGCATTTTCTTTACCGTCTTCCAGCAGTTGAAAATCGCCATAGGAATGCTGATGAAAAAGATTATTCTGCCTGATGGTTTGTCCGTCAAAAATATCCACATAATCCGTTGGCCTGTCGGCTGTTAATATCAATAACGGAATATTAGAATAGAAAGCTTCAGTGATTGCAGGGTAATAATTAGCAGAAGCAGAACCGCTTGTACAGGTAATAGCAACCGGCTTTTTTTCGCTCATCGCCATTCCCATCCCAACAAAAGCTGCACTTCTTTCATCTACAATACTATAGGAATTAAATATACCCGCCATTTCCGAAAAATGAATCGCTAAAGGAGCATTTCTGGACCCGGGTGAAATAATAATGTCTGAAATCCCATATTGCTGAAGAAGATGTGCAAGTATCTGAATACTTCTCTTAGAAGAATATTTTTTCATGACACAAATTTAATTTATAAATACTTAACACAAAAAAGAATTTAATCTAAAAAATAGTAAATTAGCAATTCGTTAAATTTCTAAAAATGGATAAAATACCTAGTGTAGACCTGCGTGATTTCCTTTCGGGTGACCCGGAACGCAAACAGAAATTTGTAAATGAAATCGGAAAAGCTTATGAAGAAATTGGTTTTGTTGCCTTAAAAGGCCATTTTCTTGATGACAAATTAGTAGATGAATTGTATGGAGAGGTGAAAAACTTTTTTGAATTACCTACGGAAACGAAACAGAAGTATGAGATTCCCGGTATTGGCGGACAGCGAGGCTATGTAGGCTTCGGAAAAGAAACCGCAAAAGGCTTTAAGAAAGGTGATCTGAAGGAGTTTTGGCATTTCGGGCAGTATGTGTCTGATGATTCCAAATACAAAAGCGAATATCCTGACAATGTGATCGTGGAAGAGCTTCCAAAATTCAATGAAGTGGGTAAAGAAGCTTATAAAATGCTTGAGAAAACAGGGCAATATGTCTTAAGAGCTTTAGCTTTGTATCTTGGCCTTGATGAATTTTATTTTGATGATAAAATCGCCGAAGGAAACTCTATTTTAAGACCCATCCATTATCCGCCCATTACTGAAGAGCCGAATGATGCAGTGAGAGCCGCCGCACACGGAGACATCAATCTTATTACCTTATTAATGGGTTCTCAGGGCAAAGGTCTTCAGGTTCAGAATCATAAAGGTGAATGGATAGATGCTATTGCAGAGCCGGATGAGCTGATGATAAATGTGGGAGATATGCTTTCCAGACATACCAATAATAAATTGAAATCTACAATTCACAGAGTGGTTAATCCACCAAGAGAATTGTGGGGAACTTCACGATATTCAATTCCTTTTTTCATGCACCCGGTAAGTTCAATGTCATTGAATGCCCTTGAAAACTGTGTAGATGAAAACCATCCGAAACTGTATGAAGATACTACAGCCGGCGAGTTTTTACATGAAAGATTGATTGAGCTGGGATTAATTAAAAAATAATAAATAATGAAGCCAGGTTTTATGCCTGGTTTTTTTATGGCTTTGCATGAAATTTTTCTGTTAAGATCCTTTTAAACTTTTCCGCTCTTACTTCATCCTTCTTATTAATGTAAAAATTATAAGAATTTCTAAAGTATTCTTCCTGACATTTAAACGGCAAATACTGATTTATTTCATCATCATCAGTATGTTCTACGATTTCATACCTTGGAAGCTTGATATGAAGAGTTTTGCTATGTTGCGAAAATCTCCTGATGATCTCATATTCATCCCATGAATTACAATTATAAGAAGCTATATCCTTTTTAAAATATTTTTCATAATAATATTTCATCAGCTCTTTTTCTGTTTCACCGATTTTCATCCCGTTAAAGCTTACAAAGACCGTAAAAAACCATCGTTTTTTAGCCGCTTTTTCAATTTCTTTAAAATGATTGTCATTTCTTCCTGATGGTGAATTGTTTAACCTTTCCACTTTAGCCAGAACATTTCCTAATGCTAATTCTGAGGCACGTATAAATCCATTTGGATCATTCTTCTGATAAAATTTTTGATATTCAGGTATTTTTAAAGTTAGTTCATGCCAAAAGCCTGCGTAATTATATTCATGTAAATGATCTTTATCTCCCAGAAACTTAATTGAATCTTTTGCAAGGATTATATCGAGACTCTGGTCAGGGTCCAAAAATATTGGAATATCCCTGTTTAATTTTTCATTGTTTTTATTGAATATGGAAATACTTTTTAATCCTTTTGCAATAATTTTTTTCTTTTGATTACCCGCAACTTCTATTTTCTCCTGAGCATATTTAACTTGAACAGGGCTGCTATTTTTATTATCAACCGTTATTTGCTGAGCGGGGCAAAAACATGAAAATGAAATAAAAAATATCCTAATAATTATTTTGAGATTCTCATAGTTTATCATGTGTATAAACTTACTACTTTTCTCTTAAAAATAAATTTTTCATTAAAAATATACCACGCTTGTTTGACTTATTATTTTTTTTGATTATCTTTACTTTAGTATCAAATTTTTAACTAAAACAATATGAAAAATTTAAAAAAACTAAGCAAAAACCAATTAAAAAGCATTAAAGGAGCGGGAGGAATTAAACTTCCGGAACCGGAATTTTGCATGTACGCTTGCGGAAATGTAGTAATTTGTGCAGCTTGCAGCGATGATTTCAAATGTCCGGATGATTCTATGTAAAAAAATCATTTCTTGAAACTATATGAAACCGTTCCTTTTTAGGGCGGTTTTTTTTCAATATTCTCGGATTTTTTCAGATTTTTTTCATCAAATAACCACATACCCTTCACACGATCATCTGCGAAAGTCTATAAATGGTCATAAAATCAATCAAATAATCTCAATTGCTGATCTTTTGCTCCTGTAAAATTACTTGTCGTCAGTTTCGGAAATTCTTTGCCATCGAAAAACTTTTTTCTCCCGATTTTAAAAGTATTGTGAATCATTTCTGCAATATTTCCTTCTCCTTTCTGGCGGTTAAAATACCTTTTCTCACCCAGCTTTCCGCCTCGCATGGATCGGATTAAGTTCAAGACTTTCTGAGCGCGGTCCGGAAAAGCAGATTCAATCCATTTTACAAAAACAGTCTCTACCGTGTCATTTAACCTCACCAAAGTATATCCAAAGCTCTGAGCACCGGCTTCAGAAATTTCTTTTAAAATATTTAAAGGCTCATCACTGTTTAATCCCGGAATAATGGGCGCCACCATTACATTGACAGGGATTCCGTTTTGTGACAGGATTTCTACAGCTTTCAGCTTATTTTTTGCCGAGCTTGTACGGGGCTCCATTTTTCTTCTGAGATCTTCGTTAATCGTAGGAATGCTCAGTGAAACGGAAACCAGATTCTGCTCTGCCATAGGCTTCAGAATATCAATATCCCTCAATACCAAAGCATTTTTTGTGAGAACATTTACCGGGTGTCTGTAATCAAGGCAAACCTGCAGCATTTTTCTTGTAATTTCAAACTGCCGTTCAGCAGGCTGATAGCAATCCGTATTTCCGGACAGTAAAATAGGGCCCGGTTTGTAGCCTCTTTTCTGGAAAAATTTTTCTAATAATTCCGGGGCATTTTTTTTAACCATGATCTTTCTTTCAAAATCAATTCCCGCACTGTATCCCCAATATTCATGCGTAGGTCTTGCGAAACAATACGAACAGCCATGTTCGCAGCCCTGGTATGGATTCATGGAATATTCCATCGGCAAATCTTCGCTTTTTACCTGATTAACAATGGTTTTCGGGAAGACCTCCGTAAAGGATGTTTTCACAGTTTCGAAATCTTCATCTTCCGGCTCATAGGTATAACGGTCGAAACGGTTGATAACATTTCGCTGAGCTCCCTGACCTTTTATGATATTTTCGTTCTGCATTTCTGCTGTAAAATTAGAATGGAATTTTTTGAAAATAATGAGTTTTAACACTAAAGTTTTCCACAAAAAAATCCAACACTTTCAAAAGTGCCGGATTTAAACATAATTAAAATATATTTTTTTACTACTTCAGCGCGTAAAATTCTATGCCGTGAAATTCATCGTCATAGTTTTTTTCATCAAAGTGTCTGTGATAATCCGAATAGGTATCACTGTATTTTTTGTCTTTTTTATCTAAAATTTTTTTTATTCCTATGATACTTAAAACCGCCAAAAGGCCAACTCCTCCTGCCAGTAATACTCCAACTTCTTTTTTCATATTTAGTCCGATTTATGCTAAACTCAATACAAAAAGCATACCTATCCCAATTTCAGCAATTATAAATTTTGTTAACATTAATCTGCATTCTTCCAAAAATAATATTCGTTAATCAAATAACTTTAATTATCAAATGGTTTAATTCTTGTAGTATTTAACAAAAATATTATTATGGAAAGTACAGGAAACATAGACAAAATGACCACGCTAAGCCAGGTGATGACCAGACTGGCACAAAGAGGCATCCATAGGGAGTTTAGAATGAATGAAAACTGTGAAGTGAAGTTTGAAAACTCAGAAAAAATATACCAGCCTTCAGAATTGACCATCTTAAAAACTTACCGTTTTGAAGGACCAAGCAGCCCGGATGACAATGCTGTTCTGTATGTAGTAAAAGATAATGAAGGAAACCATGGAATGATCATAGATTCTTACGGTGCAGAAAGTAATTATCCGAAAGAATTTGATAATTTCCTGAGAGAAATCCCTATTCTGGAAAGCGACGAATTTGATTTTGATTAATATAAATAAAGCCTGCAGCTACTCAGCTTCAGGCTTTTCTTTTTTACGGAAAACACCCTTCAGAAAACCTTTCTTTTCTTTTTCCTGCCCTGCAGGTTTTGTTTCTTTATGATCCGGGCTTTTCCTAATTTCCCTGCCTATTTCTTTTACAGATTCTTTCATTCCGCTCACTGATTTTTTTACATCTTTCACAGTAGAAATGGTATTATTGACTGTTTTTTTTGCCTTATCAATGTTGATCCCGATCAGCGTTTTCTTTAATCCCTGTTCGATTCCTTTCCAGAAAAGATTAAAGAATGACTTTGTAGGATCTCTTTCCACATCTTCGATTATCACATCCTGAGGCAGTCTGCCCGAATTTGATTTTACCAGCAGATTTGCAACCGCAGACAAAAATCCTTTCTTTTCTTCGTTATTTTTATCAAGAATTGAAACTTTAAGATCTTTATGTCTCAGATTAAACCGCCCGCGCAAACCCTTTGGATTTCCATTAAAATTAAAAAGCATCTCCTGGATAGTTCCGGTAGCTGTTACATGAAGGTAAGGCCTCATGAAGGGGTTAATTCCCGCAGCAGGAAGGTTCAATGTTCTCCCTGAAATATTGAAAATATCCCGTTGGTCAGCCACATCAAAATTCCAGTTGACAGCCAATGGCGCAAGATTCATGAATGAGCAATTGATTTTTATATCAACTCTTGTTGGTTTCCCTTTTGTTTTGGCTGAATTTAAATTTTTAACATTCATATTAAAGTTGCCAAACGTCAGTTTTCCCGGACCGTCACTTTGCGGCGTATCTTCTTCATATACCAGTTTTGAATTTTTTAAATCAAGATTATTAACAATCAGGGGTATCTTAATAGAACGGAGCATTCTTGAGTACAAAGGCTTTTCTTTGGGATCATCTTTCGGGATTTTACTTCTGAAAATATTCGCATCGGCGGACTGGATGGTAACGTTGGAAGCATTGATGGACTTATTTTGAGAAAACAGGTCCCAGTTTCCGTCTGCTGTGATCTGATTGGCCGTAATATCATATAAATCCCTTTCCACGGGAATCATTTTGATAAATTGCGCTCTGGAAACCAAAGGCTTCATTGCAAAGCTATTAATCTGCACTTTATTTTTGTTAAGCTTTAAAAGCCCGACTGTCATACTGTAAAACTGAGTTCTGTAGGCAAAATTTTTAGTGGTCAGGAAGTAATTTCCGACTTTCAGCGTATGCCCGTAACCATCCGGCTTGGATTTGTATTCCACATTATTAATGGTAGCATTCAGTTCATTGAAGGTAAGCGGCTCGCTGTCTTTATCATAGGTCACATTTGAGTTTTTAAGGCTCACTTTACGGACAAGTATAAGCTCTACATTATTTTTCCTGCGAACCCTGTTTGCTATTTTAGGGCCAATTTTTAAGGAGCCCCGCACCTGATCAACAATTACGTCTTTAATATCAAGATTCAGTCTTCTGTCAATAAATTCAAACTTATTAATATTGAAAGCCACAAGATTGGCCTGCAGATTCATGGCCCGTCTTCCGGGATCAGCAGTATTCGGGGTAATGGAAACATTTTTCAGTTCACCGCTGTTCTGATTCAGGGCAATATCTTCTATCTGATAATTCTGATGATTTGAAAACAGAACATCCTGCCCGGAAAACTGGAAGCTTTTGTATCCCACCGGGATAACCTCTTCTCTTGTTTTTTTATCAAATTTTAGCTTATTAACATCCAGGCTAAGGTTTTTCGCAAATAACAGCTTGTTACCATTTGGTTTAATAATCTGAACCATCGCATTTTTCATCTTCACATCCTCAAGGTTAAGCTCAAAATCCGTTGGCTTTTTGACTTTCACCGGAACAGCATCCGTGTTGTAAATGAGCAAATTAGGACGTTCAAAATAAGCATTTCCAAGAGAAACGATATTTTTTTTCAGAGTTACATCCTTGAATTCCATTTTAGGAATCCCGAACTGATAAAGCTTTGTTCTTTTAGGATAAAATCTTTTAAGCTGATCAATAGACAGTAATGGGATCAATTGAAAATTTTCAACTTCCATGTGTCCGCCTGAAGTTTTTATCGAACTGATCTTCAATGCATAAACATCATCCGGGCGAACAAAAAAATTGCTTCCTTTAATGTCATATTTATCAAAAACCACAGGAAGCTGATTCTCTACAGACTCTTCTGTCATCTGCAGGTTTTCCACAAAAAGATTAAGATCCTGAACCGAAAGAAATTTCTGCTTCGTATGTCTGAAAATACTTATTTGGCCATCATTAATCCTGATATTCTTAAATAAAACCGGATTTCTTTTTTTGCCGGTTTTATTATCCACCGGTTTTGCAAGCGTAATATTTAAATTGGGTTTTGACAACAGCAAATCTGACGAATTGATCTGCTTATTGAAAATCGCGTCATAAATTCCGAAACGGCTCAGCTTTAATGTATCAACCGTTCCCTGAAGACCAATAACATTGTTATTTTTGGGATTTTTGCTGTTAACAGAAATTCCTGTGGAAAAAATATTCCCGGACAAAAGATCAACCTCAAGAAGTTTGTAGGAGACCTTATAATCCGTATTATTTTTAATATAGTTAGGAAGCTGGGTTTTAAGCCAGATATTCAGTCCGAAATTTGCCAATAAAATAATCACCAACAAAATCCCAAGACCAACCGCAAACTTTTTAACCCATTTTTTCATATTTGTGATTTTTATCAATACCTCTTAAATATATGGTTAATTTTTTACATTCAACTCAATAACATACCCCTCATGCCCTCTTACGTTAATAAATTCCCCGCCATCAAAACCAAGATACTGCCCTTTAATACCCGTAAGCTTTCCTGTAAACTCCGGTCTTTTATCCAACGTAAAAGATGTCACCTTTTCCGGCTTCTCAAAAGGATAATCGAATCTCCACAGATTTTCTCCTTCGCTGTAGAACTTTTGAAAATCCTGAGGAAAATATTCTTTTATTTTTCTTTGAAAATCAGCCAGGTCAATATCATCTTCCAAATCATCCTGAAGCATTTTCTTCCAGCTTGTTTTATCCGGAACATGCTGTTTGAGAGCTACTTCTATCATTCCTGCTTCATACCTGTTTTCTGTCCTTGCAATCGGCAATGCGAAAGTAGCGCCCTGATCAATCCATCTTGTAGGAATTTGGGTATTTCTTGTAACCCCCACTTTTACTTCGCCGGTGTAAGCCAGATAAACCGTATGAGGCTGCAGCTGAATTTCTTTTTCCACTTCAAGATTTCTTTCCGCCACACCAAGATGCGCTGTGGAAAGTTCCGGACGGATGATGGTATCACTTGCGTACGGGCTCTCAAAAAAACATTTTTTACAGAAGCCCATTCTGTAAATTGGCTTGCTTTCCTGGCAGTTCACACACTGGAATCCTGTATGTTTTATGGTAAGCTCTTTTCCGAAAAGCTCATTCATGTGGATAAGGTCGCCTGAAAGATTAAGATAATATTGGATCGGCTCGTCATTGAAGCTCGTCATTTTTAAAATTTGCCCTTGAAACTGCATATTAATTTTAGTTAACTTTTTTAAGTAAATTTAATGATTATATTTTTCAAAAAGTAATTTTATATTTTTGTATCCATAAAAAGACACGGATGAATTATCTTGTAACAGGAGGAAGCGGATTTATTGGTTCTCATTTGGTAGAACAATTATTAAAAAAAGGACATTCTGTCATAAACATTGACAACTTTGATGATTTCTATAATTATCAGATAAAAATTACAAATACTTTAGAGTCAATTGGCAAAAATTCGGATTTTGAGTTTTCTGAAAAGGAGAAAGATATCCATTATTTAATTTCTTTATCAAAATCAGATCATTATACGCTTTATTATCAGGATATCCGGGATAAAATCGGGTTGGAAGAAATCTTTAAAAATCATAAAATTGATTTAATCATCCATCTTGCCGCGCTGGCCGGTGTCCGCCCGTCTATTGAAAGACCTTTGGAATACGAGGAAGTGAACGTCCGCGGAACCATGAATCTTTGGGAATTATGTAAAGATTTCAAGGTTAAAAAATTCGTTTGTGCGTCATCATCAAGTGTTTATGGCAACAATGAAAAAATTCCTTTTGCTGAAACAGATAATGTTGACAATCCCATCTCCCCGTATGCTGCCACGAAAAAATGCGGTGAAATATTAGGCCATGTTTACCATGATCTGTATAAGATTGATATGATTCAATTGAGATTTTTTACAGTGTACGGACCGCGGCAAAGGCCGGATCTTGCCATTCATAAATTCGCAAAACTGATCTCTGACAACCAGGAAATCCCTTTCTACGGAGACGGAAATACAGCAAGAGATTACACCTATATCGATGACATCATAGACGGAATCACGAAATCTATTAGTTATCTGGAAAATAATTCGGATGTGTATGAAATTATAAACTTGGGAGAAAGCCAGGTCATCAATCTTAATGAAATGCTTTCCACTATAGAAAATGAATTGGGAAAATCTGCCATCCGGAAAAATCTGCCATTGCAGCCCGGAGATGTCCAGAAAACCAATGCAGATATTACAAAAGCCCGGACATTAATAGGCTATAAACCTGACACAAACTTCCAAAATGGCATAAAAAAATTTGTGGAATGGTTTTTGAGAAAATGACCTCAAGTATCTTACAGAATACTGCTCTAATGGTTTCTGTATCGTACAGTGAATAAAAATTAATAAAAAGAATTGAAAATCAGGTGTAAAAAAGCATATAATATAAGCTATTTTTATACTTTTGCAAAAAATTAGAAAATTATGTACTGGACATTAGAATTAGCTTCATACTTAAGTGACGCACCTTGGCCAATGACAAAAGCAGAGCTTATTGATTACGCAATCAGAACTGGTGCACCTATGGAAGTTGTAGAAAACCTTCAGGCCATCGAAGATGAAGGGGAAATTTATGAATCTATTGAAGAGGTTTGGAGTGATTATCCAACGGATGAAGACTTCCTTTGGAACGAAGACGAATATTAATTAAAGCATTAAGCTTTAGGCAATAGGCTTAAAGCTTTTTTGCCCTTTTTAAATATCAATTTTTGCGCAATAAGCGTATTAGTAAAACGCTTAAAGTATATCACTTTAAGCATAAAGCAAAAAATTTATGAGTTTTTTAAACAAAGTTCTTAAAGGGTTTTTGGGAGACAAGAAAGCGCAGGACCTAAAAGAAGTAAAAAAAGTTGTAACAAAAATCAAAGCTGTTGAACCAAACATTCAGCAATTGTCTGATGATGGTTTAAGAGAGAAAACTGCTGAGTTTAAAGAAAATATTAAATCTGCAACCAGCAAAATCACAGCTCAAATAGAACAGATACAGGAGCAGATCAAGAATTCAACAAACGTTGATGAAAAAGAAGCTCTTTTCTCAAAAATTGAATCTCTTAAAAAAGAATCTTACGAAATCGAAGAAAAAGTTCTTCTCCAAATTCTTCCTGAAGTTTTTGCCTTGGTAAAAGAAACAGCAAGAAGATGGGCACAGAACGGAGAAATCCGTGTTACAGCAACTGACTGGGACAGACAACTGGCTGCTTCGGGTAAAGATTTCTTAGAAATTCAGGGAGATCAGGCTGTTTGGAAAAACTCATGGGATGCTGCCGGAACACCTGTAAACTGGGACATGGTACACTACGATGTACAGTTTATCGGAGGGGTAATTCTTCACAGTGGTAAAATTGCCGAAATGGCGACCGGTGAAGGTAAAACTCTTGTAGGTACGCTTCCAATTTTCTTAAATGCTCTTCCCGGAAGAGGTGTTCACGTAGTAACAGTGAACGACTACCTTGCCAAAAGAGACTCGGCGTGGATGGGGCCATTGTACCAATTCCACGGAATGAGCATCGATTGTATCGATAATCACCAACCGAACTCAGACGGAAGAAGAAAAGCATACAACTCAGATATCACTTACGGAACGAATAACGAATTCGGGTTCGATTATCTGAGAGATAACATGGTAACTTCACCTTCAGAACTGGTACAAAGAGAATTAAACTTTGCTATCGTGGATGAGGTGGATTCCGTATTGGTAGATGACGCAAGAACACCGTTAATTATTTCCGGACCGGTTCCTCAGGGAGACAGACAGGAATTTGATGTTCTGAAGCCTTCTATCGACAGAATCGTTGAAGTTCAGAAAAAAACTGTTTCCACGATCTTTAATGAAGCTAAAAAATTAATAGCTGCAGGAAACACAAAAGAAGGAGGATTCAAATTGCTTCAGGCATACAGAGGTCTTCCTAAAAACAGACAATTAATCAAATTCTTATCGGAAAGCGGAAACCGTGCATTGCTTCAGAAAGTTGAGGCTCAGTATATGCAGGACAACAACCGTGATATGCCGATTGTAGATAAAGATCTTTATTTCGTAATCGAGGAAAAAAACAATCAGGTTGATTTAACAGACAAAGGTGTTGAATACATGTCTCAAGGAAACTCTGACCCAAATTTCTTCGTTCTTCCGGACATAGGAACTGAAATCGCAGAATTAGATGCTAAAAATTTATCTAAAGAAGAAGAATTTGAAGCTAAAGAAAAATTATTCTCAGAATTCGCCGAAAAGTCTGAAAGAGTTCACACGATGAGCCAGCTATTGAAAGCATATACATTATTCGAAAAAGATGATGAATATGTGGTAATTGATGGTGAAGTAAAAATCGTTGATGAGCAGACAGGCCGTATCATGGAAGGAAGACGTTATTCGGACGGCCTTCACCAGGCGATTGAAGCAAAAGAGAATGTAAAAATCGAAGCGGCGACACAGACTTTTGCAACCATTACCCTTCAGAACTACTTCCGTATGTACAACAAGCTTGCGGGGATGACGGGTACGGCAGAAACAGAAGCAGGCGAGCTTTGGGAAATCTACAAATTAGACGTAGTGGTAATTCCTACCAACCGCCCGATCTTAAGACATGACAAACAGGATTTAGTTTTCAAAACTAACCGTGAAAAATATAACGCAGTAATTGAAGAAATCGAAAAATTAACAGCAGCAAGAAGACCTGTTCTTGTAGGTACAACTTCTGTTGAAATTTCTCAGTTACTATCAAAAGCGCTTCAATTAAGAAAAATCCCTCACCAGGTTCTTAACGCGAAACTTCACAAAAAAGAAGCAGAGATTGTTGCCGGAGCAGGACAGCCGGGAGTTGTAACTATTGCAACTAACATGGCAGGTCGTGGTACCGACATTAAGCTTTCTAAAGAAGTAAAAGAAGCGGGAGGTCTGGCAATTATCGGTACAGAAAGACACGATTCAAGACGTGTTGACAGACAGTTGAGAGGTAGAGCAGGACGTCAGGGAGACCCTGGAAGCTCCCAGTTCTACGTATCTTTGGAAGATAACCTGATGCGTTTGTTCGGTTCTGAAAGAATCGCTAAAATGATGGACAGAATGGGTCATAAAGAAGGTGAAGTGATTCAGCACTCTATGATTTCTAAATCTATCGAAAGAGCTCAGAAAAAAGTAGAGGAAAATAACTTCGGAACAAGAAAAAGACTTCTTGAATATGATGACGTTATGAACAAGCAGCGTGACGTAATTTATAAGAGAAGAAAGAATGCTTTATTCGGAGATCACCTGAAGTATGACATCGCGAATATGATTTTTGATGTTGCCAATTCAATTGTAAATAAGGGGAAAGCAACAGGAAGCTATAAAGATTTCGAATATGAAATCATTAAAACTTTCACTATGGAATCTCCTGTTTCTGAGAATGATTTCAAGAATAAAACTGTTCAGGATTTAACGAACATTTTATTCAAAGCAGCCCAGGAAGATTACCAGATGAAGCTGAACTTATTGAAAGAAAAATCCTTCCCTATTATTGAGAATGTATATCAGAATCAGGGTTCAATGTTTAAAATGATCCAGGTTCCTTTCACAGACGGTCACAAAACAATGACCATTGTTGCTGATCTTAAGGAAGCTTATGATACAAAATGTGAAAGCTTAGTAAATGATTTCGAAAAGAACATCACATTATCTATCATTGATGAAAACTGGAAGCTTCACCTTCGTGAAATGGACGACTTGAGAAGATCTTCTCAGGGAGCTGTTTATGAGCAAAAAGATCCGCTGGTAATTTATAAGCAGGAATCTTTCCACTTATTCAGTGAAATGATCGATAAACTGAACAAAGAAATTATTTCATTCTTATACAAAGGAGAAATTCCGGCTTAAGAATAAAATTAATAATAATTTAAAAAACCGTTACAATACTGCTTGTAGCGGTTTTTTATTATTCGATGTATATTGAATTCATGACAAATATCAATCCTGTAATTTATTTAGAATAATTAAAAACAATATATTTGCAAAAAATTTGAGTTTCATGAAAAATGTACTGATCTGTGCCTCCTTGTTAGGTTCTATGCTGACTTTCGCGCAGGAAAAAGATTCTATAAAAGCAAATGATATTGAAGAAGTAATTGTAAGTGGAAAATACTACAAAAAGTATGTTGAAAAGGAAGGTTCTTCTTCAATGCGTCTTGATGAAGCATTGATAAAAATTCCTCAAAATGTTTCCATTATTACAAACAGAGCTTTAGAAGACCAGCAGGTAACTACATTGAGCGACGGTGTTCTAAGAAACGTAGCCGGAGCACAAAGGCTGGAGCACTGGGGTGATATGTACACAAGAGTGAATATGAGAGGTTCCAGAGCAGCAGCTTTCATGAACGGAGTAAACGTAACTTCAAACTGGGGACCGCTAAGTGAAGATATGTCTTTTGTGGATCACATTGAATTTATTAAAGGGCCGTCCGGCTTCTTAATGTCAAACGGTGAGCCGAGCGGTATCTACAATATTGTAACGAAAAAACCTACCGGACAATCTTTGAATGGTTCCGCAAGAGTAACGCTTGGAAGCTTCAATATGTACAGAGGAGAAACAGATATTGATACCAAAATTACAGATAAAGTTGCTTTCAGATTAAATTTGATGGCTCAGAATAAAAAGAGCTTCAGAGATTATGAATTTAATGACAGATATATCATCAATCCTTCATTAAAAGTAAATCTTACTGATAAAACAACCTTAACAGCAGAATATATCTATCAAAAGGCAAAAATGTCCGAAGTAGGTTCCGCCTATGTATTCAGCTACGAAGGTTATGCAAACAAACCGGCATCATACACAGCTACAGATCCCGGCATTGAACCAACAAATGTAGATAACAACACTGTAAACGTAAATCTACAACATAAATTCAATGAAAATTGGAAACTAACTTCTCAATTAACGTATGTGAATGAATACACAATGGGAAGCAATCTTTGGCCAAGCGGTTTTGTAGGCAACTATATGATCCGTCGTTTAGGATATTGGGAAGCGGATAACACAATGAAATTCGGTCAGATTTTCCTAAATGGTTATGCAAAAACCGGAGTTGTTTCACATAAAATATTAGCTGGGTTAGATTTAGGAAGCAAAAAATATATGGCAGACTGGAGCCAGGGGTATAATCTTGATAAATTTAATGCGACTGATGATTACTCTCTTGCACCGGATTATAATTACTGGTATAATTTAAACACCAATAATTATGATATTAATGGCAATGGAGCTTATTATGGGCCTAATAATTCAGCAGCATATATCCCTTTTGACAAAACAAAACCGCTTTCTGTAAGAGCGGGAGTAGGAAGCACAATTGAACAAAACTACACTGGCTTATACTTACAGGATGAATTAGGGTTTCTTGATGATAAATTAAGATTAACACTTGCTGCTCGTTATACAAACGTAAAAGAAAATAATTACGGAACAAAATCAGAAGCCGATAAAATAACTCCACGTGTGGGTATCAGTTATTCAGTTGATGAAAGTATGTCTGTTTATGGTTTATATGATCAGTCATTCGTTCCGCAAGCCGCAATTTTCAGAGATGGAAGCACTGTAAAGCCAATTACCGGAAACAACATTGAAATTGGTGTAAAGAAAGACTGGTTTGGAGGAAAATGGAATACAACGGTTTCAGCATATAATATCGTAAAAAATAATGCTACAGTAAACGATCCAACCAATACTCCAAGCGAACAATTCTCAATTTTACTTGGAAAAACAAGAGTACAGGGAGTAGAATTTGACCTTAAAGGAGAAATTACAAGAGGATTCAATGCAATTTTCAATTATGCCTTCACAGAAAACAAAGTTACGGAATCCAATGATCCTGTAAATAATCCTGTAGGCATGAGAGTTCCCGGATATGCTAAACATACTGCAAACGGGTGGTTAAACTATACCTTTACAGAAGGTACCCTTGAAGGATTCGGGCTTTCATTTGGAGGATCTTACCTTGCAGACAGAAGTACATGGGCTTGGGCAAATACTGGTACACAGAAGGATTTGGATGATTATGTAAAGTTCGACGCCGGTCTTTCATGGGAAAATACAAAGTTCAGAGTTGGCCTTAATGTATTCAATGTGTTCAACAGATATTTATACTCAGGTTCACCTTACGGAGCATACTACTATTACCAGGCAGAAGCGCCAAGAAATTTCAGACTTTCAATAGGATATAAATTTTAAATAATAAAAGCTGGTCTTCACGACCGGCTTTTTGACATGAGGAAAAAACACCATCATAAGAGAAAACCTTCATTTACAAAAAAATGGTCTGCCAAACTGCACTTGTGGTTTGGCTTATCCATTGGTTTGATTGTTTTCATTGTCTCTTTAACGGGAACGATGTATGTTTTCAAGGATGAAATTCAAAATGTTCTGAGAAAAGATGCTATTTATGTAAAAGCTGAAACGATTACGCAGAATCCTCTTCCCATTGAAGTTTTGAAAGAAAAGGTTTCTTTGGAAATCAATGAAAAATATCCTTTGAGTTCAGTAGAAATACCTTTAGACAGAAACAAATCTTACGAATTTCTCTATTACGAAAAGAATAAAAAAGCCTGGAATTATTTTGATGATGTTAAAATCAACAAATTAATTTACGTAAATCCCTACAACGGTCAGGTTCTTGGAATTTATAACGAAAAATATGATCTTTTCCCTATTCTGAAAGCCATCCACTGGAGCTGACTGTTAAAAGCTGACTGGGGAAAATATGTGGTCGGAATTCCGGTGGTTTTATTCATTATTATGCTGATAACAGGCATTATTCTTTGGTGGCCGAAAAATAAAAAAGCAGGAAAAGGACGATTTTCTTTCGATTGGAAAAATGTAAAAACCTGGAAGCGCAAGAATTATGATCTTCATAACGTGTTAGGATTTTACGCTTCGTTTATTGCTTTGTTATTGAGCTTATCAGGAATTTACTTCGCTTATCCCTGGGTGAAAAATGCTTTCAACATAGCACTTTCCGGATCACCAGAGCCGCCGAAAGAAAAAGAAGTAAAATCTCCCGACTCTTTACTGGTAAAAAACAATCAGGTTTTTGATTTAACTGCTCAGGAAACAAAAAAATTATATGCCGGAGCTTCAAGTTTCAGAATCCCGCTAAACGGAAAAAATAAAAAAGGAAAAGAATTAAAGAATATTCCTGTCACTGTTTACGGTGAAGAAGGAAAATTTGCAATAAGAAATCAGGTCGTTTTTGATAAATATTCAGGAAAATTATTATCAAATAAACCTCATCACGAACTTAACAATGCAGAAAAATATGCCAATGCCAATTATGATATCCACACCGGATCCTATTTCGGGATTGTGGGAAAAATCATTTGGTTTCTTGCCGGTTTAGTATGCACATCACTGCCCGTAACGGGATTTATAATATGGTTGGGAAAAAAGAAGAAAAAAGGAATTAAAACACTAAAATGAAGAAAATTATACTATCTGCAGCTACATTAGCCGCTATTACAACGTTTGCACAGCAAAAAGATTCTGTACAGGTAAAAGATGTAGATGAAGTCGTACTTACGGCATCCAGAAAAAAAGAAAGCATCAAAGAAATACCAAGTTCCGTAACAATTGTCGGCCAAAAACAAATTCAGTCACAATTAACCGTGAATTCGGATATTACAAGCATTTTACAATACACAGTACCGAGTTTGGCAACAAGCTCGGGCCAGACTTCCAATACCGGACAGACCCTGAGAGGCCGCCAGGTTTTGGTTTTGATTGACGGAATTCCGCAGTCTACCCCATTTCGAAACGGAGCCAGAGACTTAAGAACAATAGATCCATCGGTAATCGAAAGAATTGAAGTTATAAAAGGTGCTTCCTCCATTTACGGAAATGGTGCAGACGGTGGAATTATCAATTATATCACAAGGAAAAGCAGTTCTGATAAAAAAATCTCCGGAATTTCCCAGGTTGGACTTACGGGGCAGCCTTACGGTGGAACGCTGGGCTTCAGGGCGAGTCAGCTTCTTTCAGGCAAAATCACAAAAAATTTCGATTATGTAGCTTCATTTGCTTATGAAAAAACAGGGTATATGAAAGATGCAGACGGTGTGAACCTTAGCCCTACCTACAGCACCGCAAAAATGAATAACTACAACGGAATGCTGAAGTTAGGCTACAACATTAATGATAATCAAAGAATTGAAGCATCTTACATTGGCTAAGCATCAAAATCTGATCTGAATTTAGGCTTAAAAACAGGAAAATACGGAATCACCCCCACAATCGGAGAGGGCGAAAGCAAAAATCTGGAGACAACTCCACAGGGGACTCCAAGAAACCACAATGTAAAACTAAGCTATGATAATAAAAATATCTGGAAAGGAACTTCATTAAACGTAAACCTTTATATGCAGGATTTCAGAACGGTTTACGGCTATAGTGATACCTTCCTAAACGGCGGACAGTCCAATGTTATTTCAAAAAAATACGGGGCCAGAGCCAACTTTGACACGCAACTTTGGAACGCTCAGAATTCGCAGGCGGAAATCATCTATGGAGTGGATGTTTTAAATGATCAAACCGTTCAAAAGCTGGAAGACGGCCGTTACTGGACGCCGGATATGGATATGACGAATATTGCACCTTTTGCTTTAGTTAAAATCGATTTATTAAAGAAATTAACCATCAAGGGAGGCCTTCGTTATGAAAACATGAAAGTGAAAGTCGGAGATTTCAATACTCTTTCAACTATTAAAAACGACGGAACATTTACACAAAGTATTTTCGTAAAAGGTGGTGATCTTGAATATAATGCCTGGGTAGGAAATATCGGTATCCGTTATAACATTAACCCGATGATCAATATTTTCGGGAGCTTTTCGCAGGCTTATTCCATCAATGAACTGGGAAGAATCCTCAGAACCTCAACTTCCGACACCATTACCAACCTTGAAACCAAGCCAATTATCGTTAATAACTACGAGCTGGGAGCAACAGGAAACATTACAAAATGGCTGAACTATGAAGTCACTTCTTATGTAAGCACTTCAAAATTAGGAGCGACTTTCATCCAGAGTCCGGATAGAGCACTTACCATTCAGAGAGCACCGGAAGTGGTTTACGGAGTGGAAGGATTTTTACATTTCAGCCCTACAAGATGGATCAATTTCGGGGGAAGCTACAGCTGGATTGAAGGCATCACTTCTCCAAAGGACGACGGCGATTACTCAACAAAGATCAACAACAGCAGAATTTCTGCACCGAAAGTTCTAGCCTATGTTCAGGTGAGACCTACTCAAAATTTATCCGTAGGGCTTGATATGCTTCATGCTTTTGGGCAGGACAGATTCCAGCCGAATTCAAAAACAGGATTGTTCGCCTACGGAGAAGGGAGGGTTCCGGAATACACGGTTTTCAACTTTAAATCCAGCTATGATGTCACTAAAAACTGGAAAGTTTCTTTAGGTATTGAAAACGTTTTCAACAAAATGTATCAGCCGGCAATAGCATGGTGGGCTGCAAGAGACAGTGATTTAACAAACTCTTTGGGAATGAGAGGAACTTTCATAGTTGAATATCAATTTTAAAAATTAATTACAGCTGCTAAACCTTCAAGGTTTTGAAAACCTTGAAGATTTAATTTTAACATCCAAAATATTCTCAACTTATACATGAATCCTTGTCAAGGTTTAAAACTTTGACAAGGATGAACAGGATGACAATTGCAGTTAAAAATTTGTAAAAAATTAATTATTTATAAATATTCTAAATAAAATTTAAACGCTTATCTTTGCCGAACTTAAGGAAAACATGAGAAAAAAGCATCATCATAAGAAAAAACCAAGCGCATTTAAGAAGTGGACAGGGAAACTGCATTTGTGGTTTGGCCTTGGTATAGGATTTTTGATCTTCATCATCTCCATTACCGGAGCTTTGTATGTTTTTAAGGACGAGGTAGAAAATTTTACCCGTAAAGATGTCATCTATCATAACGAACAAAATATCGATCAAAAGCAGGTACTTCCTATCCGTGTTTTGGAAAAGGCCGTTGTAAATCAGGTGAAGGAGAAATACCCGGTTCACTGGGTGAATATTCCGATGGATAAGAAAATGTCTTATCTTTTTTATTGGTATGAACACGATATAAAAGGTTGGAATTATTTCGATGAATTCCCAATTTATAAAGTTGCTTATGTCAATCCATACAACGGAAAAGTTTTGAGAACTTATGATGAGAAAAACGGCTTTTTCCAGATTGTAAAAATGATCCACTGGAGCTATCTTCTTAAACAGTCCTGGGGAACGTATCTTGTGGGAATCCCGGTGATTATCTTTGTCATCATGCTTATTTCCGGGATTATTCTTTGGTGGCCGAAAAATAGAGCAGCCAGAAAACAGCGTTTCTCTTTCAAATGGGAAAATGTAAAAAGCTGGAAAAGAAAAAATTACGACCTTCACAATGTTTTAGGTTTTTATGCTTCTATTTTTGCTTTAATCTTTTCATTAACAGGGTTATTCTATGCATTTTTTGCCGTTCAGGCTGCATTTTACTTCATTTTTTCCGGAGGAAGCACGCAGTATCCTGATTTTTCAATGATTAAAACAAAAGCTCCGATTGAATTAAGAACAGAAGGAACTTTAGATAAAATCAGCAATACCGTTAAGGCAAAATATCCGGATTCTTTCGGCTTCTCGATTGATCTTGGTCATGAGCATATGGATGATCATGAGCACCCGAATTTTGAGGTTTATGTGAAGCACTTATCATATTCTTACCACAAAAGCAGCAGCCTTATTTTTGATGAAAATTCCGGTGAACTGCTTCATACCCACGATATGAAAGATAAAAATTTCGGCGAAAAAACAGTTGGAGCCAACTATGATATCCACGTAGGATCTATTTTAGGCCTTCCTACAAAGATTATCGCCTTCATTGTAAGTCTTATATGTGCCTCATTACCAGTCACTGGCTTTATGATATGGTGGGGAAGAAGAAAAAAGAAAACCGTAAAAACTGTCTGAAAAAAAATTTCAATAAATCTTTAGTTCATAATCCATTAATACAATCTTTTTTATAATTTTAACCTTTTAGAATTAAAAATAGAAATGTCATTAATCGATTTATCAAAAAACGTTGCCTTAGGAATTGACATAGGCGGTACGAATACGAAATTTGGAGTTGTAAACCACCGGGGTGAGGTTCTTGAAAAAGGAAATCTGCGTACAGATGCTTACGAAACAATCGAAGAGTATATTGATGCGTTGTATGAAAATATTTATCCTTTAATAGAAAGGCACAGTAAAGAAAGAACTTTTGACGGAATCGGGATTGGCGCTCCTAATGGCAACTATTATAAAGGAACCATAGAGCAGGCTCCCAACCTTCCATGGAAAGGTGTAATTCCTTTTGGGGAACTGATGACCAAGAAGTTTAATCTTCCTGTTACCGTGACCAACGATGCCAATGCAGCGGCTTTTGGTGAAATGCTTTTCGGGGCAGCTCGCGGAATGAAAGATTTCATTATGATTACCCTGGGAACAGGCGTAGGAAGCGGGATTGTTGCAAGCGGAAAACTGATCTACGGTCATGACGGATTTGCAGGAGAACTGGGACACACAATTGTAAAACCAGGCGGAAGAAAACATTGGAGCACAGGTTCAGAAGGAAGTCTTGAAGCTTACGCATCAGCAACGGGAATCGCCATCACGGCAAAGAAAATGAGAGCAGAATTCCCGGAATCTATGCTAAGTCAGTTTCCTGAAGAAGCCATCAATTCTAAAACCGTACATGAATGTGCATTAAAAGGAGATCCTATCTCTATTGAGGTTTTCCGATATACCGGACAAAAATTAGGAGAAGCTTTGGCCAATTTTGTCATGTTTTCATCTCCGGAAGCTATTCTTTTATTCGGCGGTGTAATTAAGGCCGGAGATTTTATTTTAAAGCCAACAAAACTTCACATGGAAAGAAACCTTCTTCCTATTTTCAGAAATAAAGTGAAATTGGTTTTCAGTGAGCTGGACGAAGCAGATGCTGCTATTTTAGGAGCAAGTGCTTTGGTTTGGGAAAAGTAATTGAAGACTATTTAAATGATATTGAGCATCCTTTTTGAGGGTGCTTTTTGTTTTTAGTTTTAACCGCAGATTTCACGGATTTGCACAGATGTTTGCGCATTATATTTAAAATTAAATTATTTAAAACAATTTGTATCATCTATCATCACAATTTGCGTTTAGAAGAGTTTATAGAGCATTATTTGAAAAAGTTTTTCCTATTTTTGATTAGTTTTTTTCCTTTGTATTTTTGAACAGGAAAATATTCAAACACAATAATTAAACTTAGAATGGATAACAATAATTTAGAACAAATCACTTTTGGAGGCGGATGTTTTTGGTGTGTGGAAAGCTGTTTTAATATGCTGAAAGGAGTACAATCTGCCATTTCAGGATATTCCGGAGGGCATAAAGATAACCCGACGTATGAGGAAGTCTGCACAGGTGAAACCGGTCACGCAGAAGTGGTACAGATCACTTACGATCCTGCTGTTATTTCTTATGAACAACTGATGGATGTCTTCTTTTTCCTTCACGATCCTACTCAACTAAACAGACAGGGAAATGACATCGGAACACAATACCGTTCCGTGATTTACTATAAAGATGATGCTGAAAAGGTAAAAGCCGAAGCAGCGATTAAGGCATCCCAGGAATCAGGAAGATGGGCGGGAACTTATGTGACAGAAGTAACGAAATTCGAGAAATTCTGGCCTGCAGAACAGTATCACCAGGGATATTATAATGAAAATCCGACACAGCCGTATTGCAGCGCAGTAGTAGGCCCTAAAATTCAGAAATTTAAAAAGCATTTCGGAGAATTGGGAATGTTGAATGAGGAATAACGTTAAATCTTTTAAGTTTTGGCTAAAGCCAGATTGATTTATAATTCTAAAAAACGGGCTAAAGCCCGTTCCTATTGATAAAAAACAAAAGCGAAGAGACAAATCTCCTCGCTTTTTTGTTTGCAAAAATAATAGAAAAAACTATTCTAATATCCCGGATTTTGGGTAAAATCTTTCGATGCATCAATGGTTGCCTGAGGAATCGGGAAAATCCTTCTGTAAGGCTGGGAAGCTGGTTTTGCAGTTCCCGGAAGGTCAAACTTTCCGAACCTGATCATCGCCTTTCTTCTGTACATTTCCCAATATAATTCAAATCCGGATTCTCTGAACAATGTATTGGCATCAAGAGAAGCCAGTGCAACGCCAGCAGTATTGCCTTTTAAAGCATCATTTGTTCTGCTTGTTCTTAATTTATTAACATCATTCAGGGCTTCGCCTACATTTCCGCTTCTGAAATACGCTTCCGCTCTCATCATGTAGATCGTTCCTAATCTGTACAATGGCACATCCATTCCGCTTGTCCCGTTATTTCCTAATCCCGGATCGAATTCAAACTTGAAATTTCTTACCCCTCTGTTGATCTGAGCCTGTGTAAATACTGCTTCCGATGGATTATCAAAATTCAGTTCAGGAGTAAAATCTGCGGCAAGAGTGGTATTTTTCTCGGTAAATAATTTATATACTTTAATTCTTCCGTCCGGAGTCATATCAAAGTTTCCGTTTGCAAGAATTTTCGGACCGTATTGCTGCCCGACCTGCAATCCTCTGTTAAAATGGAACCACGGTTTTCCTGTTCCTTCCACTTTGCTTGTTGAAGGTACGCTTACATCCGTTCCGTCATTTCTGAACCACGTTCCGTCTTCATACTGATACGTTCTCTGGAAACGAGGATCATCGTGGTTTCCGTTCCATGAATAATAGAATTCCGGAGTAACACAGTTGGCATTTGTACCTCTGTTGTCAGGTGACGGCTTTTGGATTCTTTCCATTGACATATAGGCCAAATCATTATCCGAACCTTTGTCTGAATTCGCGATTTTTTTCTGGACAACGGTAAAGATCATCTCTTTACTTGTATGGTTATTGATGTCAAAATTGTGGAAGTAATTTGACTCTAAGCTGAAATTCGGATTATTAATCAACATATTAGAATATTCGATTACCTTATCCATATCCGTTCCGCTTCCTGTTACCGCTGGTTCTAAAAAGTTGAAATTACTTGCCGTTTTATTCTTTAGAACTGCTCTGTTCAGATACATATCTGCTAAAAGTGCATACGCTGCCTGTTTTGTAAATCTTCCGGCGTGTGTATTTTGGGTTTTGATATCCGCTAAATTCGGGATAAGCCCTTCCACCTCTTTGATCAGATCATCAATTGTAGTTTCCGCTTTTCTGATCCGGATCGGAGCATTGATGTTATCAGGATCTCTGTAAGGAGCCTGGCCAAACAAATCAATTGTTGAATAGGTATAAAAAGCCAATAAACCTTTTGCTTCCGCTAAAAACAATGCTTTATTGGGTGCCGTGCTTTTGTTCGCACTTGCTATCGCCGTTAAAGACTTTGTAATCCCGAAGTTCAGCTGATTCCATGTATTTTTCACTACATCACTGTTGGCATCCCAGGTAAATTCGTGCATAGCTCTCCATTTTCCACCGTCTCCCCAGTCACTGCCTCTTGTAGGCAAAATTGCTTCGTCTGTAGAATATTCCTGTAAGGCAAAAACACTTCCGTGGTCTACAAATGTCCCTTCGCCAAGCTGGCTGTAAGCCGCAGCCAAAGCTGCTTCCGGATCTGCAACTTCAGAACCCAACACCTCATCAATTACTTTTTCATCCAGGTTTGTACAGCCGGTCAAAGCCAGTACACTGATGGATAAAACAATCTTAATACTATTTAAAAATTTATATTGCATGATTTCTTTTAGCTTAAATTAAAATTTAACAGTTGCTCCCAAAATGAAAGTTTTCGCAGACGGATAGGTCGTGTAATCTATTCCCAAAGATTGGTTCCCTCCTACCTGCTTGTTGGTATCTACAAGCGGATCGTAGCCTGTATAGCTGGTAATTGTAAATAAATTCTGTGCACTTACGTAAAGGTTGATGCTTTTCAGGAATTTCAATTGATTGATGTCAAAAGTATATCCTAACCTTACATTATTCAGACGAAGAAAATCTGATTTTTCAAGATATAAAGAAGATAATTGCGGCTGGTTCGTGAAGCTTGCCCCCGAATCATAGAAGCTTTTCAATACGTTCCTGTCTGATGCTAAGTTATTGATATTTAAATCCAAAGCCGTATTATTTACCAGATAACCTCCCGTTTGCCCGATGAAAGAAAATGAAAAATCAAACTTCTTGTATTTCATGTAAGAATTGATCCCGAAAGTGAAATTCGGAATTGCCCCTTCGAAAATCTTTCTGTCGTTCTGGTCTATTCTTCCGTCTGTGTTCAGGTCTTCGTAAATGTATTTTCCGTTGGAATCCACTCCCAGATAGTTGTACATAAAGAAAGATCCTGCTTCGTAACCATTTCTGTAAATATTGGCTGTAACGCCTGAAAGTCCCGGCCCGGAAACCTCTCCTGAATAAATAGCTGAAACCGGAAGGTCCTTCACTTCGTTATTTACCGTAGCTCCGTTAACATCAAAATTCCATGTGAAATTTTCGTTTTTAATGATTTCTGAACCTAAAGAGAATTCAAACCCTTTATTCACTATCTGTGCATCTACATTTCTCCAGACTGTGCTTGTAGGGCTCAACGGACTTGAAGGAATATTCAAAATCGGATCTTTGGTTGTTTTGTGATAATATTCCAATGATCCGTATAATTTGTTTTTCAGTAAACTAAAGTCAGCACCGATGTTGGTCTGCTCTACAACTTCCCATTTAAGGTCAGGATTTACGGTTCTGTTGATAGAAACTCCGTTAATCAAATTTAAGTTATCATATAAATAATATCCCGCAGCCTGCGTAAGTGAAGAACTCGCCTGTGTAATTTTATTCGGAACTTCCTGGTTACCTGTTTGTCCCCAGCTTCCCCTTAATTTTAATTCATTCACGAATTGAGAATCACTCAGAAAGTTTTCGTTGGAAATCGTCCATCCTACTGCAACAGATGGGAAATAACCGTATTTGTTGTTCTTTCCGAAACGGGTGGAACCGTCTGCTCTCAATGAAGCCGTTAATAAATATTTTTTATCAAAATTATAATTTACCCTTCCGAAATACGATTGCAATTCATTTTCCTGAGCATATCCCGCTCCCGGCACAAATGCCGTTCCTGAGTATCCAGGATTAATGTCCGGTGCAATTCCCGCTCCCTGAGCTGCAATATCTTTCACTCCAAAATACGTTCCCGTAGTTTTAAATTTCTGGTAAGAGAAACCTCCTAATGCACTGAAATTATGCCTGTTTATATTAAAATCATAGGTTAAATAATGTTCTAAAAGTACATTATAAGAATCAAGATTAGCCTGAACATACATTCCTTTTGGAGTTCTGTCCGTCAGATTGGGATACATTGTTGTATTTCTTTCAGACATGGTTTTATCGATCCCTAAATTGAATTTATACTGTAATCCCGGTAAGATTCTCAACGTGGCTTCTGTATTCCCCAACACTCTGAAAGTATTGGTTTTATCATTATAAACACTTAATAAATACAAAGGATTGTAATGCGCGTTCATATTGAAATTGGTAAAATTCCCGTTTTCATCGTACACAGAACGTGTAGGATTGGCCATTAATGCATGGATAATCACCTGGCCGTCTGAGCCTGCATTTCCACCATTTGGAATTCCTGTTTCTTTGATGTCACTCGCCGTAAGATTTAGTTTAATCTTTAATCTTTTATTGTCGAAGAAAGATTCTTCTGCGTTCAAACGGGCTGTTGTTCTTTTGAAACCGCTGTTTAAAACAATTCCGTCCTGATCCATGTGGGAAAGGGATGCAAAATAATTTCCCGTTTCTGTAGATTTTGAGAAGGAAACCGAGTGGTTTGAAGAAACAGCATTTCTGTAAATTTCATCCTGCCAGTCGGTATTTCCACCGTGGTCGTATAACTTGTTGATTCCTGCATTTCTATATTCATCGGCAGTCATTAAATCTAATTTTTTAATAACAGAAGAAAAACCTAAGTAGGTATCATACGTAAACATCGGTTCTCCTTTCTTTCCTCTTTTTGTAGTCACTAAAACAACCCCGTTTGAACCTCTCGCTCCATAAATAGCAGCGGCAGAAGCATCTTTCAGAACAGTAATAGATTCGATATCACTTGTATTTAAAAAGTTCAGCGGATTTTTTGCCTGTACATTTCCTAAACCTACATTCGGGGACTGTGCGCTTACGGCGTCATTACTTAGCAGAACTCCGTCTACAACAAATAAAGGTGTACTTCCGCTTCTGATGGAACCGATACCCCTGATGGAAACATTCACGCCCGCTCCCGGTTCACCGCTCGACTGGACGATGCGGACACCCGCGATTTTCCCCTGCATTAGGTTATCCACGGAAATGTTCATTCCTTCTTTAAAGTTTTCTGCCTTCAACTGGCTTACAGCACCCGTTAAATCAGATTTTTTCTGAGCACCATAACCTACTAAGGTAACCTCTTCAATAGACGTTCTTTCTTTATTAGATTTTAAATTGACAGCAACTGAAGTACTGGAAATTTTTACCCTCTGCTCTCCATATCCTTCATAAGAAATGGATAATGTCTGCCCGATATTCGCGGAAATTGTAAAATTCCCTGAAGCGTCTGTTTTTGTCGTTTCTCCGGTTTCCAGCACCGTAATTGTAGCTCCTTCAATAGCTGAGCCATCCTGATCCGTTACATTTCCGGTGATCGTTTCATTCACATGAGACAAAACAGAATAGCCTGCCGTAAATTCTTCTGCATGAGCCTGATTGGCAACCAGGAAAATCAATGCGATCGGAATTAGTTTTTTAAACTTAAAAAAATTAATTTTGTGGTACATATCATTAAGTAAAGTAATTGAATGACGTTACTTGCTTAATAAAAAGCCGCTGTTGTTCCCGCAACAGTGGTTTTTATTTGGCCGTCGTTAGTTTTTATTTCGGCATACAAAGTAAAAGGATCTACCACAAAATCAGTTTAACATAATATTATCTTAAAATCAATAAAATATAAATATCTCTTTTTGAGAAAATAATACATTGTTATGAATCAAATACTTACATTTAGTCTTTTTTTCTCATTTACATAAGTTTAAAAAACACTTAACATAATATATAAACTCTCTTGACGCAGGACTCCTAATTTCGCATACAAATTTGAAATAATGAAAAAGGCAGTTTTCTTAGGTTTGTATTTATCATCAATAAACTTTTTCTGGTCGCAGTCTCAGAATTTGAATGATTTAAAAATTAATGAAATTCAGGTAATTGGTTCTCACAATTCTTATAAAAAGGCGATTCTTCCAGAAGTTTACAGCTATTTATCTAAAAAAGATTCTCTCAACTTTCTTCCGAGGATACAATATGAACATATTCCGATTCCTGAGCAGCTGAATATTGGATTAAGAAATCTTGAAATTGACGTTTACGCAGACAGCAAAGGTGGAAAATATGCCCATCCGAAAATTTTAGACCTTGTAAAAACCACACAGCCCTTCGATCCGGAAGGGAAAATGAAAAAACCGGGTTATAAAATGATTCATATTACGGATATAGATTATCAAACCCAATATTATACGCTGGAAGACTGCCTGAAAGATTTAAAAAAATGGTCTGATGCCCATCCTGACCACGATCCCGTTTTTATTACGCTTGAACCGAAAGACGGAAAAGCCAATCAATTCGGAACCGAGCCGGAGCATTATACTTCAAAACTTTTTGATGATCTGGATAATGAGTTGAAAAAATATTTAGGGAAAAATAAAATTATCACTCCGGACGATATCAGAGAAAATTATTCATCTTTAAATGAAGCTGCCTTAATCAAAAACTGGCCTAAAGTAAAGGACGTCAAAGGTAAATTCCTTTTTGTATTGGATAACAACAGTGAAAACAGAGATTTATACATGAAAGATCATCCTTCTTTGAAAGGAAGAATGATTTTCACAAACTCAGCACCCGGAACCCCTGAATCTGCCGTTTTATTTATGAATGATCCAAGCCCTAAAATTGCAGAACTGGTAAAACAGGGCTACATTATCAGAACAAGAGCCGATGCAGATACGATGGAAGCGAGAAAAGAGGATTATTCGAGGTTTGAAAAGGCTAAAGAAAGCGGTGCGCAGATTATTACCACAGATTATTATCAACCGAGTAAATTATTTAAGTCAAACTATAAAATTAGTTTTGACAATAATACTTACGAAAGAAAAAACCCTGTGAACGGAAAATAGAACATTTTTTACAATTAGATTTATAATGGAAAGGCTGTCAGATTGTTGATGGTCTTTTCTGTTGTTTTAAACACTAATCTCACTAATTTTTCACTAATATAGATTTTCACAGATAATTGCGTATATTTTTCTCTTTTCATAAAATTAAAGCATAAACATCTGTGAAGATCTGTGCAATCTGTGGGAAAGTAAATCAAAGTCTACTAATCTCCCGCTTCTTCAAATCTATTTCGAAATGATCCGTCGGATCTGCGTTAGAAAGCAAAGAAAGAACTTTGAAAACAGATTTTAACTGCAAAGTGAACGGATCTCTAGACTGATTTTCATGATATTGTTTTTCTAATATTTGATATTGCTGTAATCTTTCTTTCGGAATATCTGTTTTCGCCAATTCATCCGCAGATTGAAATTTATACAAATCCAGCAAAAGATCTTCAAAATTCCATTTTTTAAAACCTTCTGGGTTGATGTTTTTTTCTTTTAATTGATTTTTATTTAAAATTAACAGCAACAAATCTTCACCATTCAATTTTTCTGCTTTTTCAACGAAATCTTTCGGCCAATCATTAGGAATCATTCTCAGACGAACTAATTCTTTCAAATGAAACAGCATAAAATCATGATAAGACTTTGATTTCAGAATATCTTTATTCCAAAGGGCTTTATTTTTATCATTCTTCAAGGTTTCATATTCTTTTTCATACAAAGGAAATAATTCATCAAAATCAGGAACATCATTTAAAACTTCCGTTTTTACTTCCATTTTTTCAGGTGAATGAATGGTAAGAATTTTATATGCGGGAAGATAAGCCGCCAGCGAAGGAACCTGTATATTCACCAACATTTTATCTCCAAATTTCCTGATTCCCGTATCATTTATGTGCATGTGCCCGGCAAAATGAACCTGCAATCCCGCTTCTGCAAATGCCTTTGCTACTTCTTCTTCAGGAACTCTTTCCAGCTGCCATTTTTTTTGACCTAATAAATTTTTAATCTCATCCGTTGCACCATCATTGAAATCAATCATCGGGTAATGGGTGAAGGCAATAACAGTTTTTCCGTTGATTTTGGCTTCCTGCATAATTTTTTTCACCCAATCTATCAGATGCTTTTTATTGGTCATCACATTATTGTACCCAGTGCTTGCACCTTTATAATTTGAAGGATTGTTGGGATTTTCATTTATATTTTTCGGAATGTATGTATTTCCGTCGATGGCAATCATCCAGATTCCTTTTACGGGTTCTGCCACATAACTTAAATCGGGGACAGAAAAGCCTTTTGCAACTTCATACATTCTTTTGGAATAATCGGCGCTTTGTAAGGCTTTATTGTAGGAATAATTTTTAACAGAACTAAAATTAAAAGGAGTACTCCAAAAAAGATTCTCTTTTTTCGGATAAAACCCGAAATCTTTTAATTCATTTAAAATTTCAAGATATCCGGACTCCGCAATGTCTTTTGTGATGATTTGATTTTTTATCTTTCCGAGATTTTCTTTACTGTAAATCCCAATCGGATTGCCGTCCTGTCCGAGAAAATCATTTTTTCCGGCATCCTGATGAAACGGTCCGACCGGGTCATGATTTCCGGTCGTGATATAAAAATCGATTCCGTATTTTGTGTGGTATTTTTCTAAAATTTTGTGTAATCCGCGAATATTGTACGCCTGTCCGTCATCCGAAAAATCACCGGGCATAGCAACAATTTTAATTCCTTTTTTAGCAATATCATCCAGCGCTTTCAGCAATGCAAAATAGTTTTCATTAAAAATTCTTGTGGAATGCAACTGCGAATCCATTGTTCTCAGAATCGTCGGTTTTCCGGTTTTGGGATTGATAATTCCTTTAAAATTATTATCCGAAAAACTTCCGTACAAATCCTGAAAATGTACATCGGAAAGAAAGGCAATCTGAACCGGTTTTTGCTGAGCCGAAAACAGTGAAAACGTAAACAGCAACAATGAGAATATTCCTTTATTCATCTTAAAAAAGAACGAAATTAAGAGAATATATGATGAATTGGTTTAATTAAATTTTAAATGATTGTGAAGATTACTCTGCTACTAATGAATCCGTATTGGGTCCGGCATATTTTGTAATGATAAAGTCAGTTGATTTTCTAAGCTCTCTGCCGTTATCGGGATCAACTCCATCTGCTGTAAAGAATTGCACATCTCCATTATATTTTGAATACCAGGTTCTTCCAACAGAATTCTCAACTGTCATAGTGTCTTTTCTTGTGATTCTTTTGAAGTGCTTTACTTTATAGAGATCAATTGCAACCACATTAAATTCCGGACCTACATCCGTACTATTAGTAGGAATGTACATTTCACCATCCCAATACATATATTTTTTATCTGTATCTGGTTTCCCCCATAATGTTAGCATTGAAGGAGTTGTAGAATTTTGTGAATTACTTTTAGTATTTGGAAAAACAACACCGCCAGTAACAAATAATAATACAAAAGCCATTTCTAATATCCCCACTCCATTTTTCTTAATGAAGTCAGGCATTTTGAAATGCTGCTCATTGGTAATATTAATGATTAGTTTAGAAAATTTTTCTGACATGGATTCTTCATCTTCATCAACACTTATTTTCACCGTTGTTTTATTGAGTTTTTCATCTTTTTTAACAAATGTTCTGGAGAAATCTGCAAAATCTCTGTAACCAAGATATTTGCTGAGCTTATTAAGAGTATCCGGATCAGGATTAATCTCTTTTTTTATTCCCAATACAAAAGCATCATAATATCTTACAAAAGTTCTTTCATTCAGAAAAATTTTGTGTGTTTCCAGATGCACATTTAAGTATGATGCAAGACCATTCTTCGATGTTTTTCCTGATTCATCTTCTGCTTGTCTAAATACTTCATTGATTAGTAGTTTTATTTTGGACATAATTAGTTTTTTTAAGGGTATTACAAAATACTTGATTTTCTACCGTGTCGCATTACGGGTTTCCGTAAAGCAATTCCTGCCCATTTTTTGTGTCCATCGATGTCCATGTTTTGTCTAACACATGCGTCACTCTTTGTCGCATCTTTGCTTCAGAAATCAGTGATAAACAAACAATTAAAACAACCGACAAAAACAAATTTACAAAACTGATTTCAAATATCACCAGATAAAACGGAAGAAAACTCCGGGTTGGGAAGCAGATGTTTCTCTTCCGTTTTTGAAGGTTCACTTCCCAAAAAATTTAAGAAGCGCTTCGAAATTTTAACTGTGTACAGCTCACGATAAATACTTCGTGAGAGGAAGAAAAACAATTTCAACTTCAAAATTTTTAAACAATGTTACAATTAATATTGATGCTATTGGGAATAGCATTCGGACACAATAATGCAAATACATCATCATGCAATAATAACAATCAGAATCAGGTAACTACATTAGACGACGGGCCAAGCGATCCAGGAACAGGAATAGATCCGGGAACGGGAACCGGCGGAGATGGAGGAACAGGTGGAAATACAGGGCAAACACCCCCACCGTTTATTCCTACAAATCCATAATAATTAAAAGGGCAGATTGTATAATCTGTCCTTTTTCTTACCTTGCAAGCAAAACTAATCTCATGAAACGCTTACTATTAATTATCTTATTGATGGCTTTATTCTCCTGTAAAAAAGAGAACAATATAAAGCCAACTATTACAACCAATGTTTATTACGAAAAGGCTATAGAGTATCGAGAAAAGAAAGTTTCCGATTCAGCTTTTTATTATTTTAATTTAGCAAAGAACACTTTTTTGACAAATAAAGATTCATTAGGCGTTTCAAGGGCATTGGCAAATATGGCTATTATACAGTCCGATAGAGGAGATTATTATGGAGGCATCGAAACTTCATTAAGATCAAATAGATTTCTTAAAAATAAAAGAGAAAATGATTCTATTGTTAAGCTTGTTCTTGCGTCTAATTATAACAATTTAGCTATTTCTTCTTCCAATCTTAAGAATTTTGATAGCGCTATCTCATATTATAATACAGCTTTGAAATACGTAAATGTTGAGCGAAGCAGATTTATCTACTACAATAATATTGGAGATGCGTTAATTAGTAAAAAAGATTTTACCAATGCAAAGAAATACCTTAGCCTTGCCCTAGCTTCGCAGGACAGCATCGATTATGCTAGAGCACTTAATAATTTAGCTAAAGCAAAATTTCTAGAAAGTAAGAATTATGACCCATTACCTCAATTGTTTAAAGCTTTACAAATAAGAAGAAATCAACATGACAGTTGGGGTGAAAACTCAAGTTATGCAACATTAGCAGATTATTTCTATAATAAAGATCAGAATACTTCTTTAATGTATGCTAAAATGATGCTCGAAAAAGCAGTACAAAATAAAAGTGCAGATGACCAACTTGAAGCATTACAAAAAATAATCATTCTTGATAAAAATGATTACTTAAAAAACTTTTTAAAATTCCAATCAATAAATGATAGTATGCTAACAGCACGAAATAAAGACAAAGATCAATTTGCTGTTTTCCGCTATGATATAGATGTAAAAACGGCAGAAAATGAACTGCTAAAAGTTGTTGCAGCAGAGAGTAAAAATAGAACTTTAATTCTTTTAATTGTTCTAATTCTTGCGATTATCACTATTATCTGGTACAACAGAAGACAAAAAAGACTCAAACAAGAAAAAGAGCTCGAGATAAAAAACACCCAGCTTAAAATATCGAAGAAAGTTCATGATGTGGTAGCCAACGGAATTTACCAGGTAATGACAAAGATTGAAAATCAGGAGCATTTTGATAAGGATAAAGCTCTGGATGATCTGGAATTTGTGTATGAAAAATCCAGAGATATTTCCTACGAAAAAACTGAAACCAACGTTGATGAAAAAAATTTTAGTGAAAAAATTTCAGAGCTGATCGGTTCATTCAACAATGATAATGTCAACACTTATCTTGCCGGAAACGGCGAAAATACATGGAAAGGATTAAAAGAATTAACACAGGAAGAAGTTTATCAAATCGTCCGCGAGCTGCTTGTCAACATGAAAAAGCATAGCAGGGCAGACCGTGTGGGTTTCAGGTTTGAACGGGAAAACAAACTCATCAGAATCTTTTATACTGACAACGGAATTGGGATTTCCGGGGACGTAATTTATAAAAATGGACTGTCTTCTACGGTTTCCCGTATAGAAACTATTAAAGGAGAAATTATTTTTGACACTAAAATCGAAAAAGGACTGAAGATCAATATTTCATTTCCTGTTTCTTAAAAAACTAAAAGAATGTTCAAAAAAATTTTAATCGCCGAAGACCACGAAAGTATTAATATTTCTGTGCAGAAAACATTGGAGGAACTCAACATTCCGAATGTTGACTATGTGTATTACTGTGATGACGCGCTGGCAAAAATCCAGAAATCTATCCGCGAAAATGAGCCTTATGACCTTTTGATTACCGATCTTTATTATGAAGAGGACCATCGGAAACAAAACATAAAAGACGGCCGGGAATTAATTCAGAAAATAAGGGAAATCCAATCCGCACTGAAAGTCATTGTTTTTTCTGCCGAACACAAATCAGGAATTATAGATTCTCTTTTCAAAGAATATCACATCAACGGATATGTTCGGAAGGCACGAAACGATTCAAAGGAGTTAAAAAAATCAATCGCATCTGTTTATATTAATGAAAATTATTTATCCCTTGATTTAAAGCAGGAAATGAAAAAACTTAACCGCTATGAGTTTTCCGCTTATGATATTACGTTAATTTCTCTTCTCTCCAAAGGAATTTTGCAGAAAAATATACCTTTTCATCTTCAGGAGAAGAATATTAAGCCCTATAGCTTAAGCAGCGTTGAAAAAAAATTAAACAGCTTAAAAGAAGATCTTGAAGTGACCAGCAATGAGCAGTTAGTAGCCTTCTGTAAAGATATTGGGATTATTTAAAAATAAATTTTCCATTCTTATTTTATTATAACCTTTCAAAAAATTTTGAAAGGTTTTTTATTTTTTGCTGGTTTTACGGTTTCCCGTAAGGATTGGTTATGAAAGGGTTATACTTTTGGAGTGTTAAAAGAAAAAATTAAATGCTATGAAAAAGTATTATGTAAACAAAAAAGCGCAAAGTAATGGAGATCATGAAGTGCATGACGAATATTGTATTTTTCTACCAAACACTGAGAATAGAAAATACTTGGGTCAATTCTCATCCTGCAGTGATGCAGTGAAAGAAGCTAAAAAGGATTATAAACAATCGAACGGCTGCAAAACATGTTCAAATGAGTGTCACACAAAATAACAACCATGGGAAAATTTGTAATTACTCAAAGAATCAATAATGAGTATCAATTTAATTTAAAATCCGGAAACGGTGAAATTATTTTAACCCGTGAAGGCTATGTTCAAAAAGCTTCCTGTCACAAAGGAATTGAATCCGTGAGAATGAATTCTCAGGACGATTCCAGATACGACAGAAGGGTTGCCATAAATGGTAAAAATTATTTTGTTTTGAAAGCCAGGAATGGTGAAATCATCGGAAAAAGCCAATATTTCAGTTCCAAAACAGCAATGGAGAATGGAATTCATTCCGTAAAATCTAATGCTCCACTAGCAGAAATTGTTGACGAAACCCTAAAAAATTAAAACAATGGATCTTAAAATTAAACTTGAGCAGTTACACCAAAAAGTGGTAGGCTTAAAAGATCAGATTACCACTGAAGAGGCAACGAAAAATGCTTTTGTAATGCCTTTCATACAAATTTTAGGATATGATATTTTTAATCCCACAGAAGTTGTTCCTGAACATGTCTGTGACATTGGAACAAAAAAAGGCGAAAAGGTAGATTACGTGATCAAAAATAATGACGAACCTATTTTTATCATCGAATGCAAGCACTGGAAAGAAAGTGCAGATGCTCATAACTCCCAGCTTCACAGGTATTATCATGTTTCTAAAACAAGATTCGGTGTTCTTACTAATGGTATCGTTTATAATTTCTATACCGATCTTGAAAAACCGAATATTATGGACGAAAAACCATTTTTCACAATTAATATTGAAGACTTAAAAGACAGCTCTATCAAAATTCTGGAAAGCTTTACCAAGAAAGATTATAATCTGGAAAGTATCCTGGATTCCGCAGAAGCATTAAAATACATCAAAGCTATCAGAAAAGAATTCGAAAAAGAAATCGAAAACCCATCTGATGAATTGGTAAAGCTTTTGGTAAACCGCTTTTTTGAAAAACCCTTAACAGCAAACCGGATGGTTTCTTTTAAAGAATATGCAAAGAAAGCATTAATAACCTCTATTAATGAATCCATCAGTTTCAGGCTCAAATCTGCATTAAGCATTAATGAGCAGATTGAAAAGCGGGAAGATGACGTAAAAGCCTCACAACCTATTGACGAAAACAATGATTCTAAAATCGTAACCACGGAAGAAGAATTAGAAGGATTCCAGATTGTAAAAGCTATTCTGAGAGAAAAAATTCCTTCTGCAAGGATTGCTTACAGAGATACTCTGTCCTATTTTGGGATTTTATTGGATGACAACAACAGAAAACCACTTTGCAGACTACATTTTAACACCTCAAATAAATATCTGGAAACCTTTCATAACGGTAAAGAATCGGGAGAAAAAGTGCTGTTGAATAACCTTGATGAAATCTATAATTTCAGAAATCAGCTTCATCAGACTTTAGAAAACTATAATTAATAAATAATCAACCATGAAAAAACTACTATTTGCAAGTCTATTAAGTTTAGGCGTATTACTACCAGCTACTATTTCAGCTTCAACGAACAATACCGCTTCTACCACAGAGCTTTCAACAAAAAAACCAAAGAAAAGCAAAGGTAAAAAACACAGAAAAAGCAAAAGAAGCAAATCCAGAAGTTCACGATCACATTCCAGAAGTAAAGGATGTACTTACAATGGTCATGAACTTATTGTTGGCCCAAGAGGTGGATGTTACTATTATTCAGGAAACAGTAAAGAATATGTAGACAGATCCTACTGTTTAGGATGTAATTAAACCTAAAGCCCGACTAAAAACTAATAATCATGAAATACCTCATCATCATAGCGGCATTGCTGTGCTTTATCGGCATTTTCGAGCTGCCTTACGGTTACTATACTTTCCTGAGGATTATAGTCTCCTTTATGGCTTTAGTTATCATTGTCAATGAATTTCGAAGCAGAAGCTTTTGGTTTATTGCCTTTTTATTAATCTTAATCCTATTCAATCCTGTCTTTCCGGTTTATCTTTATTTAAAACCGATTTGGATTATAGCAGATATTATTGTCGGGCTTTTATTCTTATACTATTTCTACACTTTAATCCCCAAAAAGAAACCAAAAGAACCCGAAACCATTGATATCAAACATCAGGAAATCTCCAAAACAAGAGACCGAATAATCAATAAAAACTATGGAAACAACAATAATCCCTGAAAATCTTAAAGCCCATTTTTTAAGACTTTATCAAATGGCTATCTGTGATGAAGATTTTAGCCCGCTTGAGCTCAAAATGCTTTATAAAACAGCCGAAGAAAGAGGAATTTCCGCAAAAAATCTGGACGAAATTCTTCTCAATCCCATCAATTCAAAACCTTTAATTCCACAAACCATTGAAGAAAAAGTAGAATCTCTTTTTGATCTCACCGTAATGATCTGGGCAGATGGCGTGGTTTCAGAAAATGAATATTCAGCACTACAAAAATATGTGGCTATGTTTGATTTCCTGGAAGAAAATGTAAAAGATATTGCCGATTATTTTATCGAGGCCGTAAAACAGGGAAAAACTAAAACAGATATTCTTAATGACTTAAAAAATTAATTAATCATGAATGCAATGACCAATAACCTAAAAACCCTTTTCAGACTAAAGCCGGTTCCCATCGAAGAGCCTAAAGACGAACCCATAAGATTTGAAACAGAACCGGATGCGGAATCTACTGAAGAAAGCAGAAAAAGATCTTATCATGAAAACGGCTATAGAGACAGCTCCAGGAACAGTGGAAATCATACCGCATTGTCAATTTGTCTTGATGCCATTTATTCAAAATTTCAAAACGAAGAAAAACAGCTCGGTGAAAAGCAGAATAAGCTAAAAGAGCCTTACCTTAACGAACAGAAAAACAAGGAAACAGAGATAAAAGGCCTTACCGTTTCTTTGGATAATAAAGAAGACCAGCTAAAAAACATTGGGGATGATATAGCAACCGTTCAGGATACCATTGAAAAGATAAAATTTGAAATCAATGATCTTCCAAGGAATCCCGAAACTTATAATGTAAAAGCCACAAAAGGTGCTTCCACAAAGTTTTGGATTGGTTTAATTATTTTGATACCAATTAGCTTATACCTTTTTACATTTTATATTTCGACTTCATACTCAGCTTTTTTTAAAAGCTTTGATGCCAACGGAAATATTATACAAAGCGTTCTGGATGCACAGGCTTTCAACAAGGCTTGGGCCGAAGGTCCTCTGGAAGGGGCATTCGTGACTCTTATTCCTTTCGTATTTTTGGGTTTGGGATATCTTATCCATATGTTTGGAGAAAACAAAAGCTTCGTTAATTATTCTAAAGTAGCGCTCCTTTTTATGATAACTTTTATGTTTGATGCTATTCTTGCCTATGAAATAGAATCAAAATTATACGAATTAAATAAAACTTTCAACTCCCCTCCTTTTGATCTTTCTATTGCTTTTACAAAGAATCAGTTTTGGGGAATTATTTTCGCCGGGTTCATTGTGTATATCATCTGGGGCCTTGTTTTTGATTTTGTGATGAAAGAGCACAGAGAAAAAGATAAAATTAAGCATGAGCAGTCGAAAAGGCAAAAAGATATTTTGGTCTACCAGGAAAAAATTCAGGACCTCGAAAAACAGAAAGAAGAGGTTAGAAACAGTATAGGAAGCATCAAGGAGCTCATTGCAAAAGCAAAAGGCAGAATAGAAGAGCTCCAGAACATCATCGATGGAACAATAATTCCCACCAAAGATTATCAACTGCATGCTTCCGAATATATGCAGGGCTGGATTACTTTCGTTAATGAAAAGCTTGCGGTGTCCCATCCTGTCAAGCAAGACATTATAGAAGAATGTAAAAAGCAGTACATCTACAACCTGAACAAGGTAGGCGCTAATTCCGACAGTCAGAACTCCGTATATATGTCAATCTTATAAAAACACCATGAAAAAAATATTATATTTCTTAATGGCTTCCGCGATTTTTATCCAATGTGGCAAACCTGCGGAAAAAACAGCGGAGGCAACTGTACCGCACAGCTCTTCCAGTTCAAAAAATCTGAACATCAGTATATTGATTGATCTTTCAGACAGAATTGATCCGGAAAAAAACGCAAATCCCACCATGGAATTTTTCCAGCGAGATATTGAATATATAAAATCTATTGACAAAGGTTTTTTAGACCATATCAAAACTAAAAAAGTGATCCAGCTTAATGATCAGATGCAGGTTTTCTTCAATCCGGAACCATCTGATCCTAAAATGAATGAGCTCACGAAAGAGCTCAGGGTTTCTTTTGATAAAAATACTACGAAGGACAATATTGATCTGGTTGATAAAAAATATTCAACCTTACCATCACAGATCTATCAGTCGGCAATCAGGGACAATCAGTATATTGGTTCTGATATCTGGGAATTCTTCAAAAATAAAGTGAAAGATTATTGTATAAAAGACAACCACAGAAATATCCTTTTTATTTTAACAGACGGCTACATTTATCATAAAGATTCAAAAATTTCCGAGGGCAAAAAGACATCTTTTCTCACACCGGAGCTAATCAAATCATTAAAGCTTAATTCTTCTGATTTTAAAGCAAAAATAAATGATAACGCTTTAGGGTTTATTAAAGCAAATGATGATCTGGAAAATCTTGAAGTGATTGTTTTGGGTATTAACCCCGCAAAAGGCAATCCTTTCGAAGGCGATATCATCAAAGAATACTGGGAAAATTGGTTTAAAGAAATGAAAATCAAACATTATCAGATAAAATCTGCTGATCTGCCGTCCAACCTTGAACCTATTATTTTAAAAGCCATTTCCGGTAATAAATAAAAACACTCAACATATTTATCTACAAAAAAGCGAAGAATTAATTTCTTCGCTTTCTTTATTTTCTAACCATTTCCGTGTGCGGAATATCATCTTCCAGGTATTTTTTGCCGGTATCTGTAAATCCGAAATCAGAATAAAATTTCAGCAGATAATCCTGCGCAGAAATCCTTATTTCAGGGGTATGAAAACGATTTTCTATGGTTTCTACAGCATATTGTATCAACTGTTTCCCCAAGCTCCTGCCTCTTGCTGCTTCTGTTGTCAGCACCCTTCCGATGGAAGTTTCATCATATTTTATTCCTTTATCAAAAACCCTGCAGTACGCCAGAACTTCCCCGTTTTCTTCTGCCCAGATATGAATTGCTTTTTGGTCATAATTATCCAGATCCGGATATGGACAATTCTGCTCTATCACAAAAACATCGATTCTTGCTTTTAAAAAAGAATACAATTCCGGAACAGTAAGCTCTTCAAAGGTTTTAATTTTCCAAACAATATTACTCATCGAAGCTTACACTGTTTTTAATTAAAAAATCATTGGTTTTTTCTATAAAGTTCAGGATTTCATCTCCTCCCTCTTTCTTTTCAGCTGATGTTACATATAATTCCGGAAGATCTTCCCAGGTTTTGTGAAGCTCCGTTTTATAATCTTCCACATTTTTGACCACAGCATTGGGCTTCAGTTTATCAGCTTTTGTAAAAACAATAGAAAACGGAACACCACTTTCCCCGCACCATTGTATAAATTCCAGATCAATTGTCTGCGGCTTATGCCTTACATCTACCAAAACAAAAAGATTCACCAGATTTCTTCTGTTTAAAATATAATTGGTGATCAGCTTTTCGAAATCCTTTCTAAGGGATTTTGAAACCTTGGCGTATCCGTAGCCCGGCAAATCCGTGAGATACCATTGTTCATTCACCAAAAAATGGTTGATAAGCTGCGTTTTACCCGGAGTCTGTGAGGTTTTAGCCAAATCTTTATGATTCATCATCGCGTTGATCAATGATGATTTCCCCACATTAGACCTTCCGATAAAAGCATATTCCGGCATGTTCGGTTCCGGGCAGTCCTGCCATTTCCCGCTGCTCTTGACAAACGTTGCTGTTTTAATAACCATTTTTTGAGTATTTTTTAGAAAAACAAACCATTAAGAAGCTCTTAATGGTCATTTATATTTAATTTAAACTTTATCTTTTATCCAGCTGTAAAGAATTTCATTGAATTCATCTGGCTTTTCCATCATCGCTGCGTGACCACATCTGTCGATCCAGAATAAATCTGAATTCGGGATGAACTTGTGCATGTCTTCTGCCACTTCAGGAGGGGTTACATTGTCTTGTCTTCCCCAGATCAGGCACGTGGGTGTTTTAATCTTAGGAAGATCGTGAAGCATATTGTGCTTAATGGCGCTTCTTGCAAGCATTACGGTTTTTATTCCCTTCATTCTGTCATTTACAACAGAAAAAACCTCTTCTACAAGATCTTCGGTAGCCACACTTGGATCATAAAAAACCTCTTCGGTTTTCTTTCTGATATAAGAACGGTCGTTTTTTCTCGGAAAACTGTCTCCGAAAGTTCTTTCGTATAAACCTGAGCTTCCTGTAAGGACAAGATTTTTAACCAGATCCGGTCTTGCAAGGGTCAGGATAAGCCCAATATGTCCCCCCATCGAGTTTCCTACAATGGAAACAGGACTTTCGATATGGCTCTCTATAAATTTGATAATATATTTTGCTAGAGTCGTAAGATTGGTATTGAGTACCGGCAAATCGTAGATTGGCAACTGAGGAACATATACTTTGAAACCTCTGTCTGAAAAAAAATCCACCATCTTATCGAAATTACTCAAACCACCCATTAAACCGTGCAACAGTACCAACGGATGACCTTCTCCCGCCTCTACAAAGGTATATTTCTTTTCTTTTTTTGTACTAAATATCATATAATGCCTTAATAAAGCCTTGCAAAAATACAAATTAAACCTCAAAAATATTTTGATTACCCTAATTTAAAATAAAAATAATATACCAGACTGCTTTTTCCTGACTTTTTTAAATGGTTATTTAATATGGACTGAATAATACATTGTGCAACTAATTTTAATTCAACCAATTAACACGCTGTTATTCAATCTTTGATAAAACTTATTAACATTAAGGCAAAAAGTGGGAAAAAGTGGGAAACTTTGGAAATTATTATATAAATTTGTCCCAAATGAAAAATTTCATTGGAACATATGAGTGCAAAATAGACGACAAAGGCCGTTTAAAAGTTCCTTCATCTTTGATAAAACAGATGGAAAACTTTGACGATAAGGCTTTTGTAGTTAAAAGATCCGTGTTCCAACCCTGCCTGGAAGTCTACCCTATGAATGCATGGGATAAAGTGATGGGCAAAATTAATAAACTAAACAGATTCATAAAAAAGAATGCTGATTTCATTAGAATGTTTACGGCAGGAGTAAAAACAGTGGAGCTGGATAATGCAGGAAGATTACAGATTTCGAAAGATCTCACTCATTTTGCAAATCTTCAGAAAGATATTGTGATTACAAGCGCAGGAGAATTGTTCGAAATTTGGGACAAAGAGGCTTATGAAAAGGTAATTTCCATCAATGAAGAAGATTTTGCCAGCCTTGCCGAAGATGTGATGGGCACTTTCGATGAAGAATAACGCGCGATTTTAAATTAATAAAAGAGCGAGAAAAAACACAACTTAAACATGTATCATAACCCCGTTTTGTTGAAGCAGAGTGTAGATGATTTGGTGACGAATCCAGACGGAATATATGTAGACTGCACTTTTGGTGGCGGTGGCCATTCAAGGGAGATTTTGAGCAGGCTTTCAGATAAAGGGAGGTTGTTCAGCTTTGATCAGGATTTAGATGCTCTTAAAAATACAATTGATGACCCGAGATTTACATTAATCAATCAGAATTTCAGGTTCCTGGAAAATTCATTGCTAATGTATGGAATTTCTCAGATTGACGGTGTTTTAGCAGACTTGGGAGTCTCTTCTCACCAGTTTGATGAAGCAGACAGAGGGTTTTCCACAAGAAGCAATGCACCTTTGGATATGAGGATGAATGTTATGCAGGGGCTTGATGCAAAAAGGGTGATCAATGATTATGATGAAGAGCAGCTGGCGGATATTTTTTATTATTATGGTGAACTGAGAGAAGCAAGAAAATTAGCGCGGGACATCGTTCATCACAGAAAAACAAAAAGCATTGAAACTACGGAAAATCTGAAAAAATTGTTCAATTATCTTCCTCCGCATAAAGTGAATAAGTTTTATGCCCAGTTGTTCCAGGCCATCAGAATCGAGGTAAATCAGGAGCTTGAAGTGTTAAAGGAAATGCTGGTTCAGGCTTATAATGTTTTAAAACCTGGAGGCAGGCTGGTGGTAATTTCTTACCATTCCCTGGAAGACAGGCTGGTAAAAAGATTTTTGAAAAACGGAATGTTTGAAGGTGAACCCGAAAGAGACATTTACGGAAATTATAAAAAAGCATTCGAGCTGGTAAAGAGTAAAGCAATCATTCCTGATGACAAGGAAATTGAAGAAAACTCAAGAGCCAGAAGTGCTAAGATGAGAACAGGAATAAAAGTATAGTTTTTGGTTGATAGTTGTTAGTTTTTAGATCTGACAACAAGCAACAAACAACCACCAACAAAAAACAAATGGCAAAAAGAACAACATATCGCCCTCAGAAGAAGCTTACTTTTATAGATATTATAAAAGGAAATTTCCTGAATCGTGATGAGATCAAAGTACATTACAAGTATTTTCTCTTGTTGTTTGTTTTAATGATGGCCATGATTTACAGTAACCATCTGGTTAATAAAAAAATTAAAATCGTTAACGCTTTAAAAGAAGAAACGGAAGAATATAAATCCCGAAACGCTTACGCACAAAGTAAGCTGATCAAAGTAAAAATGGAATCTCAACTGGGGAAAGAAGTGGCCAAGGATTCATTAATGACCCTGGAAAACCATCCTCATAAACTGCTAATAAAACTGGACAGTACAGATGCAAAAGCAAAATGAATACGATAACAAGCGTAAGAAAACATTACGTTGGGGCTACCTCTTTGCAGTGGTAGCTTTGTGCGTGTTTGTCCTGTTTCTGACCAGAATTGTGATTCTTCAAAACACTAATGTCCAGGAAATTAAGGACGATTACATTAATAAAAACTATCGTGAAGCCACACTGAAGGCTGCCCGCGGAAATCTTTTCGCTTCGGATGGCTCTATTCTGGCCACTACGGTAATGCGTTACGATATTTATCTGGATTTCAAAACGATGAAAGATACTGTTTACACCAACAATATTGGTGCTTTAACAGATTCTTTAAGCAAAATGTTCGGAAAATCAAGAGGAGAATTCAGAAAGAAGTTTGACGAGCAGAGAAAAAAGAAAAACCAGTATTATACTTTGGTAAAAGGGCTGGATTTCGACCAATATGACAGAATCCGCAAATTCCCGATCTTTAAAAGGGGTAAAAACAAAGGCGGTTTCATTGTTGACAGAAATTATAAGCGGGAACTGGCCACCTCTGAAATCGGGGCAGGAACTATCGGAATGGATAACGGAGTTTACAGCTCCGGACTTGAAGGTGCTTTCTCAAAATATTTAAGAGGAACAGACGGAAAAAGATTAGAGCAGAGAATCAACTCATCTCAATGGAAACCAATTGATTACTGGAAGGTTCAGGAACCGGTTGACGGAGAAGATGTATACACTACATTAGACCTTAGAATTCAGGATATTGCACATTCGGCTTTAGAAAAACAGCTGATTAATTTTGAAGCAAAGCACGGAACCGTGATTGTCATGGAAGTGGAAACCGGAAAGGTACGTGCGATGGTTAATCTAAGAAGAACCGATGAGGGCGAATATGAAGATTCTTACAATTATGCCTTAAAAGATAATATCGAACCGGGATCAACTTTTAAAACAATTTCCCTGCTGGCGGCAATGGATGATGGGTTCATCGATGAAAATACAACTGTAAATGTTGGAAACGGAGTCTGGGTATATGCAAAACAAAGGATTTCTGACGGCCACGGTGGCGGAACGTACGATATCAGCGATGTTTTAGCAAAATCAAGCAACGTAGGAACGGCAAAATTAATCACAAAATATTATGCCGATAAGCCACAGATTTTTCTTGATCATTTAAAAAGATGGAAATTATTTGATAAAATGAACATCGAGCTACCGGGAATCACAAAACCGAAAATCGTAACACCGGAAAATAAAAGATGGAACGCTGCTACACTGGCATCAATTGCCTACGGATATTCATCAAACATCAATTTATTACAACTGACAACGTTCTACAACGGTGTTGCGAATCGAGGAAAAATGCTTAAGCCTTTATTCATCGATAAAATTATGAAGGATGGAAAGGTAATGTACAGTGCAAAACCTGAAGTAATTGTTAAAAAAATGGCTTCCGAAAAGGCAATTAAAATGATGACCAGTGCCTTGACAAAAGCCGTAGAAAAAGGAACAGGAAAAAGCATTTTCACTCCGAATCTAAAAATGGCAGGAAAAACAGGAACCGCAAGATTTGAATACTGGCTTCCTGGTCCCATGAAGTATCGGGCATCTTTTGCAGGCTTCTATCCTGCTGATAATCCGAAGTTTACATGCTACGTGATGATCAGCGAACCAAATACTGCAAAAGGATTTTACGGAGGAACAGTTTCCGCGCCGGTGTTTAAGGAAATTGCAGGAAAAACATTCCTGAAAACACCACAAAATATTGAAAAAGAAATGCTTGTAGACAAAAAGGTAAACCTTAATAAAATGGTTGAGCCTAATGTAAAAATAGCAGTAAATAATAAGCAGATGCCAAGCGTAGTAGGATTAATCGGGAAAAACGTAATCCCGCAATTGGAAAATCTGGGCTACCGTGTCGACTATAAAGGAGTGGGAAGAATAAAAGAACAGTTCCCGCTGGAAGGCACCACGATAAGTAAAAATCAGAGAATTTATTTGTCTCTGCAGAATTAAACTAGAGAACCCGAAGGGTTCAATATCAATAGCCATAAGTAAAACTTGTGGAGCAGAAAAAGAAAAAGAATGCAATTAATTGAATTATTAAAAAGAATTCCGGTTTTAGAAATTCATGGCGATGACAGCCGTGAGGTTTCAGAATTGGTTTTCGACAGCAGAAAGGTTACGGAAGGCTCCTTGTATATCGCAATGAAAGGAACGGTTGTGGATGGACATTCATTTATTGCATCTTCAGTGGAAAAAGGCACAGTAGCAATCGTCTGTGAAGAATTTCCGGAAAATTTAAATGATAACGTTACTTACATTAAAGTAAAAGATTCATCTAAAGCTTTAGGACAATTAGCCTCTAATTTCTACGGAAATCCTTCTGAAAAATTAAAACTGATCGGAGTTACAGGAACCAACGGAAAAACGTCTGTTTCCACTCTTCTTTTTGATGTATTTAAAAACTTGGGCTACGATTCTGCTTTACTTTCTACCGTTGAAATCAGAATCGGAGAAAAGGTAATTCCTGCAACACATACAACCCCGGACGTGATTACCATTAACAAAATTTTGGCGCAGGCTGTTGAAGAGGGCTGTGATTTCGCTTTCATGGAAGTGAGCTCGCACGGAATTGCTCAAAACAGAATTGAAGGGCTTCATTTTAAAATCGCAGGTTTTACCAACCTTACCCATGATCATTTAGATTATCATAAAACCTTCGATGAATATTTAAAAACGAAGAAAAGATTTTTTGATCAGCTGGAAGATACAGCCGTTGCCATCACCAACGTAGATGATAAAAACGGAAATGTCATGCTTCAAAACACAAAAGCTGCGAAAAGGTCTTATGCTTTGAAAACCATGGCAGATTTTCACGGAAGATTACTGGAAGTTGATTTCAACGGAATGCTTTTGAATTTCAACGGAAAAGAATTCTGGACAACATTGACCGGAAAATTCAATGTTTACAATCTTTTATTGGTGTTCGGAATTGCTTCTGAGCTTGGTTTTGAACAGGATGAAATTTTACAGGCCATCAGTCAGCTGAAAAGAGTTTCCGGAAGGTTTGAGACCTTCAAATCCGATGGCGGAATTTTCTTCATCGTAGATTATGCGCATACTCCTGATGCTTTGGAAAACATCTTGGACAGCATCAATGACATCAGAACAAAAAACGAAAGATTAATCACAGTTTTCGGATGCGGAGGTGACAGAGATCACTCAAAAAGACCTGAAATGGGAAATATTGCCACGAAAAAGTCTACACTGGCAATTATAACTTCGGACAACCCAAGAACGGAAGATCCGGCAGCGATTATAAAAGAAATTGAAGCAGGCGTTGAACCTCAGAACTTCAGCAAATACACTTCAATTCCGGATAGAAAAGAAGCCATAAAAATGGCGATAAAGTTTGCAGAACCTAAGGATATTGTTCTCGTAGCCGGCAAAGGACACGAAACCTATCAGGAGATTAATGGTGTGAAACATCATTTTGACGACAAAGAAACGATCAATGAGCTTTGGAAATTAATGAGTAAGTAAAAATAAATTAAAAATTTAGAAATTCAGAGATTAAGACATTACGAATTTCTAAATAGCTTAATTTCTTAATCTTTAAATTAAATAGGAAATGTTATACTATCTATACGAATATTTAACAAGCCACGGAATCCACATACCCGGATTGGGAATGTTGAAGTACATCTCTTTCCGAGCTGGGATCGCGGTGCTTTTCTCATTAACGATTGCTCTTATTTTTGGAAAAAGAATTATCAACTATCTGAGAGCCAAACAAATGGGAGAACTAGTCCGTGATCTGGGGTTAGACGGGCAAAAGCAAAAAGAAGGAACTCCTACCATGGGAGGTCTTATCATCATCATTGCTACTCTGATTCCTGTGCTCCTGTTTACGAGAATTACCAATGTGTATATTGTGCTTCTCATTGTTTCGGTTATCTGGATGGGAGCCATCGGTTTTCTGGATGATTATTTAAAGAAAATCAAAAAAAATAAAGACGGATTAAGTGGTAAATTCAAGATTGTAGGACAGGTCGGTTTAGGGTTAATTGTCGGAGTTACAATGTATTTTCACCCTGACATTACCGTTAAAAGAAAATATGCAGATGCAAAAGTGGTGAACAGAAATAATGTTGAGCAGAATTTTATGCCTACAGAAAAAATTACCGTTTCTACTGTCCCTTTTGCTAAAAATAACGAGTTTGACTACAGTGGAATCCTTTTCTGGATGAACGATAAAGATGCACATGAATGGGCTTGGATTGTTTTTATCCCGATTGTAATTTTCATTGTAACGGCTGTTTCAAACGGAGCGAATATCACAGACGGGATTGACGGGCTTGCGGCAGGGACAAGCACAGTCATCTTATTGACGCTTGGCTTGTTTGCCTACTTGTCCGGAAATATCATTTTCGCTGATTATCTGAACATTATGTTCCTTCCAAACATGGGTGAAACCACCATATTTGTGGTCGCAATGGTGGGTGCAGTGATCGGATTTTTCTGGTATAATACCTATCCGGCACAGGTTTTCATGGGAGATACAGGGAGTTTAATGCTGGGTGGTGTAATTGCTGTGTTGGCGATTATTTTAAGAAAAGAATTGCTGATCCCCGTTTTATGCGGAATATTTTTAATAGAAAACCTGTCTGTAGTGCTGCAGGTAATTGTATTTAAATATAGAAAAAGAAAATTCGGGCTGGAATATGCTCAAAACAATAGATTATTCAGAATGTCACCATTACACCATCATTATCAGAAGGGCGGTTTTCATGAAAGCAAAATCGTCAACAGAATGATAATCATAGGGGTTATGTTGGCAATTATATGTCTTATTACATTAAAAATGAGATAAAAAATAGGATTAAAAATTCAGAAATTTAGAGATTAATAAATTACGATCTCTACTGAATTTCTTAATCTCTAAATCTTTTAATTTTTATTAATATGAAAATAGTTGTTTTAGGAGGTGGTGAAAGTGGTTGCGGAGCTGCTTATTTGGCTAAAAAACAAGGTTTGGAAGTTTTTCTTTCAGACAAAGGAGCCATTAAGGATAACTATAAGCAGTTTCTTACAGATAATGAAATAGATTTTGAAGAAGGAAACCACGATGAAGAAAGAATCCTCAATGCAGAATGGATTGTGAAAAGTCCGGGAATCCCGAAGAAAGCAGATATTATTAATAAAATTCATGAGAAAGGAATCAGGCTTTCTTCTGAAATAGAATTTGCTTCAGAATTTACGAATGCAAAGATTATCGCAATCACAGGAAGCAACGGGAAAACAACTACAACTTCATTAATCTATTATATTTTAAAAAATGACGGATTAAATGTAGGTCTGGGAGGAAACATCGGTTACAGCTTTGCAAAGCAGGTTGCTGATGAAAACTATGAATATTATGTATTAGAGGTTAGCTCTTTCCAGTTAGATGATATTCAAAACTTTAGACCCTATATTTCTTTATTGTTGAATTTGTCTCAGGATCATCTGGATCAGTATAATTACAATTATGAAGAATATGCTCTGGCGAAATTCCGAATAGCTGAAAATCAGGAAAATGACAATTTCTTTATCTACAATAAAGATGATGAAATGAGTAAAAACATCCTTGAAAAGCTGGAAATCAAAGCGAAAATGATTCCTTTTTCAACAAAAGTAAAATTGTCCGAAGGAGGTTTTATTAATGAAGATAAAATTGAGGTAAAATTAAAAGATGATTTTTCCATGAAAATTGAAGAATTATCGCTCTTAGGAAACCACAATGTTGCCAATAGCCTTGCCGCATCAATTGCGGGTAAAATATTGGAAATCAACAATGAAAGCATTAGAAATTCACTAATGACTTTCCAGGCGGTGGAGCACCGACTGGAGTTTGTAACAGAAATTGACGGCGTAAAATACATCAATGACAGTAAAGCTACCAACGTAAACGCAACGTATTACGCTCTGGAAAGCATGAAAACACCAACAGTCTGGATTGTAGGCGGCCTGGATAAAGGAAATGACTACACTGAGATTGAGGATTTAGTTAAAAAGAAAGTAAAAGCAATTGTCTGCTTAGGAATTGATAACCATAAGATTATTGATTTCTTTAAAGATAAAAAGGAGTTTATTTATGATACCTCAAGCATGGAAGATGCAGTGAAGATTTCAAAATCACTCGCAAAGAATGGTGATACGGTTTTATTGTCGCCATGCTGTGCAAGCTTTGATTTATTCAAAAGCTATGAAGACAGGGGAAAACAGTTTAAGGAGCAGGTATTAAAATAATTGTAAAAAGTAGTAATGTATTAACGTATTAATGACCTTTTTATCATGAATACATTGTACATCAATACATGAATACAAAAGTATGAACGAACAAGACACAGACAGCAGATTTGAATTTCTGAAGGGCGATAAAGTACTTTGGATGGTCATTCTTGTGATCTCCATTTTCTCTATTTTCCCTGTATATTCTGCAAGTTCAAACCTGGAATATATTGTTAATAACGGGACCACAACGGGTCACGTAATGAAGCATATGTTCTTTGTACTGCTGGGTCTGGCAATTATGAGAATAGTGGGAACCGTAAAATATGAATATATCGGAAAGCTCAGCAGCATTTTGCTTGGCTTAATGGTTATTTTACTGGTTATCACCATGTTTACCGGCCAGACAATAGATGGTGCGAGTGCTTCCAGATGGTTGAAAATTCCGGGTACACCAATCTCTTTTCAGCCTTCCTCCTTTGCTTTTTTAATGCTGGTTATTTACCTGTGTCGTTATTTAACCAAGAAAATAACACGGGAAAGGCTTCCGATTGAGAACATTATGTACATTTTCGGGCCTATTTTACTTGTTTTTGTATTGGTGGCGAAGGATAATGGTTCTACGGCTTTAATGATCCTGATGGTTTCAGTTATTGTTTTGGTTATCGGGCAGTTACACTGGAAGTATATTGCGGGATTCATTTCTGCTTCATTTATTGCGATTGTTATGTTCTTACTGATCGCTTTAAATACCAATTTAATTGGCGGAAACCGTGTTCATACATGGATGAGCCGTATTGAAACATTTACGTCAAGCAAAGCAAAAACAGCCGATGTAGATGATGAAAGTGTAAAAGCCAAAAATTATCAGGTAATGCAGGCAAAAGCAGCCATTGTTCATGGTGGAATTACCGGAATGGGACCTGGAAAAAGTGCATTGAAACAAATGCTGCCACAATCTGCATCCGACTTTATTTTTGCCGTAATAGTTGAAGAATATGGCGTAATAGGCGCCGCTTTCCTGATAAGTTTATATTTAATAATGATTATTCGGATTGTAATGATAGCCAGTAAGATGCCTGCTTTTTTCGGCTCCCTGCTCGTTCTCAGTCTCGGTGTGATGATTTTTATACAACTCTCTGTAAATATTGCCGTTGCAGTAAATCTGATTCCGGTAACCGGACAGCCGCTGCCATTGATAAGCTATGGCGGAACATCAATGCTGGTAACATATTTGCAGTTGGGGATTATTTTAAATATAAGCTCAAGAATTCAGATTTACGATGAAGAAGGAATGGGAAAAAAACAAAGCGTAGCCGAAATTAACGATATCGCTTAAAACCATAACAAAATGGAAATAAAATTAATAAGATTCATTAACAACAAAAGTTTAGAAGACTTGTCGATATTTGATATCGACGAACAGATGATCAATTTTTTGAAATCTTATAATTTAGAATCTACAGAAATTATTGAGCTTAATGATTCTGTTTATAATGTTGGAGAAATCTCAATAAAACTAATTGAAGATAAAATTGAGGCTTGGGTATATGTCGATTTTATTGACTTACTTGAGAATTTACCGACAGCATAATATTTAATAAAATGAGCAAAAAACTAAAAATATTATTATCAGGCGGCGGTACAGGAGGTCATATCTTCCCGGCCATTGCTATTGCAGACGAAATCAAAAAAAGATTTCCTGATGCAGAGTTTTTGTTCATTGGGGCCAACGGCAAAATGGAAATGGAAAAAGTTCCGCAGGCCGGCTATAAGATTGAAGGGATCGACATTGCCGGAATCGACCGAGGAAATATGTTGTCAAATTTAGGTTTGCCTTTTAAAATCTTAAAAAGTTTATCTAAATCTAAAAAGATCATTAAAAATTTCGCTCCGGATTTTGCGGTTGGAACAGGTGGTTTTGCAAGCGGGCCGGCCTTGTACGAAGCCAGCAAGCTGGGAATTCCTATTTTTATTCAAGAGCAGAATGCACATGCAGGGGTAACGAATAAAATTTTAAGTAAAAAAGCAAAAGCCGTATTCACAGCCTATCCGAAAGTGGAAGGTTTTCCGGCTGAAAAAATAAAGTTTCTGGGTAACCCGATTCGTTCAAGTATCGTTTCAGGAATGCAGGAAACAGCTCAGGCAAAAGAAAAAATGGGTCTGGATAAAGATAAACTGACAATTTTATCTGTTGGTGGATCTTTAGGCTCAAGAACATTGAATAACGGCTGGAAAGAAAATATAGATAAGCTAAAAGAAAAAGGCTATCAATTGATCTGGCAAACCGGAAAACTGGATTATGAAGAAATTGTTGGAAGCCAAAATAGCGAAGCTAAAAAAACTTCCGACACCCAACTTCCATCATCCATTCAAATAAAAGAATTCATCAAAGACATGGAAACAGCTTATTCTGCGGCCGATGTCATTGTTTCAAGGGCGGGAGCCATTGCCATTTCAGAGCTGGCGGTAGCGCAGAAACCCGTTTTACTGGTGCCTTTCCCTTTTGCGGCGGAAGATCATCAAACAAAAAACGCCATGAATCTGGTGGAAAAAAACGCAGCCAGAATGGTAAAAGACTCTGAAATGCAGGAAAAATTCTGGAATACACTTTCAGAAATCTGCGAAAATGAAAGTGTGAGAAAAGAAATGTCTGAAAATCTTAAATATTTTGCCAAGCCAAATGCGGCAAAAGAGATTGTGGATGAGATTTTTAAAATAATAAAGTAGGATTAAAAAATTTAGAGATTAAGATATTTTCAAATCTCTAAATACCTTAATTACTTAATCTTTTAATTTTAAATATAAATGAACAATTTAGAAACATATCAAAATTTTTACTTCGTTGGAATCGGAGGTATCGGAATGAGTGCTTTGGCGCGTTATTTCCATGCTTCGGGCAAGAAAGTTTTGGGCTATGATAAAACCAACACAAAGTTGACAACGGCTTTAATGAACGAAGGAATTGATATTGTTTTTGAAGACGTTATTGACGGAAGAATTACTTCGCTTCAAAAGGAAGAGACTTTGGTAATCTATACTCCGGCGATTAAAAAACTGGGGATTTTAGATTATTTTAATGAAAATCAGTTTGAAGTATTAAAACGTGCAAAAGTTTTAGGTTTAATCACTGAAAATACAGACTGTATTGCAGTTGCGGGAACTCACGGAAAGACAACAACCTCTACATTAGTTGCTCATTTGTGTAAAGAAGCAGATTTGCCATTCTCATGTTTCTTAGGAGGAATCTCTGAGAATTTCAAATCGAATTTCCTTTACAACGGCTCGCAATATTCTGTTGTGGAAGCAGATGAGTATGACAGAAGTTTCCTGAACCTGTCTCCGGATTGGGCGGTTATCACTTCTACAGATGCAGATCATTTGGATATTTATGGGGATAAAAATACCATTGAAGAAGGTTTCAGACAATTTGCAGCATTAGTTCCGGAAGATAAACAGCTTTTTGTAAGAAAAGGAATTGAAATCGGAAGACCTCATCTTACGTATGCAGTAAACGAAGTGGCTGATTATTACTCAGATAACCTTCGAATGGAAAATGATAAAATCTACTTTGATTTTCATACTCCAACTGAAACAATAACAGATTTTATCTGGGAAATTCCGGGAATTCACAATGTGGAAAATGCTACGGTTGCACTGGCAATTTTAAGCAATCTTGGAGTGAGTTTCGAAACTCTGAAAAAAGCGATTGCCAACTTTAAAGGTATTAAAAGAAGATATACCAAACACAGATACGAAAACGGTAAAATTTACATCGATGATTATGCTCACCATCCCACAGAAATTAATGCGGTGATGAGCTCGATTCGAACATTTTACCCTGAAAAAAAACTATTGGTGGCATTCCAGCCTCATCTTTTCAGCAGAACAAGAGATTTTGCAGACGGATTTGCCGAAAGCCTTAGCCAGGCCGATGAATTGATTTTACTAGATATCTATCCTGCAAGAGAGCTTCAGGAAAATTTTGAAGGAATTACTTCAAGCTGGTTATTAGACAAAGTTGTATTAGATAAAAAGGAAGTCTCAACATTAGATGAAGCTTTCAATAAAATAAAAGAAAAAGATTTTGACATACTTCTTACAGTAGGAGCAGGAAATATTGATACGCTGTATGATCCTATTTGTGAGTGGATGAAAAATGACTTATAAATAAATTAACGCAACGAACGCAACGAAAATTTATAAATGCTGCATATTTTTCTGTTCGCAAAGGCGTTTCACTCAGCAAATGATAGCTGAAAATATCATTTCAGAGTAATTAAAAACACAATATGACAGAAAATGAAATATCAAATATAGTTGTTTTTGATGCAGGAATGAAAGTGCATCGTAAACTTGGGATAGGACTTTATGAAAATGTTTATGAGCAATGCCTGATTTACGAATTGAGAAATACCGGGCTAAGTATTGAGAGTCAAAAAGATATTAGCGTAAATTATGAGGGATTGATAATTGAAAAAGCATTCAGAGTAGATTTATTGATTGAAAATAAAGCTTTTGCGAGCATTGCGTTAAAAAGTTTAAAAACAAAATGAAAAATAAATACAGAATATTAAAAATTGCCATCACAGTAATCATTCTAGGATTTCTGTTGAGTTTCTCTTTGAAGAAATTCAGCGGTCAGAAGATTACGGACAATAAAATTTCTGTAAAAATGAATGAAAAAACTCCGGTGTATTTCATTGATGAGAAAGATATCCGTGAGATTGTAAAAAAAGAGAATCCTTCAGGTAAAGTAGGAGACCTTAATATCCCGGCACTGGAAAAGAAAATTAATAACCTTCCGGCAGTTGACAGTGCGAATGTTTATTTAAACCTAAATGGAAAACTCAACTTAGACATTAAGCAAAGAGTTCCGGTTTTCAGGTTAAATAAGGAAGGAAGAGATTTTTATGTAGATGAAAAAGGAGTAGAATTTCCAATTTCAAAAACATATTCACACCCCTGCATACTGGTGACAGGAAATGTGAAAAAAGAGGAATATGAAAAGCTGGCCGAGCTGGTGGAGAAAATTGATAAAGATGATTTCAGCAAAAAATATTTTATCGGGATTTCTAAAGACAATGGAGACTATAATCTTCTGACCAGCGAAGGAAATTATAAAGTTGAGCTTGGAGATCTGGATAATATTGATTTTAAAGTAAAAGGATTTAAAACTTTTGTGGAAAAATATCTTGTGTTTCAGGATCCACAGAAATACAGCATGGTTTCTGTAAAATATCAGAACCAGATTGTAACCACTTTAAACCCGTATTTTAAAGAAAATGACAGCATTTTAAAGGCCGGAAACAAAGAATTGGCGAAAGTCCCAGCTCCGGTATTTGTCAAAAAAACAGCCGCAGTCAAAACAAAAACGGCCGAGGCGAAAAAAGAAACTAAAACTAAAAAACCAGTCTCAACTTCAGTAAAACCGAAGGAAAGCAAACCAAAGGCAACAGCCAGAAAGGAAACTAAAAAAACAGAGAAGAAACCTACGGCATCAAAACCGAAGACAAAAGCAAAAGTTAAAATAGAATAAAAAATCAAATCGATATAATCAAATGGAAAATCAAGAGTATTCAGTAGGTCTGGACATCGGGACAACGAAGATTGTCGCGATTGTCGGAAGGAGGAATGCACACGGGAAAATAGAAGTTCTCGGTGTTGGGAAGGCTAAGAGTCTTGGTGTTCACAAAGGTATTGTGAATAATATATCGCAAACCATTAATTCAATCAAAGCTGCCGTGTCAGAAGCACAGTCCAGCGCTGGAGTTCCTATCCGTAAAGTAACGGTGGGGATTGCCGGGAAACACATCCGTTCCCTGCAGCACTCCGATTATATTATGCGTGAACATCCGGATAAATTCATTACAGATGATGACATTGAAGCATTGAAAGATCAGGTCAAGAAGCTGGTCATGCTTCCCGGTGAAGAAATTATCCATGTACTTCCACAAGAATATAAAGTGGATTCCGAAGGTGAAATTCAGGAGCCTGTAGGAATGCACGGAAAACGTTTAGAAGCTAACTTCCACGTGGTTGTAGGCCAGATGGGCAGCATCCGAAACATTGCAAGATGTGTTCGTGAAGCAGGTTTGGAAATGGAAGCGCTTACTTTAGAGCCATTAGCATCTTCAGAAGCTGTTCTTACGAAAGAAGAAAAAGAAGCCGGTGTAGCTATTGTAGACATCGGTGGGGGAACCACGGATATTGCTATTTTCAAAGACAATATTATCCGTCATACCTGTGTAATTCCTTATGGAGGCGGAATTATTACCGAAGATATTAAAGAAGGCTGTTCAATTATTGAAAAGCATGCCGAGCAATTAAAGGTTAAGTTCGGTTCTGCAGTTCCTGAATTGGAGAAAGACAGCACGTATGTTACCATTCCGGGGCTTCACGGCAGACCGGATAAAGAAATTTCATTAAAAACCCTGGCACAGATTATCAACGCCAGAGTAGAAGAAATTCTTGAAATGGTAAATACCGAATTAAAAGCTTACGGAGCCTTCGAGCAAAAGAAAAAACTGATTGCAGGAATTGTTTTAACGGGGGGTGGATCAAATCTGAAGCACCTTAGACAGCTTGCTAATTATACAACAGGTTTCGACAGCAGGATTGGCTTTGCAAATGAATATATTGCGAACGATAAAAATCAATATCTTAAAGGTCCGGAATTTGCGACTTCTATTGGATTATTAATGGAAAGTTTAAAAATCAGGGACAAAAAACAGAATGTTGAAATAGAAGAACCTGTTCAGGAACAAGCCCAGTCCCAGCCAAAAGCTGAAACGGCAGCAGCCCCGGTTGAGAATGTTCAGCAGGCAGAGACCGTTCAGCATCAGGAAACAGCAAGCGAACAGCAACAAAAAAGAGCGGCAAAACTCACTTTCGGGCAGTCGCTGATGGAAAAAGTAAAAAAATTCTTTGAAGAAGTAGAATAAAATATAAATGATAAAAGATCAGTGATAGTTGATGATTATTAAATCTATTACATGAAATAAAATCATTAATCACGCTTATCAATTATGAATTATTAAAAGAACTAATTATGGAAAATATAGGTACACAAGGATTTTCATTTGATTTGCCAAAAGGAAATTCATCGATCATCAAAGTAATCGGTGTAGGAGGCGGCGGAAACAATGCCCTGAAGCACATGTACGAAAAAGGGATTCACGGGGTAGACTTCGTGATTTGTAACACAGATGCTCAAACTTTAGATAATAACCCTGTTGCCAACAAGGTACAGCTAGGTACATCCATCACGGAAGGGCTGGGCGCAGGTGCAGACCCGGAAGTAGGAGAAAAATCCGCTATCGAAAGCATTGAAGACATTAAAGCAGCGATGGGGCAAAATACCAAAATGGTTTTCATCACTGCCGGAATGGGCGGTGGTACGGGAACAGGTGCCGCTCCGGTAATTGCTAAAGTAGCCAAAGACATGGGTATTCTTACGGTAGGTATCGTAACAGTTCCTTTCAGCTTTGAAGGTAAAAGAAGACTTGAGCAGGCAGAAAATGGACTTGACAAGCTAAGAAATAATGTTGACTCATTAATTGTCATCAATAATGATAAATTAAGACAGCAATTCGGGAACCTTGGGTTCAAGCAGGGGTTCTCTAAGGCCGATGAAGTTTTGACCAACGCTGCAAAAGGTATGGCGGAAGTTATTACAGGTTACTTTGATGTAAACATTGACTTTAGAGATGCTAAATCTGTACTTCAGAATTCCGGAACGGCATTGATGTCTACTGGCGTGGCTTCAGGTGAAAACAAAGCCGAAGAAGCGGTAAGGAAAGCCCTTGATTCCCCATTATTGAATGATAATAAGATTACAGGCGCTAAAAATGTACTGTTATTGATCAGAAGCGGTGTAGAAGAGGTTACGATGGACGAAATCGGTATCATTATGGATCATATCCAAAAAGAAGCGGGAAATACTGCGGATATCATTTTCGGGGTTGGAGCTGATGAAGAATTGGGCGACTCTGTGAGCGTTCTTGTAATTGCAACCGGATTTTCCAATGACAATAAAAAATTTTCGGGACCTACTGAAAAGATCAAAATAAGCTTAAATGACAGTTTCGACAGCCCAAAGGAATCACCCTTTAAAACAAGAGAAGAAAGAGAAATAACTTCCGATAATAATCATGATTTTGGAGGGAAAAACCTTTTCAGGCTGGATGATGAAGACAATGATGCTCCACAGTTCAGTTCTTCAGCTGTTGAAAAAAAAATGATTATTGAGGAGGAGGAAATAAAAACAGAAATAAAATTCTTTGATAAAGAGGAGGATACGCTGGACAATCCGGCTCAGAGCTGGAGAAACGAAGAGCAGGAAGAATCTTTCAACTTGTTTTCTTTAGACGAAGCAGAGGACCCGAATGATCTGGAAATTGAATCTTTTAAATTTGATTTTGAGACTAAAAAAGAGGAACCACAGTCCAATGCTGTTAAAAGTTCTTTTTCGGAAGAAAAACCTGTAGAATTCAGCTTTTTTGTAAATGAGCCCGTTAAAAGCGAGCCAAAAACTGATTTCGGACAGCCAAAAGCAGAGTTTACAACCTCTAATGGGGTGAACCAGCTTACGGAAGAACCTCTACAGAAAGTAGAGCACTTCTTTCAGCATTTAAAAGAAGAGCCTATAGTAGAACCTAAGCCGTCTGTTGAAGAAAAAACGGAAGCTCCGAAAACAGCTGAATCAGAATTTACGTTCGTGAATAAGACCGTGGATCAGGACAGAGTAATGGAACGCAGAAATAAGTTAAAAGAATTCAACTCCCGTTACCAAAACTTTGACAGCTCAAGTGAGTTCGAATCTGTGCCTGCATTCAAGAGAAAAAACATTTCTCTGGACGGATCTAATGCTTCAGACCAGAATATCAATACTTATCTGTCTGATAACGACGGAAACATGCAGATCAGAGAAAACAGATTTTTGAATAAGGATGTAGACTAAAATAAATGTATTAATGATTTTCATTGCTTACTTACATAGTTAATCTTTAATACATTAATACGTTTTACGTTAATACAAATTAAAATTATGAGTTTAGAAAATACAATAAACGAAGCCATAAAAACAGCGATGAGAGCTAAAGACAAAGTTGCTTTGGACTCTCTTCGGGCTGTAAAATCTCAGATATTACTGCTGAAAACAGAAGCTATTGGTGCAGAAGTATCAGCAGAGCAGGAAATTGCTATTCTTCAGAGAATGGTAAAACAACGTAAGGATTCTTATGATCAGTTTACTGCGCAGGGAAGAAATGACCTTGCGGAAGTGGAAGAGGCGCAGATGAAAATCATAGAGCAATTCTTACCAAAACAGCTTTCCGCAGAAGAGCTGGAAGCAGAAATGAAAAACATTATCGCTGAAACCGGCGCCGAATCCATGAAAGATTTAGGGAAAGTAATGGGAGTAGCATCAAAAACATTAGCCGGGAAATCTGACGGAAAAAGTATCTCCGAGATGGCTAAAAAGCTACTTTCTTAGTTGCTTGTTGATAATTTCCAGTTAATAGCCACATCAACAACTAGCAACCGGGAACCAATCACCGTCAACTATTTTACAAGGATATTCAACCTTTGCATATCGATTTGATTAAAGAAGCCCGAGACGTAACGTTTCGGGCTTCATTTATTTTCCTGATAATGTGCTCAATTTAAAATTATTTATTCAATAAATTAAACTGATTATTAACATTGAGGGAAGTGTGTAAATGTTTTTTCATGGTCATTGTTTTTCAGAATCATTTCAAATTTAATAAAAATTATCAAATATTGATTAATTTAATTTGTTAAAATCAAAATATTTTTAAATAATCGACATACGATCTTTATCAATTTCAAAAAGCACTGATAGTTTTTATATATTGAAGAAAAGTAAAGAATTGTTTAACTTTGCAACAGACTTAAAAACAAAAATATGTATCCACAAGATTTAGTAATGCCTATGAAGGCTGAACTTACAGATAAAGGTTTCGAAGATCTGACAACTCCAAGTCAGGTAGAAGAAGCATTAAAACAATCAGGAACTACTCTATTGGTAATCAATTCCGTGTGCGGATGTGCGGCTGGAGCGGCAAGACCGGGTGTTGTATATTCTTTGACAGGAGATAAAAAACCTGATCATCTTACAACTGTTTTCGCAGGTTTTGATACTGAAGCCGTAGTAGAGGCAAGAAAGCATTTAGCTCCATTCCCTCCCAGCTCACCTTGTGTGGCTCTTTTCAAGGATGGAGAACTGGTACATATACTGGAAAGACACCACATTGAAGGAAACCCTGCAGGGGCAATCGCTGCAAACCTTCAGGCTGCTTACGATGAGTATTGCTAAGAAACAATCAATTTTAAATAGAAAACCGTTACATTTTGTAGCGGTTTTTTTTGTTTTTGATCACCATTGCATTTATTATTATTTTGGAGCTATTTCCGGCTTTTCGCACTCGCTCATTCTTGGTTTCGGCGGCTTCGCCGCCGAAACCAAGAATGAGCTCAAACAAATGCTTCAATCCGGGCTAGGGTTGCAGACATTTCCTTTAACTTTTGAAAAAAGCTTGCTTTTATACTCAGCCTATTAGATTTGTACCGGATGGCAAGCCTATTTAAATATTCCAAAAACAAATTAATTCAGATTTTAAGAAAAAAGTGATAAAGAGTTTTAATTTTTATTTAACACAACAAAAAATTCTCTGAAAATCCAATTATTATTATATTTGTTGTAATGGCAACGAAGGCACTTTTCAATACTGTGGTCAATTGGTTTATCCGCCAAAGGATAGACCAGATTCAGAATTTTATGGATCATCCTATTGAAACACAGAAAGGTATATTATTTTCCCAGCTGTTTCACGCCGAAGACACGGAATACGGCAAGAAATATGGTTTTAATTCCATTTCAAGTTATCAGGACTTTAAGAACAAAGTTCCGGTAGTTACCTATGAAGAAATGGAGCCTTATATCGAAAGAGCGAGACAGGGGCACAAAGATGTAAGCTGGCCGGGCTATATCAAGCATTTTGCGAAATCATCGGGAACCACCAATGCCAAGAGCAAATTTATTCCCATTTCTACGGAAAGCCTGGAATATTGCCACATGAAAGCAGGGAAGGATATGGTTTCTATCTATGCCAATAACCATCCGGACAATCAGCTTTTTACTAATAAAAACCTGCGTTTGGGGGGCAGCTCCGAACTTTATGCTGATTTTAACACGAAATTTGGAGATTTATCCGCTATTTTAATTGATAATCTTCCTTTTTGGGTGGAAATTACCACTACTCCAAGCAAAAAAGTCTCTTTAATGGGCGAATGGGAAAGCAAGCTGAAAGCCATTACATCCGAAGTAAAGAATGAAGATGTAGGAAGTATTTTAGGCGTTCCAAGTTGGATGATGGTTCTTTTACAGAGGGTTTTAAAGGAAACTGATGTTAAAAATATATCAGAATTGTGGCCCAACCTGGAAGTGTTCTTTCATGGTGGTATTAGTTTTAAACCATACAGGGAGCAGTATAAAAGTATCATTGGTAAAAACATCAATTATTACGAAATTTATAACGCTTCAGAAGGCTTTTTTGGAATCCAGGACAGGTCAGACAGTGATGAAATGCTGCTGATGCTGGATTATGGAATCTTTTATGAATTTATTCCGATGGATCAGTTCCATTTTTCCAATCCGAAGGTGGTAAGCCTTGAGGATGTTGAGATCGGAAAGAATTACGCAATGGTTATAACTACCAATGGCGGTCTATGGAGATATTTAATTGGAGATACGGTTATTTTTACATCCGTTAATCCTTTCAGAATAAAAATTACGGGGAGAACGAAACATTATATCAATGCTTTTGGAGAAGAGCTGATGATTACTAATGTAGAATCTGCCCTTTCAAAAGCTTGTGAAGAAACCGGGGCCTGCGTGACGGATTTCACCGGAGCCCCCGTTTTCATGAAGCAGAATGAAAGCGGTGCCCATGAGTGGATTTTTGAATTCAGCAGAAAACCAGATGATCTGGATCGTTTTGTGAATGCATTTGACCAGCATTTGAAGGCTGTAAATTCAGATTATGAAGCAAAACGCTACAATAATATTACACTGAAAAAGCCAATTGTACATATTGCAAAGGAAAAGCTCTTTTATCAGTGGCTGGAATCCAAAGGTAAGCTTGGCGGGCAAAATAAAGTCCCAAGATTGAGCAACGACAGAGAATATATTGATCCTTTATTAGAACTAAATAAATAAACCGCAGAATAACTGCGGTTTTCTTTTTATTTGCTTAAATCTTCCTTTAATTTTTTAGCGGCTTCTTCCACTTTAGAAGCTCCTTTTTTGGCGGCTTCTTTTGCATCCTGCCCTACATCCTGAGCACCCTGCTTGATATCTTTACCTACTTTATTGGCTTCGGTTTTAATGTCCTGCCCTGCTTTATGAAGATCTGTTTTTGTTTTGTCGGCTGTTTCATCGATCTGATCTTTCGCTTTTTGAGCTGCAATATCTATTTTGTTTCCTGCTTCGTCAATTTTTGTCTGGGCATTTTCTTTTGCCTGATTAATTTTTGAAGTATCTACAACCGCCAGTCCGTTTTCGGAAACAGTGGTGGTAGTGGTGGTAACAGAACCGTCAGGATTCTCAACCTTTTCGGTTTTTGTAGTTGATTTTGTGCATGATACAACCAAAGTCGCGATCATGAATGCTGATAAAATGTTTTTTTTCATACTTGTTGATCTATTATTTTTTTAAAAACGTAATTAAGCTTTAAATAGTATTTTTGATTAATCTGCAACAGGAGCCGGCGGCTCAGGAGTCTGCTTTTTATTATCCTCTTTTCCTTTTTTCTCTTCCTCAGCCTTCTTTTTGTTTTCTTTTTCAAGCTCTTCCTTCAGTTTCTTTTCTTCTTCCTGCAGCCTTAAAGCCTCTTTTACAGAATCCTGATATTTCTGGGAAGACATCCTGATCTGGCGGACAACATCTATAGAAGTTGCTCCTGCGGAAAATGAATCTACCGCTGCAGTATCATAACTGGCTTTTGCACTGTCTGAAGGATAAAAATCAGCAGGCTCCTTTTTGGAGCAGGAAAGTATAAAAACTGATATAATAAAAGCCGTAAAAAATAAATTTTTCATGGAACTAATTTAGCAGAAATTCTGCAATTACAGGATAGTGATCTGATAATTGTACAGACTGATCTACTTTATAGCTTAGCGGAATGATAGATTTTGAACTAAAAATATAATCTATCCTTAAAGGAACCTTATAGTCATGAAAGCTTGAAGAGCTCCCGTTTCCTGTCGTAAGAAATGCATCCTGAAGATCTTTTCCAAGATTATAATATTCATAAGAATTCGGAACAGAATTAAAATCACCTGCCAGAATCACCGGATATGGTGAAAGATCTACGGCTTTTCTTATTTTTTTTATTTGATCTTCATGTGCTTTGAATGTGGGAATCATGTGCGCAAGCAGCGTATTGATTTTGCCGCCCTGCTTGCTCAGCCCGTCATATTTAAGCATTGATTTGTGAAGCCTGAAAGGTTCCAGATAAACGTTGATAATTCTAACGATTTTTCCATTGATGTCTACATCAGCGTAGAAAGAATTTCCTCTGGATTTATCTGTGATAAGCTCTTCCTGCCTCACTATTTTATGCTTTGTTTTTAAGATTACGGAAGGGTATTTTACCATATCATGGGTCAGGGCACGGTTGGTATCTTTTTCCTGAACAAGAATAATATCTGCATCCTGATCACGGATATATTTTTTTACTTTTCCCCACCCGAAATCGCCATATTTTACGTTAAATGTGATGACTTTAATATCTCTTACTGATTTTAAATTTTCAGTTTTGGGTGAGAAATTGACCCACCTTCTGATCGGGTTATAAAACAACAAAATTCCTAACGCAAAAGCAATGGCAATCTTTTGTCTTTTTGCAATCCAAACCAGCGTTAAAAGGATATAAACTGATATTAAATAAGGAAAACCCAGTGAAAGTAAGTTAAGTTTACCCGCAATATTAGGCGGAATCCATGCGTTTCCTAAGGTACACAGGAGTAAAACAGCTACAGTAATATGGATAAATAACAATATCTGACGAGACTTCATGAAAACGGTATAAAAACACCTATATTTTCATCAAAAATCCAGCCAACAAGAAAAATGTTAACTTTTTTTATGATTTAAATTTATAATTTAAAAACCGCGACAACGGGATAATGATCAGAAAGTTTCACAGAACGGTCTACTTTATAGCTCACCGGCTGTATTGTTTTTGAAGTAAAAATATAATCAATTCTTATCGGGAATTTGTAATCGTGAAAGCTTGTTGCACTGCCTTTTCCAGCTACTACAAAGGCATCCTGAAGATCTTCCACCAAATGATAATATTCATAAGAATTGGGAACCGAGTTAAAATCTCCGGCGAGAATAACAGGGTAAGGTGAATTTTCTATGCTGTTTCTTACCGATACTATTTGCTCCTGATGCATCTTGAAAGTAGGAATCAGTCTTTTAACAATATTTTTGATTTTCCGTTCATCTTCTTCGCTGCTGCCTTCCAGCTTTACCATGCTTTTTTCAAACTTAAAAGGCTGAAGATACAAATTGATAAACCGGTAAATTTTGCCTTTTATTTCAATATCTGTTTGTGTTGCGTAAGCATTGTTGTAAAAATAATCACTGTTAATCAGCTGTTTCTGATCAATGATCTTATATTTTGTAAAAATGGAAATTATCGGACCTTTCGGGCCTTCTTCCAATCCTTCAAAATGATATTCCTTATTTCCTCCATATTCTTGCAGCAAAACAACATCTGCATTCTGTCCATTAACATAAGATTCTATATTTTTTACTCCAAAACCCCCATTTTTAGCATTAAAGGAAACAATTTTCAAGTCCGAAGCCTCCTCCTTTTTCATTGAATAATTTACCCATCTAATGGTAGAATTGAAGAACAATAATCCCAATGCTAAAAAAATAAAAGCTCTTTTTTTCCAGTTGAAAATCCAGAAAAAAGTCAGTAAAATATAAGCAATTATTAAAACGGGAAACCCCAAAGAAAGTAAATTAAACCAAGGGAAAATCTTTGGCGGAACATAAGCATTCATCAGCATCCCGCATAAAAGCAGGAAAATCCATAAATGCAGGATCAAAAGTATGAGACGAACGACTTTCACGGAAATTAATTAAATCTGTAAATATGCTTTCTCCAGCTTCTGGCTAAAAGCCAGCCAACTAAAGCCCCTCCAACGTGTGCTAAATGGGCAATTCCTCCCGCATTTCCGGATACACCCAGCCAGATTGAAACTAAAATAACAACTGGCATCAAATATTTTACCTTCATTGGGATAGGAATAAACATCATGGCAATTTTTGCATCAGGATATAATGTTGCAAATGCTGCTACAACCCCGAAAATAGCACCAGATGCTCCTACCATTGGTGTTCTTAATACAGCATAAAGCTTTTGTGACAATTCTTGCCCTTCCGGTGTAGTTGCACTAATGTTCAGGTTTCCGGAGTACCCGATCGCTGCTTTAGGATAGATTTCAGAAGCATTTAATCCCAAACTTTCCAGGCCGGAAATAATTTGCTGAACTTCAATAAAATTCCAAAGATTAAATAAGAAAAAAGCTCCCAAACCACTGGCGAAATAAAGGATCAAATATCTCTTTTCACCCAATGACTGCTCCAAAATAGGCCCGAAACTCCACAAAGTCAACATATTAAATAAAATATGCATAAATCCGCCGTGCATAAACATGTGCGTAATAATCTGCCATGATTTAAAATTAGGCGAGAAAGGATAAAATCCTGAAAGCGAATTATATAACTGAGGAAATGCAAAATTAGCTATCAAAAAAACGATAACATTTATAATGATAATATTTCTAGTAATTGGCGGTATATTATTAAACATCTCTAAAACTTATTTTTAAAATCATTAAAAGGAACCTCAAAGAAGCATCTTTTTCCGTTCGGTAAAAATTCCGGGAAGCCTAATGCCGTGAAATCCTTGATCAGCTGTTCCGCATCTTTTTTATAGATAAAATCAAACCTGGATTTAGACTGCATTTTACTCCACTGATTCTGATAGTATTGCAGGAATTCTTCTTCCGTTTTGTATTCCAGAATTTCAAAAAGATTTTCCAGGAATTTCATGACCTGTGTTTCTTTCAATCCTTCGGGAACGGCGTCAATTCTCAGTACACTTTCATGGGCTATACTCATTTCAAAGCCTAATTCCGGAAGGTATTTTTTTATGGATTTGTATTTATTCTTTTCAATCTCATTCATGTGGTATTCCAAAGAGAACAGCAGTGAATGACTGTTTGTAGTTCCTTTTTTCACCGATTTTGTATTTTCAGAAACCACCAGCCTGTGCATTCTTCCAAGATCCAGCATCAGGGTTCTGTCGCCTTTATTGAAAAGCCAGTAGCCATTTGGAAGCCTCATCAGGTCTTCGTCAAAGTCTTCGTCTTCAAATAAATTGATCTTCGAAGGTTCTGCTGCGATATTCTGATGATACATTTCTGCAAGATTCTGTATTTCAGCCTGCTTTACACCTCTTTCCTCCAGAAATGGATTATAGTCTTTATCTACAATAATTTCCGGCATCTTTACAAATCCGCTCCCTCCGCCATTGCTTTTGCTTGGGAACGTTTTCTGCATAATCTCGTCCAGCTGCGGATCTCTTTCAAAATCAAGGCTTGGGGCAACATTGTAAATTCCCAGAGACCTTTTAATAGTGGAACGAAGCAGGGCAAAAATCAAATGTTCATCTTCAAATTTAACTTCCGTTTTTTGAGGATGGATATTAACATCAATCTTCTCCGGATCCAGCTCCAGATAAAGGAAAAACGTAGGAATATAACCCGGCAAAAGCAAGCCTTCAAATGCCTCCTGAACCGCTTTATTGAAATACGGACTTTTAAAATACCTTCCGTTGACAAAAAGAAACTGCTCTCCTCTTGTTTTCTTGGCACCTTCCGGTTTTGCAACAAATCCGTGAAGCTTACACCAGATAATATCTTCTTTAATAGGAATTAACTGAGGCTGCAGCTTCCTTCCGAAAATATCCACAATACGCTGCATCTGGCTTCCTTTTCTCAGCCTGAAAACAGCTTCATCATCATGAAACAAAGAAAATTCAAGATTTTCATGGGCCAGTGCAACCCGCTGAAATTCATCTATAACATGTCTGAATTCGATATTATTATTCTTAAGGAACTTTCTTCTTGCAGGAACGTTGTAAAATAAGTTTTTAACCAAAAAATTAGACCCGTCTGCTGTCTGAATAGGATCCTGAAACTGAAAAACTCCGCCTTCAATGTAGATATTCGTTCCTATGGTTGCATCTTTCTGCTTTGTTCTTAATTCAACCTGGGAAACAGCAGCAATGGAAGCCAGTGCTTCACCACGAAAACCTTTTGTAGCAATTTTAAAAATATCTTCCGTTCCTTTGATTTTGGATGTGGCATGTCTTTCAAACGCCATTCTTGCATCAGTTTCAGACATTCCCTTTCCGTCATCCACCACCTGGATCAGATTTTTTCCGGCGTCTCTTACGATCAATTCTATCTTAGCCGCATCAGCATCTATGGCATTTTCCAAAAGTTCTTTCACAATGGACGCAGGACGCTGCACCACCTCCCCCGCCGCAATTTGGTTGGCCACATGATCCGGTAAAAGCTGAATAATATCTGACATAAAAAACGTAAATCAACTTACAAAAATAGTTAAATGAAAATGGAAATAAAAATATAAAATATATTATTCTGTTCTGATGAATTTAGCTTTAATTATTTTACAGCTTGGCTTAAAAATAATGGTTTTATTAAAAAAACAAACCTGTACAAGCGTTTTATAAATTTTCTGCTTCGTATTAAAATTATATTAAAACAACGATTAACATATTAAAATTTAAACGAAATATATAGAGTTAACAAAAAATTAAAACACAAACAAATTTTATTTTCGTAATAACTATTAACCAAATCACAAATGCATTTATCTTTTCCCCTCGTTGGCTTACACATATTTTCGTGTTTAAAAGTATCTTTTTTAAAAGTTTCCCTTTCGCCATTTACATTACAATAACAATATGAGAAAGATTAAAAAAACTGGAAAAATTAGCAATGAGCAGTCCAATTACTCAAAACTAAGTTCTATAAAATAACAACCCCCGCTTCGGAATATGGAAGCGGAGGGTTGTTTCACAGCTAGTTTACACAAAATTAATACTGATATTTATATCACTTATTTAACATTTATATTCAATTTTTTTTAATTTAAACATAAAATCGAAGCTTAATCTTCAAATACAAGTGTTCTCTTTTTCTCTCTTTTTCCTTTTACCTCAGCTTTAATTTCAGGAATTCCATGAATTTTATCGTATAAATAAGCCATAATATTCGGCTTTTTATAAATTTTACTGTATCTGTACTGCGTATGGAAGTGTCTGATATGGATTTTATAGGCATCATACCCGATGACAACCAGCAGACAAACACTTATCACATAGAAAACTCTGAATTCCAGGTAATAATAAGTTAACCCAGAGAAGACCGCTCCCAAAACATAGGCCGCCATAATGCTTGATAAAAGCTTGGCTCTTCCTACCAATTCCCCGTTTTTTCTGAATTTTTTCTGGGTAAACATAGAAAATAAGATACCAAGGTCAGTAGTAGTACCCGTAAGGTGGGTGGTTTTCACGGAAAAGTTTGAAATACTTGCCGTTAAACCATTCTGCAAACCGGTTGCAAACAACATTAATGCCACCAGATACTGGGTTTCTTCCAATGTTTTCTGGTAATAAAACTGTCCGTAAACTCCTACAAACAATAAGCATAAGATTTCCAGAACCAAAGGCATTGCATGCGCAAAATATTTACTTTTTTTATTAAAGGTGATCACAATAAAATTGGATACGAAACCTCCGAAAAAGAACAGGAAAATCCATGCCCCCACTACGGCAACCTGCGACCAGTTTCCTTTGCTGATCTCTGCTGCCAGAATAGCGTAATGTCCCGTCACGTTTGACGTAAAAGAAAGAAAAATCAGTAGAGATGCTATATTTATAGTACCCGCCGTGAAGGCAGTCAGCGTCCCCAATCTGATGTTGTCTCCCAACGTTCTGCTGTTACTATAATTCCTTAACATTTTTAAAAATTTTTTAGAGTGTTGTGTTATTTTTAGGCTTCTACAAAAATCTCGGCAAGTCTTCCTTTTTCCGGAAGGCTCTCGCGAACCTCAACAGATATTTCCTGAGATTGCAGATCTTTGCATTTTTTGATGTATGGAATTAAATCGAACTTACCTTTTCCTTTACTTTTAATAGATGAAGAGTAATAAGCTTCCTCAATGTTTTCCGCTTTTACATAATTGTTGAAAGTCCTCTGGAAGCTGCCCGTGAAGATATCGCAGACAATTCTTTTGATCAGGTGCGGATATTTATTTTTGATAATTTCGTACGCTTCGCAGAATTCTACTGGTCTCAGCTTATTGAATATCGTGCTTTTTGTGTTAAATAAAAGATCCCTGATAGAATCTCCCGTATCATATCCCGAAACCAAAAGAATATTGTATTGATTCTGGTCTTCCGATGTATCTTTTTCTCTTAATACTTTTTTTAGAATGTTTAAAGATTCCAGAGAATAATCCGTGGCTATTAAAATCGTCTTGGTCATATTTTTAAGATTTAGGTTCGTATTATCTTTTTTTGATGATACAAATCTATATTGACCAAATTAGAAGGCTTTTGGAATAGAATTAAAATGTGATTAAAGAGATTAAAATGAGATTAGAAAGTCGTTAAGGATGGTTAATATCAGAATCCGAAAGTTATTAAAAGGCCTATATATATTACAAAAAATGCTTCGCCTGCTTCGCGCTCAGTATGACATCCCTAATACTAACTAATTGATATTGTCTAACCCGAATTTTAGTCGAATAATATTAAAATGTCATGTTAAGCCTGTAGAATTATCCCAATTAATCTAACTTTCTACTGCCTGTGTACTATAAAAATTCGGGAAGCGCAGCTGTACCGTTGTTCCCTGGTTTTCGTGGGAGCTTACAATCAATTCTCCCTGATGCATTCGGACTATATTTCTGGCGAGCGGAAGGCCGATTCCGTATCCTTCATAATTTTTTGTATTGGAAGCCCGGAAAAAGGGATCGTAAATTTTATTCATTTCTTCCTGGGGAATTCCTATCCCGGTATCTTTTACGATAATGTAAACATCGGTATCCGTCGCCCCAAGTGAAACTTTAACCTGCTGGAAATTAGAGTATTTACAACCGTTTTGGATAATATTTGTTACGGCCAGATGCAGTAACTGCTCGTTACCCTGTACTTTTAATTTCTTCGGATTGTCCGGAAGCATGCTTATATCCAGGTAAATATTATTCCTGGAATCTATTCTTCGTAATGTCTCGATAACATCCCACAAAAGCTGGTCAATACGTACTTTATTCATTTTCTGGATTTTTCCGTCGAAACCAGTTTGGGCAATCATTAACAATGCTTTTATTTTCCGGTCCAGTTTTTCGGCTTCATCAAGGATAATCCCCAGTGTTTCCTTGTATTCTTCATTTGTCCGGCTGATGGAAAGCGCTACGTCTGCTTCACCCATAATAGAGGTAAGCGGTGTTCTCAGCTCATGGGAAACATTTCCGATCAGATGATTTTGGGTTTCAAAAGAGGTTTCAATGCGGTTCAGCATTCCGTTGAACGTATCTACCAATTCATTTAATTCCTTATTATCCGGCTGAGGCTCAAGTCTTAAGTGAAGATTTTCGGAGCTTATTTCCTTTACTTTTCCTGTAATCTTTAAAATAGGTTTAAATAAAGTTTTAGACAAATAAAAAGAGAAAATCATACTAAAGAAAAGCGAAAGTACGATACAAGTGATCAAAGTTCTTTTCAGGAAGCCCAAATAATAAACCACATAATGATTTTTGGCGGAAGCAATAGCGATATAATCTTTATCATCATGCTTGAAAGTCTGCCCTATGTAGTAAAACTCTTTATCATTGTAATTGGCTTCGCCATTTTTCACAATACTTTTGAAAAAATAATCCGGAATATGAACTTCGTGGGAAATTTTTTTATAATTGGAGTCTGAAGGAACAGCAAATACATAATCGCGCTCCATCGGAAGCTCTTCATCATTGATGCTGTTCAGGATATAATTTTCCGGCAGGTCAAGATCATCTTTACTTTTTTCAATCTGAACAATGGTTGCGGTACGGATTTTTAATAATTCATAAAACCTCTGATGGGAAAAGTTGACAATTGAAAAGTACACCAACCCACTGAACAGCAAGATGATGGCTGTAAAAACCAACATCAGAAGCACCATCGTTTTGGTCTGATTTGTAACAACTTTATTAAACATATTTTAAGGTTTTTTCAACACATAGCCCATCCCAATCACCGTGTGAATCAATTTATTATCGTCCTGATTATCCAACTTTTTCCTTAAATAATTCACATATACATCCACCACATTGGTTCCCAGCTCGTAATTTACACCCCAGACTGCATCCAGAATTTCCGCCCGGGAAATCACTTTTTCAGGATTGTTAAGGAAATACAATAGCAGTTTATACTCCGTGGAAGTAAGGGAAATTTCTTCGCCGGCGCGGGTAACTTTTTTAGTGTAATCATTTAAAATCAAATCTGAAAACTGGAAAATATATTCATTATCAATTTCAGGTTCAATAATCTCCGGGGAATTTCCATTATTACTCCTCCTTAGCAAAGACTTTACACGAGCCACTAACTCAATGAACTTAAATGGTTTAACTAAATAATCATCACCACCGCTTTCTAACCCGAGAACAATATTTTCTGAAGTTCCCAGCGCCGTCAAAAATAAAATAGGAACATGCTGATTGGTTTTCCTGATCTCTTTACAGACATCCAAGCCATTCATTTCCGGCAGCATAATATCCAAAATCACCAGATCAAAATCATTGGCCTGCACCAATTGTACCCCTGTACGGCCGTCAAAGGCCACGGAAACTTCGTACCCGTTTTCCTGAAGCCCTTTTTTAATGAAGGATACTACACTGGTTTCGTCTTCGATGAGGATAATTTTTTTCATTGAAATAAGGAATTTTACAAAAATATAAAATTTCAGCTGAAACTAAGACGATCTGAGAGCGGTAAGAATGTATGTGCTTATTTTACTTATCAAAGTTTAAAACCATCTTCGTGTCACATCGCTCATAAGGTGAGTCCGTTACACAAATATGTTCAAAGCCCAGCTTTTCATAAAGCCTTATGGCAGGAACAAGTGAAGAATTTGTTTCAAGAAATATACTTTGAGCATTCATTTCTTTTGCCTTTTCAATCAAAGCCCGCCCAATCAGATATCCTATCTTTTTTCCCTGCGCCTTTGGGCTTACAGCCATTTTTGCAAGCTCAAATGTGAGAGGATTTCCGGAAGATTTTATAAGAGCACAGGTTCCTACTGCTTCATCATTCAAAATCGCAAAAACAATATATCCTCCTTTATCCAAAATATATTCCTGAGGATAATCCAGCATTTTATAATCACTTTCTTCCATTTTGAAAAACTTAGTGATCCATTCTTCGTTCAGGCTTCTGAAATCTTGCTTGAATTTTGTGTCGTAGCTGATTATTTTTACTTCATGAGTATTGTTGTTCATCTTTTTATAATTTTTAAATCCTGTTTTTGATCATTTTTCCTTAATTTCTCAATGTAGGAAGAAAGCTTTCCCCAGGAATTCCCAGTGCAAAATGTGTGACGTCTTTTCCTGCTACAGTCCCGAATATCCTGTCAATAAGATCTTCATGAGAATTTTTGATTCCGAAACTTTCATTTTTGTGACGGAAGGAAGAGCCAGCTTTCTCTGTGAAATCTAGCTTACAAAATATCCGTATTTCGGGCGCGATTCTTCCAAAAAAAACTTTCCAGCTCCATGTAGGCCTGCTACATTGTAGAGCTTCCGGGCGCTTCTCAGAAGACAGCCTGTCCTTAAACTGTAGCGTCTCACATTTGATTTGCCCTGTAACAGATTTTGCGATTTTCAGGTATAGAACATCTTTGGGCATAAAGATCTGTTTTTAAGTAAATTTACAATAATAATAAAACGGTTACTCATTGAGCCAGTCAATCATTTGAAGAATGCTGCTTTCCAGCTGTTCCGGATTTCTGAAGTTTTCTGATTTTTTCGTTTTAAAATAATCATTAGCTTGTCTTAAGAAGTCATTTCTTTCCTGTTCGTTTAAGCTTTCTTTTTCATATATTTCAAAATCTATTTTTCCGCTTTTCAGGACAAGATTGGCGAATGCGATGGCCTCATTTTTCTTTTTTATCATTAAAAATGGAATTCCGAAGTTTTCATTGATCTTATTTAATTTAAATTTCAGAAGAAAAATATTTTTGAGCTCTAAAATATCTGATGCATAGACTTCAGCATAGCCAAGCTGATTCTGGTTTAGAAGTGTTGTTTCCATAATATCTGCTTTACTCAAGCAAATGTATAGACTATTACATGTAAGGTACAGATACAGAAGTTTGTATTTTTAGGGGTACAGAAAGGTAAATTTGAAAGATAAAATTAATGGGTACAAAACAAAACCCTCCGTAATAAAATTACAGAGGGTTTTTAGTACCCTAGGCGGGTCTTTCTGGTTTGTTGGGTTCTTAGCGGTACCTCTCTAACGGACTGACCTTTGCTTCATGCCTTTTGTATTTATACATAATAGTATGAGAAAGACATTTTTTATTTTCAAATGCGACAGGTTTTGTCGCTCTCCATGCGTAGCTTTGGATTATAACACTAGCTAGTAAAATATTTTATAATTTTATCAAAATGACAACAAATCAAACATTAATGACAAAAAAAATTAACTTAATTAAAATCTTAATGCTTTTTGTGTGGACTGCTTTTATTCTCAGTGGATGCAGACAAGAGCTTTTAAAAGATGACGAAGAAAAATTTGACCCTAATGTATCTAAATTTCAAGTGGTTAAACTTTCTGAAATTCCTAATGTTACTAAATATATTAGAAGAAAGACTGGAAGGAACGATTTAAAAATTTTTGTGAAATCAAAAAATAATGCTTTGGGAAAAACAAGCATTGATTTTGCCAATTTGGAAAGTTCTATTATTTTAAAAAAAACAGAAAATGAAATTTCCTATTATGTCTTCAATATCATTAATTATGGGGACGAAAAAACAATCTATAACTTTGAAGTAAAAGAAATAGATAGAGAGATTGTAAGTGATAAAGTTCTCGAATACGCATCTGATATTCCTTCGGAGAGGATCCATATGAAGTTCTTCGAAACTTCACTGGAACTGTCACAGCATATAGCTTAGATGGAAAAGTAATTGCAGAAACAGGATTTATAGGCGGAGAAAATCCTTGCCCTCCTACTAATCCTCCTTCATCTGGAAATCCTCCGGGCGGAGGGACTACTCTTCCTCCAGAGGGAGGCTATCCAAGTTTTCCTACTTATCCAAGTTTTCCATCATTTCCCGGTTCACCCGGGGGAGGAAGCTCTGGAGGAGGAAGCACTACCCAGCCTAGCGAAGGGTGTGATAATCCTGACTCCTATGTTCTCACAAGTGTTGTAATGGATTATGGTGATGGTACAGGCTTAGGAGAGTATATCAATGATTGTGGATGGGTGATGTACAAAAAAGTTGCTTACCTTTCTGCAAATGCTAATAAATCTTTTTCTAAAATTACATCACCTTGTGATGATGGGTCAGGAATAATTGTTTTGCCTTATCCAATAAAAAATGCAACTCCATGTGATAGAGTAAAAGCCATTTCAAATGAAAAAACTTTTAAAGATAATATCACTGCTCTTGAAGGAATGACAGGTTATGATAGTGAAAGAGGATATAGAATGGGCTATCCTCTTCCTAATACTAGCCAAACAGGTATTCAAAATCAATTTCTCCAAAATATGCCCGGAACAAGGCAAGTTGAACTTAAGGCTTTTAGTAATACCTATGCTATATTACACACTCATTACGATGGTTTGTACCCTATTTTTTCTCCTGATGATATTATATTTTTTAATAATTGGTTACTATGGGCAAAATCATGGAATGATATTCCTACTAACATTCCAAAAATTGACTTAAAGAACTTAACTTTAGTAGTTGTTACAAGCTATGGAAATTATATCCTTAAATTTGACGGCACAAATGTTGTGAGTTTACCTACATATTCCCAACAAGAATTAGAGCAACTTAATAAAGACTATATAGATGCTTTGGATAAGTCACACACAAACGGTAATTTCAATAATGAAAAATTAGAAAAAGAGTTTTTAAAATTTGTTGGAAATAAGATGAATATGGCTGGGCTTAAGCTTTTTAAAAGGGAAAATGATGGTTTTATTCCTCGCAAGAATATCCTTTGGACTATAAGGATGATGTTCCCAATGGAGCATATTACAAAGATTTAAATAATGAGCTAGACAAATATGTTGGCTTATGGAAAGGGAATTGGAACGGAAAAACAGTTTATCTCGAATTAAAAAAAGTAAAAACATTTAGCTCTGGAAATAATTCTTATTATCGAGATCGAATACTTGGAGAAAGAAAAATAATTTCTGCAACAGGTAGCGTAGAAATTGATAGATTTCAAATTTTGATTATCAAAATCCTGAATTTTGGGGCTTAACTACTAACTTACAAAATCCTACTCAAAAAAGTTTAATATTTTTCATGAAAAATATGTGTAATAAAAAAGCACAATTAAACATAACTGATTTTACTAATTTAATAGATATTAACACAGGGCAATTAGTTCCACAAATGACTTTACATTTTGAATATTTACCAAGTATTTATGATGAAAATTGCATTCATAATGCTTATGTAAATCAGCATGGAGACTTTCCAATAAATTTCCCTAAAGATATTGTACTAACAAAACAATAATATTAATTTAACCCTCAAAATAGTATTTGAGGGTTTTTTATTTTTATTAAGGATATGTATAAGATTTTGATTTCAATTTTGTTATTTTCAAACATATTTGTGCTTTCACAAAATAGGCTTAGCATCTATGATCCTATCCGGGAAGATACCATTTTCTATTACTTGGAAAATGATAAGATTTTTAAATGCTTTGCGAAAAAAAATATAGGAAAAACAGACAAATGCGAAATAAGAGAAGAGATACTTCCTAATACTCAAGAATATAAAACATGGTTTCGATTCCTCAAGTGTAGAGAGACAAAATCTCCGCTGTACTACAAAAACTATGCTTATGAATTGCCATATAGAACGGGAAAATATCATAAAGTTATACAAGGCTATAATGGAGACTTTAGCCATTATGGGAAAAATGCAATTGATTTTGAAATGCCCATAGGTTCTGAAGTTTTGGCTTCAAGGGGCGGAATTGTAGTTAAAATTGTAAAAAATTATAATCAGGGGTGCTCCTCTCAAGAATGCGCAAAGTATGGAAATTATATTTCAATCTTACATGAAGATGGGACTCGGGCTGAATACTATCATTTAAAACATAATGGAGCTACAGTAAAAGTAGGTGAAAAGGTTGAAAAAGGATATCTGATAGGTTACAGTGGAAATACTGGATGGAGTAGTGTTCCCCATCTGCATTTTGTTTGTTATAGTCCTCCATGTTTCGGAATGTTGGGAGAAACAATCAAAACGCTTTTTAGAACAGGAGACGGCAAGAGAGTTGAATATTTGCAAGAAGGAAAAAGCTATTTAAAAAACTATTAAATAAAAAAGTTTCTGGCAAAAAAGTTTAAAATTCGGCAATTTGTTGGCAAAAACAAAACAAAAAAGGCTTAAAATATTGATTAACAATAAATTAAGCCTTCTTGAAAGTACCCCAGGCGGGACTTGAACCCGCACGCCAAAAGAGGCACAGGATTTTAAGTCCTGCGTGTCTACCAGTTCCACCACCAGGGCATGGAGTGGAGCGAAAAACGGGATTCGAACCCGCGACCCCAACCTTGGCAAGGTTGTGCTCTACCAGCTGAGCTATTTTCGCAAAACGTGTGCGGATGAAGGGACTCGAACCCCCACGCCTCTCGGCACCAGATCCTAAGTCTGGCGTGGCTACCAATTACACCACATCCGCGTGTTTATTAAGTTTTATTTTAAAGAGCTTGTTTCGTTTTTGTGAGTGCAAATATAGGACAATTTTCTTTAGTTGCAAGCCTTTTCAGAAAAAAAGTGCAAAATTTTTATTTTTTTTTCCGCGACACCATTTATTACATTTCATTTTATTACTTTTACATCGTTAATAATTATGATATGGAATTACAAGGAACGGTAAAGAAACTTTTTGAAACTCAAACATTTGCAAGCGGATTTCAGAAGAGAGAAATGGTTATTCTGACGCAGGAGCAGTATCCGCAGCCTATAAACATAGAATTTTTGTCTGATAAGATCAATTTATTAGATAATCTTTCAGAAGGTGAAAATGTAAAGGTGGGAATTAACATCAGAGGAAGAGAATGGGTATCTCCACAGGGAGAAACTAAATATTTCAACTCTATTACAGGCTGGAGAGTAGAGAAAGTTTTCGATAACGGATCGGAACCTACACAGGCTGCACCTTCTCAATCTTCATCACCGGTTTCAAATGAAAATCCGTTTGCCGGAGACGAAGACGATGATTTACCTTTTTAATTAAAGAATACTATCAGATAATAATCCTGCTTTTACAAAGTGGGATTTTTTTTCCTTAAAAATGGTTCGATTAGACGAAAATGAGATATCATTTCCCGATCCTGAAATTTATGACGGGCACGAAGGGCTGATTGCCTTCGGAGGAGACCTTTCCATAGAAAGAATCTGGTTTGCCTATCAGCTGGGGATTTTTCCGTGGTATAATCCAGGGGAAGAGATTCTGTGGTGGTGTCCAGACCCCAGGTTTGTTTTGTATCCGAAAGAGCTGAAAGTTTCAAAATCTATGAGGAAAATACTTGACAGGAATGTTTTTACCTTTTCTGAGAATAAAAATTTCAGGGAAGTCATCAAAAACTGTCAACAGGTAACCCGGAAAGGGCAAACCGGAACCTGGCTTTCTGATGAACTGATGGAATCTTTTATACAACTTCATAAATATGGCCTGGCAAAAAGCATCGAAGTATGGCAGAATGAAGAGCTTGTCGGAGGCTTTTACGGACTTCAGGTAGGAAATGTTTTCTGTGGCGAAAGTATGTTTACTAAGGTAAACAATGCTTCTAAGGCAGGATTTATTCATTTTGTGGAAAGTCATAAAAATAAGATTAAACTTATTGACTGCCAGTCGCATACAGAACACCTGGAAAGCCTTGGAGCAAGGATGATTCCGAAAAAAGAATTTTTAAAAATTTTACATAAGAAAAAAAATGAACGCAAATAATGAGAAATGGATTCTTCTGATTGTTTTAAGCATCATCTGGGGATCATCTTTTATCTTGATAAAAAAATCCCTGGAGCATTTCAATCCTTATCAGGTAGGAGCTTTGCGGGTTTTGATTGCAGGAATTATTTTGCTGCCGATTGCGATTTCAAAATATAAATTATTTCCTAAAAAACATCTGAAATGGCTGCTTTTAGCCGCTTTTACAGGTAACTTCATTCCCATGTTCTTATTTCCTATTGCGGAAACTGAGGTAAGCAGCAGCATTGCAGGAATTATCAACTCCATGATGCCTATTTTTGTAATTATTGTAGGCGCTTTAGCATGGAAATTTGAAACTACAAAACAGCAGATGGTGGGGACGTTGATTAGTTTTACTGGCGTTTGTTTACTGGCTTTCGGAGGAGATGGTGAGGGCGGAAAATTTAAACTGATTCCGATTTTATTGTTATTATTGGCCACTTTATGCTATGCAATAAGCACTACAACCGTAAAATCTAAACTAATGGAGGTTTCATCTACGGTTTTATCAGCTTTCGTTTTCTCTTTCGTTTTATTTTTTCCTTCATTGATTTCTTTAAGCTTTACCGGATTTTTTTCAACGTTTAGCTTTAGTAAAGATAATATGTTGGGATTGATGTTTGTGAGCTTATTATCCATTTTCGGGACAGGGTTGGCTATGATGATGAATTATCGTCTATTAAAGGTATCTTCACCGCTTTTTGCTTCTACAGTTACTTTATTGATGCCGATTGTAGCGATTATCTGGGGAGTCCTGGACGGTGAAAAACTTTCGGTTTTACAATTTGTGGGAGCAAGCATTATTATTGCAGGGTTAATATTTTTGAGAACAAAACCGAATGTTATTAATAAATAATTGAGTTCGAAAAAGAGACGGGAAGCTGGAAGAGAGAGGCTGGAAGTTACTTTCGGACCTTTTTAATAGAGTTTTTTTAAATTATTAAACTATAAAAAATAATCCTGCAGTTTATCGCTGCAGGATTTTTATCTAAATTGATTAGTTGATATCGAAGCGGCTGTAAATCTCAGCTTCATCATCAGGTCTTAGCCTTCAGAATTTTTCTTCCTAACCTTTGCTTTCGCTTTCTTCACCTCATCTTTAATGAAAGGATATTTTTTCTGCATATCCGAAACCAATGAAGGGTCCAGCTCCAGTGCTTTTAATAAAGTTTCTTTGCCTTTTTCCTGATCCTTCAGGTTAAAGTAGCAGTTGCTCAGCTGATAGAATAATTCTGCCCTGTGATGCGCTTTTACGGCTTTATTCAAAACCAGAATCGCTTCTTCGTACTCACCCAAAAGCATCAATACTTCTGAATAAGCATACCAGTTGTAGAATCTCGTAGGCTCAGCGTCCACCAGCTTTTTCAGGCAAGTAAGACTCTCTTCAAACTTCCCTGAATCAATGAATAAAAATGCTAATCTTTTCTGGTAATCAAGGTTATTTTCATTCAGATGGGTGGCTTCTCTTGCGAAGTGTAACGCTTCTGTCATTCCGCCCATTTCCTCGTAAAGGTAAGACTGCTCCATCATAGACAGGTAAAACTGCGGGTCTTCCCTTAACGATTTCTGAAATGCATTTAAAGCTACAATAGGCTGCTTTAAAGCTTTATAGCAAAGTCCGATTTTATAAAATGTAAATGCCTTCGTGTATTCCAGCTCCAGCATTTCCTCGTAAACTTCTATTGCTTTTTTATATTGGCCCAATGCTTCGTAGCATGCTGCTTTATTTGCATAAACGCCAACAGAGCTTGAGTTGATCGCCAGTAAGTAATCATATCCTTTTATGGCTTCCTCATAATTTTTTCTGTTGAAATAAAACTGCCCGTATTCAAACCATGCTACCTCAGAATAAGCAAATTCATCCAAGTATTCATTTAGAAAGGCAATTGCCTCCTCGTTCTTATTCAGATCTGCAAAGCAAATCATACAGTTCTCCAACGCATAATCATCCGTAGGGTCTTCTTTAAGCGCTTTTCTGTAATGTTTAAGAGCGTTAAAAGGATCTCCGAGATTTACATATTCATCTGCAATAAAATTGTGAAGAAAATTCTCTTCTTCACCAAGTGTCAAGGCTTTTTTGCAAATGTCTATTGATTTTCTGGGATTTCCTAAATTCGAATAATACTTCGCATAGCAAACCAAAAAGTCTGTATTTTCCATAGAAGAACCTTTCAGCTCATCGATAAGCTCTTTTGCCGTATTATAATCTTCCCATTCCAGAAGAATTTCAAGCTTTTTGATCTTGATATCCAGGGAATTGGGATGAAGCTTCAGACCATAATTAACAGCAGTATCTGCATAATTAAAGTCGCCGAGCTCCAGATAATAAACAATAATGTCTTCTAACTCTTCTGTATCAAAGTAGAATTCATCATTATTTTCCATCATTTCCTCGAACTTTTTTACAAGTTCATTTCCAAAATATTCTTCCAATATAAAACAGTTTTAAGATTTAAGACTTGAGATATGAGATATACAAATACTCGGTTCTGAAAATCTTAGTACTATAAATTTAATAATAATTACGATTAAAATGATGAAAGAGATGTTAAATTTTATTAAATCAAACTATTGATTTTGGCTATCATTTCATCACCTAATCTGTCGGCCTCTTCCTGAGATTTAGCCTCTGTATAAATCCTGATAATGGGCTCTGTATTAGACTTTCTAAGATGCACCCAATTATTTTCAAAATCTATTTTAACGCCGTCTACGGTAGAAACCTCTTCATTTTGATACTCTTTTTCCATTTTAGTTAAAAGGGCATCTACATCAATCTCCGGAGTAAGCTCAATTTTCTTTTTGCCCATGAAATAACTTGGGTATCCGGCTCTCAGCTCAGAAACCGTTTTATTTTCTTTAGCCAGATGCGTTAAAAACAAAGCCACACCTACCAAAGAATCTCTTCCGTAATGAAGATCAGGATAGATAATTCCACCATTTCCTTCCCCTCCAATCACTGCATTTTTCTCTTTCATTAAAGTAACTACATTTACTTCTCCTACTGCACTCGCAAAATACTCTGAGTTGTGGGTCTGCGCCACATCTCTCAATGCACGGCTTGAGGAAAGGTTTGAAATGGCTGCACCATTCTTATTTTTCAATAAATAATCTGCAACGGCTACCAATGTATATTCTTCCCCGAACATTTCACCTTTTTCGTCAATCAAAGCTAATCTGTCCACGTCCGGATCTACAACAACCCCAAAGTCTGCCCCTTCTTTTTTCACCAATTCACAAATGTCTCCCAAATGCTCCTTCAATGGCTCAGGATTGTGCGGAAAATGACCTGTAGGTTCGCAATACAATTTTACCGTTTCACAACCAAGCTTGTCCAGTAACATTGGAATTGCAATACCTCCCGTAGAATTTACAGCATCTAAAACCACTTTGAATTTTTTAGCTTTAATAGCTTCTGCATCTACCATCGGCAGGTCAAGAATCTGTTGGATATGAATATCTAAAGCATCATCCCTGGTTTCATATTTCCCTAAATCATCCACTTCCGCATAATTGAAGTCTTCGCTTTCAGCCAAAGCAAGAACTTCTGCCCCATTTTCCCCGCTGATGAACTCTCCTTTATCGTTTAATAATTTTAACGCATTCCATTGTTTTGGATTGTGAGAAGCGGTCAAAATAATTCCGCCGTCTGCCTTCAGCTCCGGAACCATTATTTCAACAGTCGGGGTAGTAGAAAGTCCTAAATCAACCACGTTGATCCCCAGTCCCTGCAATGTTGCCGTAACGAGAGAAGAAACCATCTGTCCGGAGATTCTTGCGTCTCTTCCGATAACAAGCGTTAAATCTTTTTTATTTTTATTATTCTGAAGCCATGTTCCGAATGCAGAAGCAAATTTTACCACATCAAGCGGTGTCAGGTTATCATTTACTTTTCCTCCAATTGTTCCTCTTATTCCTGAAATAGATTTGATTAGCGACATTAATGTATCTGTTTTTTGGTTTTGCTTAAATAAAATTTTTGCAAAGATACTTATAAAATAGGAACCTTATTTTTAATTTTATCATAAGTATTCTTTACGGCTTTGGGCGGTGCAAAACGATAACCGATGTAGATCAGGCCATACACATTATTGTTGTGAAGTGTTGATTCTGAATCTTCTTTATAATTATAAGATGTATAATTCAGCTTACCTCCGAATAAAAACCTGTCTGTATTGTACCCGATGTGAATTCCGCCGCCGAAATTATGGGTAAAATATTTATTATTTTCTTTTTCGGACTTTCCTCCGTCTGGCATATCTTCCTGATAACCTGACCATTTTCCACCAATTCCTGCAAATGCAAATGGTGAAAAATTAATTTTATCCGTAATCAGCCAATTGTAATAATAGGCCAGATTAAGCCCCAGGTTAAACTGTGTTTCCTTACTTTTTAAATCATCTACTTTATTTCTAAAATAAGTAAGATCATAATCTAAAGACGGCACCAGGCTTCCATTGCTCTCTTTTTGCCATTCTCTTTGATAATAAATCCCTTCCAAAGAAAAATCTTTATTGAAAGAATATGCAGTAGTTCCGCCAAAACGCTGAATCCTAAGTTCAGGAAACTGTATATAAGGATCTCTTCCTTCCTGCCAGTCCGGGTCTATATCTCCCATATTTTTAAGGTAAAACCCTTTCATGTTTTTGTAAGACAAAGTCTGGATAAATTTTCCGGGAAAAAGCCTTATTTTAAAATCTGTATAAGAGCTTTTTCCTTTTAGATTATTATCATTATTCCCGGGGATGAAACTGGGCGCAAAACCTAAAGATAAACTTATAATCCTGTAATCTACAGAAAAAGACATATTGGTATTGCTGTTTAAAGAGATTTTTGTTTTATAGCTTTGCCCTTCTTCTTTTGAGCTTAAGACAAAATCTTCAATATTCGTATCAAAATTTACGCGGACCATTATCTGATCTTCGTAAGAGATAATTTTTGTAGAATCTGCTTTCTGTCCTTTGATTCCTACACAGGAAAGCAATAAAAGAAAGAAGAATTTTATGTTTCCATTCATTTGCATTTATTTTGAATGAAATTACAAAAAAAATTAAATAAAATTAAGAACATCCGCAATCTTTGTCGCAGTTGGTTCTTTTTGAGCTGAATTTTTTCGGTGCGAAATTTTTCTTTAATACTTTGAATAAAGAATAACAAGCGAACGCAACAACCAGTGCAACAATTACATATTGAAATATTAATGAAGAATCCATTATTTTAAAATCTGATATGCTATCATGGACACAAAATATGCCAAACCCGTCATCATTACAACCTGTAAGCCAGTCCATTTCCAGCTTTTGGTTTCTCTGTAGACTACTGCAAGCGTAGAAACACACTGCATTGCAAACGCGTAAAACAAAAGTACCGAAACACCCGTAGCAAAGCTAAAAACTTTTTCTCCGTCTGGTTTTACATCTCGTCTCATTTTATCGATCACTTTCACTTCAGGGGCATCATCTTCCAGGCTGTACAGCGTAGACATTGTTCCTACGAACACTTCTCTCGCTACAAAACTCGTCAAAATTCCCACTCCCATCTTCCAGTCGTACCCAAGTGGTTCTATTACCGGCTCGATTCCTTTACCCATTTTTGCCAGATAAGAATGATCAAGCTCAACATTGGTAGCTACAAACTGATCAGGCTTTTGTTTTGGCCCGAAATAGCTCAAAAACCAGATAATGATGCTTACAAAGAAAATAATTTTACCCGCTCCCGTAATGAAATCCCAAACTTTACCTAAAACCATTTTGAAATCATATCCGAAAAGTGGTTTTTTATATGTTGGAAGGTCCATCACCAGATAGGTCTTACCTTTATTTTTTATAAATCTTTTAAGAATTGCCGCAGAAAGTAGCGCTACTATAAAACCAAGCAGATACATCCCCATCAAGACTAAAGCTTTATATTTAATTCCTAAAAACGTACCATCCGAGATAATTAATCCGATAATAATGCTGTACACCGGAAGCCTCGCCGAACACGTCATAAAAGGAGTTACCAGAATGGTCAGCAACCTCTCTTTTAAATTTTCAATATTTCTTGTTGAAATCACTGCCGGGATTGCACAGGCCGTTCCTGAAACCAGCGGCACAATACTTTTCCCGTTTAATCCGAAAGGCCTTAAAAGCCTGTCCATCAAGAAAACAACCCTTGCCATATATCCCGAATCCTCAAGTAAATAAAGGAAATACAACAGAATCCCAATTTGTGGTGCAAAAACTACAATTCCACCAATTCCCGGGACGATTCCATTTGAAATTAATGAATTTATGGGTCCTTCAGGTAAATGTTCACTCGTGAAAGCTGCCGTCCATGAAAACAGATCATCGATCCAGTTCATAGGATATTCTGCAAGGAAGAAAACACTCTGGAAAATAATCAGTAAGATTAATAAAAAAACTACGTAGCCCCAGAATTTATGAACTAAAACCTTATCCAGTTTCTCAGTCAATAATTCTTTGAACTGCGGTTTTTTTGAAATGACATTGGATAAAATCTTATCAACGTTCTGATATCTTCTTACCGTTTCCTGAACCTGTAATCTTTTCGGAACCAGACTTTTGGAATCCGGCTCATTCATTAAGCCGATAATGGATTCTATTCTGCCCAGATCTGTTCCAAGAGAAAGGCTCATCCATGCTTTATATTCATTATCAAACCCTTTATGAGAGGCTAATTTTTGAATAAAATCTTTATGTTCATTCGGAGTTTCGAAGGATAGTTTTTCTGTTTTTACAAACCGGTTGTTTAAAACCGCTTCTTTAATTTCATCAATTCCGACCTGCTCTTTTGCATTGGTCTGAATGATGGTAATTCCTAATGCTTCCGAAAATTTTTGAATATCAATATGAATTCCTCTTCTTTCCGCCTGATCTATCTGATTGACCACCAAGATCATCGGCACTCCCAAATCCTGAATCTGCTGTAATAAAAGAAGTCCTCTTTTTAAGCTTAATGCTTCAAGAATATAGATCACCCCGGCATAATCCTGCTGATTATCAATAAGAAATTTGGAAAAAATAGCTTCATCCTCAGAGCTTGGATAGATACTGTAGGAACCCGGCAGATCTATTATCTCAACCTCCTCATTTTTAAACGTATAATGCCCGGAATGGCTTGCTACGGTAACGCCGGCATAGTTTCCGGTTTTCTGCTTTTTGTTGCAAAGCGCATTGAAAACCGTTGATTTCCCCACATTAGGATTTCCTACTAAAAGGACTTGTTTTTTCTGAGTTCCCCGCATTAATTCAATTCTTCAACAATAATAAAATTCCCTTCCTCCTCGCGAAGTGCAATACGGCTTTTTTCATCTCCAAACTCCACGTACATCGGCCCATTGAAGGGCGCCTGGTACAAAATCCTGAAAGAGGTTTCCGGAAGAAGCCCCATTTCTATGATCTTATTTGGCATTCTAAGATGGTCATTATCATAGCCCAGTATCTTCCCTGTTTTGTTTTTAGGGAATCTGCTCAATGTATGTAAATCCTTATCTTTCAAAGCCTCCATTTTTGTTTTGCAAATATACGCTATTTAAATTTAATCTAAATAAGAAAGGTTCAGAGAGATTACTTTCTGAACCTTTTTCTTATATTTAATTATTATTAAACTCCTCCAAAAGAAGCTAAACAGCTAGCTGTTGCAACTGCTTCTATAAAACCACTTTCAGTAGGTATTCCCATTGACAAATACATTAGAGAAAGTGACATTGAGTTATTAAATACACATTGTTGAAAAGGACTTTGAACTGGTTTTAGCATAATTTTTATTTGACTCTTTTCTTCTTTAATGTTTTTTTTAGTAACTAAAAAATTGTCTTCTTTTGATAAATTCTTTTTAAACTTAGGCTCTTCTGTTTTGGCAAATACAATTGTAGTTGACATCAATAATGATGCGATAATAGTTTTTTTCATTATAAATATTCTATATTGTTATATCTAACAAAACTAGCAAAGTTTTAATAAAAATCAAACTATCGTGAACTATTTTTTAAAATTATAGGAACATTTCCTTTTTTTAGTTGAAAAAGAAATAATTTTTTAACTTCTACAATAATCCTACTAAATATTAATCATAAAAATCAACCCAAACACATGTCTGTATTTGGGTTGATTTAAAATATAAATTAGTTGATATGAATGCTTACTTTTTCTTTTTTTCAGACATTTCTGATTTTTCAATTGGGTTATCATTAGATCCAAAAAAATCCTTAACTTGTTTTTCCATTTTTTTCATGAAATCTCCAACTGTTCCATTTGTTCCCGGCATTGGTCTGTTCATATTCTCTGGTGTCATATATGGGCGTGATTCTGCAAAAGGGTCAGCTTTATAGTTATCATATGATTTTTGAAATTTTTCTTTATTTACTAGAGTAATTGTATTACTCATCATTCCCATTTTAGCATTAATTTTGTCTGCGTAAGATAATTCTTCATAATCATCTATTTTTTTATTTCCATTCAGTTGCCAAGAATAATTTTTTTCAGAATCTTCAATTTTAACAATTAAACCAGGAAGGCCATAAAATTTATATGGTCCATCTTGAAATGGAATATCTGTACTAAACCAAGCTATCCAATTTCTTCCTCCAAATTCCGTAGTTGCTTTTTGTGTGTTATATTCACCAATTTTTTGTTTCTCTGGTAAAATCTTCCAATTTAATTTAACTACATCTTCATATGCGAAAAGATTCCTGCTAATTCTGTCAACGTATTGAATTTTCATATCCGGATAAGACTTAATAATCTTATATGAAAATTTAGGCCACTTTATTAGTTTAGACATATCCTTAAAAGATTTTGTCTTTTCCATTTCTTCTATTTGAACTTTAATTATAGAATCTTGCGCAGGCATTGTATAATCCTGATAAATAGATTTTTTAGGAGTAATATCTAAAATTGTCATTACCTTATCCAATTTTGCAGAATCTTTCTTCGGTTTAAAAGTTAATTCATAAAAGAATCGGTTGGCCGTTTCTTTCGAATCTTTGTCCTGAGCGCTTACAAAAGCAAAAAGAGCGATAAAAAATATTGAAAATAGCTTTTTCATTTTTAAGGAAGTTTATTAATTAGTTAGTGGTTTCTAACTTTTGTTACATCTCTTTTTATTTTTATTTTAAATATTTTTAATTGTGTTTGAGATGGGAAACTTGAAGATTAGAATTTAAAGCTAATTATACTATTAAAAAAACCAACCTTTTTTAGGGTTGGCTTTTTTAATTTTTATTTAAAGTTGAATTTTACGGTGAACATGACCTGGCTTGGGCGAAGCTGGATTCTTGTGTATGTGGTTGATCCAAACTGACCGTCTAAATTATATGTTTCAAAAACTCTTCGGTTAGCAACATTCATCCATTTTAACTCAAAGTCGATTTTCTTTTTTGCCCATGTAAACTGATAAGAAATATCATAAAAAGGGTTGTTATACTTATTGTTTCCATTAGATGTATTTACCTGATCCCAATTGAATCCAATGGTATGATTTTCAATTGGATAAAAGAAAAGTGCTAAATTGTGATTATACCCTTTATTAATTCCCAACTCTCCACCTCGGCTATCTTGTTTTGTTCTTGAAAAGCTCATATTGTAATCTAAGCTCATCCAGCTGAAATAGGTGTTGTTGAATTTGAAGCCGTATGTTTGGGCATTATTTTTATTTTTAAATTCCTGATCATCTAAGAAAGCATCTGAAACTGAAGTTGTATTTCCGTAGCTAATTGAAGCATTGGTTTTAAATTTAGGGAAGTATTTACCAATCTCGGCACTGAATCTATTGCTTTTTGAATGGTTTTCCTGATCTCTGTACTGCATTAATGTAAATCCTGTAGATGGATCCAGAATTGGTGAGCTTAAAAGGTTTCTTTTGCTGTCACTTAACGAGTAGTTAACATTAAAGAATAGATTATTCAATGGATTTCTATATTCGATTCTTGCCCCTCCGCTTGTAGTTGTTGTTTGTGGTATCGGGTTTTTAGGGTCCATTACATTAAATCCTGTAGGTGACAATAGCATGTATCCTGCATAAGCCGTCTGAATGTCACCGAAATTATTACTGATATTTCCGTTTACACTTGCTTTCCAGAAAGAAGCAAATGTATACTGCGCAAAAATATTTGGTGTAAATGTCGTTCTGTTTAAAGTTTTAGAAACACCTCTTAAATCATCTTCAGCCTTAATATTATTAAAATTAACAGGGAAATTTGCAAATAAACTCCAATTCTCTGATTTATAATTTACACCAACAGACGCATTAGGATTAATTTCGGTAAATTTTAAATTGTTTTCATAAGCGGGACTGTTGAAATCTGGCTGTATATCGCCAGGATTTAATGGAACTGCTAATCCATCAAAGTTTGTATTTAGCTGATCTGATGAAAAATCAAATCCAACTTGTGGAGTAAATGTCCAGCCTTTTGTGGAAAAACTAATATTTGCAGAATGAGAAGTGTCTAAAGTTTTAAGTCTGAACCTTTGTTCTGCAATTGAACCCGGTGCAAAATTAATTCTGTCAATTGTATTTTCGTTTACTTTAAAAGGAATTAGTAAATAACTAGCCGGAGAAACCTGAAGAGTTTGGTTATCATCCTGATAGCTGATATAAGATTTCAGGTTTACCATCTTTTCTTTCCATGGAATAATAGTACTCAATGAGTTTTGGAATGATGAAGTTGGCGACTGTACTGATTCATTTCCTATTCTTGCATCTCTTTCTACATAAGCTCTGTCACCGTTCCAGAACTGGCTAAAACTTGTTGTATTTTTAAAGAAGCCCTTCTTTGCATTTTTAGTAAAAATTAATTCACCTTTTATTTTATCCGTATAAAAATTATTTCTTACGCTATTAATTACTTTAGATCCGTTTAAATAAATTGTCTCTCTATAATCTTCCCTTTCAACGGCATTATTGGTATAATTAGCGTTTGCTTTTAATTCCCATTCTTTTTTCTTGTCAATATTTGTAAGGTAATTAGCTGATAGGTAATGAACATTATTCATTAAATATCTTTTTACGGGAGTATTTGGTGTACTAGCATTTTCCACATTAAGCCAGTCATTCTGTGAGGCATTTATTCTTCTCCCTTCCCATCCGCTTCCAAAAGCTAAAATATTTCCTTCATTTTCCACCTGTTCCCCTACATTATTGGTTTTATAATTAACTACCCACTGACTTTTCTGCCCGAAAAACATGGGGGTTAATTTTATATTCCATAAAAAAGGATCCAATCCTACTCCTACTTCACCGCGGCCGGTCATGGTAACCGAATTTTTCAGCTTGATATTGATGGCTGCCTGGTCAGAAGGCACTTTATCCTGAAGAATCTTTACAGGCTGGTGATTTTCCAGTACCTCTACCTTTTGTACGGCATCTTTCGGAAGCGAGTTGTTGATGGTTCCATACCCTCCTTCCATAAGGTCTTTTCCGTTTACATAGAATTTATTGATGGCATTTCCCTGATAGAGAATTGTTCCGTCTGTGTTTACTTCAATGCCGGGTATTTTCTTCATTACATCTGCCAGAGTCCTGTCACTTTTACTGTCGAAGGCTTTCAGATCGTATGCAATAGTGTCACCTCTGGCGGTGATAAGTTTTGTTTTTAGCTGAACTTCTTTGATTTCCGTAGCTTCGGCCTGCAGTTTAAAATCCAGATTCTGGTCGTTATTGGCTATTTGCTTTGTTATGGGTCTTTGGTTGAAAGCTTTTACTTTCATATCCACATTAGGTTCTGCAGAAGTAAAGCTTACTTTATATTCTCCCTTTGAATTTGTAATTGCATAGGTCAGGATAGCATCTTTACCAGGCTCCTCCACCGTCACACTTGCACTTGGTATGGCAACCCCGTCTTCATCCGTGATTTTTCCTGAAACTGTTTTTTGGGCAAAAGACAGTACTGAGAAAAAAATCATAAGGAATAAAGAAATTTTCTTTTTCATAATTTATTATTTGCTTAATTAGTTATAGGTTATAGCTTTTTTGTTACACTTTTATAAAGATAGATTTTAAACAAGAAAGTTAAAGCCAATATTATAACTACAAATATAGTTATATTTTTTTATTATCCGTAGCTCTTATTTTTTTGTAATAATATTTCACATTTTATAGAAAAAAATTCTATGTTATTTAGAGTTTAAAGCGTTTTGAGGGCGAAAATAAATTTTTGTCCGTTTTAATTATTATATATTTTCTTTAACTTTTATTTTTGTAAAATATTTCACTCATCATGAGACTTATTTATTATTCTCTTCTGTTTATGATTATTAAATCTAACAGATTTAAGGATAATAGAGTTTTTTTCATCTAAATATTTGTGTTTTTAAGCCCTGATTTTTCAGGGTTTTTTTAGCTTTATACAGCGATTATATTTGCAAGCACTTATATTCAGAAAAGCAAACACAAGGTGAACAAATCACGTCCTGTTGAAAAATTACAATTGATAATACCCAATAAAACAGGCTATTGAAGATTAATTTGTAAAAAAATAAAAAAATTTTAAAATTTTTTTTGACAATAAATCATTCAATAAAAATGGAAATTTAATTTTTTATTTGAAGCATAATTTTTTATTTAGATAAAATTTTAAAAACCAACCTCAAAATGCCGATATTTTATCCTCTTTTCAGCAATTTTGTAATTAAAATAAATGTTTTATCTTCGCTTCAGAATGAATTTTTATTCAATCAATTTGTGTTTTTGCCCTGTGAATTCTTTTGCAGGGTATTTTCTTTTCAGCAGGTCAACATTAGCCTTATTTTCCATATTTTATTTAGTCTAAATAGTTAAAATTGATTTGTATCATAGATTAAAAAAAGCTTAAACTTGTTAACATATATATTTATTTAATAATTTTGTAACATAAATTTTTAAAGATGGGAATTAACTTAAAGCCGATAGATGTTGTAGATGATATTACTCAACAGGAATTCATCGAAAAGTATCTGAAGCCAAGAAAGCCTGTTGTAATTAAAAACATGGCAAAAAAATGGCCTGCGTACCAGAAATGGACAATGGAATACATGAAGGAAGTGGTAGGAGATGTAGAAGTTCCGTTGTATGACAGCTCCAAGGCAGATCCGGCCGCTCCCATAAATACCCCCACTGCAAAAATGCAGTTCAAAGATTATATAGACCTCATCCAAAGAGAGCCTACCGATCTCAGGATTTTCTTTTTTGATCCTATAAAACAGGCAAAAAAACTATTGGAAGATTATATTTCTCCAAAAGATCTGATGGGTGGCTTCTTAGATAAATATCCTTCTATGTTTTTCGGGGGGAAAGGTTCTGTAACCTTCCTTCATTATGATATTGATATGGCACACATCTTCCATACCCACTTCAACGGCAGGAAGCACATCCTTCTTTTTGATTATAAATGGAAAGAGAGACTATACCAAATCCCTTATGCAACGTATGCTTTGGAGGATTATGATATAGAAAACCCGGATTTTACAAAGTTTCCGGCATTGGATGGCGTAGAAGGAATTGAATGCTTCCTGGAGCACGGAGATACCTTATTTATGCCGACGGGATGGTGGCACTGGATGAAGTATCTGGACGGAAGCTTCTCCATTTCTTTGAGGGCTTGGGACAAATCCTGGGCAGTGAAAGCACATTCTTTATGGAATCTTACGGTACAGCGCAAATTTGATGACATTATGAAGAAAAACTTCAAGAAAAAGTATATGGACTGGAAAGAAAAAGTAGCTGTAAAAAGAGCAGAAATGGCCTTAAAAAAAGGCTTACCAAAATAAAAAAGAGACGTTTCAGTTTAGAAACGTCTCTTTTTTTATAAGCAAAATTTATCTTTTAATTATTTTATGGGTTCTTTCTTCATTTCCTTCCTTAAATTTCACAATGTAAGATCCTTTTGTTAACTGCTGAACATTGATTTTTACATTTTCAGAATTTCCTGGAACCTGCAGCTGAAGTCTTCCGGACAGGTCATAAACTTTTATATCTGAAATTTTGTTTTTACTTTCAATATTCAAAACATCTGCAACAGGATTAGGATAGATTTTCGCTTCTTTTTTGCTGATTTCCGTTGTTGCCAGCGCACCACTTGATGTTACCTTAAAATCATCAATTCCTACAAACCACTGATCCGTAGTAGAAGAATAGAAAGCAATATAAATCGTTTGTCCTGCATAAGCAGATAAATCGTAAGTATATTGTGTCCAGGTGCCACCTGGCGGGGTTATGTCTGCTGCCAGAGTGGTGGTAAATGCAGAAACTGCCGGAGTTGTTGTAGAAATTTTTACGCTAAACTTCTCGGTGTAAAAGCTCGCAGCATTTATAGCCCAAAAACTAAGCTTATCAGAAACTCCCGGGGTCACTGTAATTGCAGGCGATATCGCATAATCATCATGGGCGGTTGTAGAAAATTCTATTCCCAGAAAAGCTGATCCGGAATATGGGAAAACTTCGTATGTGGCATCATAGTATGTCCATCTATCCCATGTATTCTCAGGGTCTCCGCCATTAGAGACAGTCCAGTCTGAAGGCATTGAAGCACCATCAAAACTTTGTGTGTACTGTGCAGATAAAACCGCAGGCAATAATCCTAAAACTATTGCTAATCGATTAATTTGTTTCATATTTGTTGAATTTTATTGTACGCAAATTATCAACATCAAAAAACAAAAACAAATAAAGAAGGCTCAATAATAAATTTTTAAAATCATCTTAAAAAAACTTTTTTCAATAATATTTCTCCAAATAATTATATATAAAGTCTTTTTTGTAAATTATTCTAAAAAGAGGAGATGACTTTACTACATTTTCACAGTTAAAATTATTCTATTGTTTTATAGTTTAATAAAAATTTTTCCCCTCTGCCTTTATCTTTGACTGGCAGTTAAATTATTGCTGCTTTAAAAACTGTTGATTACCCATAGACAAAAAATAAATTTTACATACCACATCATTGCTTTTATCAACTAAAACGGTACACTTTTAGATTAGATGAATTTAACACACACAAAAAAATATTACATATGAATTCATCTACACAATCAGAAAACATCAATTCTCATTTTAACAGAGAAGTTGAACGTCAAAAAGCCATTAAAGCGCTTGAAAAAGCAAAAAGCATTAAAAGAAAAGTTGTTTTTCTGCCACAGGGAGCAACAGGAAATGTCAACTACAATAATTTTTAATTGAAAATAAAATAAGCTGCAGTTAGCAGCTTATTTTTTATGTTGATAGTTACAAAATTCTGTAAACAGGATACTGTCTAAAGGTCTTTTCTTCGAAGTAAGGAGAATGTCTGTATATCCAGTCCAGCTGGGCGTTTCCATCGTCTGCAAAATTTTTATCGCTTGTTTTTTTCGCTTCAAATTTTTGCTTTAAATCATTATCTTTCTTTAGCAGCTCTGCTGCCGTATCTTCAAAAATATAAGCTGAATAATATTCTTTCTGTGCTAAGATTCCGTCAAAGAAATTCCAGTTGAAAAATGAGTCTAAGGCTTCAGGTTCAAGGGTTTCTATGATATATTTTACGCCGTCCTGATGGGTAGGAATCAGATAATCTCCTGCAGAGAAAGTCAGTTTTTTACTTGATTTGTCAACAGTCGTTTCAAAATGAAGATAATGACCTTCGTATGGGTTTTTAACCGTTTTAAAATCATTAATTTTATAAGATTCTACTGTAATAGCACTGTCTTTCTGCATCGTTTTCATCTGAATTTTATTTCTTCTCAATTCTTCAATGACACGATACTGTGATTGCGGAACCACATAATATTTTGGGATCGTAATATAGCCCGTAGGAACGGCCGTTGTAAATAATTTTATTTTTTTGGTAAAAGGTTTATTTCTGTCATAATACAATCTCGGTTTTCCGGAAATTTCACTTGGCTTATATTTTCCCTCGAATCCTTTAAAATCCATGGTAGAATATTTTGTGGAATCTATTTTCCAACGGATTCCATATTGTTTTCCGGCTTGGTATTGCTTCAAATTTTCTACTCGAAGCTGTTTTATCTTCTTATAATCTTTATCTAAATTCTGAAGGTTCACGAACATATATTTATACGTTGCGTCCACCCTTTTGTCATAAGGTTTCAACATATGCGTTTCAGGAACGGTTCCCAAAGAATTAAAAAGCGATGTATATCCTGTAGAATATCTCGGTGAATCTTCGAACGAAGCAAATCCTACCTCAGGAACATCCCCATGAATATTAACATAAGGCGTGCTTTCGTAACCAAGCTCCTTTAAATCTTCAAGGTTTTTTGTCTGATAACTGTTATAAAAATACTCTCCCAAAACAGTTCCCAAACGTTCTTTAAAGGTAGAAATATAAGTGAAGGTATATTGATAATCAGCTCCGTTACTTACATGATTATCAATAAAAACATCCGGTTTCAGCCATTGATAGATTTCCTGAAAACTTCTGGCGTTTTTTGTGTCAGATTTAATAAAATCCCTGTTTAAATCATAATTTCTTGCATTTCCCCGAAAGCCATATTGCTCAGGACCGTTTTGATTGGCCCTGGAAAATGAGCCCCGATTCAGCATTCCGCTCACATTGTAGGCTGAAATAGCTGCCACAATAAAATTCTGCGGAGTTTTGATTTTTTTCGTCGCCAGATCGCGCATCAGCATCATCGTAGCATCAATTCCGTCCGGTTCACCGGGATGAATGCCATTATTGATGAAGAGAACTGCTTTTTCTTTTCTTATTTTTTCTATATCTTTTTCGGGAAAAGGATTATAAATGACCACATATATTGGTTTTCCGTTATCATCTTGTCCTTTTTTCAGGTATTGAATCGTGTTAAAATTTTTAGCCAAATCCTCATAATATGCATTCATCTCATCATAGTTTGCCGTCTGATTTCCATTTCCTTTCTCAAAAGGAGTCTGAAATTGGGTTTGAGAATATGCAAAAGATGTAAAGAGAGAAAATAAAAGATATTTCAGTTTCATGGAAGTGCTATTTCGAGCTTCAAAATTACTTAAAGTTTAGGAAACTGATTATTATTTTTAACACAAAGGCCGCAAAGGTTTATTTAAAGTTGTTCTGTATATTTTTGTTCGCAAAGGCGTTTCACTCAGCGAAGAAATTAATGCAGAAGCTTGTCCTTCTGACGAAGGAAGAAACTCAAAGATAAAATAGTTCAGGACTTTTGAATCCGCCATGAATGTCGCCTATTGCTAATGTTCTTTTCATTTTCTGCCCGTTTGTATGACATATTTTTTTATATAATTCGGACAAGAATTAAAAATTTTTTCAACATCTACCAATCTACAGTTTTTTTTATCAGTAATAAAACGTGCAATATATGCAGCAGGAATATCCTCCCCGAACAATTCATTAACTCTTTGTTCTAAACTATCTGTTTCCAAAGAAAAGTCTTTTACTTTTTGTTCAAATTCTTTAAATGTCATCTCAAAATATATTTTGCATCCACAAAATCTGTGAGCCAGACGTTATTGTCAGAAAGATAAAATTCTATTCCATCTGCAAACATTTTTCCTGCTTCAACGATCAGAATAACCGGTTTTCCGTGGCGCATTCCAACTTTGGTTGCGGTTTCTTTGTCCTGACTTAAATGAACATGCTGCCGATTTCTCTTTTCAATTCCTTTTTCTAAAATAGAATCAATATTCGTTTGAGCCGTTCCATGATAGAGAAATTCCGGTGGCTGTTGTGGTTTTAAAGCCAGATCAATCTCAATAGAATGTCCCTGATTTGCTCTGATTCTTGTTTTATCTTCATTAAAAATAAAGCGTTTTTTATCATTGGTTTCCACAATTTCATCCAACTCCTCAAAGGTAAAGCCCTGAGAATCGTTGGTAGATTTTGCAATTAACTCTTCAACATCTGCCCATCCGTTTTCATCCAAATTCAAACCAATGAGTTCAGGATGATGCCTGAGAACATAGCTCAGGAATTTGCTTGTTTTTTTCTTTTGTTGTTCGTTCATGGTATTTGTTTTCATTTCATTAGTTTTTTTTCTAATTTACTACATAAGTTTTCAATATTTTCTTTTCTTGCCAACGCCGCAATCCATTCTTCGGGAATATTTTCAAAGCCATAATAAATTCCGGCAATTCCTCCTGTGATAGCTCCGGTTGTATCAGTGGCTTCTCCCAGGTTAACTGCTTTTAACACTGCTTCGGAGTATGTTTCAGAATTTAGAAAGCACCATAGTGAAGCTTCTAAACTGTTGAGAACGTAGCCTCCAGAGCTAATTGTATCTTCGTGATAATCTGAAATATCATCCTTTAAAACCCTATCAAAAAGCTGAATTTCTTTTGGGTTAAAACCTTGAATTTCTGCAAATTCCAAAGCTGCTTTTTGAGTATGATGATAAGCCTGTTCTTTATCTTTTCCTTTTATTAATTCAACTGCAAAAATCACATAGATAAAACATGCAAAGACAGAACGAAAATGCCCATGCGTAATGGATGAAACTTCTTTTACAGTTTGATATAACATCTCAATATTTTCTTCATCTTTAAGATAAAAAGCTAGGGGAAGAGTTCTCATTAAAGAACCGTTCCCATTATCTTCTTCAAAAATATTTCCTGAAAATCTGGCACTTTCACCTTTAATTAATCTTGCAATTGAATGTCTTGTTGTTCCGCCAATATCGAAAAGTCTTCCATGAGCCGTCCAATGTCCATATTTTACCCATTTCACAAAACTCTCTCCAATTTTTTCTAAATCATATCCTTTACTTAATTGTTCTGCAATACAAAGGGTTAACGAACTGTCATCACTCCACGTTCCTTTCGGCTGGTTCCAAGAGCCGAATTCCTGCATGGTTACAACAGGAAAACTTTTCAAAGTTTCTCTGCTTTTAAATTCCACCGGAACACCCAACGCATCACCGACACAAACTCCGAAAATTCCTGCTTTAACAATGTTTTCCATCAGGCAAGATTTACCAGTTTATCAAATAGCAATTTCATTCCATGAGTTGCCGTTTCTTTCATCACAACAGCTCTTTGTCCGTATCCGAAGTTTGTTTCGTTGGGATTGATAACAATTAAAAGACAATCATCTTTGATCTCATGAAGTAATCCTGCCGCCGGATAAACCTGTAAAGACGTTCCGATTACTAAGAAAATGTCTGCTTCTTTTGCTTTTTTTGTTGCTTCTTTCATCAATGGAACATCTTCCCCAAACCAAACAATAAATGGTCTTAGCTGAGCACCGTCTTCAGCCTTATCTCCTATATTGATATCACCTTTTTGATCGTAAATCAAATTTTTATTATTACAGGAGCATGACTTAAACAATTCTCCGTGTAAATGGATGATATGGGTAGAGCCTGCTCTTTCATGCAGGTCATCAATATTTTGGGTGATGATCTGAACTTCGAAATATTTCTCCAACTCTGCCAATAATCTATGTGCATCATTCGGTTCAACCTCATGAAGCTGGCGGCGTCTCTGGTTGTAAAATTCCAATACGAGAGCTCTGTCTTTTTGCCATCCTTCCGGACTTGCCACATCCGTTATATTATGATTTTCCCAAAGACCATCTCCGTCTCTGAAGGTTTTTATTCCGCTCTCGGCGCTGATTCCGGCGCCGGTTAATATGGTTAGTTTTTTCATTTTGTTTTTTTATAGTTTATCTTTAACGCAAAGTTCGCAAAGATTTTTTTCTACTAGCTGCTTTTTAAGTTCGCAAAGGCCTTTCACTCAGCAAAGAACATGAAGGGTTAAATTATCACATTAAAATCTTTCCAGGAGCTTTTTATAAATCTCTTCATTTTCATCATCAAAACAGACAAAAATAATTTTTTCTATAACATCTGATTGGAAATTTTTCGCTTGGTCAACAGCAATTTTCCCTGCCAGTTCTTTTGGAAATCTGTAAACGCCTGTACTTATTTTAGGAAAAGCAATGGTTTTTACCTCCCGACTTTCTGCCAATTTCAAGGAATTTTGATAACAATTTGCTAATAGTTCAGAACATTTTTCTTCATCATCATTCCAAATAGGGCCTACGGTGTGAATAACATATTTTGCGGGAAGATTTCCGGCAGAGGTTATCACCGCTTCACCTGTTTTGCATTTTCCCTGCCGGTTTCTGATTTCGATGCACTCATCTAAAATCTGTTTTCCGCCCGCCCGATGAATAGCTCCATCAACTCCGCCTCCGCCGAGTAAGGATGAATTGGCGGCGTTTACTATTGCATCTGCTTTTATTTTGGTGATGTCTGCTTTTATTAATTCAATTTTCATAAAATCTGCTTTTTTCCCATTTTTCTACATTCTTTGTCCAATCAGGAATTGTATTTTCTTCACATGATAAAATACTTATTCCTCCAGCCATTGCACAAGTTGTATCTCTATCGCCTAAGACAGAAACAGTATTCCAAAGACATTCTTCAAAATTGTTTCTGTATCTTGAAAGCATCCAGATGACGATAGGGACTGTATCCTGAGCGGTCATTTTAATTCCATTTCCTAGGGTTTTGACTAATAATTCAATACTTGGATTACCATCTAAATATAAAACTTTGTTTAGTTTACTTTTCATATCAGAATCATTCAATTCATCCTGAATTTTTTGAATAAAATCTTGTTGACCAAGTTTTATCAGTCCTAACTTTTCCTCAATCGTAAAAGCTGTAGCCAAAGCGACCGCTTTTGTTCCCTCAACAGCTTCTTTATTTGCATGAGTCACTTCACATGACCGCTCTGCATTTAATTTAAGTTTATCCAAGTCATCAAAAAAGTATGCCCCAATCACCGAAGCTCTCATTGCTCCGCCATTTCCCATCGAACCTTGTCCGTCAAATTTTGAATAAGAAACTTCTTTCCATTTTTCCCCATCTTTTATCGCCCTAAAATACTGATGCATAGACGGTCCATATCCTCTATTAACGTCTAAGTAATAATTTTTTGTAAACTCTTCTGCAAGAAAATCCTGATTGATTTCATCATACTTTTCCAAAGATTTGAAAATTGCAATTGCCATAATGGTGTCATCTGTGAAATCTAAAGAACTTTCAGGAATCATTCTCTGATGAATATAACTTTTCATCAAACTTTCTTCTCCGAAGAATCTTTCTCCAAAAGCATCACCGATAGCAACGCCCAAAAGTGATTTTGCAGCCAGTAAGAGTTTATTTATTTCCATTATATCTCTTGAAACGGTTTTATCATTTCCTCTTTTTTCGAAAGAATTGCAAAAACCACTCTTTTAAATTTATTTTTATACTTTCCGTGAAGATGTTTTTTAAATAATTCGGCAATTTCTTTCGGATCATTTTTGAAAACTCCGCATCCCCATGCTCCTAAAATCAATGTCTCATTTCCTTGGTTTAAAGCTAGAGCCAACATTTTATCCGTTCTTACATCCATAGCCCCGAAAATTTCATGTGCCCTTTCCGGTTCCTGACGTTTTACGACTCCTGCATTCACCGCCGGAGAAGTGATGAAATTGCACAAAACTGGTTTCGGTAACAGTTCACCTTTATCCTTTCTGAAAACCGGAACTTTCGGGCTGTAGATCATCATATCTGTGTAAAAACAAGATTCCATTGCACGATGGGTTTCGTAATATTCCCAACCCTGAAGCAAGCTGTCATGAAGTCCTGAAGTTCTTGCCAGACTTTCTTCCTGCGCTTCTGCTCCATTGATGAAACCTCCGCCGGGATTTTTTGCTGATGCAAAATTAAGACACATCAGTTTTTCCTGATTTTCTTCTTCGGCTAATTGTAAAATAGCTTTTAAAGAACTGCATCTCCAGACTTCAAACTGCGTTTCAAAATTGGTTTCGGGAAGTTCGTTTTTAGATATTTCCAAAAGTTCTTCTGGTGAAAACAAAATGGTTCCTTTTGTAGAAATTTCCATTTCGTTTTCTATATTGATTTTTTCGTTATGTTCGTTTATATAATATTTTCTGGCAAGAATATCTAATGTGTCTTTTGCCATTTCTTTATTTGTCATTGTTAGTTTTTTTATGTTTAATATTAAATTTTCTATATCAGCATTTGAAGGAATTTTAAAATCATTTCCTACAAACACTTTTATTACTTCAATATTTCCTATAATTGCCTGATTAAAAGTATCCATATCTTCTGATGGAACCCATAATTCATTATGGTTTTTTGCTCCGACATTTTGAGAAGGATATTTGTTCACTTCCTCTTCCAGAACTTCAAATTTGGTTACAAATCCGAGATAATTCCCTGCTTCATCTCTGGTATTCCATTTTTCTGCAATTTCGGAAGCATAATCTTCATTCAAAACAGCATAGAAAATTGGTTGCCATTCTAATCTTGGAGGAAATTTTTTATAATTACTTTCTATAATTAAAATCATTTCTTTTTCTCCGACGGGTCTGTAGAGTATTTTGGTTTTCATCATTTTACTTTTTATATTTTATTTTTAACGCAAAGTCCACAAAGGCTTTTTGTTAATAATTTATTGATTTTTAAGTTCGCAAAGGCGTTCAACTCAGCAAAGTTTTCAAAGTCATATATTTATATTAATTTGGCCAAAGCCATTGAATTCTTTTATTATAAAATGGGCTAAAGCCCATTCCTATTGATATAAATATTGCGTTTAATTATTAATTTTTCATCAATAAATTTGTTTAAAATCCTTTGAATACGGAGAATAAGATCCAAAAACTGCATCAAATTTCATCTTAAGATTTTCAATTTTAAACGCTTCATCTAATTGATCAAGACAGGTTACCACCAGATTTTTCTTCTGTGCAACAACGTAGGCTTCGTCCAACTTTAAGGCATAATTTAATACATCATAATCCAGATCTCCAAAACGCAAATCCTTTTGATATTCATTAAAAGTACAGGTTTCTTCCTGATTATTTTTCAGTTTTAGTGACTTTTCATTGCTCATCCATCCGCTTCCGTGACGGGTAGAGTAACTTCTGGTCACGTAAAACATTTCTATATCTTCAATTTTTAATAATTTACAGATTTCATACGCATTTTTTGAAGTTGTATTCGCATAGGTCACGTTCGGAAAAACGCCATGATCCATATCCAGTAAAATTCCCTGGCTTCCTTCAAAAATAAGGTGATCAAATGATTTTAAATACTCATACCCTTCTATTTTCCAGTCGATTTTATCAATTGCTTCTAAAAAATCCTGCAAGGCTGTTTCAATTTCTTCTCCTTCTTCAAATCCGTAATAATTTGCAATTCCTTTTAATTTTTCAATCAGCATCGTCCTTGGAGCGATTAAATCAACAGCAAATAATTTAAACGGACTTTCATTTCTTTTCATGGTTGCACCCACTCCTTTTCCGCATGTTCCGTGTTCCAGATTTTTGATATTTCTTCTGTTGTATTGCACATCAAAAGGCGTTGTTACTTTGGCTAACGGATGAATATGTAATTCAATATTTCCACCTTTCTGAACTAATTCTTCCCTTTCATTGAACAAAAACGGCGGATGAATCGTACAGTGTTCTGTAAAATACGAAGGCAAGCCACGCAACGCTCCACTTGCAAAGCTGGAATGAATATGCTTTTTATCATCAATCATCACCGTATGCGCCGCCTGCTGACCACCCGAAAACCGAATAACTACAGACTCAGGATGCTGCTGAGCCAGAAAATCGGTGGTGATGCCCTTTCCTTCGTCACCAAATCCTAAGCCTATAACTATTTGTGCTGTTTTCATTTTTAATACATTTGAATATGATCTAAATCTCCTAAATCTGTCCGTCCATCTGTTGTTTTTGTAAAACGATCTTTAAATCTGCTGCAAACCACATCTTTGATCACCTTCGGAACATCTCTGTAATCTTCGATTGACAAACAGTTTTGTCCCAAAAGATCTTTCCATCCTTTACCGGCATTTACAGCCTGTCCGGAATGCAAAACACTGATGTGAAAAACTTCATATTTCTTTTGTGCTTCTGCCAGTAATTCGGTATGCTTAAAAGTCTGCTGACCTGTTCCCATAATTTCCCTGATCGCGGAAGCCGGAAGTGTTTTCAGACAAGGTTCGTCGCCAACAGTGAATAACAATCCTTTCTGATTCCTTTTCTCAAAGGCATCTGTTCTTGTATGAAAAGCGGCAAAATACCAAGCCAGTAAATAGCTTTCTCCGGCATTTCCTCCGCCTCCGGATTCAATATAAGTTCTTGTTAACCACATATCAAGCTCTTCATCTCCAGATTCGAACTGACCGACCTGCAAAGGATAGCCGTCACATTCATGATCACCTATTCCTAAAAATAGGAGTGCTGCATCGGGAACACCGCCCTGGATAATTCCACCCATCAGTTTTGGTAATCCTTCCTGAATCAAATCATAAGGAATATGTCCCATACTTCCTGTGACATCCAATCCCAAAATAATAGGAACTGAATTAGGATGAACTGAAGAATCCCTTGATTCTCTAAAAGAAATGCCGTGCGGATTCATCGATTCGTGTGCTTTTCTTTTTGCATTCTGCGTGAAAATTTCACTTGCAGATTTTGATGCATATCCTGCTTTTCTTGCTCTGTCAAAACGAGCGTCCATGTCGTATCTTGTACTTCCCATAACTTAAATTTTTTTGCCGAATAAATATTCAAATCTGTTTCTTGTCAATTCCAGCTGAATATTTAAATTTCTGATTGTTAGTGATAATTCTATGTCTCTCTGAACAAATGCTTCCGGCTGAAAATCAGCGAATGTCAAACTGTTTTTGTCTAAGGGACTGATGTCGGTTAAGCCTTCCTGCTCTCTTTCCAGCTTTTTGATTTTCAGTTCGATATCTTCCACTCGCCGCCTGTAAATCAGCGCTGCATCTTCTCCGATAATTCGGGCACGGTCTTCTCTTATCTGGTCATTATTTCTTTGTAACGACTCGATGAATCTGGGTTTTAAGTCTTCTTCCATAATTCATTTTTATTTGTGTTATTTTTACGCTAATTAAAAAGTGCACGGTTAAGCATTAATTTCTATAAGAGCAAGTTTTTATTGCGTTATTATCACACAAATGTAAAAGAATATACTTTTATAAACCAAATTTATTTGCGTTAATTTTACACTAATAAGTCCAAATAATTGATTATCAGAATAAAAAATTCTGTAACTTCTAAAATAATATAGATGTTTTTGAAAATAAAATGATTTAACTATTTTTATTTTTAACGTTTTGGCTAAAGCCAATGGTTGCTTATTGATAAAAAACGGGCTAAAGCCCGTTCCTATTGATTCGTAAAGTTCTGTTTAAGAACAGCTATTTAATTTCAAAATAAAATCCCTGCTCTTCCAGTTCTTTATATTTTTTCTGATTAAAAGTAAAAAGCTTTCCAGGTCTGCCACTGCCTTCTTTTTTTATGTTGTTGGTTTCATTAAGAAGTCCGTAGCTCATTATTTTTTTGCGGAAATTCCGGCGGTCGATTTCCTTTCCGATAATGGTTTTGTATAAATTCTCCAAGTCGGAAAAGGCAAATTCTTCATTCAAAAGATTGAAACCAATCGGCTGATACTGAATTTTGGTACGGAGTCTTTTTAATGCAGTCTCAATAATACTTTGATGGTCAAACGCCAGCTTCGGAAGCTGATTTACGCTGAACCATTGTGCATCATCTGCATCAGAATCTGCAAAAAGTTCGTGATAAGAAGGATTAACAAGCCCCAAATAAGCTATCGAAACAACACGATTTCTCGGATCGCGGCCTACATTCCCAAAAGTGTAAAGCTGTTCCAGAAAATCGGGCTTTATGCCCGCTTCTTCATAAAGTTCTCGTCTCACTGCGTCATCCAGATTTTCATCGTCAAGAACGAGTCCGCCCGGCAGCGCCCAACCTCCTTTAAAAGGTTCAATATTTCTTTTAATCAACAATAGCTGAAGATCTTTTTTATCAAAATATCCGAAAATAACGGCATCTACGGCAACTTTTATATCCTGTAATTTTTTTGGAGACTCCATTGTATTGATTTGCGTTGTGAATACACAAAGTTAAGCTTAGAATAATCATTATCAAACTTAAAATAAAAAAATTTGCTTTATAATTTTCATTAAATTTATAAACAACTTAAAACTAAACGATTATGAAAAATTTATTATGTACTGTTTGTGCTGTTTTCCTATTGGCAGCTTGTGAAAAAGGAAAAGTTCCTGCCAACTCAGATTCTAAAAAAACAGACTCGGCAGAATGGAAACCTGTAGATTCTGCAACGGCTACCAAAGCATGGATGGATTTTGCAACTCCGGGAGATATGCACAAAATGCTTGCGAAATCTGACGGAAACTGGACCGGACAAACCACCATGTGGATGGAAAACGGCGGGCAACCCATGACAAGCACTACAGAAGCCGTGAACAAAATGGTTCTGGGCGGGCGTTACCAAATGAGTGAGCATAAAGGGAATTTTATGGGAATGCCTTTCGAAGGAATCAGTATGCTGGGATATGACAATGCAAAAAAGAAATTTGTAAGCTCCTGGATCGACAATATGGGAACAGGAATCATGCACATGGAGGGTGAATGGAATGCCTCAAAAAAATCTATAGAATTCAAAGGAAAAATGACAGATCCGGCAAGACCTGAAAAAGATTGTGATGTAAGGGAAGTCTTTACCTTTGTGGATGATAATCACCAGACCATGGAAATGTACGGCCCGGATTCCAAGACCGGAAAAGAGTTCAAAACTATGGAAATAAAATATACAAGGAAATAAAGATATACTAAACCCTAATAAAAAATCCGCAGAAATTTCTGCGGATTTTGCTTTTATCTTTCGCCTTTTTTACTTGGCTCTTAACTTAATCATTTAGTTTCAAAACAGCCATGAATGCTGATTGCGGTACTTCCACTCTACCAATCTGCTTCATTTTTTTCTTACCTTCTTTCTGTTTTTCAAGAAGTTTTCTCTTTCTGGAAATATCCCCTCCATAACATTTTGCAGTAACGTCTTTTCTTAATGCTTTAATCGTTTCTCTGGCAATAACTTTTGTTCCCAATGCTGCCTGAACTGCAATATCAAACTGCTGTCTGGGAATCAATTCACGAAGCTTTTCACACATTTTTTTACCAATGTGATAGGCATTAGAATCGTGAATCAATGAAGAAAGTGCATCCACCATGTCCCCGTTGATCAAAATATCCATTTTTACGAGTTTAGAAGCCCTGAATCCTATCGGATGATAATCGAACGAAGCATAACCCTTGGAAATAGATTTCAGCCTGTCATAGAAGTCAAAAACAACCTCAGCCAAAGGCATATTGAAAATTAATTCAACTCTTTCTGATGTTAAATAACTCTGGTTAACAATCTCACCTCTTTTCTCAATACAAAGCGTCATGACAGCACCTACGAAATCAGATTTCGTAATGATCGAAGCCTTGATGAAAGGCTCTTCTACTCTATCCATGGTGGAAGGATCCATCATTTCAGACGGGTTGTTGATCAGGATCGGAACTTCCGGTTCTTTTTTAGTATAACCAAAATAAGAAACGTTCGGAACCGTAGTAATCACGTTCATATTGAACTCTCTGTCCAGTCTTTCCTGAACAATTTCCATGTGAAGCATTCCCAGGAAACCGCAACGGAAACCAAAACCAAGAGCTGCAGAACTTTCCGGCTCGAAAACCAGGGAAGCATCATTTAATCTTAATTTTTCCAGAGAGAATCTTAATTCTTCAAAATCTTCAGAATCAATAGGATAAATACCTGCGAAAACCATTGGCTTTACTTCCTCAAAACCCTCAATGGGAGCGGGTGCCGGATTTTCAAAAGAAGTGATGGTATCCCCTACTTTTACTTCCCTTGCATCTTTAATCCCTGAAATCAAATATCCTACATCTCCACATTGGATCGTTTTCTTTGGAACCTGCTTCAGCTTTAATGTACCTACTTCATCAGCTCCATATTCCTTTCCTGTTGCGAAGAATTTAATTTTTTCGTTTTTAGAAATACTTCCGTTTACGACTTTGAAATAGGCTTCAATCCCTCTAAAAGGATTATAAACAGAATCAAAGATCAAAGCCTGAAGCGGAGCATCCGGATCTCCAACCGGAGCCGGAATTCTTTCCACAATCTGCTCTAATAAGTGATGAACACCTTCACCTGTTTTTCCTGAAACCCTTAAAACATCTTCATATTCGCAACCTATTAAATTCATAATTTCATCTGTTACTTCTTCAGGATTTGCAGAAGGAAGGTCAATTTTATTCAAAATCGGAATGATTGTTAAGTCATTTTCCAACGCTAAGTATAAATTACTAATTGTCTGTGCCTGAATACTTTGCGCTGCATCTACAATAAGAAGCGCACCTTCACAGGCAGCAATAGAACGGGAAACTTCGTAAGAAAAGTCAACGTGTCCCGGTGTATCAATCAGATTTAAAATATATTTTTCTCCTTTATATTCATAATCCATCTGGATGGCGTGAGACTTAATCGTAATCCCGCGTTCTTTCTCCAAATCCATATCATCCAGCGTCTGAGACTGTAGTTCTCTCTGGGTCACCGTATTGGTATACTCCAGAAGACGATCCGCCAAAGTACTTTTACCGTGGTCGATATGGGCGATTATGCAAAAATTTCGTATGTTTTTCATTTAAGAACCTTGTAATTTGCAAAGATAATAAAATGCGGGATAATTCCTGTTCTTAATTTTAAATCTCATTTAAACATAAATAGCACAATTTTTATCCCGTAAAAACATTAATACTTTTGTAAAATGGAATATCATACTGTTAAGAATTTTTATGGGTTTTAAAACCTATAAGCTACCGGAATCTTTTTATGATTCTACATTTAAATAAAATCTTTAACTTTTCCCATTGAAAATCTTTAAAAATTTCAAACGTATTTTTAAAAATGAAAAAAATTCTTTTACTCCTTTTAATTATACCTTTCTCCCATTTAAAATCTCAATGGGTTGAAAACTCGCCTCAAAATCCGGAAGAATTTGTAAATCCGTTAATCGGCTCACTTTCAAAACCTTCCTTTTCCAATGGAAACACCTATCCTGCTGTTGCTGTTCCTCACGGAATGAACCTTTGGACGCCCCAAACCGGAAAAAACGGAAACGGATGGCAATACACTTACGATGCTGATAAAATCCGCGGAATTAAGCAAACGCATCAGCCTTCTCCCTGGATGAATGATTACGGAATGTTTTCCATCATGCCTGTAACCGGTAAAATGCGTTTTAATGAAGACGAAAGAGCGAGTTGGTTTTCCAATAAATCAGAGGTTTCAAAACCTTATTATTACAGTGTCTATCTGGCAGATCATAATGTAACAGCAGAACTTACCCCGACAGAAAGAGCTGCCCAACTGCGTTTAACCTACCCGGATTCTGAAAATTCATGGTTTGTGGTGGATGCCTTTGATAAAGGTTCCAGCATTACGATTATTCCATCTCAAAATAAAATTACAGGGTATTCAACAAGATATTCGAGAGGAAAACTGGTTGGTTTTAAAAATTATTTTGTGATTTATGCTGATAAACCATTCACGAAATATTCAGCCTGGAAGGATAAAGATTTTGTAAAAGATGCGCTGGAAATCACAGGAGATCATTGTGGTGCAATTGTTGGTTTTGCGACCAAAAAAGGCGAAAAAGTGAATTTAAAGGTTGCTTCTTCCTTCATCAGTTTGGAACAGGCAGAATTAAATTTACAAAGGGAATTAAGCAAAGATTCATTCGATGAAACTTTACATAAAGCCAAAACGGCGTGGAACGAAAAACTAAAACGAGTTGAAGTCGCAGGCGGAACTATTGATCAAATGAGAACTTTTTATTCTTCATTATACAGAATGCTCTGCTTTCCTCACAAAATGTATGAAATAAACAAAGCTGGAGAAGTTGTTCATTACAGTCCGTATTCAGGGAAAACGGAAGCTGGATATCGTTTTGCAGGAACCGGCTTCTGGGACACCTTCAGGGCGCTCTACCCTTTTCTGAACTTAGTGTATCCAAGCATCAATATTGAAATGCAGAAAGGGTTAATTAATGATTACAAAGAAGGCGGCTGGCTTCCGGAATGGTCGAGTCCCTCGTATTCTGATATTATGATTGGAAATAATTCTGCTTCGGTGGTTGCAGATGCCTACATGAAAGGGCTGCGAGGCTATGATATTGAAACTTTATATCAGGCTTTGCTTCACGGAGCCAATAATGAAGGTCCACAAGCCACGGGCAGATTGGGAATTGAATATTATAAAAAATTGGGCTATGTCCCTTATGACGTAAAAATCAATGAAAACGCGGCGAGAACTTTGGAATACGCTTATGATGATTTTGCGATTGCTCAATTAGGAAAAGCTTTAGGAAAACCCGAATCTGAATGGAAAGAATATTACAGACGCTCTCAAAATTTCCAGAAAGTCATTGATCCTGAAACAAAATTAGCCCGCGGAAGAAATCAGGACGGAAGTTTTCAGACACCATTCAATCCATTCAAATGGGGCGATGCGTTTACGGAAGGAAATTCATGGCATTATACCTGGTCGGTTTTTCAGGATATTGACGGACTGGCAAAACTGATGGGCGGAAGAAAAGAATTTTCAAAAAAATTAGATCAAATATTTGAATTACCTCCTGTTTTTGATGATTCTTATTATGGTTCAACCATTCATGAAATTCAGGAAATGGTAAATACGAATATGGGACAGTATGCTCACGGAAATCAACCTGCTCAGCATATTATCTACTTGTACAATTACTCCGGAGAGCCGTGGAAGACACAATATTGGGTTCGTGAGACAATGAATCGTCTTTACCAGCCAACTCCGGATGGATATTGCGGTGATGAGGATAACGGCCAGACTTCGGCCTGGTATATTTTCTCGGCGCTTGGTTTTTATCCGGTAACTCCGGCAACGGATCAGTATGTTTTAGGCGCTCCATTGTTTAAAAATGCCAAAATTCATTTAGAAAACGGAAAAACCATTGAAATTAAAGCTGATAACAACAGCAATGAAAACCTTTACGTCAATTCTTTACAATTTAAAGGAAAAAAATATTCTAAAAACTGGCTGAGCCACCAGGAATTATTGAAAGGAGCAACATTGAAATTTGATATGACTTCTAAACCGAATAAAGAAAGAGGAACTAATGAACAGGATTTCCCTTATTCTTATTCTCCTGTAAGTTTATCAATTCCTACTCTGTAATACTTCGCATTTTGCCGGCGTATTTTTGCAGCTGCAATATCTATTATGCCGGCGACTAAGCCTCCAATTGCACCGCCCATTGCCGCACCAGTTGTAATTAACGAATCTGGAGGAAAAAGTTCATCTTCAGATGTCATTATAAAAATTCCTTCATCATCTTTTTCAATCTCAATGAAACTTACAGGCGTTTTTTTATAAGCAATCCCATTATCGATAATTGCGAAAGCATCTTTGTCCAGATTATCATAACCATCTACTCTTTTTATACCTTTAATGACTCCGTCTTTGTTCTTTTTTACCATAAATTCTTTATCAGGTTTTTGTTCTGCAAACGATTTATAGTCTTTATAAACGCCATCTGTAAAAGTCTCTGATTGATAAACCGGCAGTTGCTCGGTAATTACTTTTTCATAATTTTCAAGATCGCCTTCGGAAACAGGAATATTTAAACCTTTTTCAATGTATGAATCTTTAACAATATTGGCTAATTCGGAAGATATTTTTGCCGCTATTACTCTTGTAATATAAGCATGATCTTTCTGTGGGTAATCTTTTGAAACACTAGATTTTTTCAAAAAATAAAATTTTTCATTTCTTTTTAAAAAGGTAGATATTTTCATCTCCAAATGTCCATTAACTGATCTTTCGGTAGGAATATCATTGACTTTCAAATGTTCCAACATAAGAAAATATTCTGTGTTTCCTCTTTCTTTATTATTTTCTAAAAACCAGTCTGAAAATAATTTTTCCAGATCATCTTTTTCAAATTTTAGCTCATAAGGTTCTTTTCTATGAGGAACTATACCTATAGATTTATCATTTCTTCTATCTAGCAAGGTAAGAGATTTTGCAACATGATTTTTATCTTTAATACTCTTTCCGAGCTCTACAAATTGGATTTTTTGTGCAGAAAGAAATGCCGAAAATAAACAGAACAAAATAATTTTCTTCATAATTTATGCTTCATAATTCCCCCCAAAAATATAAATTAATTTAAAATTAAACGCCTCTCACAAGTAAATTGCAAGAGTCGTCCAACATTAAAAAAATAAACTATTATGGGTTTTGTCTCGGTCTTGAGCTTCTCTCGTTCCCGCGAGGTTTTCTTTCATTCATCTTATCTCTCATCATACCCTCAGACTGAAACAGCTTCAAGACTTTCTGGCAAGGAATTACCTGCTGCATTTTATCAGCATATTTTTTTCTATTATCCAGTAATTTTTGTCCCACTTCAAAGCTTTGCTGAAGTTTGGCCTTGGCTTCATCATCCGATAAAATTTCAGGATTAAAATTAGAATTAAACTGGCTTTTGATCTGCTTCTGACTGTCCAGATATTCATTATAAATCTCTGTAAATTCAGTTTTATCGCTTGGATCTATATCCAGATTATCCATCACCATATTGTTTCTGAACTTAGTGAGAAGTGATTTTCTTTCTTCCGGAGAAAGATTGTTTATTACCTCTTTTCTTTGTTTAGGGTCCATCTTTTTCCAGTCGTAATCTGTCCTTTGGGCATTTAAGCCAAAACCATAAATAATAAAAAGTGTAAATAATATCTTTTTCATCTTTCTTTATTAATTATACAAATCCAAATAAACATCCTGTGTAGAATTACTTGCCAATTCTGAAATTTCAGAGTTTGTAAAGGAATCCAGATACTCGTTCATCTGAGTTTCTTCTTGTTTTGAAACAGGTTTTACTGTTTGAGATTTCATATTTGTAGTTTTAGCTCCTGCATCAGATTCAGCATACGTTTTGCTAGTATTCTGAACTTCAACTGTTTGATTTTTATTTTCAACAGAAGTTAAATCCGCCTTTAAAGTTTCATAAGCTATTTCGCTTTCTGTTTTTGCTTCTTTGCCGTTTGAAGCATAAGCCGTCTTTGCTTTCTGTGCATCTTGTGAATTATCCCCTGAGTTATAAACAAAAGTTGCTCCAAAAATCAAAGCTAATGACGCAGCCGCAGCATACCCCCAATTCAATTTGAAAATAGGAGCTTTTTTCTTTGGCATAATGTCATTCATTACCCTTTCCTGAATATTTTCAAACAAGTTATCAGGTACTGTGTAAATATTTTTACGTTCAAGTTTTTCTATATCAAACTCTTTCATTTCTGTTTTCTCAAAAATTATCTCTCGTAATTTTCTTTAATATGTTCTTCTATCTTTTGCTTGGCATAATGATAATTCGTTTTCAAAGTCCCTACCGACATATCTACAATTTTTGATATCTCTTCGTAAGGCAGATCATCATAATACCGCATCATAAATACCAGTTTCTGCTTTTCGGGCAGGCTTTGTATAGCATTCTGTAGCAATATTTGTATTTCTTCTGCGTCTCCTTCCGTATTATCTGCGACAAGGTTCTGCATGTGATATTCCGGGTCTTCATCAGTTTTCTGCATTTTCTTCAGTTTATTTACCTGCTGCAGCGCTTCATTGGTAGCGATTCTGTACAGCCAGGTATACAGCTGGCTATCATTTTTAAACTGGTGAAAATTCTGATAAGCTTTAATAAAAGTCTCCTGCAAAGTGTCCTGAGCAAGATCTCCGTCCACAATAATTCTTCTTATGTGCCAATACAATCTACTTTGATAAGCATCCATCAAGGCACGAACTCCTTTTTCCTGAGTCCGTGGATTTTGCATCAACGAAATAATTTCCGCGTCCTTAATCTTCATAAGATGCTTTCATTGTTTTGGATTACAAAAATAACTGAAAGTTAAATTACTTGTTCAATTTTTAGTCCAATAAATTAATTATTTAAAATTTGCTGTTATTAAAAATATAGAATATTTTGGTATGAACTCCAATTTCCTTTATAATTCGATATTATGTTAAATTTATCTAGTGGTATCAATATAATTTTTATTTGAAACTTTCTTTATTTTTGATTATGACTAAATTTAAAATCCGCGGAATATCCAAAATCTACGTGACATTTTAACGCAATAACCACAAAGATTGTTTTTACTATTTATGTGAATTTTTTCCTTTCGCGAAGGCGTTTAACTCAGCAAGTGATAACAGTTTTTGATTGCAGCGATAAAATAAGCTAAATAATCAATCAAAATCCGAATTGCAAAACTTCCATCTTCCCGCTCCCATCTTCCTGCTTAAAAACACTATCTTTGTTATATGCAAATTATAATTATCGGTTCCGGAAATGTAGCCTATCATCTGGCAAAAGCTTTTGTTTTGAATAACATCCCTTTAGCACAGATTTTTGGCCGAAACAAAACAGAATTAGAGAAAATTTCCGAAGAATTAAATGTTCCCTTTTCAACAGAAAAACTAGACAAAGCAGACCTTTACATTATTTGCGTAAGTGATAATTCTGTAGAAAATATTTCTAAAATTATTCCTAAAAAAGATGCTTTGGTGGCCCATACTTCAGGCTCGCTTCCTAAAGAAATTTTAGCAGGGACGTACAGAAAATCAAGTTTTTATCCTTTACAGACTTTTTCAAAATCTAAAAACCTGGATTATTCAAAAATTCCTTTTTTCATTGAAGCCGAAAATGAAGAGGATCAAAAAATATTATTTGATATTGCGTCCGGAATTTCTAAAAACGTAATGAGAAGTACTTACGAAAAGAGAAAATACATTCATCTGACAGCCGTTTTTGCCTGCAATTTTGTAAATCATCTTTTTTCAAGGGCTAAAGAAATTTCTGATTCTCAGGATATTCCGTTTGATTATTTTTTACCGCTCATTGATGAAACGGTTCACAAAATTCATGAAATTGACCCAAAATCTGCACAAACCGGTCCGGCCGTAAGAAATGACAAACGAATTCTGGAATTACATGAGCAGCTATTAAAAGACGAAAGTCTTGAGATTTATAAAACAATGAATCATTCTATACAGAAAATGTATGAGTTATAAAGAAAAATTAAAAAGCATAAAAGCATTTGTGTTTGATGTGGACGGAGTTTTTACTGATGGAAGCGTTTATCTTCTTCCCGGAGGAAATATGTGTCGTGTAATGAATGTTTTGGATGGTTATGCTGTTGTTAAAGCTTTGAAAAACAATTATTTAATCGGAGTTATCACTGGAGGAAATGACGAAATGGTGAAACACAGGATCAATTATCTGGGAATTGAGGATTATTACCCGAAATCTCCTGATAAAATGATTGATTTTGAAGATTTTAAAGCAAAATATAATCTTAAAAATGAAGAAATTCTCACGATGGGAGATGATATTCCTGATCTTCATATCATGAAGCATTCTGCCATCGCTGCCTGCCCTGAAAATGCCGTTCCGGAAATCAAGGAAATTGCCACTTATATCTCTCCAAAAACCGGTGGAAGCGGGGCAGTACGTGATGTGATAGAGCAGGTAATGAAAGTTCAGGGAAAATGGCATGATGATAATACACAATCTGTTTAATTAATTGAAAATGAAATTATTATTAGCCTCACAATCTCCCAGACGAAAAGAATTGTTATCCAGTTTAGGATTTTATTTTGAAGTAGTGAAAATAGACTGTGAAGAAATTGTTCCCCAGCATATCAAAGTAGGAGAGGCCGCAGCTTATTTATCAGAATTAAAAGCAGATGCCTTCAGAAAATTAGAAAATGATGAAGTTTTATTAACAGCAGATACTGTTGTAGCCATTGATAATCAATTTCTTGGAAAACCGAAAGACAAAGATGATGCAAAAAAAATGCTGGAGATTCTTTCAGGAAAAACGCATCAGGTCTATACCGGGATTACCATTAAAACTTTAGATAGAACCATCACGCAAACCGATGTTGCAGATGTAGAATTTGATGAATTGACAAATGATGAAATAGAATATTATATCCAGAATTACAAACCTTTCGACAAAGCAGGAAGCTACGGCATCCAGGAATGGCTCGGGATGACCAGAATCAAGCGTATAACAGGCAGTTTCTATTCCATCATGGGACTTCCTACTCATTTGGTTTACAAAATTTTGAATGAAATATAAATAATTTCAATATAAAATTTTATTATTTTTACAAAATCATCAAACCTACTTATAATAAAAAGTAGATTAGCGAGTTATATTGAATAAATGAAAAAGAATATTTTATTCCTTTTAACACTTTGCATCGTTGCATCCTGTGCTACAAAAACAAAAAAGCCGGAACAGCGATCCAAGTTTATGAAAGGATTTTCGACATACTATAATACCCTTTTTAATGCAAAAGACGCATTAAACAGCGAATTTGAGGGTAGAGACAAAGCACATAAAGATAATTTTTATGCGCCTTATATTCCTATCCTTACTTATGAAGATCAGCCTTTGGGAAGTGATCTCGGGCAGTCAGCGGCCTTCGCTGAAAACTCCATGAAAATGGGCGAGCTAAACAAGCCATCCACCCAGCAACAAAACAATGCCGGAAGAAACGGCCCTCCGGGAATGCCGCCAGGAATGCCTGGAGGTAACGGAAACAATATGCTTTCCGGGAACTTAGGCGGCGGTAATGGAGTAGGAGCTGATCCCAATCAGCCTGACCAAAAAGGAGCTACTGTATTGGAAATTGCAGAAGCAAAAGCTTTAAAAGCTATTAATAAATATTCCGTCATCAAAAACGGTGAAGAAAAAAATAAGCAGATCTTTGAAGCATATATGATCCTTGCACAGGCAAGAATCTATGGTGGAAAACCTTTGGAAGCTCTGGATGCCCTAAACTACGTTTTCACCCACATGAAGGATGATAAAAGGCTTCCTTTAGCTAAAGTTTATCAGGGTCTTGCTTATGCTCAGATTAAAGATTATCATAAAGCTCAGGATGTTTTTAACAAGGTAAAAAGTGAAAAAATAGACAAAGATTATGACAAGCTTTTAAGCATTTATCAGGCTGAAGCTTACCTGGATGCCGGCAAAAAAGAAGAAGCCGTAAAAGAGCTTGACCGCGCTTTTGAGCTTAACAGCAATAGAAAATTAAAGAGCAGAATCGCCTATCTGAGAGGTCAGGTTTTAACCAACCTTAATCAGAATGACAGAGCCAGAGAAAGCTTCATGGCAGCTTATAAGTATGCCAATGATTTTGAATTTGAAGTGAAATCCCAGATTGAAATTGCAAAAACTTTCAATGGAAAAGGGGATTACAGTGGTGCAAGAAAATACCTTGAAGACATCAGTAAAAAGGGCACATACGGCTCGAGAAAGAATGAATTTTATTATGCTTTAGGGTTAATGGCCAACAAAGCAGGAAAAAAAGAAGAAGCTCAGGAATTTTTCAGAAAATCATTGTTGGAAAAAGTTTCAGATCCACAGATCCGTGGTCTGGCTTACTATGAAATTGGTAAGGGCTATTTAGATAAAAACGACTACATCGGTGCGGGAGCTTATTATGATTCTGCTTTGGCTGTGATGACTTATGAACCGTCAAAAGTTTTATTGACGGATCAATCTGTTTATATTAAAAAAATCTCGAAGAACTATTATTTAATCAAAAAAAATGATAGTATCCTGAGTTTAGCCAGAATGAGCACTGAGCAAAAAACCGACTTTTTCTCAAAATATATTGCAAAATTAAAAGCAAAAGAAGAGAAAGAAGAACTGGAGAGAAGACGTGCGGAAAGAAGCAAAGGCTTTGACAATGGAGATTACAGTTCAACATCAATATTTGCCAACAGCTCTAATTCTTTTGAAGATTTTGGGGTTGCCACAAAAGGCTTTTACTTTTCCAATACAGGAACGGTAAGCAAAGGAGCATCTACTTTTAAGCAAACGTGGGGAGAAAGGGCATTGGTTGATAACTGGCGTTTTTCCAAGAAAATGGCGACCATTGAGGATATGAAAAATGAAGCCTTGGGAACAACGGCAGCACCGAACCCGAGACGTTTTGAGCCTTCATTCTATATCGAGCAGATTCCTACAGATGCAGGAAAGCTTTCTCAGCTGAAAAAGGACAGGGATACGGCCTCATTAGGACTGGGTGTTATGTATCAGAATTACTTTACCAATACTCCTCTGGCTACAAAAACATTATATGATCTTGTAGATGTAAAACCAGAAGAAAAGGTAATGCTGCAGGCTCTTTACGAGATTTTTGCAATGAATTATGAGAAAACTCCACAAGCAGCAGAACGTGCAAAACAGATTCTTCTTACAGACTATCCATACTCATCATACGCAGAATTTGCCAGAAATCCTAAAAGCAATTCCTTTGTAAAATCTTCTCCGGATGTAGAAAGTGATTACAAACGTGCTTTTGCTTTATATGAATCCGAAAAATTCGGGGAAAGTAAAGATATTCTGGATCAGGCCATACAGAAATTTCCTAAGGACGCCCTGGTTCCGAAATTATATCTTTTAAATGCATTTAATGCCGGAAAATCGAGTGGAAAAGAGGTGATGATCCTTCAGCTGGAGCAAATTGCTTTAAATTACGGAAAAACACCGGAAGGAGAGAAGGCCAAAGAAATGCTCAACTATCTGAAAAGTGACCTGAGCTTCCAGGCAACGGATAATAAAGGAAATTCAGTACCGCAAAATCCGGGCAATCTGGGAATTAACAATAATATTGCTCCGCAGCAGCAAATGAACAATGGTGTTCCACAAAATCCTGCGGATGCCCAGATGAAAAATATTCAGCAAACGCAGCCTTCAAGCGGAAACAGCAACCTCCCCTCAAAAAAGCAGGGCAGCAATAATGTTCCAAAGCAGCTGCAGAACGGTTCAATGCCTGCAAAACCACAATAAAATAAAAAAGCGAAGATTATTATTCTTCGCTTTTGTTTTTTTTCTTTACTCCATGAAAATCTTTGAGGTAAAATGGCTCAAAATAGGCGACATCTTCAAAGTCTTTTTTATTTATCTTTTCTAAAGTTTTCTTTATCAGATATTGTGCAGAAGGGTAAACATCTTCATTAAAATCAGCATTGGGAAGCTGTAAAATTTCTTTTGCTTTTTTAGCCCCGTCTCCCACAAATACTATTTTTTTATCCTTAAACTCTTCAAAAGAAGTTTCATCTAAAATCTTAGCTTCCGTCGGAGAAATTTCTTCCCCTGAATTCCCGTCATAAACAGCTGTATAAACCTCCATTCTCCTTGCATCGATCAAAGGTACTACAAAATCATAGTTCTTGCCCAAAAAGGGCTCCATCATACTTTCAAGGGAATTGACAGCGATCAGAGGAATCTTTAAGCCATAGCAAAACCCTTTTGCCGAAGAAGCGCCGATTCTTAACCCCGTATATGATCCGGGGCCTTTTCCCAAAGAAACAGCTTCTATATCCTTCAGGGAAATTCCTGCGCCCTCCAAAGCCCATTCTACAAAGGTATGAAGGCTTTCAGATTGTTTATAGTTTTCAGATACTTCCTCTGTAAGACACAGCAGCTTTTCATTGTCTGAAATAGCTACCGAGCAGTTTTTTGAAGAAGTTTCCAAGTATAAAATTTTCATTATTATTTAAGCTAAAATTACCTACAAGCGAATTGCTTTAATTTAATGCAAATTTAAAGTATTATTTCCAGATTATTTCCTGTAAATCGTTCTTGGTTCTGCCTGTGCAGTAGGATAGATGGTCATATCTGAAACACAGACATGTTTGGGAGCATTGATGCAATAGGCGATAGAATCTGCAATATCTTCAGCTTTCAATGCATCATAGCCGGCATAAACGGTTGCTGCTCTTTCATTATCGCCTTTAAATCTTACCAAAGAAAAATCAGTTTCTACGGCGCCCGGTTGAATATTGGTAACTTTAATTCCGAATTCCGTTAATTCTATTCTCATTCCTTCTGAAATGACATCTACCGCTTTCTTGGTTGCACAATACACAACTCCGTTAGCATACGTCTGTCTTGCCGCCACAGAGCTGATGTTCACAATATGTCCTGAATTTCTTTCTTTCATCCCCGGAATGATCATTTTTGAAACATATAAAAGTCCTTTTACATTCCCATCGATCATAGAATCCCAATCGTCAGTTTTTCCTTCAGAAAGAGGATCCAAACCATGTGCATTGCCAGCGTTATTGATCAGAACATCAATAGTCTTCCAATCATCAGGAAGAGAATTGAACGCTGCTTCCACTTCTTTCAGATTCCTTACATCAAACTTTAAACTAAATATTTCGGTAAAGGCGGAAAGCTCTGCTTTTAATGATTCCAGCACTTCGGATCTTCTGCCACAAATGATGATTCTGTTTCCTTGTTTAGCAAGCATTTCTGCCGTTGCCTTTCCTATTCCGGAAGTAGCTCCGGTTACTACTATTGTTTTCATTTTTTTAAGATTTAGTTTTGGGTTAATAGCAAATAGCCAGAAGCCAGCAACAAATTAATTAGCGTCAAATGCTTCAAAAGCATCAACAATATGTTCAATAATTAAGTTTCCTTTTTCATCAGGAAGTACGGAAATAATATCAAATCTCACCTCTTGGTTTTTATTAAATTCTTCCAAATAATGGTTGGCTGCGGTAATTATTAATTTGATTTTTCGTTTATTCACAGCTTCCTGCGGCAGAAGAAAGGCATCTGTAGATCTCGCTTTAACCTCAATAACAATAATAAAATTATCTTTTTCGGCGATGATATCAATTTCGGCTTTCTGAAAACGGAAATTTCTCGAAAGAATTTTGTAGCCGCTTTTTTGAAGAAATTCTGCTGCTAAGTCTTCTGCCTTTTTTCCGAGATCGTTGTGTTCTGCCATGATTGAGTAGGAGGGTTTGAGAGTGTTTTGGGCTTGTTGGGTTCTAAAACTCAATCTTAACCTTATCCTTAACCTTCATTTTCACGTTTCCTCCGATAATCAACGGCCAGTTATCTTTAATGTGACCGTTCGGAAAACCGAAAACCACCGGGAAATTATATTTTGTAATCCTGTCTGCAATTAATTTATAGGCAAATTCATCGAAGCTTTCTTCGTATTGTTTATTTTCTTTTTCATCACCCATATTGGTCATTCCTCCGATGATTAATCCTTTTATTTTTCTGAAAACTCCTGCTAACTCCAGGCTCATGATCATTCGGTCAAGCGCATAAAAATTTTCGCCGATGTCTTCAATAAAAAGAATTTTATCTTTAAAGTCAAAGGAATATTTAGTTCCCAGAAGGGCATAAATAAGGGCTAAATTGCCTCCAACCAACTCACCTTCAATATTCCCAGTTTTATTAAATTGATGCGAATTTAGACTGTATTTTGGAGCTTTTCCTTTTAAAATATCAAATGTGAGTGCGTAGCTTTCCTCTGTAACACCAAAACTTGAAGTTTTCACGGTCTGCCCATGAATGGAAGCAAAGCCTTTTTTCAGCAAATAACTCTGGATAACCGTGTTATCAGAATAGCCGATATACCATTTCGGGTTTTTTGTGAAATTTTTTAAACTTAAGCTTTCGATAAGATGCTGACAGCCGTAACCGCCTCTTGAAGCCCAGATTGCAGAGATTTCACTATCATTCAGTGCCCAGTTGATATCTTTTATTCTTTCCTGTTCTTTTCCTGCGTAATTGTAACCATTGGAGAATTTTGTATAAAGATGTTCACCTAAAACAGGTTCATAGCCTTTATTTTTAATCATTTCAATACCCTTTTCCAGTTGGGATTGATCTACGGCTCCGGCGGGGGAAATTACAGCTATTTTATCACCTTTTTTCAGTGATTGAGGAAAGATTTTTTTCATTTGCTTTTCTGATATATTACTTCTTTTTTCTCCGCTTCTTCTAATCTTTTATCAAATTGATTAAACTTTTTAAAGCTTTGAAGGAAAATAAAGAAACTAAAAATTATAAGAATACCGCCAACAACTCTTCTGATCTGGTTGGCCAGCTTTTGTGTCAGTTTATCGTGAAATTGTTTTGCAAGGAAGATTTTGGCAAGATCTATACAGAGATAGGTGGCAATTACTACCCCGATGTATAAAATAAAACTGCCGGTATCCGGATATTGATTTCTCACCGAAATCACCGTTACCAGCCAGAAAAGGATGACTCCTACATTTAAAAGATTAAAGAAAAAACCATTAATGAATGTTTTAAAATAATTCTGATTAATGATTCTTTCTTCACCGGGCATGTGCATTTTGGTTTTCGTGACCATCATAACGATGCCGTATACAAAAATAAGTATTGCCGTAATTCTGTAAAAACCGGGATGCTTATCAATAAGCGTTACAATATCTGCACTCGCATAATATGCAGCGAGAATACAGAGCAGATCTGCAGAGATTACTCCGATATCCAATGCCAATGCGTGCTTCGGGCCCCGTGAGAAGCTGGTTTCTATGAGCAGGAAAAAAATGGGTCCTATAAAAACCAGACTCAACATGAATCCTAATACAATGGCAGATAATATAAGTTCAAACATTCAATAGCTTTTTAATGAAACAATTATTTCATCCCTTTTATACAAAGTTAGCCTTTATGTTTTAATTATTCAACAATCTTGAAATCCAATTGCTTTTGAATCAGGTTTGCCTTCACTACTTTTATCTGAACCTGATCGCCCAGCTGATACCTTTTACCGTGTCTCATTCCATAGACAGCATGCGTTTTTGCATCATACATATAAGAATCATCCACCAAATCTCTCAATTTAATAAGGCCTTCTGCACCGTTTTCAGGAATTTCAACCCAGAAGCCAAACTCGGCAACACCGGAAATAACTCCATTGAAAGTTTCTCCCAAATGTTTTTCCATGAATTTTACCTGCATATACTTAATGGAATCCCTTTCTGCATCGGCAGCCAGTCTTTCCATGGAACTGCAGTGTTTTGCTTTTTCTTCAAGCTCAGCTTTATTCGGGGATTTTCCTCCGTCCAGGTAATGCTGCAGCAATCTGTGGGCAATTAAATCCGGGTAACGACGAATAGGAGAGGTGAAGTGGCTGTAATACTCAAAACCCAGACCGTAGTGACCGATTGGCTCCGTAGAATAAACTGCTTTACTCATACTTCGCATTGCCAGGGTCTCAATCATATTTTCTTCGCCTTTTCCTTTTACATCATGTAATAATTTATTTAAGGATTCCGCCACTTTTTTGGTATTGGCAAGATCCATTTTATATCCGAAAGTGGAAACAAAATCTCTTAAAGATTCTAATTTCGCCGGATCCGGATCATCGTGAACCCTGTAAATAAAGGTATTCTGAGTGATATCTCCTTTTTTATTCAATGAAACAAATTCAGATACTTTTTTATTGGCCAGCAACATGAATTCTTCGATCAAATGGTTGGAATCTTTACTTATTTTAAAGTAAACCCCGATTGGTTCATTATTTTCATCTAAATTAAATCGAACCTCACTTCTGTCAAAGGTAATTGCACCTTTTCTGATACGTTCCGCACGCATGATTTTGGCTAATCTGTCCAAAACATTGATTTCTTCCTGCAGATCTCCCTGTTTTGTTTCAATTCTTTCCTGGGCTTCTTCATAAGTAAACCTTCTGTCTGAGTGAATAACCGTTCTGCCAAACCATTGCTTATGGATTTTAGCATTATCATCCAGCTCAAATACGGCGGAGAAGGTAAATTTATCCTCATTTGGACGAAGCGAACAAACATCATTACTCAAAACTTCCGGAAGCATCGGTACCACACGGTCTACCAAATACACCGAAGTTGCTCTCTGGTACGCTTCATCATCGAGCATAGTTCCTGGAACCACATAATGTGAGACATCGGCAATATGAACACCGATTTCCCAGTTTCCGTTTTCCAATTTCCTGATTGATAAGGCATCATCAAAATCTTTTGCATCTTTCGGGTCAATGGTAAAAGTGGTAATTCCACGCATATCCCAACGCTTTGCCACTTCTTCTTCATTGATGCTTCTGTCTATTTTATCGGCATCTCTTTCCACTTCCTCTGGGAATTGGTACGGTAAGCCGTATTCAGCAAGAATGGAGTGGATCTCGGTTTCATGCTCTCCCGGAGCTCCCAAAACCTGGATAATTTCACCTTCCGGATTTTTATCTCCCGGTTTCCATTCTGTCATCTTTACAATTACTTTATCGCCATCCTGAGCACCTCCGAAGTTTCCTTTTGGTATAAAAATATCAGTATTAATGGTCTTTTTATCACAAACCACAAACCCAAAATCTTTATGTGTAACTACCTGTAAAGTTCCTACAAATTCCGTTCTGGTTCTTTCCAATACTTCCAAAACAGAACCTTCCAGTTTTTTTCCTTTATAAGTATACGTTACAATAAGAACTTTATCTCCCTGCAGCGCATCTTTCACATTTTTGGAATGGATGAAAATATCATCTTCCAAACCTTCAACATTTACGTATGCATTTCCGGACTGGTTGAAATCTATAATTCCGGTGAGTGTCCCTTTTATATTAAGGTTAACGATATATTTTCCTTTTTCAGTTTCTTTAATTCTTTCCGAAGCCTGAAGCTTATGCAGAGCCTGGATTACAAGCTCTCTCTGTCTTGGATTTTTATAATCTATTCCATCCGAAATCTGTTTGTAATTATAGATTTTAGTGGAATTTTCGTTCATAAAACGCAGGATAAGTTTTCCGATTTCCTGAAGCTTATGATCATTTTTATGACTTATATATTTTCTTTTTTTTGGCATATTAATTTATTTTATTAACTATGGTTTTAAGGCACCATCCAACCTTTTAAAATTATCTTAAATTAAGAGATAATTTCATTATTACTTTAATTTGATTAATTGAACATCATCAATTTTCCTTCCAAATTTTTTAATGGAAGCTAGTTTGTATAAAAATACTATAAATATGGAGAAGAGAGGGGAAAAACCTTCTATTAAATATCTTTTAAATATTTCTATGGGTTTAAATGGGAATAATAGACTGGTAAATTCTATTGAACGTTGCAAATATACGAATTAAAAAATAAATAAGGCTTGCAATCTGAATTACAAGCCTTTATAGTTTAGCAAAATGCTATTTTATCAACTCTGTTCTGGTGTCTGCCACCTTCAAAATCTGTGGAAAGAAATTTATCTGCAATTTCTATCGCTAATTCCTTAGATATAAATCTTGCAGGAATTGAAATCATATTTGCATCATTATGCTGTCTTGCCAATACCGCAATCTCGGGCATCCAGCAAAGTGCGCAACGAATTTTCTGGTGTTTGTTTGCTGTGATCTGAACTCCGTTTCCGCTTCCGCAAAATAAAATTCCCAACTCATTCTCACCATTCTCAACCGAAGTTGCAGCAGGATGCACAAAGTCCGGATAATCCACACTGTCTGTGGAGAACGTTCCAAAATCCTGAACCTCAAAGTTTTCTGATAAATATTTCTTAACAATCTCCTTATACTCAAACCCTGCATGGTCCGCAGCAATAGCGATTTTTCTTTTCATAACTGTTTTATTATAGTCTTACTTGATTTATTTCATTACAAAGGTAAGAATAATAACAAAGCCTGTTAGTCTTTCGGGAGTAAATTGTGAAAAGCATTGTGAATAACTGTGGATAACTATGGTAAAATAAATGTTTCGTAACAATAGAAAAATTTGTAATGGAAAATGGCACCTAAAATTTTAACACTTTTTTTCAAAAACTTTCAGGGGAGAATTCTGTGTCTTTTCCATAAACCAGTTATTAATAAAGGATCTCGTGGAAAAGTTATCCATAATTGTTAGTAACAGCAAGAAAATTCACATTTTCAGGAAATTATAGTGTGAATTAAATATGAATTAAATTAAAACTTCATGTTATGAAATATTTCTGAAAAACTTATCCCCTAAACTCACATCACTCAACAACAAAGACATATTCTTTTTTTTATAAAGAGAAGAAATTGTTGATTAGTGAATGTTGGGTTTGCGGGAAACTTTTTTGAAAACTTTTGTCGGGTTGCGCCTTTTCGAAAATTTTAAAATCTTACATTTGTGAAAAAGAAAATTCAACGATATGAGTGAAATCTGCCGGTCCGCAGTTTATCCTAAAATCTCGACGGAAAGTAGATTACACAAAACCGAAGAAATAATATAAATGAATATATGAAAACAATCAATGATTTCAATTTTAATGACAAGAAGGCTCTCGTAAGGGTGGATTTTAACGTTCCGCAGGACGACCAGCTGAAAGTTACTGATAATACAAGAATTGTAGCTGTAAAACCTACAGTTGATAAAATTCTTAAGGACGGAGGTTCTGTAATTCTTATGGCTCACCTGGGAAGACCTAAAGGAGAGGTAAAGGATGAATTTTCTCTTAAGCATATTGTAGAAGAAGTTTCTAGTGTATTGGGTCAGGAAGTGAAATTTGTTGAAGAATGTGTAGGGGAGAAGGCTGAAAAAGCTGCTTCTGAGCTTAAGCCCGGAGAAGTACTTTTGCTGGAAAACCTACGTTTTCATAATGAGGAAGAAAAAGGAGATGAAGCATTTGCAGAAAAGCTTTCCAAACTGGCTGATGCTTATGTAAATGATGCTTTCGGTACAGCTCACAGAGCACATGCTTCAACGGCTGTAATCGCGAAGTTCTTTCCTTCAACTAAATTTTTCGGTTTACTAATGGCAAAAGAGCTTCAGGCGATCGATAAAGTTTTAAAATCCGGGGAACGTCCTGTAACTGCGATACTTGGAGGTTCAAAAGTTTCAACTAAAATTACCATTATAGAAAATATTTTACCTGCTGTTGATAATTTAATTATCGGTGGTGGTATGGCTTTTACATTCATTAAAGCATTAGGTGGAAAAATTGGAAACTCATTAGTTGAGGAAGATAAATTACCTCTTGCTATTGAAATTTTAGGTAAAGCTAAGGAACATAATGTAAAAGTATATCTTCCTTCTGATGCTATTATTGCAGAAAGTTTCAGCAATGATGCAGACAGAAAAGAAGTAGATATCTATACAATTCCTGAAGGATGGATGGGACTGGATGCGGGTTCTAAATCAAGAGATCAGTTTAATGATGTTCTTTTAAATTCCAGAACTATTCTTTGGAACGGGCCGATAGGAGTTTTTGAAATGTCAAATTTTGCAGCAGGAACAATTGCTTTGGGTGACAGTATTGCGGAAGCAACAAGACAAGGAGCTTTTTCTCTAGTTGGAGGAGGGGATAGTGTTGCCTTTGTGAAGCAATTCGGGTATGGTGAAAAAGTAAGCTATGTTTCCACCGGAGGAGGAGCGATGCTTGAGAGTCTGGAAGGATTGGAACTTCCCGGAGTTGCAGCCATCAATAACTAAGATATTTTATTTTTAAATAATTTTAAGTCCACTGAGTTTTCGGTGGACTTTATTTTTATATATTATGATTTGCTTTTGAAGATTTAGCGAGATAATTTTATTATTTAATTTGAAATTTTAAGTTGCTGTAAATTTTTTAAGATCGAAACTGGGAAATAAAAAGATGTTGATATTCCAATTTAAATTTCAAGATAAAAATAAAAACTCAAGAAATTTTCTCGAGTTTTTAAAATTTTGAAGAAAAATGCTGAAAATTGACCTTCAGAAATAGAGTAAAAATCGATTTTCTACTTTTTTTCGATAATGTATATCAAACTTGAAAATTCGTTTGAAAAAAGTGCTTTTACGTTAGAAATCGTTCCGTAGATCGTAGCTTTTAGCCAAAAAAGAGGAGATTTCTTATATTTTTCGCTCAACATAGAGATGTAAAAAGCATCCAACACTAAAGGTTTAATTTTTCTCATTTTCCAGTTAGGCTTCTTTGCAATAAGATTTTCCATTCCGTTTTTTGAGAAATGATAGATATGTCTTGGTACGTCATAAGCTGCCCAATATTCTTTGTAATGTTTTGCATCATAAGAAGTAGGGTTGGGAACAGCAATTATCAATAAGCCTTTTTCTTTTAATTTCTTATTAAAAATTTCAAGTATTTCATCCTGATTTTCCACGTGCTCGAAAACATGCCATAAAGTAATAGCATTAAGGCTGTGATCTTCAATAGCATCAATATTATCTAAAATGGTTGCTTTTGAGATTTTACTTTGAGCTGCATTTCTTGCATCCTGATCCGGCTCAAATCCAAAAGTTTCAAAATCATTTTCTATAAATTTCACAAATTCTCCTGCACCACAACCGTAATCTAATATTTTTGAACCTTTGCTAATTCTGTCTAAAAGAATTGTTTTTTTATACTGTAAATTGAAAGACTGTAAAAACTTATACAGCTTTTCTTTTATGCTTCCGGAATCCTGATGATGAGAAATGTAATCTTCACTTTCATAATATTTTGAAATATTTGATGGGATAGGGGAGGTTTTAAAAACTCCTTTTGTTTCCGTTTCTTTAATTTCAAAAATTTCCTGTGAAAGAAAATGATCTTTTATTTTCATTGAATTATTAACTTTTACATTTAAAAATTAAGATATTTAAGAGTTAAGAGGCTCATAAATACCTTAATTTTCGCTTTTATTTTATCTATGTTTCACGTGAAACATTTTATAATTAACGTCCTAAATATACCAATAAAACGTTTATATCGGCGGGAGAAACGCCACTGATTCTACCAGCCTGAGCTATAGTTTTTGGTCTTACATTAGACATTTTCTGCTTAGCTTCTGCAGAAAGACTTGATATTTTCAAGTAATCAAAATCTTCCGGGATTTTAATATTTTCCAGGCGGTTAAGTTTTGCTACATTTTCCTTTTCTTTTTCAATATAGCCTTTATACTTAATGTTTATTTCAGCTTGTTCTCTTATTTCATTGTCATATTGTGAAGCTGCTTCTTTAATAGCATCAATATTTTCAAGTTTTTCAAGCGTCATATTGGGTCTTGTAAGGATTTGAGCCGCTCTGTAAGCCTGATCTACCGGGCTGCTTTCAATACTTTCAAGGATAGGGTTTATCATTCCCGGTTTTAAAGAAGTTTCTCGAAGAAAGTTCTCAAGTTCCTCACTTTTAGCTACTTTCTCTTCAACTCTTTTTAATCTGTCTTCTTTTGCCAAACCTAATTCAAATGCTTTTTGTGTAAGCCTGATATCAGCATTATCCTGTCTTAATAATAGTCTGTATTCTGCTCTGGAAGTGAACATTCTGTAAGGTTCTTCAGTTCCTTTTGTAATTAAGTCATCTACCAAAACACCAATATAAGCTTCATCCCTGTTAAGGATAAATTCATCTTTTTCATGTACTTTATTGTGAGCATTAATACCTGCAATTAAGCCCTGTCCAGCTGCTTCCTCATAACCTGTTGTACCGTTTATCTGGCCTGCAAAGTATAAATTATCAATTAATTTTGTTTCTAAAGTATGCTTTAATTGAGTAGGAGGGAAGTAGTCATATTCAATAGCATAGCCGGGACGGAAAACTTTTACATTTTCAAATCCGGGAATATGTTTCATTGCTTTAATCTGTACATCTTCCGGCAGAGAAGAACTGAACCCATTTACGTATATTTCTACAGTTTTCCAGCCTTCAGGTTCTACGAATAACTGGTGTCTGTTTCGTTCTGCAAAACGATTAATTTTATCTTCAATACTTGGGCAGTATCTAGGTCCTAAACTTTGAATTGTACCATTAAACATAGGACTTCTGTCGAATCCTTCACGTAAAATATCATGAACGGTTTCGTTTGTATATACTATGTGACAGCTTAATTGTTTAGTTAATTTAGGAGTATCTAAATAGCTGAATTTCTGAGGATTTTCGTCACCTTTTTGTTCTTCCATTTTGGAATAATCCAGGCTTCTTCCATCTACTCTTGGTGGAGTACCTGTTTTCATCCTTCCAGCTTCGAATCCTAATGAAACCAACTGTTCTGTAATCCCGAAAGCTCTGGGTTCACCCATTCTTCCGCCTCCCAATTGCTTATCTCCAACGTGGATTAAACCATTCAGGAAAGTTCCGTTTGTAAGGACCACAGATTTAGCTTTTATTTCAATTCCTAATGAGGTTACAACACCTGCAACTTTATTATTCTCTATAATCAGCTGTTTTACCATATCCTGAAAAAAATCAAGATTTGGGGTATTTTCTAATGCTAAACGCCATTCTTCCGCGAAAAGCATTCTGTCGTTTTGAGTTCTTGGGGACCACATAGCCGGACCTTTTGATAGATTCAGCATTTTGAACTGAATAGCAGATTTATCCGCTACAATTCCTGAATAGCCTCCCATTGCATCAATTTCTCTTACAATTTGTCCTTTTGCGATACCTCCCATCGCGGGGTTGCAGCTCATCTGTCCGATGGTCTGCATATTCATTGTAACCAAAAGGGTTTTTGAACCCAGATTGGCAGCAGCAGCAGCAGCTTCACAACCTGCGTGGCCTGCACCTACTACAATTACATCATATATTTCTGAAATCATCTTTATTGCTTGTTTTAAGCCTTAAATTTTAATATTTTTATAAATGTTTCACGTGAAACATTGTTTCTATATACTGGCTGAAATGGCCTTTATTGCGGGTTATTTAGCCCCGATCGCAGCATTTGTCTGAGCTCTTTTTTCTTTAAAAAAGAAAAAAAGCGAGTGCGGAGAGCGGGAATAAGCTCCTAAAAAATTAAAAGATTTAGGAATTATGAAATTGAGAAATTTCTGAATATCTAAATTTCTGAATCTTTTAATTATACTTAGCTAAATAAAAATCTTCTTTACTTCGCATCAGCTGTTCTTCTTCCTCGGTTTTATCCTTGTATCCGGAAAGATGAAGAATACCGTGAGCCAAAACTCTTCTTAATTCTTCTTCATAATCTCTGGAGAGGGTAGAAGCATTGTCTGAAATGCGCTGCAAAGATACGAAAATCTCTCCGCTTATTGTCTTGCCTTTCACATAGTCGAAAGTGATGATGTCTGTATAGTAATCATGCTGAAGATAATCCTGGTTTACTTTCAGTAAATATTCGTCGTCACAGAAGATATAATTGATTTCACCCAGCTTTTTTCCTTCTGAAAGGATGATATCTTCCAGCCATGCTGTATAATTAGTATTTACTGTTTCTGGTAAGTTTTCGTAAAAAAATTGTATCATTGTTTTAAAACCAGTGCCCTAAAATAACACTGAATATGCCTTTTTGATCGTTTTTAAGTGAATGGCTAAAATTAACCTTGATTTGTCCGAACGGAGACTTGTAGCCCGCAGTAATCCCCAGTGAGCTGTAATTAAGCTTTACAGTATCTTCAAAGCTGATATCATCAGAAAGATTAGCAAAAGAAAAATTTCCGCCGATGAAATAGTTTTTATTAAACTTAAACTGAAGATCATTTGAAATTAAAATGACATTATTTGTATTAAGCTGTCCGAAATAAAACCCGGAGAAGCTCTTGAAATTGGCTACATTCTGCTCAAAAATTCCTCCCAGCCTGTACTGGTAAAATTGCGGGAGATCATTTCCTATGGTAATACCTCCATACAGATTGAGACGGTAAGTGAAATGTTTGGTCAAAGGGATATTTATTCTGATATCCGCTTTTACCTGAACCAGCCTTTTTTCAACTTCAGATTTCATAAGGTCTATTACCTTTCCTTCCGCATTGATAAAGATGCCACGGCTGGGAAAGTCCTTGTCATCCTGAGTATCGCTTTTTAAGAACACATAAGGGTTCAAAAAACGGCTGAAACGCTTATTATTACCATTGGCTTCGGCTTCGAAGTAATCGTGGCTTATTCCTCCTCCTATGGCGAATTTGTCTTTCCAGATGGATTGGATATAAGCTTCGTTCCTGAACCATTCCCAGCTGTCTATATCGTAATTATTTTCGTCTTTGATATTAAAGCTCATTCCGGAAGAATATATTCCAAAACCGGGAATATAGCCATTGTCTATAAAATAATTCAAATAGTATCGTGGCTTATCACCTACCACTACATCTAAAGAAAGATTGGTATTTTTGAAAAGAAGACGCTTGGCGGAATAGTTAACAAGGAGCCCTGTTTTAAAAATCTCATCATAATGCAATCCGAATTTTACAAAATGGCGTGTATCGTCTTCCGTAACATATAGCTTTAAATAATTTGATTCATTTTCAGAAATAATATCATAATTGATGAATTTATAATTATTGGTTGCTACAAGCTTGTCAATTTTTTTGTTAATGCTTCCGTAAGTCTGCATGGATGGAAGCCTGAGCCCCATTTTCCCCAAGACATAGTTTTTCCCGTAAATCCTGCTGCCTTCAATTTCTATGCTGTCTATTTTGTAAACATTGGAATAAATAGGATTCATTCTCTGCCGTAATCTGTCGAAAGAACGTTTGGGGAGCTGATTAAGTATAGCAGAATATTTTTGACCCTCTGCATAGCCGCTGTCGAGAATCTTTTTCTTTTCATCGTAGCTTGTGGCGGTCATGCCTTTCAGATCAGGTTTAATATTAATATCGGTATATTTATACTGTTTCCGGGTATCTTTTTTAATTCCCATATCAATAATCTGATTGAGAATGGCTATAATACTGCCTAAATCTTCTCTTTTTGCTAAATCCTGGTTAAGGTCCACACCAATTACGATATCGATTCCTTTGTCCTTTAATGGCTTCGAGGGATAGTTTACCGTCATTGCCCCGTCAATATAAATACTGTCACCGATTTTTACAGGGTCCATTAGTGATGGAAATGCAGAGCTCGCCATAATTGACTGGACGAGGTCTCCCTTCTCGAAAATCTCCGTATTTCCGCTTTCCAGATTGGTGGCTACACACATGAAAGGGATGGGAAGCTTTGAGAAATCATTAATATTGGAAACATTTTTGAAAAGTTCTTTAAGCAGATATACATTTTTCTGTCCGGTGCTTATTGAAGAGGGGAGTGTAATTTTTCCGTTTTTAAGAGGAATGGATAAAAGATATTTATCGACAGATTTGTTAAAAAAAGTAGTTTCCTGTCTTGTGGATTTGGGATCGAGAATTAAAGAATAAAAATCCGTATCCATCACAATTTTTTCTATTTCCTTTCCGGAATATCCTGAAGCGTAGAGACCTCCTACAATGGCACCCATACTGGTCCCTGCAATGTAATCCACCTTTACTCCTAAAGAATCCAGCACTTTAAGCACTCCGACGTGAGAAAATCCTTTGGCGCCGCCACCGGCTAATGACAGCCCGATTTTTGGATTTTTGGGGATCACCAAATCTATCTTTACCTGTGATGGAATCAAAAGTAATTGAAACGTGAATAAAAGGAACAGGAATTTTCTCATTGTGTCAGTCTTTTACATAAATCCGTTTCACCCGGGGCGAAATGGAGGTTAATACTTCGTAAGTTATGGTTTTGCAGTATTCCGCAAATTCTTTGAGGGTTGGTTTAGCATTAAAAACAGTAACGATGTCACCTTCTTTTACATTCGGAATATGATCTATATTAATCATCATCATATCCATGCAAATGCTGCCTACAATAGGAGCCAGGGTCTTATTGATTCCCACATTTCCTACCTGATTTCCTATGAGTCTTGGGATTCCGTCTGCATATCCTACAGGTATGGTTGCAATTTTAGTATTGTGATCGGCCTTAAATCTTCTGCTGTAACCTACAGATTCTCCGTTTTCTAGCATAGAAATCTGGGATATAACAGTTTTAAAGCTTACTACAGAACGCAATTGTTTTTGTATTTCACTATTTGGTGATTCTCCTAACATTCCTATTCCGATACGTACCATATCGTATTGATGGTCAGTATAATTTGTAATTCCGGAAGAATTCAAAATGTGCCGGATAGGAGAGTAGCCTAATTTTTCAATTAAATAATCTGAGTTTTTTTCAAAGGTATTTAATTGGTTTAATGTAAAATCTTTCTCAGCAGGCATATCAGAAGATGATAAATGACTGAAAATACTCTGTACTTTTACATTGATAGAATTTAAAGTTTCGCTTAATTCATCCAGCTCAAAACCTTTAAAACCAAGCCGGTGCATTCCGGTTTCCAGCTTGATATGAATTGGATATTTTTTATCATATCCGGATTTCTGAACGGCTTCATAAAATAATTCGAGCACCCTGAAGCTATAGATTTCGGGCTCCAGATTATATTCAATCAGCGTCTCATAGCTGTGCTGCTCCGGATTCATAACAACAATTGGTACAGTAATTCCTTTTTTTCTAAGCTCTACACCTTCATCTACAAAGGCAACACCAAGATAATCGATATGATGATGCTGCAGAAATTCAGAAATTTCATAACTTCCCAAGCCATAAGAATTTGCCTTCACCATTGCCATCATTTTCGTGGCTGGCTTCAATAAAGATTTATGATAATTGATGTTATGAAGAATAGCGTTTAAATTAATTTCTAATACCGTATCGTGTTTTCTGAGCTCAAGAATATCCTTCAGCCTTTCGATTTCAAATTTTCTGGCTCCTTTTAATAATATTATTTGATTTTCAATCTCTGTAAGATGTTTATTATCAATTAATTCCTGAGTATTAATAAAAGTGAATGTTTTAGCTTTGAATAAATCACTGAATCTTGAGATTTTTTCCCCGATTAAGAAAACATTATCAAATTTCTGTTCATTTACCAGCTCGGAAACTTCTTCATACAGCTCCTGAGAATTGGAATTTACTCCCACAATATCTGTAAGAACAAGAGATTTTTTAGGTTTTTTATATTCGTTTAGAAACTGAAGTGCAGTTTTTAAGGAATCCAGATCCAGATTGAAGGAATCATTAATGATGATATTATTTTTAATACCTTCAATAGCTTCCAGACGCATTTCTACAGCTTTCAGAGAATTTATTTTTTCAATTATCTTCTGATTTTCAATTCCGAGTTCCTTTAAAACAGTTATTAGGGCCAGAGCATTTGTTAGGGTAGCTTCATCCTTCTGATGAACAGGGAAGGAAATTTCTTCATCAAAATAAAGAACAGTTACAAGCTCTTCCTTTGAAATATGAGTTTTTAAATAAACTTCGTTAGTATCTTTAAAACCGTAAGAAATTAATTTTTTACTTGAATATAATTGTTTTATCTTTTTATCAACCAATGAATTATCACCATTGTAAATAACAACCTCAGAATTTTTGAAAAGCTTGATTTTCTCATCAATCAGCTCTTCCTCAGATGAAAAATTTGCAAGATGGGCCGTCCCGATGTGGGTCAGTAAGCCGATCTGTGGATGGAAAATAGCCTCCAGCTTTTCCATTTCATCTGGTTTGGAAATCCCGACTTCAAATATTCCCAATTCATGAGATTCGTTGATCTGAAGCAAGGAAAGTGGCAGCCCGATCTGAGAATTAAAGCTTTTTGGGCTTTTTACCGTTGGAAATTCATTCCAGAGGCATTGGTAGAGCCACTCTTTAAGAATAGTTTTTCCGTTGCTTCCTGTAATTCCTACGGATTTTAAATGGGAATTTTCAAAATGAAATTTGGCTAATTTTTGAAGGAATTCTACAGAATTTTCAACAATAATCCAGGTTATGTCCTCGAAATGAGGAAGATAATGTTCGGATATAATCACACTGATACCTCTGTCAACAGCAGATTCAATGAACTTTTCACCGGAATTTTTATGGGTATTAATGGCAATAAATGCAGTGTTTTTTGTAGAGTAAATAATCCTGCTATCAAAAGCTATATTTTTGATAATTAATTCTTTATCTCCAATAACTTTAGCATTGGTGATCTCTGCAATCTGATGTACTGTATAGTTCATTGATACCCCTTTCTTCTTACTATTTGGGCAAAAAGGCTAATAAGCTTTATCCGCTTTCTCTGCCTTTCAGCTAATTTAATTATTTTTTCTTCTTTAAAAGCACTTCATCAATAAATACACGGCGGCTTACCGCTTCATAACTTTCCGTCTCGCCCAGTTCTACAAGATTGTCACCCGGGGAAATTCTCATAGAATAATTTGCCAGATTACCTGTTCTCCTGCAGATTGCATGTACTTTGGTTACATATTCTGCGGTGGCCATGAGGTTGGGCATCGGCCCGAAGGGTCTTCCCAGGAAGTCCATATCCAAACCGGCGATAACTACTCTTATCCCGCTATTGGCCAGCTGATTAGCTACATCTACAATGCCCTGATCGAAAAACTGTGCTTCATCTATCCCTACAACGTCACAATTGGAAGCCAGCAGAAGGATTTCATTGGGGTTTTCCACCGGTGTACTGCGTATTTTATTCTGATTATGAGAAATTACTTCCTCCTCAGAATATCTGGTATCCAGTTTTGGTTTGAAAATCTCCACATTCTGCCCCGCCATTTCAGCTCTTCTCAGCCTTCTGATCAACTCTTCGGTTTTTCCGGAAAACATTGAGCCACAAATAACTTCCATCCAACCGCTTTGTTTGGAATGATTAATTGTATTTTCTAAAAACATTTGTTAAATTAGCCGTATATTTTTAAGATCAAAAGTAAGCAATTTTAACAAGATTCTTAATATGCAGAACATCCAAGATTTAAAGGAAAAGATTTTTTTTGAATCCAAGAATATTATAGCGATTCTGGATAAAATAAATAATGTGGACGAATTACTTTCCAGGCAGGATCTTGTGGATGAGCTTGCGAACAGGATTTCGTTTTTGCGGTTGCTGGAAAAGAATTTAGAATACTTTGGAAATGAAGATTCTATGTTGTTTTCGGATAAAGATGAAAAGCTTTCTTCAGTGGTTATTGTTACGGAAACTCAGGAAATAAACCATGAGATTACAGAAGAGGAAGCTATATTTAATAATGAATTCAATGAAATAGGTGATAACAAAATAGAATCTTTTTCTAATCAGGTTACAGAAGAAGAAGCCATTTTCAATAATCAGCTGAACGAAATTGTAGAAGAGGAATTCCATGAAAATCTTGTGGCTCTTGCAGAAGAAAATGCAGAAGAACTTCAAAATAACAAGGTAACAGCAGAAGAATCGGTTTTCAACAGCCAGCTAAATGATATTGATGAAAATGAATCTTCCGAATATGGTGAAAATTCATTGAATTTTGTAGATGAAGAAAGAATTCTGGCAGATTCCGAACCGGAAAATGATGATGATATTGATGAAGAAATGTTTAATGAGAAAACAACGGAAGAAGAGGCTATTTTTAATAATCAGCTAAATGAAATTGATGAATTTGAAAATGAAATTTCAGATGATCAGGGAGATGATCTTAATGACTTTGATGAAGAGGAAAAAATTCAGGATAGTTTTGAATCTAATGTAAAAAATACAGAGGAAACTCCGGAAGTTATCCCAAGTATTTTTGATACGGAACCTCTTGAAGAAGATATGCTGATTGAAGAGAATGAGGAACAGTTTTTTGCATCAAATACTCTGATCGAGCAAGGCGAAATGGCCACAGAAACATCTAATGTAGAGCATATTGTAAACGAAATCAAGAATGAATCTACTGCAGAAGAAAAGCAGGAACAGTCTATTTTGGCAGAAATTAATGACAGAAGGAAAATTGTTGATATTAACAGGCCTGTTTCCGAAGTGGAAAAAGAAAAATATCCATCTGACGAAAGCTTCGAAAATCTTGAAGCCTATCAGCAGGAAAAAAAGATAAAGCTGGCCAATATTAAAGGGCTTAAAGCAGTACAAACCCTTTTCGATGATGATCATCTCGAAAGAGAGATTCCTGTAGAAAAGCCAGCTGCTACTGAGAAAAAAGAAGATGCAGGAAGCATTTTAAAAACCAATATTCCGACCGATTTTATGGAGGCGGAAAAACCAAAGCCACAGTTTAAGCTTGATCTTAATGACAGAATAGCGTTTACAAAAACATTATTCGGAGGCAGCCAGACCGAGCTTAATGAAGTGGTATCTAATCTCAACAGCTTCAGAACATTAGAAGAGGCAAAAGAGTACCTGAGCGATCTTTATTATCAGAAAAAATGGAATAAAGTGGACGAGTATGCACAGAGACTTTGGATATTGGTGGAAAATAAATTTTTATAAACTGAATTTTGAGCGGAATCCTTTATTTTGTTCCCACGCCGGTGGGGAACTTGGAAGATATGACTTTCAGAGCGGTCAATGTTTTGAAAGAGGTTGATTACATTTTATGCGAAGACACAAGAACTTCCGGAATTCTTTTAAAGCATTTCGAAATTTCCAAGCCATTAAAATCTTATCATCTGCATAATGAGCATCAGGCAACGGAAAAAGTGATTACAGACCTTAAAAACGGCCAGAATATCGCGATTATTACCGATGCAGGAACTCCCGGTATTTCGGACCCCGGATATCTGCTGAGCAAAGCCGGTGCTGATAATGATATTGAAATGATTTGCCTTCCCGGAGCCACGGCTTTTGTGCCGGCTTTGGTAGTTTCCGGCCTTCCGAATAACGAATTTCTTTTCGCTGGATTTTTGCCCCAGAAAAAAGGGAGGCAAACAAAGCTGAAACAGCTTGCAGAAGAGAAAAAGACCATCGTTTTATACGAAAGTCCACATAAGATCAACACGACCTTGGAACAGATAAAAGAATTCTTTGGAGAAGAAACCAAGGTAAGCCTGAGCAGGGAAATTTCGAAAAAATTTGAAGAAACAAAACGCGGAACAATCAGCGAGTTAATTGATTTTTCAAAAAGCAAAACTTTAAAAGGTGAGATTGTTCTCATTGTAAATAATTCTATTTAATTGAAAAAATTAATTTTCGTACTGATCTCATCGGTTTGCATGGGCCAGACGGATCAGTATAAACAGATACTTTTAACTAAAAAGCTGGGCAAAGAAGTTCATTCCTACGCAAAAGGCTACGGAATGCTCACAGACGCCAAAACCGGGAAATCCGGCATTGTAGATTCTTTAGGCACTATTACTTTTGATTATCCTTTTAAAAGTGACATTTCACGTTTATGGAAAAACCGTTTTATTTTAAAGGTAAAATCGGGAAATTCCAATGGAAAAACGGCTTTAATTGATGAAAAAGGAAATGAGCTGATTCCTCTGGATAATTTTAAATTCAGAACATGGGAGAAAAGGGATCGCCTTATCTATTCAAAACAGGGTAAGGAATGTGTTTATGATTTTAATGGAAAACAAATAATTCCTTTTTCTGATAAAATAGAATTTGCAAGCGACAGTAGATTTTTCGTTAAAAACAACAATACGTGGCTTATCTATGACTTTGACGGGAAACAGGTTTCCGACCGGGAATTTACCGATGATCTTCGTTTTTATAAAGGACGAACCTATATCACAAAAAATGAAAAATCTGGTGAAGTTATAGACAATAACGGTAAAACACTGAGCACGATTTCCAATCATAATGTGGACAATATCAATGCTTTCCCGTATCTGGTTACCCTGGATGTTTCAAAAAACAAATATGGAATCATAGATGAAAAAGAAAATCTGATAGCCGACGAAATTTACGAACAGGCTTTTGTAGGCCGTGAATATATTTATCTCACAAAAGATGACAAAGTAAGCGTTTTTTCTAAGAACGAAGGAAAGCTCTATAATCTTGATTTTCATTATGTAAACAGAATTTTTGATGATTTGTTTAAAACCTCTCAGGATTATAAAAACCCGAAAGCAGCAGTTATAAGACTTACAGGAGAAACTGTTTTCCCGAAAGAATATGACAGGGTGGAAGGATTAAACATTGGCGGGGAAAAATATCTTTACTTAAGAAAAGGAGAGGAAGAAAATCTTTTGGATAAAGATTTAAAAGATGTCTTAGATAATGAATATGAAATTGAGAAAATTTTTCCCAATACTTTAATCCTCAGAAAAGAAAATACTTATTACAGATTTTCACCTAAAGACAAGAAATATACTGAGCTGAAAGGTTTTAAGGACATGAGGCTTTCAGATACCTACCCGGCATTAATCGGTAAAAACAGCGAAAACCTGTATGGAATACTGAACGAAAATGGTAATGAAATGGTTCCTTTTGTGTATGAAGACATCCTTACATTTTCCGGAGCCAATGAATTTGTGGTTAAAAAAGGCGGTAAATTCGGGGTTAGCAATCATATGCATGAACCATTAACAGAGATTATTTTTGATAGATACATCACCGATAAGAAGGGAATAAAGCTGTTAAAGGGTAAAACTTCTGAATACATTAATTTCACGGAACAGGAGGAAAGAAATTTCATCAATTAGTGACTTTTTTATTAAAAAAGCCCCAAAATTGTTATAAAATTTTACTAAAAAAATGATTTAAAATGCATTGAATAACATTTTGTAATATCTTTGCGCACCAATTATTTGATAAATTTAAATAATAGTATATTAGCCAACTTTCAAAAGGCTAGGAAGTTCAAGAATATAATTGTCATAAATATGAAACTATTAGAAGGAAAAGTAGCGCTAATAACGGGAGCTACAAGAGGAATCGGGAAGGGAATTGCTGAAATGTATGCTCAGCATGGCGCGAAAATAGCATTCACTTATGCCGGATCTGTAGACAAAGCGAAAGAATTAGAAGCGACTTTAAGTTCTGTAACTCAAATTAAAGGTTACCAATCAGATGCATCGGATTTTGATGCGGCTCAAACATTAGTGGACGAGGTGATGGCAGAATTCGGGCAGGTAGATATTCTGATCAACAATGCAGGAATTACTAAAGACAATCTTTTATTGAGAATGTCCAAAGACGATTGGGACAAAGTAATTAATGTAAATCTTGATTCCGTATTCAACCTTACAAAAGCGGTGATTAAGCCAATGATGAAGGCAAAATCAGGATCTATTATCAATATGACTTCAGTAGTGGGAATCAGCGGAAATGCAGGACAGGCAAACTATGCCGCTTCTAAGGCAGGAGTTATCGGGTTTACAAAATCTGTAGCGTTGGAGCTGGGTTCAAGAAACATCCGCTGCAATGCAATTGCTCCGGGATTCATTGAAACAGAAATGACGGCAGCTTTAGACGAAAAAGCAACTCAGAAATGGGCAGAAGCAATTCCTATGAAAAAGCTTGGAAAAACAACAGATGTTGCCAATGCATGCGTATTTCTAGGAAGTGATATGGCTTCTTATATCAATGGTCAGACATTGAACGTAGACGGAGGTTTGTTGACATAAAATATATGAAATTAGCACAGAATATTACTTTATTCTTGTCGATTTTATTATTTATCGGTCTGGTTTACATTGCTTTTTTTAATGTTTATCAGACCGATGATTATATCTATTTCTGGGGAACAAAAAAATTGGGCTTCATAGGAAATGCAATAGATTTTTATACCCATTGGGGCGGCAGGTATTTCGGTTATACTATCAATATGCTTAATCCTGTATCAAAGGATCCGCAAAATATTTTACCGAAAATATATCCAGCTGTTTTATTTATAAGCTTTATTGTTGTTTCAGCTTTCAATTTTAAACAATACTTTAACGATACATTTTCCCAATCCATAAAGAAGGCATTTCTTCTTTTTTTCTTTTATACGGTTCTATTGATCAGTATTTCAGAACATTATTTCTGGATTAGCGGGTCTAATATTTACTTTCTGCCAGCTATTTTATCAGGTATTCTATTATTTTCCTACAAAAAGTTCCAAAAAAAAGGAGGCAAATTCTGGTTGTTTTTAAACTGTTCTTTAGTAATAATTTTACCAGGTTCTAACGAAATCTTAGCATTACTTTTATTAGGAGTCTTATCAGCTTTATATTTTCAGAAAAAAAGCCTAGAAACAAGAATATTATTAACCATAGCAATAATTGGTGTTTTGGTTAGTTTTCTTGCACCAGGAAATTTTAAAAGAATGGCAGATTCTACCGATATTTTTTACATTAAATGGGTAAAAAGAATCGGCGCTTTCGGACTTAATACTTTCTATATTTTAATTAAAATCATTTTTATCCTTCCGCTTTTTATTAAAATTTTTGAAAATGAGTTAAGGGAAATCGCTGAAAAAATCGGCTTTAAAAAATCGGTTTTAGTTTGGGGTATTTCTTTTCTGCCACTTGTGTTTACGGGATATATTATCAATACAATCGGGCGGCAGTTTGAAAATGTAATGTTCTTTTTCCTGCTTACTTTTGCATTATTGGTGATGTTTAAATTTAATAAAATCAAAAAGTTCTGGTGGCTGAGCTTAATTGTTGTTTTTTTACCGGAAACAGATATTTTACCGCAAAAATATTCCAATTTTAATATTGATTATAACTTAAAGAATATTATTCAGGAAGTTTTTTTCTCAGATTTAAAAGAATATGATAGAGAAATAGAAAACCGTATTTCTCTCATTCAAAATTCAAAGAAGGACTCATTAGTGGTTGAAAAAATAAAAACTATTCCAAAAGTTCTATATTTTGACGAAATGTCTTCAGTGAATGAAGATAAAAGCTATGTGGATGACCAGCTGGAAAAATATTTTAATAAAAAATATATAAGAACAAAATAGGACATCTTGCGATATTCTATTTTTCTTTTTCCTTCAAAACTTTATTAAAAATATTCTTAATCTGAAGATCCCCGAATCCGAAAATTCCCAACTCATCCCGAAATTTTTCAAAGACCAAATCAAAATCGCTAATGCCGTTTTCCATTAAGTTTGCAATGAAAACTTCTGGATTTATACTGACATAAGAATTTATAACTTCCTGTAAATAGCGGTAGCAATCTGACTGTTTTTCAGATAATTGTTTTAATGTCTCTTTATCATTATTCTGATAAGCTTTCCAAAGATTAATACCAAGTTCTATATCTGCTTCATCAAATAAAACCCGTGACTGTAAAGATTTCTCAAGATCAGAAATTTCTGAGTCGGAAAAACCACGCCAGTTATTTTCTTTCATTGTATTTGGAAATACCCTGTAAATTTTTAAGTTTTGATTTTTAGGGATTAAATAAAGGCAAAACCACATATTGACCTGGCAGAATAAGTCATCCTCAAACCAAAGATTCACCTCAGAATTCTCTGGAATAGCCAAAATTTTATCAAATTCAGAAACTACTTTTTTAAAATAATCATCCTTTTCAGCTGGATATTCTTTTGAAATGAAATCTGCTCTCATATCGAAAAAATCTACCAGATTATCAGCCTGCAAAGGCCCTGAAACTAAAGCTTCTCTACAGATAATTGTCTCGCCGCCAACTGAAGCTTCCTTCAGTTGTCCGGCGAGACAGTCACCATTTACTATGTTCAATATTGTATTCAAAATCCTAATCTTTAAAAACCTGGTTTTCTTGTTCCTGAACCCGTATGAAAGTTGTTCTTTTGGACAACTCTTTTAATTTCGAAGCACCGACATAGGTACACGTAGAACGGACACCGCCCAAAATATCTTTCACCGTCTCAGAAACCGGACCTTTGTATGGAACCTTTACTGTTTTTCCTTCTGATGCCCGATATTCTGCAACACCCCCGGAATGCTTATCCATCGCAGTTTTTGAGCTCATTCCGTAAAATAAGCGGTATTTTTTGCCATTCTCTTCAATGATTTCGCCGCCACTTTCATCATGACCGGCAAACATTCCGCCCAGCATTACAAAATCTGCACCGCCGCCAAATGCCTTCGCAACATCTCCGGGAACTTTACAACCGCCGTCAGCAATAATATGACCACCTAAACCGTGCGCGGCGTCAGAACATTCAATAATCGCAGAAAGCTGAGGATAGCCAACACCGGTTTTTACTCGTGTGGTGCAGACCGAACCCGGCCCAATCCCGACTTTTATAATATCCGCACCTACCAAAAGCAGCTCTTCAACCATTTCTCCGGTTACTACATTGCCGGCGATGATGATTTTATCTGGAAAATTAGCCCTTGCCTTCTTCACAAAATCCACGAAATGCTCAGAATAACCATTGGCCACATCAATGCAGAGAAACTCGATTTTTGGATGCTTTTCGAGGATAGTTCTTATTTTTTCCTCGTCTGCTTTTCCGGTTCCGGTGCTTAATGCAATATATTGATGGATTTCTTTGGGCTGGCTATTCAGAAATTCAGACCATTCTTCAGGAGTATAATGCTTATGAACTGCCGTAATAATTTTATCTTTTGCTAGCTCCACTGCCATTTCAAAGGTTCCCACCGTATCCATATTTGCTGCAATGATGGGAGTTCCCTTCCATTTTTTTTGAGTATGTCTGAAGGTGAATTCTCTTTCAAGATCTACTTCGGAACGGGACTTTAGAGTGGAACGTTTCGGACGGAACATTACATCTTTAAATCCCAGTTTAATATCATATTCTATACGCATTTTGTAATTTATTTTGAATAATAAAGTTAGCAAATAATATTAAATACAGTATTTTTAAAACCATGGATTTTCCTGTTACTTTTCACATTTTCGGTAAAACGGTTCTTGCGCATCCGGTTTTTGAAACATTAGGGATTTTTCTCGGGATGCGGTATTATTTTTATTTAAAAAGAAAATCTAAAGAAAAACTTTCTTTTAATACCTCTGCAGCAGTTTTAATTGGAGCTACGGCAGGTGCTTTGATCGGATCCAAATTGATTGGAAATCTTGAAAATCCATTTAAACTTTTTAATCAATTTGATTTTGCAATCTTCTGGACCAATAATACGATTGTCGGGGGGCTGGCTTTTGGCTTAATAGGCGTTGAGCTGGCAAAAAAAGTGGTTGGTCACAAAGAGAGTACAGGAGATTTAATTGTTTTTCCTTTGATTTTAGCAATGATTATCGGCCGGATCGGTTGTTTTCTGACGGGTGTTCATGAGGAAACTTACGGTATTCCTACTGATTTTATTTTCGGGATGCATCTTGGAGATCAATACCTTAGACATCCGGTTGCGTTATATGAAATTGCCTTTTTGATCATCCTTTGGATTGTTTTAAAAATAATTCAAAAGAAAAATAAGTATCCTTCAGGGTTTATTTTTCAATTATTTATGATGAGTTACTTCACTTTCCGGTTTTTACTGGATTTTATTAAGCCGCGGGTAGAGCTTCTGGGAAATTTAGGAACGATTCAGCTGGTTTGTATTGGCGTAATTATTTATTATATTTTTAAAATCAAGAACAAAAAAACTGTAAATTCACATTAAATTCATCAATTATGAAAGCATTGACACTTTTAGAGGTCGGAAATCTTGGCGGTCTTGTTGCGATGATTATTTTGATCATTGTGGGTGTGGCAGTTTTTGTATCCTTGGTTATTACAGTTTTTGTGAAGCTTATTTATGAAAGCAAAGACGGACGCAAGTTTTCAAAAAAACAATTTTGGCAGACGATGCTGATCTCATTATTGATCTGCGGGCTAATCAGTGGATTTGTCTGCGGAGGAATGTAAAAATAAATCTATGCCTGTAAGAAATTATACTTATTACGATTATACCATCAGTCTTTGTCCGGAATGCCTGAAAAGGGTCGGAGCAAAGATCATCATTGAGGATGAAGCTGTTTTCATGACGAAAAGATGCCCGGATCATGGCTTTTTTAAGACAAAAATTGCCTCTGATGTTCATTATTACAAAAACATAAGAAACTATAACAAAGCCTCGGAAATGCCCGTTCATTTCGGTACCGATGTAGAATACGGATGTCCGTACGACTGCGGCTTATGTGTTGATCATGAGCAGCATAGCTGTCTTTCTATTGTGGAAGTTACGGATCGCTGCAACCTTACCTGTCCTACATGTTACGCCATGTCTTCACCGCATTACGGAAGCCACAGGAGTCTGGAGGAAATAGAAGCGATGTTTGATATTATTGTTAAAAACGAAGGAGAGCCGGATGTCGTGCAGATCAGCGGGGGAGAACCCACGATTCATCCCCGGTTTTTTGAAATAATGGATATTGCTAAATCGAAACCGATAAAGCATTTAATGTTGAATACCAACGGTGTAAGGATAGCCAATGATCCGGGTTTTGCAGAAAAGCTGGCAACTTATGCACCGGAATTTGAAATTTACCTGCAGTTTGACTCATTTAAGCCGGAAGTTTTACAGGATTTCAGGGGAAAAGATCTTACGGATGTTCGTATGAAGGCTTTGGAAAAATTAAATGCTTTAAGCCTTTCCACAACATTGGTCATTGTTCTTCAAAAAGGAAAAAATATTGATGAGATCGGAAAGATTATTGATTTTGCTTTAAAACAAAAATGTGTCCGTGGAATTACTTTTCAGCCAGTGGAAATTGCAGGAAGAAACCGTGAAGATTCTGCTTATGAAAAAATTACGCTCACGGAGGTAAGACAGGAAATCCTTAACCAGTTTCCCCTACTGAATTCGGATGATATTATTCCGGTTCCGTGTAATCCGGATGCGCTTGCAATGGGATATATTTTAAAGCTTGAAGGTGAAACCATTCCTTTAACACGATATATCAATCCGGCTGATTTACTGAACAATGAGACTAGAAACACCATTGTTTATGAGCAGGATACAGGCTTGCAGATGCAGCTTCTGGATATTTTCAGCACCGGAATTTCCGTGGATAAAGTACAGCCTAAAGTGAACCAGCTATTATGTTGTCTTCCAGAAGTTTCAGCTCCAAATTTAGATTATGATAATCTTTTCAGAATTATTATCATGAATTTTATGGATGCGCATGATTTTGATGTTCGTGCAGTGAAGAAATCGTGTGTTCATATCGTTAATAAAGATTTGAAATTAATTCCTTTTGAAACCATGAACCTTTTTTACCGTGATGATAAGAGTAAATATTTGCAGGAATTGAGGAGAGAGGATAAGGTTTTGTTTTAATTTAAATTTAACCACAGATTTCACAAATTTTCACAGATGATTGCATATAAAATCTGTGTTAATCCGTGAAATCTGTGGTTAAATTATATAGATTGATTTAATCAAAATTCATTACCTCTTCCAGCGTTTTCATATACTCATACGCCGTCATATCAAATTTCACAGGAACAATCGAAATATACCCGTTGGCCAGGGCCGTTTCATCCGCATCAGGAGACTCATCCATATTGTTGAAATATCCTGTAAGCCAGTAATATTTTTTACCGTGAGGATTCACCCTTTCATCAAAGCTTTCTTCCCATTTTGCATGAGCCTGCTTGCAGACTTTTACGCCTTTTATTTCTTCTTTGCTCAGCTTGGGGATGTTTACATTTAAAACAATTCCTTTCGGCATCGGCTTTTCCAGTGTTCTTCTTACGATATTCTGAATATGTTCTTTAGCTTGTGTAAAATCTGCCTCCCAGCTGAAATCCAATAATGAAAACCCAATCGCCGGAAGATTTTCTACTCCCGCTTCTACAGCGGCAGACATGGTACCGGAATAGATTACGTTGATGGAAGAATTCGCACCGTGATTGATTCCTGATACTACAATATCCGGTCTTCTTGGAAGGATTTTATCAAGAGCCATTTTTACACAGTCAACGGGGGTACCGCTGCATGAAAAATCTCTTTGAGGCCCTTCAAGATGCACTTCTTCGTAGCTTAGGGTAGAATTAATGGTAATAGCGTGACCTTTACCGCTTTGTGGAGAATTGGGAGCAACGACTACTACTTCTCCTATTTCGTTCATAAAACTGACTAGATTTCTGATACCCGGTGCTGTAATTCCGTCATCATTGGTAACCAGAATAAGTGGTCTTTCCATAAAAAAATTTAATTTTCACAAATATACGATGTAATTTGATGATTATTGATTCATTTGTACTTATATAAATTATTTAAGAATTATTTTAAATGAAACAGGGTAAATCTTCTTTTTTTAAGTCTAAGATTAAAAATAATATTTAAAAAAGTAATATAAAATGATTTATCTATGGAAATTATTATTGTAATAGGATGAATATTATGTTTTGTTTTTATTTGCTCTAAAAGAAAATATTTTGAAAACTAAAGCGTTTTGAATACCAAATAATAACTATAAAATTGGTATTATGGGACATTATTCGCCCAAAGTAATACTACAATAAAAATAAACTAATGCAAACATCCTTTTTTAAGATTGCCACTTCCGCAGCAGCAATTTGTTTCAGTACTGTTGTTTTTGCCCAGCAAAAATACTCGGTAAGCGGCACGGTAAAAGATAAAAAGAACGGAGAGCTGCTCATTGGGGTTATGGTAAAGGTGGCAGAAGACCCTTCAATATCTGTTGCCGCCAATGAATATGGCTTTTACTCGCTCTCTCTTCCGAGGGGTGTGTACACTTTAATAATTTCAAATCCAGGATATCAGGATTTTCAGCAAAATATTGTTGTTGAAGAAAATGTTAAGCAGGATCTTCAGCTAAGCTCCGAATCTGAAATTCAGGAAAATACAACAAAAATTGACGAAGTCGTGCTTTCCGGGATCAAAAAAGACAAAAATCTCAGTACCGCTCAGATGGGTACGGAAACCCTGAGCATTAAAAGCATAGAAAAACTTCCTGTTTTATTCGGCGAGAGGGATGTTATGAAAACCATTCAGCTTTTGCCTGGAATTAAAAGCAACGGAGAAGGCAGCAGCGGATTCAGCGTAAGGGGAGGCGCAGCAGATCAAAACCTGATATTGCTGGATGAAGCCCCTGTATACAATGCTTCGCATTTGCTGGGATTTTTCAGCACATTCAACAGTGACGCATTGAAGGACGCGAGTATAATCAAAGGAAACAGTCCGGCACAGTATGGAGGAAGACTGTCATCTGTTCTGGATGTAAAAATGAAAGACGGGAACAATAAAGATTACAATGTAAACGGTGGAATAGGATTAATCAGCAGCAGGCTGAGTGTGGAAGGGCCTATTCAAAAAGAAAAATCTTCATTTATTGTTTCCGGGAGAAGAACTTATGCCGATCTTTTTTTGAAAGCAACAGATGATTTTAAAGACAGCAAACTGTATTTTTATGATCTTAATTTAAAAGCCAATTACCAGATCAATGAAAATAACAGGCTTTATTTATCAGGGTATTTCGGAAGGGACGTTCTGGGACTGGGAGACACTTTTTCAACGGATTGGGGGAATACCACGGCAACACTTCGCTGGAACAGCATTATCAGCAGTAAATTATTTTCCAATACATCCCTTATTTACAGCAATTACAATTACAATGTAAGCCTTTCAAGCAACAATAATACCTTCGGATTGGATTCCCAGATAGAAGACTGGAATCTTAAGCAGGATTTTAGCTGGTTTGCAGGAAATAAGCATTCTGTAAAATTTGGTTTACAGTCTATTTATCACACTATTACACCAAGCAGCGCATCGGGAACAAGCGTCAGCAGCTTTCCGAGAAATCCAAGATCTTCCTGGGAAAACGCCTTGTATATCAATGATGATTTTAAAGCAACAGAAAAGCTTACCATTAATTATGGTGTAAGACTTTCAGCATTCAGTGTTCTGGGAGGGGATACTTTTAATATTTATGAAAACGGAAATCTTACCGAATCTAAAATGCTGGAAAAAGGCAAATTTGGGAAAACATATGTAAACCTTGAGCCCAGAATTACCGCCAATTACAGAATTAATGAAGTAAGCAGCATCAAAGGAGGTTATTCCAGGAATACACAAAATCTTCACCTTTTAAGTAACAGCGGCAGCGGAAATCCCACCGACCAGTGGATCGGGAGTAGCTATACTGTAAAGCCGGAAATTGCAGACCAGCTGAGCATGGGCTACAGCAGGAACTTTAACAATAATAATTATGAGCTGAATGCCGAGATTTATTATAAATCAATGCAAAATCAGATTGATTATAAAAACGGAGCACAGATTACATTCGATACCGCGGCAGATGTGGAAAGTGAATTACTTTTTGGAAAAGGAAGGGCTTATGGTTTAGAATTAATCGCTAAAAAGAAAAGCGGAAAGCTTACCGGATGGATTTCTTATACCTTATCAAAAACAGAAAGAAAGATAAACGGAATTAATGATAATGATTGGTACAACGCCAGAATGGACAAAACACATGATCTTTCGGTAGTGGCCACTTATCAGCTGAATCCGAAATGGTCTTTTTCAGGATTATTCCTTTACAGCACCGGTAATGCGGTTACTTTCCCTACGGGTAAATATGAGCTGAACGGGCAGACTATTTTCCAGTACAGCAGCAGAAACGCAGACAGAATGCCTGCTTATCACAGGATGGACCTGAGTGCAACATATGAGCCTGTTTCCAATAAACGTTTTAAAGGTTCATGGTCTTTCGGGATTTATAATGTGTACGGAAGAGAAAATGCCTACATCATCACTTTTGAAGACAATCCGGATAAACCGGGAACTACGCGGGCAATACAGACCTCATTATTCAGATGGGTACCTAATATCACCTATAATTTCAAATTTTAGATCATGAAAAATATATTTTTAATCATTATATCGATTTTTTTGGTAACGTCGTGTGAAAAGGAAATCGACCTTAATCTTGAAGATCAAAGCGGGAAAATCATTATTGAAGGTAATGTTACAGATCAGGCAGGGCCTTATTATGTAAGAATTACGAAATCCGTAGCTTTTACAGAAATCAATCAATATCCTGCTGTTGAAAACGCCGTTGTAGTATTAAGCGACAATGCCGGGCAGACCGAAACATTACAATATGCAGGCAACGGAAATTACAAAACTTCTGCTTTTACAGGCGTATCGGGAAGAGTTTATACCTTAAAAATCCAGGCAGAAGGTAAAGAATATACAGCTCAAAGTACTATGCCTTCAGCTGTTTCATTTGAAGGGTTAGAGCAGGATTCTTTCATGGTTGGCGGCGAAACTAGCTATACGCTTTTACCTGTTTTTACAGATCCTCAGGCGTTAGGAAACCGTTATCTTTTTAGTTTTACGGTAAACAACAATCCGAAGAGGTTTTTTTCAGAATTTTCTGATAATGTGAATAACGGGCTTCCCAACCAAAGACCGCTACTTCTTCCCAACGATGATGAGGAAGCAGATGATATCAAAGTCGTTGTGGGAGATACGATTCATGTGGAAATGCAGTGTATTGATCAAAGCGTTTACACTTATTACTCGGCCTTGTTGCAGCTGTCAGATGGTGGTCCCGGTGGAGGTGTTACTCCGGCCAATCCTCCAAGCAACATTAATAATGGAGCTCTGGGATATTTTTCTGCTCATACAGTAAGGACGAAAAGTATTGTTATTGAGTAAATTAGATTTTAGATTAAAAATTTTCGGGAATATAAATAACGTCACTAAAAAAAGTGGCGTTATTTTTTAGTGGTGAAAGCCGGAAGAAGGAAGCTGGAAGTTGCTATCAGGCCTACAATTTCTGACATTGCTGTAAAATTTGAAGAAGCAATTTAAAGGAATAATAAATTACAGGACTTAACATTTTTTACCCCCAACTAACTTCCTTCTCCCAGCAGCCAGCTTCCTTATCAACCGAAAAGCCTTAATTAAAATTATTGACTTATTGAAAATTTGTGCTGATGACTGAAAATAATTACTTTGCGTTTTCATTTTAACAAAAATTCTTAAAAGTAACCGATATTTACAAAGAAGGTATTAAATTTGATATTTTGTAACAGTAAATGAAAATTTGCTACTTATTGAGATACTTTTTAGAAATTAATAAAAATACATGACAGATTTATGTGGAAAAATTTTAAACTAAATAAATTTTTACTCCTAATTCCATTAACAAGTCTAATGTTTTGTTTCAACTCGCCAAAGAACGATGATGAAAAGATGCAGACAATAATGGTGAGCGTAAAGAACACACTTTCTTACTTACATTACAGCCCAAAGCCTATTAACGATGCCTATTCGAAAGATGTTTACAAACATTACTTCGAGCTGGTAGATCCGGCAAAAAGATACTTCCTGCAGTCTGATATGGATGAGTTCGGAAAGCATGAAACAAAGCTTGATGATTATATTAATCAGGGGGACCTTACTTTCTATAAACTTACAATCGACAGGCTGTATCAGAGGGTAGATGAGATCGATAAGATCACTCAGGATATTTTCAGCAAGCCTATTAACCTTGAAGAAGATGAAACGCTTACACTTGAGCCAAAGTTAAAAAAAGTTCCTGCCAATAAGCAGGAGCAATACAACGAGTGGAAAAAATTCATCAAATACAATATCCTTCAGGAAATTGAATCTATGAACAGCAAGGAAGAAGCTCAGAAAGAGAAGAAAGATTCCGTTCAAAAGTATAACCTGAAAGATACCATAAAATATCAGCCTCTTGCACCGGATCAGAAGCTTAAAAAAGCGACTAATGAAGTGAAAGATCTTGTAAAAGAAACATTTACAAGGTTTAAAAAGAGAAAGAAAATGGATTGGTTCACCGTTTACATGAACGCTTATACGGAAGTTTTCGATCCTCACACCAATTATTACTCTCCAAAGGATAAAGAAGATTTTGATACCAACTTCACAGGGAAAGTAATCGGTATCGGAGCAATCATTCAGGAGAAAAAAGGAAATCTTTATCTGGGAGCATTGACGATCGGGGCACCTGCATGGAAATCTAAACAGCTTTCCGAAGGGGATAAAATTTTAAAAGTAAAATCCAAACCGAAAGAAGATGCCGTAAATGTCGTGGGAATGCTTTCTGACGAAGCTGTGCGCTTAATCAGAGGTGAAAAAGGAACACCGGTAACATTAACCGTCCAGAAAAAAGACGGGACAATAAAAGACGTAACCATGATCCGTGAAGAGGTGGCTATTGAAGATACTTTCGCAAGAAGTATTGTTGTAAACTCTCCAAACGGTAAAAAATACGGGTTTATCAATTTACCAAGCTTCAACGCAGATTTCGAAGATGCTAAAGGAAGAAACGCATCTGATGATATTAAAAATGAGATCATTAAATTAAAAGCCCAAAACATCGAAGGAATTGTTCTGGATTTAAGAAATAACGGCGGTGGTTCATTGACGGAAGTGGGTGATATTATGGGGCTTTTCATGGATGCAGGACCTTACGTTCAGGTAAAAGACGGAAACGGAAAAATCCAGACTTTAAAAAATAAAAATGAAACCCCAATCTGGACAGGGCCTCTTGTCATCATGCAGAATGAGCTTTCAGCTTCGGCTTCTGAGATTTTAGCTGGGGTAATGCAGGATTACGGAAGAGCAATGATCATTGGTTCGCCGCAATCTTTTGGAAAAGGAACAGTTCAGACATTTGTTGATTTAAACAGATTCCTGAATACGGAAGATGATTTTGGGTCATTGAAGCTTACTATTCAGAAGTTTTACAGAATTACCGGGGAATCTACCCAGAGAAAAGGAATTGTTTCTGACCTTCAGATGAAAGATTTCTTCACGTATGCAGAAATCGGGGAAAGATATGATGACTTTGCTTTAGCATGGGATAAAATTCCTGCTACAAGCTTCCAGAAGCTTAATTACTTTGACATTAAGGCTTTAGAAGCTAAAAGCGCATCAAGAATGGCTAAAAACAACAATTATCAGCTGTTATTGGAGTCAGCACAATGGAGAGAGCAACTGGATAAAGAAGAAAATATTACGCTTAATATTAATAAGTTTAATGAATTGATGAAGCAGAGAAAAGCTCAGATCGAGAAGTTCAAAGTATTGACAAAATTCGATAACGGACTGAAATTCATGATGTATCCTGCCGAGATTGAAAGAGAGAAAAAAGATGAAGCATTCAAGAAAAAATCTGAAATGTGGGTAAAAAATCTTAGAAAAGACACTTACCTTCAGGAAGCAATGAACATTATTGCAGATATGAGTGTAAAGTCTTAAGATATAGATTATAAACACAAAAAAACCGTTGGCTGAGGTTCAAAGCCAACGGTTTTTTTATTTAAATAAAATTGAATTACTTAATCTCCACACATCCTACTCTTCCTCCCGCATTTCCGGTCGGCTGAGTATGGAAATCGTCCGCAGCAGCATGTACAATAAGACCTTTTCCTATGATGTTTTTAGATTCGTCTGCGCATCCCAGACACCATTTATCGGTCTTGAAAGTCAGCACTGCATTTCCATTCTGGTCAGCTACTAAATTACCGATATCTCCCATGTGGAAGTGCTCGGCACCCCATTTTCCGTGATCGTCTTTTGCCGGATTCCAGTGTCCGCCGGTTGAGGTTCCGTCTGCCGCGGAGCAGTCGCCTTTTTCATGAATGTGTACCGCATGAATTCCCGGAGTAAGGTTGGTAACATCAAGTTTCATGATAACCTCATTTCCTTTTTGGGTAAATTTCGCGGTTCCTCCTGTTTGGGTGTTGCTTTTAGACATGACCTGGTATGTATTCGTTGTTCCGCAAGAAACAGCAAATAATGCACATCCGGCCATTAAAGCCAATGTTTTTACTTTCATTTTTAAATGATTTAAAGTGATTTTAGGATAAATTTAAAAAACATTTCCCGAAACCTTCAAGGAATTAGCCTTTTTTTATGTTAAATAATAATTCCCTGTATTATATTACAGCTTGTCTTTTGCTCATATAATTTAAGTTTTTTAAACTAATCTTTGCTGAGCGAAACGCCTTTGCGAAGGAAAGATATACATGATATTTTTAAAAAACGTTGTGAACTTAGTTTAGTGTTGAAACAAAAAAGACGATTCAGAATTAAAAAACGACAATTCAGCAACAAAAATTAAATTCAGGCAAAAAATCCTCCTATTTTTGAATCGAAATTAACAGCTATGAAAACAAAATTATTATTTCTCATTTCTTTATTCTTATTTACGTTAAATTTTGCCCAGGTAAAAATCACCGGGAAAGTTACCTACAGAAACAAAGGAGTAGGAGAGGTAAATGTTACATTAAAAGACACTTACGACGGCGCAACCACCGATGCCGAAGGTAATTTCTCTTTTGAAACCTCAGAAAAAGGAAATCGTGTTTTAACCTTCACCCATCCGAAATATATCGATGTTGAAAAACCGATTACCATTGAAAATCAGGAAGTTTCTGTAAATGCAGAATTAAAAGAACAGATCAATGAAATTGATGCGGTAGTAGTTTCCGCAGGTTCTATCGAAGCAAGTGACAAAAAAAGAGCAACAGCACTTTTAACCCCGATTGATATCTACACCACAGCAGGAGCGGACGGCCAGATTTCATCTGCATTGACTTATCTTCCCGGCGTTCAGAAAGTTGGAGAAACAGAAGGTCTTTTTATCCGTGGCGGAACGGGAACAGAATCTAAAATTTTCATGGACGGAAGCCTTATTAATAACTATTTTTCAAATTCAGTTCCGGGAATTGCGGGCAGGGACCGTTTTAATACTTCTCTTTTTAAAGGAAATGTTTTTTCCAGTGGCGGATATTCTGCGCTGTACGGGCAGGCGCTTTCCGGAGCGCTGATGCTCGAAAGTGTTGATCTTCCGGATCAAAGCTCATACGATTTCGGAGTTTCTCCTATTTTTTTGAATGCGGGGTTTCAGAGATTAAGTGAAAGTAAAAATTCTTCTTTTGGGGCTACTTTAGGTTATTCAAATCTAAAGCTGATGCAGGAAGTTTTTAATTTTAACACCAATTTTTCAGAGGCGCCTCAAGGCCTGAACGCGGATTTTAATTTCAGAATCAAAACAAAATCTGGCGGCTTCTTCAAATATTACGGAATGTACGACTCCAACAGGATGGGTGTTACCATGGAAAGCCTTGAGCCCCAAGAATATGATCAGTCGCTGGTCAATTTAAAAGGCAAAAACACTTATCATAATTTATCTTTCAAACAAAAATTCGGGAAATATCTTTTCAATGCGGGTGCTTCTTATTCTTATAATAAGTCCGATCTTGATTTTTCAACTCAAAAAGATAACATTGAATCCGGAAATACAAAACTTTTGAATGACGGAAATTATATCAATTTCAAAGCAGTTTTAGAAAGGAAAATTAATAAAATCAGTGCCTTACGCGGAGGGTTTGAACTGAACAGTACGAATGAAAAACTTAATTTTAACGATTTTGTAGAAAAAAACTATAAAGATTTCATTTCTTCTGTTTTTGTGGAAACAGATTTGGGTTTCAGCAATCAGCTGTCCGCGAAAATAGGAGTGAGAGCAGAGAATTCTTCTTATCTTAAAAAGAGCAATATTGCACCAAGATTTGCTTTAGCTTACCGTTTTGCAGCCAACTGGACCACCTCTTTTGCCTATGGACTTTTCTATCAGAATCCTGAAAGCAGGTACATCAACGGCCCTGCAAATCTGGATTTCCAGAAGTCTCAGCATTATATTTTACAGGTTCAGAGGGCTACCGAAGGCAGAAGTTTACGATTTGAAGCGTTTTACAAAAAGTATGATGATTTGCTGAAGGTTAAAAATTTACCTTTTAAAGACGGTCAGAATCAGTATGTCCAGACTGCGGATAACAACAGTGGTTATGGCTATGCAAAAGGGCTTGAGCTTTTCTGGAGAGACAAAAAAACGTTCGAAAATATAGATTACTGGATCAGTTATTCGTTTTTGGATTCGAAGAGGGATTTTATTAATTATCCTTTTAGCTTGAAACCCAATTTCGCATCAGAGCATACTATTTCTGCAGTAGCGAAAAGATTCATTACTAAATGGAAAACAGGAGTTAATTTTTCTTATACTTACACAAAAGGACGTCCATATTATGATATTGCCACCAAAAAAGTGAATAATGATGAAGTATACTATGTAAGAAATGAGGGAAAATTAAAGGATTATAATGCATTGAACTTCAGCATCAATTATCTACCCAATTTAGGTAAAAAAGATGCAAAAGCATTTACGGTGCTGGTTTTAAGTGTATCCAATATTTTAGGCTCAAAAAATATTTACGGATATAATTTTTCTTCTGACGGATCAAGAAATTCAGCCGTTGTGCCACCTGTAAACACCTTTGTTTTTATCGGCGCATTCATCAGTTTTGGAGTAGATAAGACACAGGATGCTATTAATAATAATCTGTAAAAATAGTAATAAACAGAATTTTCAATAATTTAATTATTAAATAAATACATATCTTTGAATAAATATAAGTTAATCTTAAAAAAAATTAAAAAAATGAAGAAATATCTATTAAGTTTTGCTTTAGCTTTTATGAGCATAACGGCATTTGCTCAGGCTGATTACGAAAAAGCAATGAAAGAAAATATCGCAAAAATAGAAACAGCCAAAACACCTGAAGAATTTACAACTTTAGCAAATAATTTTCACAGAATCTCCGGAAAAGATGAAAATAACTGGCTTCCTTTTTACTACGCTGCACTGGCAAACATCCAAAAAGGAAGGGCATTAATGAGAGATGGTAAAACTCAGGATCTGGATTTTATTGCAGGACAGGCAGAAAAATACATCGGTGCTGCTTCCCACGTGGCTCCTACGGATAACGCAGAAATTCATTTATTGAGCAAAATGGCGTATTCCCTGAAAATGATGGTAAATCCTCAGCAGAGATATATGACAGACGGTGTAAAAGCAGCAGAAGAAATGAAAAAAGCTGAAAAGCTTGATCCTAACAACCCAAGAGTTGCGCTGATTAAGGCGGAAGATACATACTTCACTCCGGAGCAATACGGTGGAAGCAAAACTAAAGGAATAGAGCAGTTTAAGGAAGCTTTGGCAAAATTCAACTCTTATACTCCGAAGTCTGAATTCGAACCAAACTGGGGTAAGGCGGAAGCTGAATATTTCGTAAGTACTGCAAAAAAATAATATTTTAATTATCTCATCTTAACCTTCCTTTACGGAAGGTTTTTTTGTGCCATTCAGCAATGAAAAATGACGACTCGGCAAAAAATAATTTTTAATACTTTTAGTATCGGCTAATTTTGAACCAAGAAAACTTCTATGAAACGTAAAAGCATTATCGTATTACTTTGGGTAACGTTGGGAACCACGCTGTTTTTCTTTTTGTTTTTTAACAATGAAAAGACGATTCAGAATTTTGGGATTACTTTCCTGATCTGCGCCATGTATTCTTTTATCCTCGGCTTCGGGAATATGGTAATCAATGATTTTCTCAATAAAAAGTTCCCGTGGTCTGAAACCACCAGAATTAGAGCGATATTGAGTGTTATTTCAATTATTATCGGGAATTTCATTTTGGTTTACCTGTGCAATTATCTTAACTATGTTGTGATCCAGAAAACGGCAACCCTGGATGAGTTTTTCTCTTCAAAATATGGCTTTACCAATTGGTTTACAATTAATATTGCATTATTGATATCAGCCTTCCTCCACGCAAAAAGCTTTATGGAAGAGCTTAAAAAAACTTCCAAAAAAGAAGTAGTGGAGCAGAAGCTTATTGCAAAATCTGCCAACGCGCAGTTTGAAAGTTTAAAAAACCAGTTAGACCCGCATTTTTTATTTAATTCATTGAATGTTTTAAGCTCATTAATTGATGAAAACCCGAGGCAGGCACAGAAATTTACCGCTTCAATGTCAAAGATTTACCGCTATGTACTTGAACAAAAAGATAAAGAGCTGGTAACCGTAGAAGACGAGCTGGAATTCGCGAAAACATATTGTGAATTATTAAAAACAAGATTTGAAGACAGTGTAGATTTTGTTTTTGATGTGAAAAAAGAAGATTACCGCAGATTCGTTGTTCCGCTTTCATTGCAGCTGCTGCTGGAGAATTGTATCAAGCATAATTTTGCGACTTCTTCAAAACCATTAATCATCAGAATTTTTTCCGAAAACGATATACTTTGCATAGAGAATAATCTACAGGTGAGAGAGCAGATAAAAGAGAGCTCCGGCATCGGCCTGGCAAATATTGTGCAGCGATATTCTTTATTGACGAAGCGAAATGTTTTTATAGAAAAATCTGAAGATTATTTTAAAGTAAAGCTTCCGATACTGTCGGTTAAGCCAAACGTTGTCAGTGAAAAGGTTGAAGATAAAGATAAAGCCTACGAAAGGGCTCAGAAAAGGGTAAAGGAAATCAAAAGTTTCTACGGAAATCTTATTTCATACTGTATTGTCATTCCTTTTTTAATTATCATTAATCTTACCACAAATCCTAAAAACATCTGGTTCTTTTTTCCAATGCTGGGTTGGGGAATAGGCTTGGCTGCCCATGGAATGAGTGTTTTCGCGATTGGCAAAAAATGGGAAGAAAAGAAAATCAGGGAAATTTTAGAAAAACAAAACAAACGATAAAAAACGATCACTATGGAAAATATAAGCAAAGATGACATCAGATACAAGGAAGCAGAAAGAAGAGTAAAAAAAATTAAGAACTTTTACACCTTTACCTTTATTTATTTCGCGGTAAATATTTTTATTCTTTTTCTAAATTATAGAGAATTAAAACCCAATGAAACTATCTGGCAGCTAAAATATTTCTCACTACCTCTTTTCTGGGGAATTGGAGTTATTGCCTATGGAATGAGTGTGTTTTTACCAGGTTTTGTGCTTGGAAACAGATGGGAAGAGAAAAAAATTAAAGAGCTGATGGAAAAAGAAAATAGGCAAAAGGCAGATAGCAACTAAGCCTTCTGCGCATATTGAAACACTAAGAGTAATATATTATCTCGATTAAAGTAATCCCAATTCCATTGAGTTGGGATTTTACAATTCAGTAAGCAAATTCTACGGTTCAGTGATATTAAATTGATTTGAGGGTATTTTCCAACCTACATTTGTATAACAAAAACAAACAAAAAAATATGGAAACTACATCATTCAGCAAAGAAAATTTGGCTTACGAAAAAGCAACAAAAAGAGTAAAAAAATTGAAAGGATTTTATGGAAATCTTACTTCATACTGTCTTGTGATCCCGTTTTTAATTGCATTGAACCTTCTTACTGATTCACGCCACTTATGGTTTTTCTGGCCAATGTTGGGGTGGGGAGTTGGTCTTGCAGCACACGCAATCAATACTTTTGGGATCGGAAAAGACTGGGAAGAAAGAAAAATTAAAGAATTAATGGAAGAGGAAAGAAAAAACACAAAATCACTTTAAAAATTAATCATTAACCTTAAAGCTTACTAAAATGAACTATAATCAGGCACAGCAAAGAGTAAACGATTTAAAAAAATTCTATAAAAACTTAGTTTGGTTTGGAATTGTTTCGTTAATTGTCTTTTTTAATGATATTTTCGAGAAAGGAAAATTTGATATATCTTTATTTCATGGGTCTATAATTTTAACAATTTGGGCTATTGTATTGACAGTAAAAGCTGTAAAATTATTCATCTTAAATTCTGATTGGGAGAATAAAATCCTACAGCAGGAAATGAAAAAAACAAAAGAATCTATTAAGTTTTAATACCTGGCAACTTTTAAGTATTTTTATTTCAAATTAAAAAATAAATTCGGATTTCATGATCAAAACAGTCATTATCGAAGATGAAAAGCCCGCTTCTAGGAAACTAGAAAGAATGTTGAGTGAATTCCCTAAAATAGAATTGGTTGCAAAAATAGAGTCTGTAGAAGAAGGCGTGCAGTGGTTTTCCGAAAATGAACATCCGCAGCTGATCTTTTCAGATATTGTACTGGGAGACGGCCTGTCGTTCGATATTTTTGAAAAAGTTCCTACAAAAGCGTTCATTATTTATACGACCGCATTTGATCAGTATACTTTAAAAGCCTTCAAACTGAATAGTATTGATTATCTTTTAAAGCCTATTTTGGATGAAGATCTGGCTGGAGCAATAGAAAAATTCAAATCATTTATTCCTTCAGATAGTTCTGTTAATTCGCAGGAAATTAAGCAGTTAATTAAAAAAGAAAAAACTACCCTTTCCAGGATTTTAGTTAAAATTGGATATAACCTTAAAATTGTTCAGACAAGCGAGATAAGCTGTTTCTTCAGTGAAAACAAAATTGTTTATCTGCAGACACAAGAACGCTCATATCCGTCAGATTTTACTCTGGATGAGCTCGAAGATGTTCTGGATGAAAAGAAGTTTTTCCGGGCGAACAGGCAGTTTATTATTAATTCAGATTATATTAAAAATATCCATACTTCGCCCCATTATAAGGTTGAATTACAATTTCAGCCACAAGAAGAAATTACCGTAAGCCGTGATCGGGTAAAAGATTTTAAAGATTGGCTGGTGGGCTGATTTTGAACTATTTCATTGTATATTTCGAATTTTATCATTTCTTAAATTTATATTAAAAAAAGTTTATTCTTTTTTATTTAAAATTGAATTTTGGTTAAAATTTGATAAAGTTTATAGCGTTTTCACGCGGGTAATGTTCTTTAATTATTCTAAAAACAGGAATAAAATAATCATTTATTAATTTTTTTTATTTAGAATATAAATCAAAATCTATTTTTTAACTAATGGTTTGCTGTTTTCGTATAAATTGTTGTATAAATAAGCTTGTGTAATTTATTCTTCTAAGAGTCTATATTTGCAGAAAAATGCAAATGATGAAAACAACAATGCTGGCAGTCTTTTTGTCAGCTTTTTCGTACGCACAGCAAAGCTATTCCATCAATGGGCTGGTAAAGGATGAAAGCAGTGGTGAGCCTATTACAGGAGCCATAATCACTGTAAAAGAAAACCCCGGTGTGAAAATTGAAACCAATGAATATGGTTTTTATACACTCTCTCTTCCGGAAAATGACTACACTTTGGTCATTACTCATCCCAAGCACAAAGCTTCAAGTAAAAACATCCATCTTGCCGGAACCCTTAAAATGGATTGGGTACTCGAAAAAGAAAACGAAATCGAAATGGTGGAAATTAAAGGTAAAAAATCTCCTGTTGTCACCAAATCCAAACTGGGAGGAGATGTTTTAGACGTTATGGCAACATCGAAGCTGCCGGTACTTTTCGGGGAAAGGGATATTCTTAAAACAATACAGTTCCTGCCAGGAATATCCTCCAATGAAGGCAGCGCCGGGTTAAGTGTAAGAGGAGGAAATACAGATCAGAATCTTGTTTTGTTTGATGGAGCTCCGGTTTTCAATAATTCTCACTTTTTAGGATTTTTCAGTACATTCAACAGTGATGCATTAAGGAATGTTACGCTTTATAAAGCCAATATTCCGTCACAATTCGGGGGAAGGCTTTCATCAGTTCTTGATATTAAAGGAAAGGAAGGGAACAACCAGAAATATGCCATTAATGGAGGAATCGGGCTTATCAGCAGCAGGCTGAGTGTAGAAGGGCCTATCCAGAAGGGGAAATCATCATTCATTATATCCGGAAGGAGAACCTATGCGGATCTTTTATATAATTTGCTCTCAAAAGAAGAAGTAGATAAAAAAGCAAAACTGTATTTCTACGATTTGAATGCAAAGATGAACTTTCAGATCAATGCCAATAACAGCATTCATTTATCCGGCTATTTTGGGAAAGATGTCTTTGATTATGATGATTTTCATAATAATTGGGGCAATATAGCTTCATCATTGCGCTGGAACAGCATTATCAGCAGCAAGGTGTTTTCAAACACTTCAGTTTCATACAGTAACTACAACTATAATATCGGTGCGGAGGGCGAAACTGGTGAAACATTTGATATAAAACCAAAAATTAATAACTGGATTTTCAAGCAGGATTTTTCACATTATCTTAATGAAAAGCATTCCCTAAATTACGGACTTCAGGCCTCGTATTATAATTTTTCCCTTCCGAAGATTTCCGGATCGCAGACTGAGCTTTTTCACGATGAAAAAAGATCCATGTGGGAAAATGCCCTGTATGTAAATGATGATTTTAAAGTTACAGATAAATTAAACTTAAACTACGGAATCCGCGCTACTCTTTACTCTGCAGGAAAAGAAAAACTGGCCTATGGAGAACCATTGCAAAAAACAACCAATATTATTTTTGAGCCAAGGATTCTGATGAATTATGAATTGAATAAAAGCAATCTCATAACTGCATCTTACAACAGGACTTCACAAGGCCTGCAGGCACTTACAGCCAATGACGGAAGCTTTACCAATGATATCTGGATCAATCTTAAAAAGCCTATGATATCAGATCATTTTAGCTTAGGCTACACGAAAAAATTTGAAGGAGGATATGAGATAGGCACCGATATTTTCTATAAAAAGATGTCGAATATATCAGATTATAAGGAAGGTGTCAAGATTTCTCAGGTTGATGATATGCAGAATAATCTTTTATTCAATGGCAGCGGCAGGGCATACGGTCTTGAATTGCTTGCTAAAAAACAAGCGGTAGCCTTACCGGATGGGTTTCCTATACCTTATCTAAATCTGAAAGAAAAATTGAAGGAATCAGTCAGGGAAACTGGTACAATGCTCCACAGGATAAAACACACAATTTATCCATTGTTGCTAATTACTCGGTAAGCCCAAAATGGACCTTCTCAGGAGCATTTGTCTTCTCTACCGGAAATGCGGTGACGTTCCCTGTCGGAAGATATACATTGGATGGGCAAACCTATTTACAGTATGGCGCAAGAAATGCCAACAGAATGCCTTCTTATCACAGGCTTGATCTTAACGCGACTTATGAGCCGCAGAACAATAATCGTTTCAAAAGCTCATGGTCTTTCGGGCTCTATAATATTTACGGGAGAAAAAATCCGTACAGCATAGAATTTTCTTCAACAGATAACGAGACCATCAAAATCACGAAGTTTTCATTGTTCTCCATTGTACCCAACATAACTTATAACTTTAAATTTTAATCATGATAAAAAATATAATTAAATCCCTGTTCGTATGTTCGGTTTTCTTAGCCTTTATCGGCTGTGAAGAAGAAATACAGCTTCCGCTCGCTGACGAAAGCGGAAAAATTGTAATCGAAGGTGCAGTAGACGATGCCCCAGGGCCATATTACGTCAGAATTACAAAATCAACAAAAATCACGCAGATAGGCAGTGGGGATTTGTCAACAGGTTATCCTGTTGTAAAAAACGCACAGGTGATTTTGAAAGATAACAACGGGCAGACTGAAAATCTTATCTATTACCAAGATGGATATTACATTACCCAACATTTCACAACAAAGCCAGGAGATATTTATACCCTATCTGTAAAAGTAGATGGAAAAGAATATATGGCTACATCACAAATGCCTAAAAAAGTAAACCTGGATGATCTCAGCTATAAAAAAGTGTCTGACCAATATTTAGATCGTTACTTGATATTACCTGTTTATACCGATCCGGCAGAAAAAGGGAACTATTATAAATTCAAATTAACCACCAGAAGAATCTCTTGGGTAGATGTCATTTTGGATAATGATGATATTGGAAATGGGCAGGTAAATACAAGATATATTTCCCCAGTTATTAATTATTCAAAAAATGATACAATAAATGTAGAAATGCAATGTATTGATAAACCGGTGTTTAATTATTTTAGAGCACTTCCAAATGTTCAATTAAACGGAGATCCAACCGGAGTGCCGCCTGCAAACCCTGTAAGCAATATTAGTAATGGTGCCCTGGGATACTTTTCGGCGTACACTTCTGATGAAAAGCAAATTATTATTCAATAATAAAAATACAATTCAAACTCATGAGAAAAATATTTTTAATTTCGGTTATTACCCTATTTTCCTGCAGTGACGATTCCATGCACACGAATATTGCTCAAGAAGAGGGTCCTAGGCTTAAAATTCCTGTTGTTGTTAATGTTTTATATGAAACAACAAAAGGAAATATATCAGAAGAACAAATAAAATCACAGATTGCTGTTCTGAATGAAGATTATAATGGAAAAAACAAAGATTTTCAGTCGGTTCCTGAAATTTTCTCAAAAAATAAAGCCAGTGTGGGAATAGAGTTTGTCCTTGTAGGAATTAACAGGGCTAAAATGGATGTAGACAAATGGGATGATTCTTCAGCTTATGGAGGCATGAAGGAAACGGCAAGAGGAGGCCTGGATCCTACTGACCCTACAAGAAAATTAAACATCTATGCCGTAGAGCGTTACAAAGATAATTCGGGAGCAGAAGGAATAGGTTTTGCAGATGCTCCGGAAAACATGATGAATCCGAACTTCAACGGAGTGGTGGTGTTATCCAGTGCTTTTGGGCGCACCGGAACTGCTGTGGCACCTTACAATAAAGGAAGGGTAACCGTGCACGAAATTGGGCATTGGCTGGGACTTACCCACCTTTTTAACGGTGATAACGAAGGAGACTGCGTAGATGACGGTATTGATGATACTCCTATACATTCGTCTGATATTCAGGGGAATCCTGCTTTTCCTCATGCCGGAACGTGTGCTTCTGTAGAAATGACGATGAACTATATGTGCATTACAGATGATGTGGCAAGATATATGTTTACCAACGGGCAGAAAAAAGCCATTCTTTCTAAATTTACTCCAGGAAGCGTATGGTCTAAATTTTTGATAAATTAATGAAAAAGAAATCGTTATAGCTCTTTATTATCATCTGAAAAGATCAGTTAATAAAATACCCGAAACTTTTTTGTTTCGGGTATTTTTATATAAAAAATTCAATTATTTAAGAAATAACACCACTTCCTAAAAGCTCTTCGCCAAGATACCATGAAGCAAACTGACCTTCTGCAATGGCAGACTGAGGTTCTTCAAATTCCATATAAAAAGCATCCTCAAACTGATGCAAAGTTGCTTTCTGTAAAGATTGTCTGTATCTTATTCTGCCCATTATTTCCATTGATTCTCCATTTTTTAGGGCTAAATCTTCACGTACCCAGTGCACTTCAGAATTGTCAATTTTCAAAGCTTTTCTGTGCAATCCCGGAAAACTATGGCCTTCTCCTACAAAAAGAATATTGTTTTCCATATCTCTGGAGATAATAAAACAGCTTTCCTTATGCCCGCCGATACCAAGCCCTTTGCTTTGCCCGATGGTGTAAAATTGGGCGCCCTGATGCTTTCCAATCACTTTACCGTCTGCTTTTTTATAATTGATTTTTTGACTTAAATATTCCAATTCTTCTTGTTTTGAAGAAAACTCAGGCTTTTCTTGGGTAAAAAGAGGAGAATCTTTAAAAATTTCCACAATTTCACCTTCTTTCGGAACCAATTGCTGTTGTAAAAACTGAGGAAGACTCACTTTCCCGATAAAGCATAATCCCTGAGAATCCTTTTTATCAGCCGTTACCAAACCTATTTCTTTTGCAATTTCTCTTACCTGAGGTTTTGTAAGTTCGCCAATCGGGAATAGTGCTTTAGATAATTGATCCTGATTGAGTTGGCATAAGAAATATGACTGATCCTTATTGTTATCTTTTCCTGCTAACAGGTGGAAAATTTCCTTGCCATTTTTATTGAAAGTTGAGGTTACTCTTGCATAATGCCCTGTTGCCACTTTATCTGCGCCCAAGGACATTGCCGTCTTCATAAAAACATCGAATTTTACCTCCCTGTTACACAAAACATCAGGGTTCGGAGTTCTTCCTTTTTCATATTCCTCAAACATATAATCTACGATTCTTTCTTTATAAAGATCGCTCATATCGATTACCTGAAAAGGAATTCCCAGCTTTTGCGCGACCATAAGGGCGTCATTACTGTCTTCGATCCACGGGCATTCGTCTTCCAACGTTACCGAGGCATCATTCCAGTTTCTCATAAACAAAGCCACCACTTCATGGCCTTGCTGTTGCAGCAAATATGCTGTAACACTGGAGTCTACACCTCCTGAGAGGCCTACTACTATTTTCATTTTATTCAATTTTACGAAACTCTTAACGGGAGCTCTTAGTTTGACGCGGCAAAAATACAATTAATAAATTCGTAAAAAAACCATAATTTTAAACATTGATAAAAACAATTTATAATGAAAAAATGTATTATTCCGCTGATGCTGCTGATTTCGGCATCAGTATTTTCCCAGGTTTCAATAGGAACAACACCGCAAAACAATAACCGTTGGACTTTTGGAGGAGGTATTGGTTTGGGTTTTGGAAGCAATAGCTCTTTTAGCTTATCTGCTTCTCCAAGAGTTGGTTACAGGCTTACTAATGACCTTGAAGGAGGCGTTGCGGGAAGCATTTCCTGGCAGACGTCTGATTATTACCGTTCTACAATGTTTGGTATAGGGCCTTTTCTTAATTATTATATTGCAAGAACCTTTTATTTAAGTGCTAACTATCAGCATTATTTTATTAATTATAAAGACAAGTTTTATGATTATAAAATGAACACCAACGAAGATGCATTATATCTTGGAGGAGGCTATATGCAGAGAATCGGGAATAATTCTTATATGCAGCTGGGGATTATGTATAATGTTTTGTGGAAAGAAAATTCCAGTATATTTTCCAGCGGCTTGGTTCCTAGTATTGGTTTTGTGGTGGGGCTTTAGAATTTATTTACCACAGATTTCACGGATTTTCACAGATGTTTATGTTTTTGATTTTTTAAAAATATGTGCAATCATCTGTGAAAATCCATGAAATCTGTGGGAAAATTAAAATATTTAAAACGATAAAAATAAAAAAGCATCGAGAAACTCCCGATGCTTTTATTATATTATATTTTTTACTAACTAATTCGAAGACTTTTCAGCTGCCGATTTTTTTGTTTTTGAAGCTTTTCCTACCAAGGCATCTTTCGCCTCATTAAGGTCAAGAACTACGGTTTCTCCTTCATTCAATTGCTTATTTACCAGCATTTCAGCTAATAAATCTTCAATATATTTCTGGATAGCACGTTTTAACGGTCTCGCTCCAAAGTCTTTATCCCAGCCTTTTTCAGAAATAAAGTCTTTCGCTTCTTCAGTTAATTCTACTTTATAACCTAATTTTTCTAGTCTTGTATAAAGTTTATTCAATTCAAGATCAATGATTCTCTTAATATCATCTTTCTCAAGAGAGTTGAAGATCACAATATCATCAATTCTATTTAAGAATTCTGGTGAGAATGCTTTTTTAAGTGCATTTTCAATAGTACTTCTTGCTCTGGAATCTGTACTTGTTTTCTTCGCAGAAGTTCCGAATCCTACACCGTCCCCGAAATCCTTAAGATCTCTTGTACCGATGTTTGAAGTAAGGATAATGATGGTATTTCTAAAGTCAATCTTTCTTCCTAAGCTGTCTGTAACGTGGCCTTCATCAAGGATCTGCAACAGAATATTGAATACATCCGGGTGAGCTTTTTCAATCTCATCCAAAAGAACCACAGCATAAGGTTTTCTTCTTACAGCTTCTGTTAATTGTCCGCCTTCTTCGTATCCTACGTATCCCGGAGGAGCTCCAACTAATCTTGAAACCGCAAATTTTTCCATGTATTCACTCATATCGATTCTGATCAGTGATTCATCAGATTCGAAAAGTTCTCTTGCCATTACCTTCGCCAGCTCAGTTTTACCAACACCGGTTGTTCCTAAGAAAATGAAAGTACCAATCGGACGGTTCGGATCTTTAAGACCAGCTCTGTTTCTTTGAATTGCTTTCACAACTTTTTTCACAGCGTCTTCCTGGCCGATTACTTTTCCGTTCAGGTTGCCATCCATTCCGGCTAACTTATCAAGCTCATTTTTACCAACTTTGGTTACCGGAACACCACTCATCATAGAAACTACTTCCGCTACATTTTCTTCTGTTACGGTTTCTTTCTTCTCTTTTACATCTTTGTCCCACTTATCCTGAGCAGAATTTAACTCCATCTGAAGTCTTTCTTCTTCGTCCTTAAGTTTTCTTGCTTCAAGATAATCCTGAGCTTTTACAGCTTTTTGCTTTAATTCCTTAATATCTTCGATTTTCTTTTCAAAATCAATGATTTCTGTAGGAACTTTCATGTTTTTAATGTAAACACGGGAACCTGCTTCGTCCATTGCATCAATCGCTTTGTCCGGTAAGAAACGGTCTGTGATGTATCTTGATGTCAAATTGACACAGGCTAAGATTGCTTCCGGAGTATAGATTACATTGTGATGCTCTTCATACTTATCTTTAATCTGATTCAAAATCTGAACAGTTTCGTCAATAGAAGTTGGCTCCACCATTACCTTCTGGAATCTTCTTTCCAAAGCTCCGTCCTTCTCGATATACTGACGGTATTCATCCAAAGTAGTAGCTCCGATGCATTGAATCTCACCTCTTGCCAAAGCAGGTTTAAACATATTGGATGCATCTAAGCTTCCGGTAGAACTTCCTGCACCTACAATGGTGTGAAGCTCATCAATGAATAAAATGACATCTCTGTTTTTCTCCAGCTCGGTCATAATCGCCTTCATTCTTTCTTCGAACTGACCACGGTATTTTGTTCCGGCAACTAAACTCGCCAGATCCAAAGTAATCACTCGTTTTCCATAAAGAACTCTGGAAACTTTTTTCTGCTGAATTCTTAATGCTAAACCTTCAGCGATGGCAGATTTACCAACACCCGGCTCACCAATAAGAAGCGGATTGTTTTTCTTTCTTCTTGATAAAATCTGAGAAACCCTCTCAATTTCTTTTTCACGCCCGATTACAGGGTCCAGTTTTCCGTCTCTTGCCAAAGAAGTAAGGTCTCTACCAAAGTTATCCAAAGTAGGAGTTTTACTTTTTGCAGAACCCAGATTTCCTGTAGGCTTTCTCATTTGCTCAAATTCCTCTCTTTCATCATCATCGTCATAAGCGCTCATCTGAGGTGCCTGTCCGGAATTTTTAAGCATAGTCTGATACTCTTTTGAAACTCCTTCATAATCAATATCGTAAGCTCCTAAAATGTTAGAAGTAGGGTCCTCATATTTGTAAAGAATGCCTAAAAGCAGATGAACGGTATTAATCTCATTGCTTTTATATTGTCTGCATTCAAGTTCCGCACGTTTAACGGCGTGATCCGCCATCTTGGTGAAGGAAATATTGGTAACCTCTTCAGAAATAGGATTTAGACTTGCTGTATTTAGAGTTTCAATTTTTCTTCTGATTTGTGTTAAATCCGCATTAAGGTTTTGAAGGATTTCTTTTGCAGAGTTTTCCGTTTTTATAATACCTAAAAGTAGATGTTCTGTATTAAGAAATTCACTTTTCAGCCTTTTAGCTTCGCTTTTGCTTTGTTTGAACACTTGGCTCAAACCTTGTGAAAACTTATAATCCATAATATATCTCATTAGAATAAAGGCAGAGTTGCCATTTATTCATTATCTAAATTACAAATATTTTACCAAAAACCAATTAATGACTTTATGGCAGAAAAAATTTTATTATCTTATTGAAAATGATTAAGTTTGTTAGCCTCAAAATTTTTCTTATGATTCCCGAAATTGCTACTTATATCGGATATTCTGCCTCACTTTTTATTGTGTTGAGCTTCATATTGAAAGATATAAGAAAAATCAGAATTGTAAACATGATAGGATGTATCTGTTTTGTTATTTATGGCATCTTCAGCGGAATGCTCTGGCCTGTAATCATTCCGAACGGACTCATTTGCTTTATACAAATTTACCATCTTCTGGCGGATAAAAAGAAATAATGCACAGGAAAAAGATCATTACATCCGCTTTCAGCAATCTTTATACAGACCAGCGTATAGAAAAGGTTTGCAGAACTTTACATGAAAACGGCTATGATATTGAACTGATAGGAAATGACTGGAACGGCGCAGAAAAAATGTCGCGTCCTTATCCATTTTCGAGAATAAAATTAATTTCTAAAAGTTTAAAAACAGCTTATTTTGAGTTCAACTGGAAGTTATACCAGGAATTAAAGAAAAAAACGGATAAAAATACAATACTTCACGCCAATGACCTGGACGCGCTGCTTCCTAATTATTTAATAGCAAAAAAACTGAATATTCCTTTGGTTTTTGACAGTCATGAAATTTTTTCCGAAATGCCTGCAATTCAGGGCAAAATGTCACAAAAATTGTGGAGATATCTTGAAAAGAAAATTATTCCCAATATCAAATACATGATTACGGCAAGCTCCGGCTATGCCAATTGGTTTAAAAATCGATACGGAATCAATGCTGCTGTTGTACAAAATGCACCCAGAAAATCAGATTTTAATCCAAAGATTCTTAATAATAATCCAAAGATACTTTTATATCAGGGGGTAATTAATCCTTTTAGGGGAATTGACAAGGCTATTCTGGCAATGCACCACTTGGATAATGTTATTTTTAAAATTGCCGGCGATGGTCCCAAAAAGAAAGAATATAAAGCATTTGTTGTCAAAGAAAATCTTCAACAAAAAGTTCAGTTTTTAGGGAAATTATTACCTGAGGAGTTAAGGAAAATCACCATTACGGCAGACTGCGGAATGAGTATTGAAGAAAATGGAGGGGAAAGTTATTTTTACTCTTTGCCAAATAAAGTCTTAGATTGTATCCAGGCACGCGTTCCTTTGATTTTGTCAAATCTTCCTGAAATGCAGAATATTAAATCAAAATTTGATATTGGGGAGATTATCAGCGATCATCAGCCTGAAAATATTGCTGCCGCTATTCAGTCAGTTTTAAATAAGGGAAGAGAAAATTATCAACCGGAATTAGAAAAAGCCGCGAATATTCTTTGTTGGGAAAATGAAGAGGTCAAATTGTTGGAAGTTTTTAAGAGTGCTTCTCGTTGATGAGTTTTTTATCGCAAAGTCACACAATGGATTATATAAAAAGTTACGCTTTTAACGTAAAGGGCGTTTCACCTGACAATGTAAAAACAAATAGATATTCAATCTTGTATTTCGGAAATAAGCGAAGCGCCTTTGTTTATCCTAAAATATTTTCAAACCTAACTATAGGCCTTTGTATATCCTTGCGATTATTCAAAAGATCATTAAATCTCTTTCATATTAAATGAGTATTAAATTATCTTTTTTAAATTGGCTATCTTTGCAGAAAGAAATTAGTTAAAAATGACCATTAAAGAAAAACAGCAGGAAATAATCGACGAGTTTGCGTTTCTTGAAGATTGGGAGCAGAAGTATGAATATATTATTGATCTTGGAAAGGAATTAAAAGGACTTTCTGATGATAAAAAAACTGACGAAAATCTTATCAAGGGCTGCCAAAGCAAAGTGTGGATTGATGCTGAGTTCAAAGATGGAAAACTCTTCTTCAATGCAGATTCCGACGGTATTTTGCCGAAAGGAATCGTTTCTCTTCTGGTAAGCATATACAGTGGTCATTCTACCCAGGAAATTTTGGATTCTGATTTTGATTTTATCTCTGAAATCGGGCTTCAGGAGTTTCTCTCTCCTTCAAGAGCCAATGGTCTGATGGCCATGACTAAGCAAATTAAATTTTACGCAGTTGCTTATCAGTTGAAATCATAGTGACAAGAATTTTAGCATATCGTTTTTCCGCTTTTGGTGATGTTGCAATGACGGCACCGGTTTTCCGTGAATTTCTGGAACAGAATCCTGATGTGGAAATTGTAATGGTTTCAAGGAAAAATTTTGAAAGCTTATTTGCTGATATCCCGAATGTTATATTTAAAGGAATAAACCTTGACGATTACAAGGGCTTTTTTGGATTAAACAGATTAGCAAATGAATTGATAAAAGAATTTAAGCCGGATTTAATTGCAAACCTTCACGATGTTATCCGTACAAAAGTTTTGGATAAAATTTACAGAAGCAAAGGGCTTAAAGTATTTAAAATCAATAAAGGAAAAGAAGAAAAAGAGCATTTGACGGATATTTGGAACCTGAATAAATCTCAATTAAGAAGAACAGTAGAGCGGTATGCCGATGTTTTTCGTGAAATGGGCTTTAAGGTTCAGTTGTCACATCAGTTAAGGCCAGCTTCTAAAGAGCGTTCAGGAATTGGTTTTGCGCCTTTTGCCCAGCATAAAGGGAAAATGCTTCCTTTGGAAAAATCCTATGAATTGGTGAGAATTCTGGCTCAAAAACATACAATTTACTTTTTTGGAGGCGGAAAGCAGGAGGTGGAAACACTGGAAAAATGGCAGCATGAAATTCCAAATACAATAAGTCTGGCAGGGAAGTTAAACCTTTCAGAAGAGTTGAACAAAATTTCTGAGCTGGAACTGATGATATCAATGGATTCTGCCAATATGCATTTAGCGAGCCTTATGGGTACAAGATGTGTTTCTATTTGGGGACAGACGCATCCGTACGCCGGATTTTTAGGCTTCGGGCAAAGTGAAGATGATGTGGTTCAGGTAAAAGACCTGAGCTGCAGACCCTGTTCTGTTTTCGGGGACAAAGAATGCTTCCGCGGAGACTGGGCTTGCCTGGAAGAGCTTAATATTCAGAAAATTGTAGATAAAGTTCATCGTATTAAATTATAAATTTTAGTTCGCTGCACAATATTTTAAGACATTTAAAAAAAGGAATTATGAAAACACTTAAAAAAATAGGAGCGGTTTTAATCGTAAGTTTATTTCTGGCTTCTTGTGTTGGACTTAAGCCTAACGGTAACAAAGGTCTTCCTTCGGGACAGGTGAAAAAGGTTACCGGGTCAAAATCAGCCCAACCTTATGCTCCCGGTCAGTAGAAATAAGACATATAAAAAACCGTAACAGTGTTGCGGTTTCTTTTTGCATAAAAAAATCTCCCTTAAAAAAGAGAGATTTTTGTGGGTCCTGAGGGATTCGAACCCCCGACCCTCTGGGTGTAAACCAGATGCTCTGAACCAACTGAGCTAAGAACCCGAATTTTTTTGAAAGGTTTCGTTTCCTTTTCTGTGGGTCCTGAGGGATTCGAACCCCCGACCCTCTGGGTGTAAACCAGATGCTCTGAACCAACTGAGCTAAGAACCCTCTTTATCGTTGTTTTCTCGATTAGAGTGGTGCAAATATACGACTTATTCGGAAACTTGCAAATTTTTTTCTAAAAATTCTCCCACTACGAAATTGCTTCCGCCGATAAAAATCATTTCGTCATTTGTACATTCCTCTTTTGCAGAAAGATAGGCTTCCTGAACGGAATTAAAAATTTTATAAGAAATTTTTGCCTCAATCAGTAAGTTTTCATAATCTTCCGGATGTCTGCCACGATGGATAGACGGTTTTGCAAAATAAAACTCAGAATTTTCCGGCAGAATTTTCATCACTTCATCGATCTTTTTATCATTCACAAATCCCAGAATGATGTGCTTGTGCTTATCAATTGAGTTCAGCTGTGAGAAAACCTGTTCTAATCCGGCCTGATTATGCCCCGTATCACAAATCGTCAGCGGGGTTTTTGAAAATTCGAACCACCGGCCGATGAAGCCGGTATTTTGATGAACATTCAACAGGCCTTTTTCAATGTTTTGATCGGAAATTGTATAGTTTAGTTTTCTTAATTCTTCAATTAAGCCTAAAACAACTTTAATATTTTTCTTTTGATAATTCCCTTTTAAATCAGATTTTAAATCAGTTTCAATTAAAGTGGCATCAATAAACGGAGCTTTTTCCTTCTCTGCTTTCTTTTTGATGATATTTGTAACCAAATCATTGTCATCTCCTGAAATGATGGGGATGTTATTTTTAATGATTCCTGCTTTTTCGCCGGCAATTTCCTCAAGGGTATCTCCTAAAATATTCTGATGATCCAGCTGAACATTAGTAATTGCCGAAACCAGAGGCTTAATGATATTGGTAGAATCCAGCCTTCCTCCCAAACCGACTTCGATAATGGCAAAATCCACTTTCTGCTGATAAAAATATTCAAACGCCATAATGGTTGTAAATTCAAAAAAAGAAGGACGGATATCTTCAGGAAGATTTTTTAATTTTTGAATAAACTGATAGACAAATTCTTTATCACAGTTTTTGCCATTTACTTTTATGCGTTCCGTAAAATCAATAAGATGCGGTGAGTTATATAAACCGGTTTTAAAGCCTGATTCTTGTAAAACAGACGCCAGCATATTGCTTGAAGAACCCTTTCCGTTGGTACCTCCAATGTGGATGCATTTTATTTTATCCTGCGGGTTTCCGAAGAACTCACAAAGCCTTGTGATGTTTTCCAGTCCCGGTTTGTATGCCTTCTGACCATCTATCTGGTAATTCGGAGCCTGTACGAAAAGCCATTCTACGGCCTCCTGATATTGTTGGTTTGTCATGATGCAAAATTCTCAAAAGTTTAATTAAAATGAAACAATAATTTTTGGAAACTGTAACTTTTTTATATTTGGCTCGTCTAATTGGATAAAATCATTATATGAAAAAAGTTTTGACTATTATTTTGGGATTATCTTGCCTGGCTGTCAATGCCCAGAAAAAGTGGTCTTTGAGAGAATGTGTAGACTATGCCACGAAGCATAATCTTCAGGTGATCCAAAATGAATATTCGAAACAAATGCAGGATCTGAACCTTAAGATCGCGAAGAAAAATTATCTCCCGTCTGTATCTGCAAGCGTAGGAAACACGGTAAGCTTCGGGCAGGCTTCTTTGGGGACGGGGAGTATCAGAAATGACCGTTTTGGAAATAGTGCCAACCTTGGTGCTGATATTTTGGTTTATAATAATGGCAGGCTTGAAAAAACCATCAGAAAAACAGAATTTGATGTAGAAGCCAGCCAGTATGATATTGAAACCATTAAAAATGATATTTCGCTTCAGATTGCACAGCAATATTTAACGACTTTATTGAATAAGGAAATTGTAAAAATTTCCCAGGCTGCTGTTGAAAATGCCCAAAAGCAATATGACAGGTCAAAAATCACAACCGAAGTAGGAACAACAGCACAAACGGTTTTAGCAGAGGCAGAAGCGGGTCTTGCAAGAGAGAAGCAAAACCTTAAAACTGCTGAAATTAATGTGGGAAGAAGTTTATTTGCTTTGGCTCAACTTTTACAATTACAGGAATACAAAGATTTTGATGTAGAAGATGTAGATGTTCCGGATCAGCTTGCGCCACAGCTGAAATCTGTTGATGAGGTTTTAACAACAGCTTATGAAACCCAGCCACAGGTAAAAGCAGCCGAAAGCAGGATCCGATCTGCAGAAGCCCAGACTGAGGTTACAAAAACGGCTTTTTGGCCTACGGTTACGGCAAATGCGGGAATCGGAAGTTTTTACAATAATATTTTAACGAGATATGATCAATTCGGTAACCCGATTATTGATCCTACATTTTTTAGCCAGTACAATGATAATTTTGGACAAAATTTAGGAATTTCCATTAATATTCCTATTTTTAATAAAGGAATCACGAAGCTTCAGGTAGAGCAGGCTAAACTGAGTGAAAATATTGCAAAAACAACTTTACTGCAGCAGAAACAAGCCGTAAGAGAGAACGTTCAGAAAGCGCAGTTTGACGTTGATGCCAATTATGAGATTTATTTATCTGCAGTTCAGGCGGAAAAAAGTACAAAGCTGGCTCTGGATTTTGCGGATAAAAGCTATGCAGCAGGGAGATCCACAATCTATGATGTAAATATTGCAAGAAACAACTACGCAAACGCACAGGGTTCTGTGGCTCAGGCTAAATATAATTATCTTTTCAGTTTAAAATTATTGAATTTCTATTCGGGAGTTCCGTTAAGTTTGTAAAATGTCTATTCAATCCTTAGAAAAATATTTACCTCAAAATACATTACAATACTTAAAAATCTGGTTTGCAGATTATTATATCCATATAAAGATCACAAGAAACAGGGATTCCAAATTGGGGGATTACCGTAAACTTCCGGATAATTCTCACGAAATCACCATTAATTCTACGTTGGTTCCGGAGCTTTTTTTCTTTGTGCTTACTCATGAGCTGGCTCATCTTATCGCCTTTGAAAAATATGGCAGAAGAATCTCTCCTCACGGTAACGAGTGGAAAGAAACCTTCCGCCGGATGCTCTTACAAAGCCTTGATATTTATGAAGAAAAACTAAGGCCCATTATTGTAAAATTTTCAAAATCTCCGAAAGCAAATTTCATGGCAAGCCCGGATTTGGTTAAATATTTTCACATTGAAAAACAAGATGATACCCTTCAGTTTATTGAAAAGCTACAAAAAGGTGATTTCTTTATTTATCGAAATGAGAAGTATTTATTAGAAGGTCTGATTAAAAAAAACTATCTTTGTAAGAACCTGGCTACGGGAAGGAAGTATTCTTTCAAGCCTTTGGCGAGGGTAGAAAAATGCACTTAAAAATGTCAAAATCAGATAGATATTGCGTGATTATGGCAGGAGGAATCGGCAGTAGATTCTGGCCTATGAGTACGCAAAAATTTCCGAAACAGTTTCAGGATATTTTAGGAGTTGGGCGCACAATGATTCAGCAGACCTATGACAGGATCAGCAAAATCATTCCCAATGAAAATATATTTGTTATTACTAACAAAGAATATGTTGATCTATCTCATCAGCAGCTGCCGGAAATCCCTCAGGATAATATTGTGGGAGAGCCTCTTCTGAAAAATACGGCGCCCTGCAATCTTTATATGGCCAATAAAATAGCCGAAATAGATCCGAATGCAACGATGATTGTATTACCTGCAGATCATTTGATTTTAAAAGAACAGACCTTCCTTGAAAAAGTAGAGCTTGCTTTTGACCTTGCTTCAAAAAATGATTATTTGGTAACATTAGGTATTACGCCTACCAGACCGGATACGGGCTATGGATATATTCAGTTTGTTGATAAACATGATTCTGATCATTATAAAGTAAAAACTTTTACGGAAAAACCAATGCTGGAGCTTGCAAAAAGCTTTCTGGAAAGCGGAGATTTCCTTTGGAATGCAGGGATTTTTATCTGGAATGTAAAAAGTATCCATCATGCTTTTGAAATGTATCTCCCGGAGATGACACAGCATTTTATGGCTTGTGAATACAATGCAGGTAGTGAAAAAAGCTGTATAGAGCTTATTTATCCAAAGGTTCAGAAAATTTCTATCGATAACGGAATTTTGGAAAAGGCAAAAAATGTTTACGTAATTCCTGCAGATTTAGGCTGGAGCGATCTCGGAACATGGACTTCTGTTTATGAAAACACCGAAAAAGATGAGAATGGAAATGCAGTAAAGCTGAAACATATTCTCACCTATAATTCCAAAGGAAATGTTATCAGATTGAAAAACAGCAATAAAGCGGTGATTATCGATGGTCTGGAAAATTATATCATTGTAGATACAGAAAAAGCACTGCTCATCTGCCCAAGAGATCATGATCAGCTTATCAAGGATTATGTTCTGGATTTGAAGAGCCTGAAGAAGGGGGATAAATTCATGTAAAATAATTGGTACACTTTCTGCGTTCTCTAAGGTATGATGAAATTTAAATTTAAGATCAGTGTAAGCATTTTCATGCTGTTGGGAATACTTTCATATTCTCAGGAAAAAAAGCAGTTTTCGAGTGTTTCCAATATATTACAGAATATTATTCCGAATATAAAAACAACTTCCTGGATGCTGATTCACAGCAGTTACGGAAAGGATCAGATCGTAAAGCAGTCGGGACCGAAAATAGATTATACTTCACAGCCATCGGGTTTTAATGTGGGGGTAACTGAGCCAGACGAGTTTTATTATATCGTTTACGCTTCAGGAGGAAAAACAGAGCATGTTACAACCCTTGAAGGCCTGAAAACGTTTATCGGGAAAATAGATGATGTTGAAGAAGCAGCAATTGCAGCGGCTGTGGATGGCTATATGGTGGATGAAGAATTCAAAGATCTGGCAGGAAATTATTATGATGATAAAACCAATTATTACCTTGGTCTGGGAAAGCTGACATCTAAAGAATGCCCTTATCAGAAGAAACACTTCACACTGACGGTCAATAAAGCTTCAGGAAATATCACGGATATCAAAGATAATGGGTCTTATATTGAGCTTTACAATAAAAAATGCACCAATAACCCGAGACTTCTGAAAATAGAAAAAAAGGAAGAACCGAAAGATGAACCTAAAAAACCAACAAGAAAACGAAGATAATTTCTACGAAACAGAACGTTTATTCCTGCGTCCCATGTCTCTGGAAGACGGAGCCTTTATCCTTGATCTGTACAACAGGCCAAAATTTATACAATTTATAGGAGATCGTTATATAAAAACAGTTCCTGATGCGGAAAATTATATCAAAAATAAATTCCTGCCGCAGTTTGAAAGGCTGGGCTACGGGAATTATTTAATGATAACCAAAGAAGGAAACCACAAAATAGGAGGGGTGGGAATTTTTGAAAGAGAAGGGCTGGATGTAGTGGATATAGGATTTTCTTTACTGGATGAATTTGAAGGGAAAGGCTATGCCTATGAAGCTGCTTTAAAGGTAAAATCAATCGGGATGGATGATTTTGGGTTAAAAAAACTCTCCGCCATTACCACAAAAGATAATCATTCTTCACAAAAATTAATTGAAAAGCTAGGTTTAAAATTCCAGAAATTTGTTACGATTCCCGGCGATACCGAGGAATTGATGTATTTCGAAACGGAATAAATTGAAACAATAATTTCACAAATATTTTCACGAATATCACTAATAATAGTGCATTTAGTGAAAATATCTGTGCTTTTCGTGTTAATTATCCTTCCAAAATCTGCCCTGCTGCAGTTTTTGAGGTTACTTTTTCTATAACCCTTGTACAAACGCCCTGTTCATCAAAGATAAAAGTAGTTCGTACAATTCCCATATACGTTTTCCCAAAGGTCGTTTTTTCCTGCCAAACCCCGAATTTTTCAATAATATCTCGGTTTTCATCAGCAATAAGATCATAGGGAAAAGCAAATTTACTGTGGAAATTCTTTTGTTTTTTTACAGAATCACCACTGATTCCCAACAGCTGAAATCCGGCTTTCTTTAGTTTAGAATAATTATCGCTCAAATTACATGCTTCCACCGTACAGGTTGGAGTATTGGCTTGCGGATAAAAGAAGATCACAAGCTTTTTTCCGATTAATTTTTCCGATTTTACCGTTTCTCCATCCTGATTTATTCCTTCAAATTCCGGTAATTGGTCTCCAACTTTCAACATAATAAATTATTTTTGCTCAAATTTAAGGGTTACATGACAAAAAAGCAAAGAGCAGCGCTTGTTCAGGAAGAATTAGAAAAATTATATCCGGAAGTTCCCATTCCGTTGGATCATACGGACGCCTATACTTTGATGGTTGCGGTGGCATTATCTGCACAGACAACGGATAAGAAAGTGAATCAGGTGACTCCCAGACTCTTTGAAGTCGCGGGAACACCTGAAAAAATGGGCAGGCTTGAAGTGGAAGAAATTAGGGAACTGATCAAAGAAATCGGGCTTTCCAATACCAAAGCAAAAAATTTAAAAAGAATGGCAGAGCTGCTTTTGGAAAGGCATAATGGGGTAGTTCCTCAGACTTATGAAGAACTGGAAGCTCTTCCCGGAGTGGGGCATAAAACCGCTTCCGTGGTGATGAGCCAGGGCTTCGGCTTTCCTGCTTTTCCGGTTGATACGCACATTCACCGGTTAATGACACAATGGAAGCTCACGTCCGGAAAAAACGTCGTAGAAACCGAAAAAGACGCCAAAGCAATCTGGCCGGAAAGTGTATGGAATAAGCTTCATCTTCAGATCATTTTCTACGGAAGGGAATATTCTCCCGCCAGAGGAAAAGGTGAGAAAGATTTTATTACTAAAAAGATGTTTGAGAAATAGAGAGCCGATTATTTTGTTTCCAAAAACAAGTATAAAGACTCTATTTTTCCGTTTTTAATAAGCGCAATGTCTGTACCCGCGGCTACTGGAGCACTTCCTTTGCTTCCGAGATGCCAACTTATTTTCTGTAGGTTATGGTTTATTTTCGGATCTTCTTTAATGGTAAATTCAAAATCTGAAGGCCAGTCTTTTTGCAAATTTTGAATAAGATTGTTAATAGATTCATGTCCTGTAATAGGTTCGCTATTATTGTCTTCGTAAAATTTGATGTCAGATGAGTAGATTTTATCCATCAGAATAAGTCTTTCAGCTGCATTACGATTGTTCCAGATCAGCAATAAGCTGTCTTTTAAAAGAATTGATGTGCTCATAATAATTAATTTAAGATTGTTTTTGAATAATGATTATTAAAATTTATAAGGACAAAATTATCATTAGTTGTAAGCTCAGCCAATGACATTTATTAAGAAATAGCATTGATATTTGTCAATGAAATACTGAAACTTATTTGAATTAAATATCCAGCAATCTCCTGTGATAATTAATCTGTCCCAAATGGTATTCCAGATGGCCAATAAGATGAATAAGAAAATAGTCCGTAGTCATAGGATAACCTAAAGCCTGCACCGGAAATTCTTTCCCCAAATCATCAGGAGACAAATTATCAAGAGAAGAATTTACCACTTCAATTGTCTTTTCGATTTGCCCGATTAATTCTGCTCTTGGAATGTTTTTTAATGAAAATTCAAGGTCACGATTTCTGATATATCCGGAATTTCCCAAAATGGCTCCCAAAAAATGGTTGAGGTTACCAACCAAATGAAGGCAGAGATTTCCTGCGGAATTTAAGATGTTCTTATCAACTTTCCAGATGATATCTTCATTCTTATAGGCTTCAATTTCTGTTTTTAGTTTATTTAAATCTCTTGTGAAAAGGGATTTCAGGCTTTCTGCTAACATTTTTCTATAAATTATTGATGTTAATAATTATGAACTAATAAAACCACAAAAAATAATTGTGTGACTTTAATAGCTTAATGCGGAATTTCCTCAACCAGAATTTCATTTCCAGCTTTGTCGTAATACGTACAGGTAAATTGATCAAGGTTTACAAACCACCTTTCAATTCCTGTTTCTGCACAGTCCCGGCAAAATTTCATATAATCTGTTTCCCCTCTTTGATGCCTTTTCAACGATTGAATAAACTTTTCTTTATCAGAACTCCCGGAAATTATCAAATCATCGTACTGAGCATCAGAGGTCGTTTTGAAGTCATTATCTCCAAAGTATTCTGTATGGCTGTCTTTCACCCAGGTTTCGAAAGCTTTTACTCCCAATTTTTTAATCTCCCTAATATAATTTGGAAAATCCGCACCCGTTTTTACTTTACTGTGGGCGTTTTCGATTTGTTCTACTGTAAACATTTTTTCGATGTATTTTGTGTTTAATTTAAAATTAATTTGAAAGATTCTTCGACTTCACTAAGGATGGCAACGCTAATATTAACTGTGCAGTATGCGGAATAATTTGCCGATGTCATCCTGAGCAAAGTCGAAGGATCCAATAAAACTTCTAATATTTAAAAATTATTTCTGTTTCTTTGCCCAAAGCTCCATTTTCCTGTTCAGAACATCCAAAGGCAGGCATCTCTGGCTCAGAATTTCATCATGGAATTTTGCCAGATTGAACTTATTTCCAAGCTGTTTCTGATATTTCTCTCTCAGTTCACGAATTCTCAATGAACCGATTTTATAACCTAAAGCCTGGCCCGGCACAGCCATATATCTTTCCACTTCGGCAGTTGCGCTGGCTTCATCATAAGAAATATTGCTCAGGAAATATTTGATGGCGTCTTCACGAGTCATTTTCCCTGTATGCAAGCCCGTATCCACCACTAATCTTACTGCCCTCAGCATCTGATCGCTCAGATACCCCATTTTCTGATAAGGATCTGTATACAGCCCTAATTCTGGCCCTAGTGTCTCACAATAATGCGCCCAGCCTTCACCATACGCTCCAAACCATCCGAATCTCATGAATTTCGGGAGCTTTGTATTTTCCTGCTGAAGAGAAAACTGATAATGATGTCCCGGAATGGCTTCATGCAGGAAAAGAGATTCCATGCCTGAAGTAACATTGAAATTCGAAGGATCAGGAAGCGGAATGTAGAAAATCCCCGGTCTTTTGCCGTCCGGAGTTCCAGGGGTGTATTCTGCGCTTGCGCTTGCCTCCCGGAATTTTTCAGTCTGCCTGATCTCAAATTTTGTTTTTGGGGTTACGGAAAACATGGTTTTCAGCTTAGGAGTAATTTTCGCCAAAATACCATTAAATCCGTCCAAAACTTCTTTTGAAGTCTTGTAAGGCATTGCTTTTGGGTCAGTTTTTACAAAATTGATAAACTCTTCCAGTGTTCCGGTAAAGCCAACCTGCTGTTTTACTTTTTCCATTTCTGCACGAAGCATAGCTACCTGCTGCTGCCCGATTTTATTGATTTCCTCAGGCGATTTGTTGGTTGTTGTCCAGCTTTTTGCATAAAACTGATAAATTTCCTTGCCATTTGGTAAGCTGTTGTATCCGTCTGTTTCTCTGGCTTTTGGAAGATATTCTTTCTCTAAGAAATCACCCATTTTTGTATATGCAGGGATTATTTTTTTGATAATAGCGTCTTTATAAAGTGCTGAGAATTTATCTTTTTGCTCTTTTGTAAAATCTTTCGGGAAATTTTTTATAGGTCCGTAGAAAATATTTTTATCTAAATCTGTGGAGGTAATTTCCTCTGCACGCATTTGGGGAATCATTTTGATTACCAGTTTTTTAGGCAGAACCATTTTGTTGTTGATCCCTTCTTTGAAATTTTCTGCAGCGGCATTCATCCATTCCGGAAACTTCTCCATTCTTTTCAGCCAGTCGCTGTAATCTTTTTCTGTTTTAAAAGGCTGGCTTCCCTGTCCGCTCCCATACAATGGAAATGTAAGCGGAAGTCCTCCAAACTGCGTAAAAGGGATATATTCCGGGTGATAGGCATAGCCTCTGATTCTGTCTTTTAAAGAATAATCCAACACATCATAGACCACTTTGTCTTCATCAGAAAGGGCTTTGTAATCTACATTTTGAAGCTGTTTCTGCACAGAATTATAAAATGCAACTTCTCCAAGAATAAAATCTTTATCAATATTGATGGGAAGCTGGTCATTATATCTGAGGTCTCCCTGTGAAGTGGCTTCCAGAGGGTATAATTTTAAATATTGCTCATAATAATTAGAAGCAATGGAATCTATATTGGAAGGGGTAACTTTCGTTAAGGGTGAATCTGTTTTTTTACAGGAAATAAGACTTATCATTATGCCGAATCCCAGAATACTTTTAGATAAAATGTTTTTCATTTCAGAATGCTTTTATAAAAAACAAATGTAAATAATTAAAGTAGAAAACGACAAAGATTATTTTCCAACGCTAATTGGATGAATAGTTTCCTCTTCAATTCGTAAGATTTTTTGACGGGAGATCTTTAAAGTGAATTGTCAAGAATCAATGGGCAGTTTCTACCGGGAATATCAACAATTCATGTACAAGTAAAATTCTGGCCTGCCTTCCTAGCCCCGATAGTAACGGTTACCCCACAGCAAGCGAAGAAAAGCGGCTGCGCGAGGAGTATGAGTGGATAGCTGGATAAAGCTCTTCGTAAAAGGCAACCTGTTCGGTTTTGATATTTAAAATTTACTTTTTAAAATGTTTTATTATTAATTATTACTCATTTTTTAAAAATAATTTTCAAAAAATTCTTCACATTCAATCTATTTTTTATCTTTGTTGAAAACATTTAACAATCATAGTATTACAGCTCTTTTTTAAGAAATAATGAAAGGGATTTTAAAAATTTACCATCCGGAGGAAACGCTAAAGTACAATATCAGAAACACTTATTGTAAGGCGGTGTACAGCAACCAGCAACATTTCCTAGAGGTTGAGATTATCACGGATGACAGCTTGGATCATGTAGAAGATGATTCATTACAGTACAATTTTCCGCAACTCTCTCTTGAAGTTTTCGATTTCCCTATCGAATCTGCGGAAATAGAAGGAAAAACAATTACCATTAACGATACGGACGAGGAAACCTACACGGAAGTAGACCTTTTCGACGATGAAGATGCTTTCATTTATGATAATGAGCTGTGTTTTGATAAGACAGAGGACGGCGAGCTTCAGGTAGTCTGGAAGGGCACCATTGATGATTTCTATACAGGGTCAGACACTCCGATTCCTTTCAGGCTGAAATGCGAATTCAGGCAGGATGATATTGTGGTAGACGAAGATTAATTATCTTATCAAAAAAATTATATCCGGATTTCTTTTCAAATATTTTTTGGAAAGAAATTTGCTGTTTTATGAAAATAACAAATTTTTAAGTTGTTTTTAAGCAATTTTTAAGATATCAATTAATAATATTCCACTACATTTGTCGTTAAAACTTTTATAAAAATTCACTTTAATGCTGTTAACGGAACTTACTCAGATTTTATTTGCACAGGTGGCTGCACCTGCAGTAGCTGCAGACGATTTAGAATTTTCATTTTGGAAGATCATGTTCCACGGAGGGGCATTCGCTAAGATAGTGATGGTAACCGTGCTCTTGCTCGGTATATTTTCCGTGTATCTTTTCTTTGAGCGTTTTTTCTTTATTAAAAGACTGACATCAAAAACAGATGCTAATTTCATGGATAATATCGAGGATTTTATCAAGGAAGGAAAAATAGAATCTGCGGCAGATTATTGCAAGAGACAAAATTCTCCGGAAGGCAGGATTTTAGAAAAGGGAATTTCCAGATTAGGACGTCCTGTTTCAGATATTGTAAGTGCAATGGAGTCTCAGGCGCAGGTAGAAGTTGCCAATATGGAAAAAAACCTGAACCTTTTGGCGGTTGTACCTAGTATTGCTCCCATGTTGGGACTTTTAGGAACAGTAATCGGGATGATTATTGCTTTCTTTAACCTGTCTCATGCCAGCGGATCTTTCTCCCCGAAAACTTTGTCAGAAGGTATTTATACGGCGCTGGGCCAAACGGCGGTAGGACTTGCAGTGGCAATTCCGGCAAACTTTTTCTACAATATTTTATTAACGAGAATTGATAAATTTGTATTAAAGGCACAGAATATGTCCGGAGAATTTTTAGATCTTATCAATAAACCTTTATAATCTTCGAAACAAATGAAAATTCAAAGAAGAAATAAAGCAAATCCGGAATTCAGTTTAGCAGCGATGACAGACGTTATCCTTCTGATGCTGATCTTCTTTATGGTAACATCCTCGGCTGCCAACCAAAGCGCAATCGATGTGAAGCTGCCTAAAACCGGAGCGGTAGATGACAATATTCCGAATCCGTTAACGGTAAGCATAAAGCCGGACGGATCTTATTTTGTAGATGATAACCCGGTAAACAGAGCAGAGCTGGAACCAACGATTGTCAATAAACTTGCCGGACAGACCAATAAATCATTCACCATCAGGGCAGATGAAAATACCATGCACAAAGATGTAGTTTTCGTAATGGAAATTGCAGAAAAACATAAATTTAACATCGCAATTGCCACCGTTAAGGATAAATAAAACTCCGAAAATCGGAAAAATTAAAATGAAAAGTTATATTATAAACAAAGACGAGCAAAACAGAGACAGGATAAAAAGCGCAGTGCTTTCTATTCTCATTTGGTCTGCGATCCTGTTATTTGTTTTTTTATATAAATTAAAACCGGAGCTGGATCAGCAGCCTGAAGAAATTACCACGATGCTGGTTAATTTCGGAGACAACAGAAACGGGAATGGGGCAGAAGAACCTGCAGATCAGCCCGGGAGTTTAGCTGCCGCAACCGAAGAAGTTACAACCGAGCCTGTAGAAACAGCCGTTCCTGAAACAAAAACGGTTATCAAGCCGGAACCTCAGCCGGAAACAAAGAAATCTGAAGCTAAGGAGAAAATTATCACAGGAAATAACTCTAAAGTAACAGTTCCTAAAAAAGAGGAGTCTAAAAAATCAAATAAAACCTCGGCAAGCACTTCTGCTACAAAAAACACTAAAAAATCCGGTGCAACAACGGCCAATTCCAAAACCGGAAACGGTGACGGAAAAGGAACTGCTGCCATTGGAAATTTAATCCGCGGAAGAGGAACAAAGGCAGGTAGCCAGGGAGACGGAACAGGAATAGGAAATGCGGGAGATCCTCTAGGTGGTGATGGAAATGGAGACAGCAAAGTCGGAATCGACAGAAAATTAGTCGGGTTTATTCCCGGAACAATGGGGCGTGGTGGAGCTCAGCCGGCCAACAGCTGTACCGCAAGCGGAACGATCACCATTGCTTACACCGTGGATAAAGCAGGAAATGTGGTGTCAGCAAGAAGATCAGGCGGAACTTCTGATCCATGCATTACTTCAAATGCCGTTTCCTGGGTTAAAAAATATGTAAAAGCTGAAAAAGCCAGTACTTCATCCACAGGAACATATAAAATTACATTTTAAAATGCAAAAGCACTTATTCGAGTGCTTTTTTTATTTCATTGATTCTGTTAATGATAGGAAGCGCAAAGATTCCGCTGGTTTGTAAATACAATTCATAAAATGTTTTTGCTTTATCTAAAAAGTCATTGTTCTTTTCTCCTCTGCCGGTAAAATAGAAAAGATTTCCCAGCATTTCGTAGTAATCTTTGTGGTCTCTTTCCTGTCTTTCATTAACGATCTTAATGATTTCCTCTTTTGATTTAGAAGATAGGGTAGTGAAATCAAATTTGAAAATATCTTTCATTAAAGAGTCAAAATCTAATTCTTTCTGCATTAAGCTTTCTTCTGGTTTGTCTAGAATAAGCTTTTCCAACGCCTGAGTCAGCTGGCGAATGAGCCTTAATGTGAATTCTTTATCTGTTATCATGATTTGTTTAAATTAAAAGTTTAAATGATCTTCCGTTGCAGTTAGTTCGCTCCATCTTGCGGAAAGAAATTTAGCATAGTGTGCCGATGAAAGTCCATAAGTTCCTAAAGAATGGCCGTCATTGACTTCTACCAATATAGTTTCCCCAACCTCATTAACTCCAAAATCTAATGCGAATGAGTTTGGCTGAGTAGTAAATGATTCAATGGCTGCCTGCACTGTTTTTAAGTCTATTCTTGTATCCCAATCCCCTTTATATCTTCTGATATCTAAAATTTCTTTATACCGAATAAAACAGCGCCATTCCGTTCTAAAATCAATAAGCTCAGAGCAAAGAACTTCAATATCTCTTTCTTCATTGATGAGCCCAAGGAAATCCATTTCATTTTTAATGACTTTCCCCGCAAACAATTTAGTTTCAGTTTTGGGCTTAATAAAAATATTCCAATTGTTTTTATCCGAAAAAATTTTTTTAATGCTTGATTCCCAGATTTTTCTTTTTAAAAAGGGTTTTAATTCTTCAGGATAATCTATTTCCTTTTCAGGGCGAACGATATTTAAATTTTGTAGTCTTTTTCTTACATTTCCAATTCCGCCAACGACTATATTTTCCGGATTATGATCTGATATCTCATCTGCATCAAAAAACTTCTTTATCTCAAAACCAAAATTTCTGAAACCTTCAAAAGCAATAAAAGCGTTTACATTATAAAAATCACCGTTTTTATCTGTCTGAATATAAGCTTTCATGAGTATAATTTATGCAAAAAACAAATAAGCCAAACCAATAGCGGTAATAACCCCTACTAAATCTGCCAGAAGCATAGCAATTACGGTGTATCTTGTATTCTTAACAGCCACAGCACCGAAATAAACTGCAATCACGTAAAACGTAGTATCTGAGCTTCCCTGAAGAACTGCTGCCAGTTTACCCTGAAAACTGTCTGCCCCGAAGGTCGCCATTGTATCCACCATCATTCCCCTTGCACCGGAGCCGGAAAGAGGCTTGATAAGGGCAGTCGGAAGACCGTCTACAAAACGGGGATCCAAGTTTGCGGCATTGGCCACCCATTTCATTCCGTCTATAATTACATCAAAAACTCCGGAAGTTCTTAATAATGAGATAGCAATCAGCATCCCGACTAAATAAGGAATAATTTTCACGCAGGTCCAGAAACCCTCTTTTGCACCTTCAATAAAGGCATCAAAAACATTGATTTTTTTATATACAGCTCCAAGGACAATAGCAAGAAAAATAAACAGAATCAATCCGTTACTTAAAACTTTGCTGAAATCATCCAGCTCGTCTTTGCTTAATTTGGTAAGATACAAAACCAATAAAGCAATAATTGCCGAAATCCCGCCAATATATGCGATAACAACAGGTTTTAACAAGTTGATTTTCTGATACAGGGAAACAATGATCATAGCGGCCAGCGTTGCCGCAAAAGTTGCGATCATACACGGAAGAAAAATATCTGTCGGCGTTTTTGATCCCATCGAAGCCCGGATTGCGATGATTGAAACAGGAATCAGGGTCATTCCTCCTGCATGAAGGCACAAAAACATGATCTGCGAATTGCTGGCCGTATCTTTATTTGGATTTAGGGTCTGGAGGCTTTCCATTGCTTTTAATCCGAAAGGAGTTGCAGCATTATCCAACCCCAAAAGATTGGCGCTGAAATTCATCAGCATGTGCCCGAAAGCCGGATGATTTTTAGGAATCTCCGGGAATAATCTCGAAAAAAATGGTTGAATGAAGCGGCTTAAAAGATTAATTCCGCCTGCTTTTTCAGCAATACTCATGAATCCCATAAAAAGGGTCATAATTCCTATCAGCCCGATACAAATTTTCACTGCGGTTTCTGAAGTTCCGATTACGCCGTCTGCCTCCTGAACACGGTAAACTTTCACGTTCTGTTGTAAGGAATCTGTTTTATAATGAATTCTGCTGTCCGCAAAATCTGGTTTTTTCATCAAACTGTCCCGCACAACGGGAGAAAGCGAGTTGATTTTTTGAGTTGCGATCTGCACCGTATCACCGCCTTTGCCCACCACCATATCATTGAAAATGGTTTTGTAATGGCTTGACGAAATGTATTTTATACTTGCAACGGCAATGGCAATAATAATGAAAGCCGACCAAATTCTGCTGAGAACCATTTGATTGAATTAAGATTGCTTAAACTTATCAAAAAAACTTCAGATTACAAAAAAAGGGAAGGCTTTTGCGTCATTGCGAGGAATGAAATGACGAAGCGATCTCATGAAAGGACTCAGTAAATTATTTGAAGCTTAATCCCGCTATCCACTTTTACTCCTCGCGCAGCTGCTTTTGCCAGCTCTTGCTGTGGGGTAACCGTTTCTATCGGGGCTAGGGAAATGAAGCTGCTGAAAAAGCATCCGTCAAAAATTCTTACGAATTTTCTCCGCCCTCCATAGTAGGGTAATTTACTTCTCATCAAGATAAACTAAAAATCCTTCAAAATCATCATCTAAATTCTTCAAAACCTTTGCATCTTTCATCTTCTTTTCTAAAGCATCAATAAAAAAACTTTTCTCGAAAAACTGGCGGTGAATACCGGGAAGAAGTTCCATAAAATAATCCATCCCTATTTTGTTATTATGAAGATCCATTTTTGTTTCCAAAGGTTTGTTTGGGAACAGCTCTTCGTGCATATCTGTGATTCTTTTACAGAAATCCAGTGCTTTTTTCGGGGACGAAACCTTGCAGCAGTACATCATGATGAAAGCGCACCACAATGCATGTCTGAATGCATTCCCGACTCCGTTTTTAGATGCTGTCTTAGGAAATTTTTTCTGTGCAATGGCAAATGCCTGTACCGTTGCATGAAAACTTAATAAAGAAAAAATAGGATGGGGTAGAATAAGCGACAAAAGGCGCATGATCTTTTTAAAGCTTAATGTCCGGATCGTATTAAAAAATATCTTAAAAGTTCTCATAAAAAAAAATCTCTCCCTAATTAGAGAGAGATTGTAGTATTTTGTTACAAATTGTTATGCTTTTACTGCTAATAATTTTACCGTCTTTGCAACAGTGTCCTGAATTTCAGTTCTTTTCACGATAAAATCCACAAAGCCTTTCTCCTGAAGGAATTCCGATGTCTGGAAACCTTCCGGCAAATCTCGTCCTATTGTTTCACGGATTACTCTTGGCCCTGCAAAACCGATCAGTGCACCGGGTTCTGCCATGATAATATCCGCTGTCATTGCGAAAGAAGCTGTAATACCACCAAAAGTAGGGTCACAAAGATAAGCGATGTATAAAAGCCCTGCTTCTGAAAGCTGAGCCAGTTTTGCTTGAACTTTAGCAAGCTGCATCAAAGAATACGTTGCTTCCTGCATTCTTGCTCCTCCTGACTGGCAGATGATCATATAAGGAAGCTTGTGCTTAATACAATAATCTACTGCCCTTCTTATCTTTTCACCCATTACAGAACCCAAAGAACCTCCAATGAAAGCGAAATCCATACAGGAAACTACCATTTCAGTTCCTTTTACAGTTCCTACTGCGTTTCTGATGGAATCCGTAAGCTTTGTTTTTGCTTTTACTTCCTTTAAACGGTCTGTATAAGATTTTGTATCTTTAAAGTTCAGCATATCAATGCTTTCAACATTGGCATCCAGCTCAGTGAATTTACCATCGTCAAAAAGGATATCAAAAAATTCTGCACTTCCTATTCTTACATGAAATCCGTCTTCCGGAGAAACATAGTTATTTCTCTTCAGCTCATCATGTTCCACTACTTTTCCTGACGGAGTCTGATGCCAAAGGCCTTTCGGAACATCCTTTTTTTCATCAGTAGAGGTCGTAATGTTTTTTGTTTTTCTTTTAAACCAGTCGAATGCCATTTATGAAATTTTAATTAAATTTTGCATTTTGATTCTTGAATTTTAGATTTTGAACACTAAAATGATAATTCAAAATCCAAAATTAATAATTCAAAATTATTTAAGCGTATTTACGTTATTTAAATCTTCAAATGCTTTTACCAATCTCGCAGAGAAAGTTTCCTCACCTTTTCTTACCCAAACTCTTGGATCATAGAATTTTTTGTTTGGTTTTTCTTCTCCTTCAGGATTACCGATCTGAGTTCTTAAATAGTCAATATTATTAACCATGTAATCTCTCACGCCTTCTGTATAAGCGAATTGAAGGTCTGTGTCGATATTCATTTTAATAACACCATACTCAATTGCCTCTCTGATTTCTTCCAGGGTAGAGCCTGATCCTCCGTGGAATACAAAGTTGATAGGCTTCGCAGCAGTTCCGAATTTCTCCTGAACAAATTTCTGTGAATTGTCAAGGATTTTAGGTGTAAGAACCACGTTTCCAGGTTTATAAACACCGTGTACATTTCCAAACGCAGCAGCGATTGTAAAGTTATCGGAAATAGCTTTTAATTTTTCGTATGTGTAAGCTACATCTTCCGGCTGAGTATATAGTTTTGAATTATCAACATCAGAATTGTCAACACCATCTTCTTCACCACCTGTAACTCCGATCTCAACTTCAAGAGTCATCTGCATTTTAGCCATTCTTTCGAAATATTTAGCAGAAATTTCTAAGTTTTCTTCTAAAGACTCTTCAGAAAGGTCCAGCATGTGAGAAGAGTAAAGAGATTTCCCTGTCTGCTTGAAGAATTCTTCATTAGCATCCATTAATCCGTCTATCCAAGGCAATAATTTCTTTGCACAGTGGTCTGTGTGAAGAATTACCGTAGCCCCGTAAGCTTCTGCAAGGGTATGGATATGCTTTGCACCGGCGATTCCTCCCAAAATAGCTGATTTCTGGCCGTCATTGCTTAATCCTTTTCCTGCATTGTAAGCAGCTCCACCATTAGAGAACTGAATAATAACAGGTGAGTTTAATTTTGCTGCAGTTTCCATTACCGCATTTACGTTGCTAGAACCAATTACGTTTACTGCAGGTAATGCAAATTTGTTTTCTTTAGCATGCTGAAAAATATCAGTAACTAACTGACCTGTGGCAACTCCTGCCGGGAAAATTCTGCTCATGTTTTACTTTTTAATATAAATTATTAGGGTTTGTAAAATTCCTGTAAAGGTAATAATTTTTAAAATATTTTTAATTTCTTTTGTCCCTTCCCCAAAGTAGCTTCTGGCGGATGGTTTCATAGAAGCTCAGATTGTTCGGCTGTACCAGCAAAATCTGGAAACCGGCCTTTCTGATGACAATTTCTTTATCTGTTTCTATATGTATCAATCGTGAATCCAGCGAAAGTGAGTATTGTGGGACACGGCTTTCCACTTTAAATTTAATTTCCACCCTGTCGTTCACCACCAAAGGCCTTACATTGAGGTTGTGAGGAGCGATGGGAGTAATGACGAAGTTTTCGTTATTCGGAGAAATGATAGGCCCGCCGCAGCTTAATGAATAAGCAGTGGAACCTGTAGGAGTGGAAACAATCACGCCGTCTCCCCAGAAAACATTTAAAAATTCGTTATTAATATAAGAATCAACCGTCACCATGGATGTTGTTTCTTTTCTGGAAACCGTAACATCATTCAGAGCATACGGGAAAAAACCTTCCAATTCTGGTGAAACAACCTCTATCACGGAGCGGCGGCTGGTTTTTACATCGCCTTTTAAGATAGAATCAAGCTCGTTAAAAGCTTCCTCCTTCGTAAAGCTTGCAAGGAAACCCAATCTTCCTGTATTTACCCCTACAATAGGGATTTCAAGGTCCTCGATAAAGGTTAAAGAGTTTACAATCGTTCCGTCTCCGCCAAAGGTGAAGAAAAGATCTACTTCTTTATCCAGAAGATCCTGCTTGGAATTAAAAGTTTCGAAAATTTTTGAAAACTGAAGGGCCTCAGCCATTTCATCATATAAAACAGATTTTACGCCTCTGTTTTCCAGCTCCGAAATAAATTTGCTTAAATATAAAAAAGTATCAAGATCTTTTTTCTGGGAATATATGGCTGCCTTCATTAGTTTTATATTTCTATGAATTTTTGGAAAAACCCAAATCTGTCTTTAAATAAATCAGATTTTTCATCAGAATAGTATTTTTCAACAATTCTATAATCATAACGGTCGAAAGTTTCATCAATAGAGCTCAGGTTTTCATTGCTGATCTTGATGGTTACATGAATGGCTTCATCTGACATGAAACTGATAAATGCACCATAAAATTTAGAGTTATTACTTTCTACAATATTGGCGATTTCCGTCATGGAATATTTTCTGGAAGGAACCTCTACCGTAAGTATTGCTCCGGATTCCGAAAATAAAGGATATTTTGACAGGTCCTGGAAAATATCATCACAGGTGATGTAGCCTAAATACTTTTCGTTTTTATTGATAATGGGAACTACATTGGCATTGAAGGTATAGAATAGCCGTATACTGTCCATGACATTATTGTCTTCAAGTATTGCAAAACGCTCAATCTGATGTTCAAGGTCTTTCAGAGTGCCTTCTTCCTCGTAAAGAAAATCCTCTGCAAGTGCTCCGTAAAACTGATTTGATTTTTTAATGAATACATGAGAATATCCAAATGCTTCTAAAGTATCTCTTGCTGATTCTATCGAGTCAGTCAAACTAAAACACGGGTAGTCTTTTGAGATATAGTCCTTGATAAACATTGTGCTAATTTATAAAAAATTAAACGAAACTTTTTCTGAAAGCTGATTTTTTTTTCTGGGATTTTTAAAAAATGAAATTTAAAATTTGTTCGTGTAGAAAAAAAAGTTACCTTTGTAGCCTTTCATTTTTACTTTTTATTAGATTTATTTCAAACTGCACTGTCTTTGAGACTTCTGCAGTTTTTTTATTTCAGGGCTTTTGCAAACTCCCACATAACGATGCCTCCGCATACACTTACGTTTAAAGAATGCTTGGTTCCCAGCTGTGGAATTTCAATGAAAGAATCTATATTTTCAAGAGCTTCATCACTAATTCCTTCTACTTCATTTCCTAAAATAACGGCGTATTTTTTAGATTTATCAATTTCAAAATCGGTGATCATTTTGCTGTTGGTGGTCTGTTCTATGCCCACAACCTCAAAACCATGGGATTTTAAGTCATTTATGGTAGTATTAATGTCGCTTTCATGGCTCCAGTCTACGCTTTCCGTAGCACCTAATGCTGCTTTATGAATTTCGCGGTGTGGAGGCTGCGGGGTAATTCCGCAAAGAATAATTTTTTGAACTAAAAAAGCATCAGCGGTCCTGAAAGTTGCTCCCACATTATGCATGCTTCTAATGTTGTCCAGTACCACCACCAACGGAACTTTCTCTACATTTTTAAATGTTTCAACATCTATTCTGTTAAGCTCTTCCAGTTTTAATTTCTGTACCAATGTTTTTTAATTTGTTGAGATTAATCTTTATTTATAAGCTTTTTTATAAGCCAGAATTTGAAGTGCAATTTACCAAAATTTAAGCTTTATTCATGTATTAAATAAAAAAACCGCCTCAAAAAGAGACGGTTTAACCTTAACTAATTAATGATTATGATTTCGGCTCACAGCCCGTGACCGTGTTTTGTTTCTGACGTAGCTTTAATTTTTATGTTAATATTGTGTTTTGGTGTTTGTTATTCATAAAAAATAAGCAATTAGAGATTTGTTTAGCTTAAAAACAAAAATTTGATTAAAAAAGTTTAGTAAAAATAATATTAATATTTCACAAAGCAAGAGTTTTATGACGAATTACACATTTGTTTATGTTGATTGTCAAACACTTATACAGAACTTTTTGTTTTAAAAAAAGTCTAAAAAATTAGTAAAATAATAAAAGAAAAAGGATTGTTTTTTTTTTACTTTTTCAGGCCCATAATCTGGTGCACACTTCGTTCAATATTTTGTGCAATGGTTTCCATCGGGATATCATTTTCGTCATTACCGAACGGATCTTCAATTTCCTCAGCAATGATTTCAAGGCTCATCAGAACATAATACACAAAAACCGTAAGCGGAATCATAAAAAATCCAATAGAAACTACATACGCCACAGGCAGCGCCAACACATAAAGAATAATAAACTTTTTCACGAAAGAAGAATAAGAATAAGGAATAGGGGTATTTTTGATCCTTTCACAGCCACCGCAAACTTCCAGAAAGCCGGAAAGCTGACTGTCAAGATACAGCATTTCAATATCTGAAACTTTTCCTTCTTTTTTTAACTGGTTTAATTTATGGGTTAAAAGGATAACAATTTCGCTTGGGCCATGATGCTTTATATATTCTTCGATTTCAGAATAATCTTCGTCCAGAGCCAGTCTGGTGGATTCTTTCGATAGATGCTTCGCTAAAAAATGTGGAAAATACTTGAGGTAACGGGCGATCTGTTCCGCATCCTGTCTGTCATTTTCAAGAATAGAATTTATTTTAATGGCAAAATTCCGGGTGTCATTTACTAATTTTCCCCAAAGCTTTCTGCCTTCCCACCAACGGTCGTACGCTGTATTCGTTCTGAAAACCAAGAGTAAAGAAAGCACAAACCCCAGCAAAGAATGGATAAGACTTACATTACTGATGGGAGATTTTGAAGAAAGGTGAAGATATTCCACCTCCAGAAATTCTATTCCCCAAGAGTATAATCCTACCACGATCATGGAAGGAAAAAGGATTTTCAGGGTGTCACTTGTATGCAGGCTGAAAAGAATTTTCAGGAAATGTTTTGTATTGTAGGCTTTCATAAACTCGTTAGTAGTACAAATATAAATTTTTCATTTTATCCCTGCTTTACGAGAAACCATAAATTTAATTATCTCGATCACACTTTCTTTGTTAAAAAATTAATACAAAAATGGGATATTACAGAAAAGGACACTTCAGAAGAGACGGAAAATGGGTAAGCGGACATTTTGTAAGTACATTCGGGAGAAAAAGAAGATCGAAAAATCCGCAGGGCTGTGCAGTGCTTATTTTCGGAGGGATCATTTCGGTTTTACTGTATTTTTTGAGTTAAGGATAATTTACTTAATGGAAACCTATACCGAATATTAACGTTTAAATTTTTCTGAATTTCAAAAAAGCATTACTTTTATTTCGCATTAAATACAAAACACATGATTCTCGAAAACGTAGATGTTGTACAAGATATTAGTAAAGAAGATTTTCAGAAAAACTATTTTAAGAAGCATAAGCCTCTTTTAATAAAGAATTTTGCGAGCCGTTGGGAAGCTTTTGACAAATGGAATTTTGATTTTATCCGAGAAAAAGCGGGTGAACAGGAAGTGCCTTTATATGATAACAAGCCTGCCGATGCCTCAAAAAGTTCTGATGCGCCGGTCACCAAAATGAAGATGAAGGATTATATCGATACCATAAAAAGCAGGCCTTCGGATTTAAGAATCTTCTTTTATATCATTCCAGACAGGCTTCCGGAGTTGTTGAAAAATTTCACTTATCCGGATTTGGGAATGAAATTTTTTAAGCGGCTTCCCACTTTATTTTTCGGGGGGAGTGAGGCCCATGTTTTAATGCATTATGATGTGGATCTGGGAGATTTTCTTCACATTCATTTTGAGGGTAAAAAAAGGATTTTGTTATTTGATCAAAAACAATCTGCGTTTTTATATAAAGTTCCTCTTTCTGTGCACACAATTTATGATGTAGATTACGAGAACCCGGATTATGAACAATTTCCGGCTTTAAAACATGCCAGAGGTTTCGAGATTTTCATGGAACACGGGGATGCATTGTTTATTCCAGGAGCTTTCTGGCATTTCAACAGGTATCTGGAGCCCGGATTTTCGCTGTCTCTCCGTGCACTCCCGAATAAACCCGGTGTTTTTGCCAGCATGCTGTATCATGTTTTCATTATGAGATATACGGATAAATTAATGAGGAAGATTTTTAAAGCTAAATGGGTGGATTACAAACAGAAATGGGCTTATAAAAAGAGTTCAAAAGCTTTGGCTGACAGTTTAAATAAATAAAATCTATATTTTACTGTATCCAAACCTAACGGGTTTTTAAAACCCGTTAGGTTTAAATAAAGCATTGAGACAAATATTTCAAAAACTTTACTCCTACTATTTTATTTCATACTTTTACCGACCTAATTTTAAGAACGATTTTAATGGCAAAGGCTACGAAGAAAGAAACCCCGTTAATGACGCAGTATAATACCATCAAGGCGAAATATCCTGATGCACTTTTACTATTCAGAGTCGGAGATTTTTACGAAACCTTTGGGCAGGATGCTGTTAGAACATCACAGATTTTAGGAATTGTTCTTACGAAAAGAGCAAACGGGGAAGGACATATTGAATTGGCCGGATTTCCACACCATTCCGTAGATTCTTATTTACCGAAACTGGTAAGGGCCGGAATGAGGGTTGCCATCTGTGATCAGCTGGAAGATCCGAAAACAGTGAAAGGAATTGTAAAAAGAGGGGTTACTGAGCTGGTGACACCCGGTGTTACATTCAACGACCAGGTTCTAAATTCTAAAAAAAATAATTTCCTGCTTTCCCTGCATAAGGAAAAAGAAAAATTCGGGATTGCTCTAGTGGATATTTCTACCGGAGAATTTTTGGTGAGTGAGGGAAATCTGGAAAAATTAATTCATATCGTCAATACTTTTGATCCGAGTGAAATTATTTACCAGCGAAGCGTTCAGATTCCGGAGCAGATTAAAAATAAAAATGCCTTTAAGCTCGAAGACTGGGCTTTCCAGTACAATTTCGCTTACGAAAAACTGACCAATCATTTTAAAACCAATTCATTAAAAGGTTTTGGTGTGGAAAACCAACCGTTGGCCATCACCGCAGCGGGTGCCATTTTTGCTTACCTGGTTGAAGATACCCATCACAATTTATTGTCTCATATCACTAAAATCCAAATCATTCCGCAGGAAGATTTCCTGATGATGGATAATTTTACCCTGAGAAACCTTGAGATTGTATATCCAAGCAATCCGCAGGGAAAATCTTTACTGGATATTATCGATAAAACTTCAACTCCGATGGGAGGAAGGTTGTTGAGACGAAGAATTATTTTACCCTTAAAATCAGTAAACGAAATCAACAGAAGGCTTTCTCTAATTGATTTTTTAAACGAAAAAGATCAGCTTAAATATGAAATTTCCCAGCTGTTAAAGTCGATCTCAGATTTGGACAGGTTAATGGGGAAGCTGGCGGCAGAAAAAATTTCACCTAAAGAATTAGGGTATCTTCGCCAGAGCTTGATTAATATTCATAAAATTAAAGCACTGCTTCATCCTCATGCCGATGTTTTAGCGTGGCTGGATCCGCTGTACGACCAGGATGAATTAATAAAATGTCTCCAAAATCACCTGAACGACGAGCTTCCGGTAAATTTAGCAAAAGGAAACGTCATTAAAGAAGGCATTTCAGAAGAGCTGGACAGATTAAGGGGGCTTCAATCCAAAGGACGTGGATTTTTGGATGAAATGTGCCAGAGAGAAATTGAAAGAACAGGAATTACCAGCCTTAAAATTGATTTTAATAATGTTTTCGGATACTATATTGAAGTTCGAAATACGCATAAAGACAAAGTTCCAAGCGACTGGGTGAGAAAACAGACCCTGGTGAATGCCGAAAGATACATCACCGAAGAGCTGAAAGAATATGAAAATCAGATTCTGGGAGCAGAAGAGAAAATAGGGGTTCTGGAAAATGAGCTGTACAGGAATGTCTGTTCGGAAACGATGATTTATATTGACCAGATTCAGGAAAATTCAAATATTATTGCCCAATTGGATGTGGCCGTCGGGCTATCGGAACTGGCTGTTTCTGAAAGCTATACAAAGCCTGTTTTAACGGAGACTTTTGCCATTGACCTGAAAGAAGCAAGACACCCGATTATTGAAAACGCACTTCCGCTGGGAGAAAAATATATCCCGAATGACATTTTCCTGGATAAAGATTCTCAGCAGATCATCATGGTAACCGGACCGAACATGGCGGGTAAATCTGCCATTCTTCGCCAGACTGCGATTGTTTGTTTATTGGCCCAGATCGGAAGTTTTGTTCCTGCAAAGCATGCTGAAATCGGGATTTTAGATAAAATTTTTACAAGAGTAGGAGCCACAGATAATATTTCTGCGGGAGAATCCACATTCATGGTGGAGATGAACGAAGCTGCGAATATTTTAAATAATATTTCCGAAAGAAGTTTAATTCTTTTAGATGAAATCGGACGGGGAACTTCTACGTATGACGGGGTTTCCATTGCATGGGCTATCGCGGAATACCTTCATCAGCATCCTACGCAGGCAAAGACATTATTTGCCACCCATTATCATGAATTAAATGAAATGACCGTAAATTTTGAGCGGGTAAAAAACTTCCACGTTTCCATCAAGGAGAATAAAGGAAATATTATCTTTTTAAGAAAATTAATTCCCGGAGGAAGTGAACACAGCTTCGGGATCCATGTGGCGAAACTGGCCGGAATGCCTTCTAAAGTGGTCAACCGGGCCAATGAGATCCTGAAAACACTGGAAGCAAGCCGTGGACAGGGTACAGGAGCAACCGACACTATAAAAAGGGTAACAGAGGAGAACATGCAGTTATCTTTCTTTCAGCTGGATGACCCTGTTTTGGAAAATATACGTGAAGAGCTTACAAAAATAGACATCAATACTTTAACCCCGATTGAAGCTTTAATGAAGCTGAATGCTATTAAAAAGATGATTGGGGGATAAAAATATAAGTCTCGGAAAACCTGAGACTTATATTTTATATTCTAAATGAAAATTAATCATATTTCTTCAAAGCTAAAGGAAAAGTATAAAGATAACGTACCGGTTCGCCGTTAATGGTAGCGGGTTTCCACTTTACAAATAATCTCCTTATGGCCACTTCTGCAGCCTGAGAATGTTTTTTATCACTTCCTGTGGCCGTCACATAGCGTACATATCCGGTCTTTTCGATAATAAAATAAACTCTTGTATCAATTTTATTGGATTTTACATCAATCACATCCATGCTTTCTGCAAACTTTCGTTTAAAAACATCCATTCCGCCAGGGAATTCCGGGGCAGTATCGGCTCTGGTTACTGCATCCTCAAGCTTCATTTTTGTTTTTAATACAGCGTAGTCCGGAAGTTGTGATACGTTGCTAAATTCCTGGGCAAAAGTAAAAAGACTTAAAAAAATTCCTAAAAAAAGTATTATTTTCTTCATAATGACAAAAATGATTTACTTTTTTGAAGCAAAAAGAGCGCCGAAATTTTTCTTTAAAACTCTAATTAAAACTCATAGCAAGTGGAAGTGTATAAATATATCTGATTGGCTTTCCATCAGCTTTGGCAGGGATCCAGATGCTTTTAATACTTTTTAAGGCCCGTTCCGCCTCATTATTGAAATCGCCATTTGATCCATTTGCCGTGACTTTTGAAATAGATCCGTCTTTTTCAACAACAAAATATAAAGTCGTGGTAAGCCTTCCGTTGCTTTCTTTTATTGCGGAAGCATCAAACTTGTCAGAAATTGCTGCTCTGAAAAGATGAATTCCACCTTGAAATAATGGTACTGTTTCTGCAATACCAGGTTGATAATCAGAAAATTCCAGCCTTTCCAATATTGCGGGGTGAATTTTTTGTGCAGGCTTATAATTATACTCAGGTAAATTTTGAGAGAATGTCCAGCTACAGAAAATAAAAAATAACAATAAGAGAATTTTGTTCATATTATTTTTTTCAAAGATAAAAGATTGAAATTTAAATATTTAAAAAATTAAAAGGAAATATATTTTCATTAATTTTGAGTATGAAGAATTTAATCAAAATACTATTGCTGTTTTTCTGTTTTGGCTTTGCTAATGCTCAACAGACATCGGTTTCTTCCGTAAAATATGAAGAGCTTGAAAAAAGAATCAGTCAGGAAAAAGATAAGCTTCTTGTTGTGAATTTCTGGTCTACAACCTGTGCTCCGTGTGTGAAAGAACTTCCACACTTCATGGAAATCAATAAAAAATACAGTGATAATCCGAAGTTTAAAATGATTTTGGTTTCGCTGGACAGGCTGGTGGATAAGGAAAGGGTTATTAAATTCATTAAAAATAAAAACCTTACCGCCGAAGTGATTTTGTTGGATGATATCAAAAGGATGAACACCTGGATTCCGCGCTTTGAAAATAACTGGGACGGGAATATCCCGGTAACAATCTTCTATAAAAATGGAGAAAAAGTGCATTTCAATGACGGTGAAATGAGCAAAGATGATCTTGATAATACAATTGTAAAAAATTTACCTTAAAACTCATATTCTATGAAAAATTTTAAAATTTTAATAACAGCTTTTATCTTCGGAATTGGTTTGCTAAGCTTTACAACAGGCAATCATGATAAAAATGAACCGAAAAAAGAAAGCAAGGCAGCCGCTAAAGGCTACGAAATAGGTGATGCAGCGACAGATTTTAAATTAAAAAATGTTGATGGAAAGATGGTTTCTTTAAGTGATTTCAAATCTGCAAAAGGATTCATCGTGATTTTTACCTGCAATCACTGTCCGTATGCAAAAAAATATGAAGACAGAATCATTGAACTGGACAAAAAATATAAGTCTCAGGGATATCCGGTTATTGCAATCAACCCGAACGATCCTTCAGTACAGCCCGAAGACAGCTACCAGAAAATGATCGAAAGGGCAAAGCAAAAAGGCTTTACATTTCCTTATCTGATGGATGAAGGCCAGAAAATTTATCCTCAATACGGTGCTACAAAAACGCCACATGTTTTCCTTCTTCAAAAAGAGGGCGGTAAAAACATCGTAAAATACATCGGTGCAATTGATAATAATTACGAAAACCCAAATGATGTTTCAGAATATTACGTTCAGGATGCCGTAAACGCCCTTATTAAAAATGAACCTGTAAAAATGACAAAAACTGTTGCCATAGGATGTACAGTTAAGGTTAAGAAATAATATCTTTGTCAAAATATATGATAGGAACGGGCTTTAGCCCGTTTTTTTAATACAAAACAGTTCGGTTTTAGCCAAAATACATCTATGAAGTTCAGATTCAGTTTAAAATATTTTATTGCAACAATACTCATTTTCCTGGTTGAAGTTCTCATTGCCACTACATTAAAAGACGTTTTCTTTGTAAGAGCCTATCTCGGAGACGTTATTGTGGTGATGCTTTTGTACACTTTTATTAAAAGTTTTTTGGAAGTTAATGATCAAAAGCTAATTGTCGGAATTTTCATTTTCTCCTGTATTGTTGAATTTGCACAATATTTTAAAATTGCAGACAAATTAGGCTTCCAGCCTGGAAGCCTGATGTATATCGTTGTTGGAAATTCATTCTCGTGGGTTGATATTCTATGCTATGGAGTGGGATGCCTGCTGCTTTTTATTTTGGTTAAAACTACAAAAAGCGCATAAAACTATCTTCCAAAGCTGTCATACTTATCTTCAGCATACTTTATAAAACGGTTTAGAAGGGCAACATTTTCTTTTTCCAATGGTGAAAGATCATTGTCAACATTGTTGGAAACCGGGATGTACCAGTCGGTTTGCTCGAAAAAGTTCCTGTAAGTTGCTTTTTTAAAAGAATATCCATGTCTCGCAAAAACTGAATTTTTAATGATTTCCATGTCCAGTTTTCTCAGATTTTTAAGATCTTTTTCTGTTAATTTCTGTTTGGAAGCATTTAAATTAAATACAGCATCGGAAGCCACCCTGTTTTTTGAGGCGGTGAAAGTTTCGGTTTTCCCCGTTTCTTCATCAGTGTATTTTTCAACAAAGTCTTTTGGATTTTCCCAATCGATGAGGTCATTGTCTTTGCTGAGCATGAAATTGGGATTGTAAACAAAGTCTTTTTTGATCAGCTTTAGTGTTTTTTGAGGAGCTTTTACCGCGGATTTATTAAAGGCGGTCCAACTTCCTTTCAGGCTGTCACTTGCCAGTTTTACCTCAAATCTGCCGTCCGTTTTATCACTTCCCGGCTCATCCAGAACAAATGTTTTTGACTCTTCATTAAAAATCCCGCGGAAAGGTCGCTGGTTACCTTCCACAATGCTTTGTCCATAAACACTGTCTTTGGTAATCCTGTTGATTTTTAAAGATATTCTTTTGTAGACATCACCTTCATATTGCTCACCAATTTCCGGGGTAATTATCTCTTTTCCTGCAAAATCTCCGGTATAGATTCCATAATATTCCTTATAAATCTCAGGAACAACAACAGAATCTTTTTTTGCGGTAAGGCTGTCTTTTGATGAACCGCCAGTCTTTGCCTCTTTTTTACAGGCAGCTAAAGTGATGGTAAATAAGGAGATGAATGTTAGTTTTAAAATTTTCATATAAGTTTTTTTGTGATTAAAAATTCAATTAAAATAATATTCGGAATCCAGCCCAGCCATGCGATGATCTGGTAAACATCCATTGGGTTTGGGTGAAATAAATAGACGATAATTACCTTCCACATCCTTAAAGTAACTGCGGATAAGGTAAATGCAAAGCTCCGCCACATCCACTTTTTATGGTCAATAAACTGTTTCTGTCTTGCCTGTTGATAAGCTTTAAAAGTTGAAAACCACCAAAAGCATCCTAAAATTACAAACGATATTTTAGAAATGAAACCTCCATTCGCGAAAATTCCCATATAAATTCCTGACGGTGCTGCAAAAAGTAAAATCAGAAAAATATAAACCTTTCCCGAATTTTTATGGAAATTTTTCAATCCAAAATCTTTTCTTACAATTGCTAAAAATCCTGCTAATAAAACAAAAATACTCGTGTAAACATGAGTATAGAAAAAGTAGAGATATTCTGTTCTTTCATCGACTTCTGTCTGCTTAATCATTAAAAAGCTGACATCCGTTTTTAAAGGAATATATTCTAAAGTAATTTTCAGCATCAGCCAAAAGAAATATCCGAATCCTGCGATTAAAAGGATTTTTATTAAAGATGGAATATTTCTTTTGACGGAAAGCATTTAGAGATTATTTATTTTCGAAAAATTCAAGGACAAGTTTATTGAAAATTTCTGGCTTTAGCTCAGGTACATAATGCGTTGAATTTGGAATAATGGCAAGCTGTCCTTTAGGTAAAGATTCTGCCGTTTTCACAGTATGTTCCGTTTTTATTTCATCCTTATCACCTGCAATGATTAGAGCCGGGCAATGAATTTTCTTTAAATCATCATACTTAAGGTTGGGATATTTCAGGTCAAGATTATACAGATCAATAAGGATGTCATTTTTATGATCTTTGTTATCTTTCATAAGGTTTGTAACGGCATCTTTTAATGATTTAAGACCATCATCATTTATTCCTTCTGGGAAGATATTTGCTCCCGAGCATGCGATCCTGTCTATAAGTTCGGGATATTTTAAAGCTAATGTAATAGCAAGAATTCCACCGTCACTCCACCCAAGAATTTTTACTTTTTTAATATTTAGTTTATCTAAAAATTGCTTTAAATCTTCTGTTTGCAAATCAAAAGTTAGCTCTTTAGTTTTGTCATATCCGGATTGTCCTCTTCCTCTGCAATCAACAATTATCACTTTATATTTTTTAGAGAATTCTTCTACCTGGTTCATGAAAGCACTTATAGATTGCCCGTTACCGTGAAGCATTAAGACCGGTTCTCCTTCTCCATATGTTTCATAGTATAGCTTTACACCATTAGCTTCCACAAATTTTCCGTTAGGCATATTTCCGATGATATTCTGTCCTTTAATAAGGAGCGACTTTTTTCCGCTAAATGGCTTAACATCAGAAGTAGAAATGGTAAAATTGGTTACATGAGTAGGCTTTTTTAATGAAACACCTTCAATCCATCCGTTATTAGAGCTTAAGTCGCTTTCAAATCCACTGTTTTTTAGAGGGACTTCTTCCCATTTAGATTTCCCATTCTTCATTTCCAGCTTAAAATCATCAAAGTAATAATCTCCGTTACCTTGAGCAAAGGCTCCAATATTCATAGTTTGAGCTTTAGGATCTACTGTGCCTTTTATTTCATAGGTTTTCCATTCGGTTGTTACTTTTGTATCATAAAACTTATTCTCAAAAAAACCATAAGTATCATCCTTATTATCAATTCTGCACCATATTGCACAGTTCAGATCGTTAACATTTCCTTTTCTGATTTTTACTGTCACTCGGAAATCCCAGTTTTTTTTATCTTCAATATTGACAGGATAGACGTAAGAGGTCCAGTCAGAAATAATAGTTCGGGTTTGAGCATTTCCTAAAAAATAAAATGCTAAAAAGAAAAGAGGGATAAATTTTTTCATTGTGTTGTTTTTTATGTTAATAATTTTTATTCAAATCCTGCGCAATCAGCCATGCTTCACTCCAGCATGCCTGAAAGTTAAAGCCGCCAGTTACGGCATCGATATTTAAAACTTCTCCGGCAATGTAAAAGTTAGGCAAAATTTTCGAAGACATATTTTTAAAATTAATTTCTTTTAAATCTACGCCGCCAGCCGTCACAAATTCATCTTTAAAAGTTGATTTTCCGGTCACCTGAAACTTTTTTTTGCATAAATTTCCAATAATCGCCTGCATTTCTTTTCCCGAAATATTGGCAACCTGCTTATTTAAGTCCACATTTGAAACTTCCAGAATTCTCTGCCAGAAGCGGTTTGTTATATCAAAAATCTTCGATTGCCCAATTGTCTTTTTGGGATTTGAGTGTTTGAAATTTTGAAATAATTCTTCGGCCTCATCCGGATCTTTTGAAATAAAATTAACCTCTATTTCAAAGTTATATTTCACTTTAGCCAGATTGATTGCTTCCCAAGCCGAAATTTTTAGTATAGCCGGGCCTGAAAGTCCCCAATGTGTAATCAAAAGCGGACCGCTTTCTTCCGTTTTCAGTTTGGGAATAGCTGTTTCTGCCATTTCAAAACTGGTTCCGGCCAGATCCTTCAGTAAATCATCTTTAATATTAAAAGTAAAAAGTGAAGGGACAAGATCAATAATTTTATGACCCAGACTTTCAATCATTTTCAATGATTTCGGGGAGCTTCCGGTAGTATAAATCACAAAATCTGCTTCGAAGTCACCTAAACTTGTCTTAACAAGATATTTTTCATCAAATTTTTGAATTTCTTTAACGGAACATTTGGTTTTAACCTCTACATTTTTATTCTGGATTTCCTGTAAGAAAGTATTGATAATGGTCTGGGAAGAATTGCTTTCAGGAAAGACCCTGTTGTCATTTTCTATCTTCAACGAAACTTTTCGTTGATCAAACCAGTCCATTGTATCTCCGGGCTGAAATTTTGTGAAAACGCTCAGAAGTTCTTTGTTTCCGCGGGGATAAAACTGTACTAATTCTCTGGCATCAAAGCACGCATGGGTTACATTGCATCTTCCGCCTCCGGAAATTTTCACTTTCTGAAGAACGTCTGAATTCTGTTCAAGAATGGTAATTTTATATTTCTTTTCGTCAAGATTCGCAGCACAGAAAAATCCTGCCGCTCCGCCTCCGATAATGATTATTTGTTTCATAGTTTTATTAATCTTATGCGCAAGATTATTTTTACAAAACTACAATTTTTATAAACCATCTTATTTGAGTAATTTTGAAGAATATAATTTTTTGAACTTTAAAGTGAAATCTTATAATTTGTTAACCACAAAAGAAGCAAAAGATTTAAACATTTAAGTTAATTTAAGTTGCCTTTCGACAATAAAAATTAGGAGCACATTAGTTTTTGAAAATCTTTGTTGTAATGTATTTAAATCTTTTGCTTCTTTTGTGGTTGAACTTATCAGAAACTTTATTATTTATATTTAAAACAAAATTTAAATGATTTTTTACCATAAATTCGAAGTACGCTGGAGTGATCTTGATGCCAACAAACATTTAGCAAATTCATCTTACGTACAATATTGTGCACAAACCAGAATGGCTTTTATGAAGCAGGAAAAAATGGGAGTTACCCAGATGAGCCGGTGGGGAATAGGACCTGTAATTATGCATGAAAGGTTTTCTTTTTTCAAGGAAATATTTGCTGATCAGACCGTGATTGTAAGCCTGGAAATTGATGCCTGCGCGGAAGATTGTTCGATTTACCGTTTTGTGCACAAATTTTACACTCCGGATGGTGATCATTGTGCAACTGCTGAAGCTACGGGCGTTTGGATTGATACAATGCTGAGAAAAATGACGACTCCGCCGGATGATGTTGTGGAAGCAATCAACAAATATAAATCGCCTGAAACGGTTGTTTTAATAAGAGAAGATTTTAAAAAACTTCCTTTCCGTCCGGAGAATATTAATCCTGCGGAATTCTCTTAAAGAGTTTAAAATTAATGTTTTAAGTTTAATGTTCAGGCATTACTTATTACCAATTACTCATTTACTTATAATAAAAAGATATGTTTGAAGATAAAGAACCAGAATTAACACCAATTTCCAAACTGGGAGAATTTGGATTAATTAAGCATCTTACACAATTTTTTCCTTTGTTCAATGAATCATCGGAACTTGGGGTGGGAGATGATGCAGCAGTCATTAATCCTGAAAACAAGAAGGTTGTCCTTACAACGGATGTGTTGGCGGAAGGTATTCATTTTAATTTAGGATATGTTCCTTTGAAGCATTTGGGATATAAGGCTGTTGTGGCCAATCTTAGCGATATTGCAGCAATGAATGCCACTCCTACACAGATTCTGGTTTCACTGGCGGTTTCCAACCGTTTTCCTGTGGAAGCTTTGGAAGAAATCTATGCCGGAATTCAGGCTGCCTGCAAGAGATATAAAGTTGATTTAATTGGCGGTGATACCACCAGTTCCAATGCAGGTCTTGTGATGAGCATCACTGCAATTGGCCTTGAAAATGAAGAAAATTTAGTCAGGAGAAGCGGTGCAAAGCCTAATGATCTTCTTGTTGTTACCGGAGATTTGGGGGGAGCTTACATGGGATTACAGATTTTGGAAAGAGAGCACGCTGTATTTCTGGCTGATCCAAATATGCAGCCGGAAATGGAAGGGTATGACTATATTCTTGAAAGACAGCTGAAACCTGAAGCAAGAACAGATGTAAAAGGAATTTTAGAACAATTGGATATTAAACCAACGTCTATGATTGATGTTTCTGATGGTCTGGCATCTGAAATCCTGCATCTCTCAGATCAGTCGAAAGCAGGTTTCAGATTATATGAGGAAAAGGTTCCTATGGATAATTTAACCATTACTACTGCCGATGAATTTAATCTGAATCCTGTAATGGCGGCATTAAGCGGCGGTGAGGATTATGAATTGCTATTCACCATTTCTCCCAATGATTTTGATAAAATTAAAAATCATCCTGATTTTACCATCATCGGACATGCGGTTGAAAAGGAGGAAGGCAATTTTATGGTGGCAAGAGGCTCAAATCAATTGGTGGCACTAACGGCACAGGGCTGGGATGCCTTTTTGGGAAGTTAGCAGGGATAATTTTTAATCTAAATATTGAGCCAGCTTTAAATAAGCTGGCTTTTTTTAAAAGAAGTATAAACAGTTTTTATTCGGCATCAAAAATTTTGTTTAGCAATTTGAATTACTATTTTCCGCATAGTAAAAAATTTAAAAAAATTATTCTTATTAAAAATTAAATGTATTTTTGCACGAATTAATACAAACACACGATGAATAAAAATACTCTTTTCTTAGCATTAGAATTCTTTACTGTTTCCAGTTTTCAATTTTCCGCTTTTATTAAATAGTTTCCAGACAGATAAACTCGTTAATCAGCTACTAACAATACAAAAGTTTAAAATAATTAAATTCACGCGACTAGGTAGGGATTAATCATGACTTTATATATGATGAATTAATGATTAGGGGAACTTTATATCATTACATCTTATGTTCAACAAAATGTCTTCAAAACAATAATAATTGATTAAAAACTTGCAAAATGGTAACACCTGAAACGACTTACAACTTATTATATAACAATATTTAACCATACACATATGCACAAAATTTATCTCAGATCATTAATCGGAGTTTCAGTTTTGTTCTTTATATCATCATATAGCCAGACAAAAGATACATTAAGAACGAAAGAAAAAGCAATATTGACATTTAGCAATAAAATGGCTCAATATAGTAATCTTCAGAAAAATGAGGTCCAAAGACTTAAAAGTTTAGGTCATAAAGAATTCATCCATGAAAATGGGAATGATAAGCAATTAATAGGAGCTGATGAAACAGGCAGACCTTTGTATTATACAACCTTAAATGCAGGAGCTGCAAAAATGACAAAAGCAGATAATCTTTATTCCGGCGGAGGTTTGGGACTTAATATTGACGGGACAAATATGCTCATAGGACAATGGGATTTCTCAAAACCCAGAACAACACATAAGTTACTGACAGGAAAGATTAACGGCTATGATAATTTGCAAAATCAAACGATTTCTCGGCATAGTACAAACATCGCGGGAACCTTAGTTGGAAACAATGGCGAAGCTGATGCAAGAGGAATTGCGCATGGAGCAAAAATTAATGCTTACGACTGGACAAATGACGTAAGTGAAATGTTATCCGAAGCCTATTTTCCAGGAAACAACGGAATATTGGTTGCCAATAACAGCTATGGTTTTGATCCTCTTTACCTGCAGACCTATCAATTCGGGAAATATAACATAACTGCTCAGTCCTGGGATAATCTTATGTACCTGAGACCCTATCTTCAGATTGTAAAAGCGGCAGGAAATGCCAGAGAGACAGATCCGGCTATAGTGCCTCAGGTTGCAGCAAAGGGAGGCTATGATTTATTGGAAGGTGCAGGTGTCGCAAAAAATGTTTTAGTAGTTGCCTCTGCAAAAAAGAATGTTAATATGAATTCTGACGAAGCATTCGATATTTCGGCCTTTAGCAGCTATGGACCGTCTGATGACGGAAGAATAAAACCGGATATCTGTGCTCCTGGAGAAAATATTTATTCTTCGATAGAAACGTATGATTCTGCCTATGGAACTTACAGAGGAACATCATCAGCTGCTGCAGTAGTTTCCGGGATAATTACACTGCTCCAGCAATATTATAAATCTGTAAATCCTTCACAAAATTATATGCTCTCATCTACCGTGCGGGCACTACTTGCTCATACAGCAAATGATAAAGGGACGGAAGGACCGGATTATATTTATGGATGGGGACTGGCTGATGCCAAAAGAGCTTCGGCCGCAATTTATAATAATATTGAAGGGACCATAAACGGGGAGAAAAAATCTACTTTAATAAAAGAAGTAACATTAGAGCAGGGAAAAAAATATACTCTTTATGTAGTTCCTTTTGATACCACCCAGCCATTATCAGCAACTATTTCATGGACAGACCCGCAAGGGAATTTAGTAAATAATGTTGTAGATCTCAATAATCCCAATGTCATTAACGATCTGGACCTAAAGATTATTAAAATTAATGCAAACGGAACGGAAAGGACTTATTATCCCTGGAAACTGGGAGGCATGAGTAATTTAACAGGAGCCGCTACAAATAATTCTACCAATGATGTAGATACAATTGAGAGGGTTGATATAAAAAATCCTGAAAAAACAACATATAAAATTATTATCTCTCCTAAGACAAATACAACTCCTCTGCTACCAAATGGAACCCAGGCTTTTTCTCTGGTGGTTTCAAATGTAGATTTTTGCTATAAGGATGATTTAAAAACTCTGGTAAGTCCTACAGATGACATTTCAACCAGCCAGACAATATTGGCAAAACGAATTGTTGCAAGTAATAAAATTGTAGCGCCAGTACAAAATGTGGAATACATTGCATCAAGAGATATCACATTATTAACGGGGTTTCATGCTGAACATGGTTCTGGTTTCCATGCTTTTATCACACCGTGCTTCGATATCATTTCAGCCTTAAAATATATTGCACAGCAAAGAGTAGATTCAGGAGCTCTTGCTACCAATGAAAACAGCATTACTAGTTCCGAGAATTTTATCTTGTTTCCAAACCCGGCGAAAGAAGAGGTAAATGTAAGATTTGATCTGCAAAAAGAATCTTCTGTGAAAATTTCAATCTATGATGCTTCGGGTAAACTATTGAACACAGAGCAGAGCTCAGGTAAGTTTCCTAAAGGAAATTTTGCCAAAACAATAAATACAAGAACTTTGAAACAAGGTATTTATATGATATCAATAGAAACTGAGGAATTCAAGGAGACAAAAAAACTAATAATCAAATAAAACAAAACATGAAAAAAATTTTAGCAAGCTTTTGGGTCTTCTTTATATGTGTGCTGAACGCCCAATCTCCGGGAGGAGTAAGAGGGATGAGTGTATGGTACAAAACAAACTCTCTTCAGACACCTGCTCTTGTATACCAGGATTATAGTGGTAATCAGCATCAAATCCAGGCGTTAGCCGCTTCCAACAAACCAAATTATTCTTTATTGAATTATAATGAAAGTCTGGAATTTGATGGAACTGATGATTATCTTAAATTCCCTTTTGTGATAGAAACTGCAGATAAATTGAATTTCTTTACTGCATATCAAAATAAGAATGAAAATTCAGAAACAGCTTTATTCACTACCGATAATACTGATGAAAAAGAGCTTTATTATGGAACCAAAACATTATTCAGATATAACAATGATCAGATTAATTATATAAATACAAGTATCATTGATACTTTAGCTTCCTTTAGTTTATATTCCAAATTTGGAAGTCCTTCCAGCCAGGTGACAAAAGTAATTGGAAACACCGGCCTATCTGCATTATATGTAGGTAAAGACGCAGGAAACCATCAGTGGAAAAATTTTAAAGGAAAGATTCCTGAGTTTTTTGCGTATAAAAAAATACTTACTCTTAACGAGAGAAACAGGGTAAATTCCTATTTAGCTGTAAAGTACGCTATTACAATGCCATACACAGAGTATTTAAGCTCGAAAAATAAAAAGATCTGGAAGCAGGAGGATTACAATGATTATCCGGCAAATATCGCAGGAATAGCTAGGGATGAGCACTCCGCGCTTTACCAAAAACAGGCAACAAGCTCTTCTGAGCAAAAGCGCCTTGTGATAGCGGCGAAAAGCCTGACAGCTGATAACAGATCAAACAATGCTCAGTTTTCTGACCAAAGCTTTTTGATTTGGGGGGATAATAAAAGCCATTGGAGCTGGGATCAGAAACCTTCGGATACAAGCTTCTTAAAAGAAAATGGAAAGCAAGATTTACATCAGAAAATTCTCAGACAATTCCTACGGAAGTTGTTTTTTCAACGAAAGATATTATATCACAAATTCCTTCAGATAAGAAACTTTGGCTTCTAATTGACAGATCTGGTCTGGGAAGTTTTAATACAAATGATGTTGAAGCTTATCCAATGGATCATGTGGATATAAATCAAAATGTATATTTTAAAGATGTAATTTTTGACAAAGATTTATCGGGTACCGATGTTTTTTCATTTGCGTTAGGAGATAAAATTTTATCCCTTTATAACCTTTTACAGCCAACTTGTACAGTAACTAAAGGAACTCTTAATCTTGATATTAAAGGAGGGAAAGCTCCTTTCACTATTGCGCTTACAGGCAATGGAAACGTACAAAACATTACCAGCCAGACATCACAAATGTCGTTTCCCAATTTAGCAATAGGGAATTATCATCTTACTATTACTGATGCTAATAACAATGTGACCTCTTATGATTTTGTGATCAATGACTTTAGCTCCATCAATTTAGATCTTGGTGCCGATGTAGTAATTGCTTCAGGAATTCCTGCCCAGTTTGATGCTTCTACACAGATTACGGACTCTCACGCATCTTATTCTTGGACATCGGATAATGGTTTCACAAGCAGTGCTCCAAATATTTCAGTTTACGAGCCTGGTGAGTATACAGTAAAGGTTACTACATCAGACGGATGTACCAAAACTGATACAGTAAAAGTTACAAGAAAAAGAGAAAACGGAATAGTCATTTATCCTAATCCTGTTCCAAAAGGACAGACGTTTACGATTCGAATATCTTCTGACAAAAAAGAAAATGTAGAAGTAAAAATTCACGATGCTTCAGGAAGGCTTATAAAAACCATCCAGGAAAAAGGAAAAGAATATTACGAAATTCAGGATACTCTTGGAACAGAAGGTGTTTACTTAATTATTGTAAAAACTACGTCTGAAATCAAAGTATTTAAACTTATTGTTAAAAACTAATAACTATCTGCCCTCCCTCGGGTAATTAAACAAAAACACATCGAATGAAAGGATCTTTATTAAGTGTTTTCAGAAAACACACAAAACTGCTGAATTCAATAGTATTTTTAACTTGTTGGTCTCAGATTCACGCACATGCTAATTTCAACTATTTGAATAAGCGTGACAATTTAGATTTGATAAAAACTAAAAACTTAAAAGAAACTTCACCTATAACATCAGACAACTTTGATTTTGGAAATAAAACAGCCGGATCAAATGAGGCCAGCCAACCTGATGTTGCACCTAAGGCTCAGAGTAAGGTTATAAACGCATTAGAAAAACCGAAAAAATACATTGAGCCAATAAATAATGTAAGATATTATATTTCAGACATTAAAGAAGGAATAATCGGTACAGATGCAGATCATCCTATTGATCAGGTATTTGATAATATTTTTAATATTGATATCAAAGAAGATACAAATCCGGATTATCAGTATACCTTAGAGTATGAGCTGTATGGATTTGGAAGTTATAATGATATTAGTAAAGTCATCAATGATAAGCCGGCAAAAGGAGGCAATAATACTTCCTCAAATAAAATTTGGACGCATCAGTCTGAGCCAATTTCAAATAGCTCATTAAACAAAGGAATAAATAATGTAATATTTACAACACCTTATTTATCAAAACAAAGCTATAGAATAAAAAACCTGCGAATAGGAATTTCTAACAAGAAAAATTTGGAGTTGCTAACTTTGTTAGGACACAATTCTTATACTCTTTATCTTTAAGAGTATGAAAAAGATCAGAAAAAATTACAGTCTATAGTTTAAGATCCAAGCAGTATCTTTAAGTGAGCAGCGAGGCAATGTATCCTCGGTAGCTGAAGAATTTGGGATCTGTAAAGAAAGTCTCGTTAATTGGCGAAAACTTCACAAAGAAGGTAAACTTAGCAAGGAAAAACAAATATCCTCTGATCCAATAAGGGAAGAGTTATTGAGACTTCGCAAAGAACTGGAAGAAACAAAGCTTGAACGTGATATCTTAAAAAAGGCGGTAGGCATCTTCTCCAAGAGAGAGGGGTAAG
>NZ_AUMT01000001.1:56496-485013 GCF_000430825.1 Chryseobacterium daeguense DSM 19388 | reverse complement strand
TCAGCCATACGCTGGTGGAAATTTCATTAAAAATATTCCCTGCAATTCCATCAATAATATGGAAAGGAATACTCAGCAGCACAAAAATTAAAAGGATAAAAAATCCATAAATGAGCGCATCTCTTTTTCCTTTTGCCTTGTTTTTATTCCCTTTTGTAAAGAAGGAAACGGTAAGGGGAATCATCGGGAAAACGCACGGGGTAAGCAGTGCAATTAATCCTCCGATGAATCCAAGGAATAAATAAGTCCAATAATTTTCATCCACTTTGGCTGCTGCAGTTCCGCAGTCAGTCAGTGGTTTCTGGAAATTGATGGATTCTATTTTTAATTGTTTTGGGTCAAGCTTTGAGGCTGCTGTGGCTGTATTTTCTGTTTTTACCTGATTTACAGCTCTTGTTTCAGCTGCTGCAGGACTGGCTGCGGAATCTTTTGCAGGTTCTGTTTTTTCATCGGCTGGAGTTTCTTCTGTGCCTTTTGGAGTTACCTGCTTGTTGAATTCCAGGGTGTTTGGAGCCAGGCAAACCCTGTCGTCGCAGGTCTGGTAAGTGATTTCAGCAACCACATCTCCTGGTTTTGCTGCGTCCTTCAGCTTAAATTTCTGCTTAAATCCTGCCGAATTGGAGTAATAAATAATCTTACCCCCGAAAGCTTCAGAGAATTCTTCATGTTTTTTACCAACTTCGGTGAATTTCCCAATCAGTTCGATATTTTTCCCGGAAACTTTATATTCTGTAGGAATTCCGGTATCTTCAGGAAGGTCTTTGGAGTAGATATGCCATCCGTTTTCCATGGTGGTATTCAGCACTGCTTCGTACTGATTATTTCCTAAATCGTTGATTGTAAATTTAAATTTTACAGGATTTTTGATTTGTGCATTAATTCCTGCTCCTAAAAACAACAGAACTAATAAAAACCAGCTTTTAAATTTCATTTTACTTTAATTAAAATTTTGAGAATTTACCCAATGAATTTATTCCTTTGTAAATCTCAAATAACCAAAATTATTTTTTAGTAATCTTCTTTACCATAGTTTTCCCCTGGAAATTTTTAAGTGTCACAATATAGTTTCCGGTACTTAAGCTGGATACATTTATTTCCTCGCTTCCTTTTTTAAGGTTTCCTGCTAATAAAGAGCGGCCTTCCATGTTATGCAAAGTATATGAAACATTTTCCCTGGACGTGACCTGCAGACTGCTGTTTACAAGAGTTGTAGGAATGCTTGCGAAGGCATCTTTATTATTTTGTAATTCATTTACGCCCAAAACTGCATTGGGATCGTACCTGTAAGTAATGGTAACGGGTGTACCATATTCTGTATTACCGTTATTTACCAGATAGTACTTTATAACATAATCAATAGGAAATGTACCGCTTCCCGGATTGGAATTCCACATATTGTAGCCCGTAGACGGCGTTTCTGAATTGGCTGCAATAGTAATCGGCGAACTTGAATTTGACGGGTATACTGCATTTAAAGCTACCGAAGGCAGACAGGTGCTCAGATAGCAGAACTGGAAGCTGCTTCCCGTAGCATTCTGAATGCTCATGATTTTAATCCTCACCTTAATAGGTGAAGCAGATGTATTTTTGATCTTATAATGCAGGGTTGCAATATTTTCATCTGTTGTATTGTAAGTGAATACCTGCCCGTCTGCAATCGGGGTGCCGTCATCTTTTGCCAAAGCAATCTGGGCCTGGCTCCATGAAGACATCAATGAACATAATAATAAGAAACTAATTTTTTTCATAGGTTTAAATATTTAAAAATCAGGAAAACCCAAAAAGATTTGAGCTTCCCTGATGTAGGTTGTGTTACTTTATGATTAATTTTTGAGTTTTAGGCTTTGAATTTTTCTCTTTAATAGAGACAATATAATTTCCTTTAGCTAATCCCTGAACAGAAACTGCCGTATCCGGAGAAACATTGGATTTTTCTAAAACAAGTCTTCCAGAAGCATCATAAAACGCAAGGTCCACACTATGATTTGCCTGTACTTTAATGTAGTCTGCAGCCGGATTAGGATAGATTGTAAGATAGTTTTCATTGGTTTTAATATCAGATGTACCTAAAGTTCCCAATACAAAAGAACGTGCATTTACCACCTCACCGGTAGTTGCATCCAGCAGAAGCAATACAGCTTTTAGCTTGCTGGTGTTATATCCTGAAGGAATTGTAGCTGTGAACGTATAGCTTGCAACCTGCCCGTCTGTAATAGTGGCAGGTACTGATCCTGCCTGACCGCTATAACCTCCCAAGAGCATTCTTGCTACGTGATCATACTGCATTTGTGAAGCAGGAACCGGATTGGGCAAGCTTTCAAAACCTCCCATCGGGCCATTTCCTCCACCTGCATAATAATTAGTTTGGCCATAACCACTGGCAGTACCAGTAACATCATCTTCCATCAAGACAACAGCAAGCCTAAAATTAGCATTATTAAAGAATGTTCTGAATGTTGCTGATGCATTAAATGTAAGTGAATTCCCTGCTAAGGTACCCGAAGCATTAAGCTCAGCAGGAACTACAAGGTTTTTTCTTGCATTAACCTTAGAAACCATATTGTTGGTATCTACACTTTCACCTAAAAGTACTCTGTCTACATTCATTCCAGGGAAACCGCTTATATCTGCTCCGTTATCATACTCTGCAACTACCATAGGGTCACCATTATGCACCGCAATTCCTACAAAATTATCATGATAGTTGGTCTCCATATAGTTCATGGCTACTGTACCTCTCGGGCACCATCCACACCATGTTCCTGTACCTTCTTCTATCAGCACTTTTTTAGGAGAATTCTGGCTTACAGTTTTGAATTTTGTACTAAGGCTGTTATCTGCCGGGGTTATATCTGGCGCACCATTTACCTGTGTGATGGTCGCATTTATATTTTTCTCTACAACTGACGGGTAGTTTACAGAAATAGAATGATTTATAATCCCTTCCTGTCCAGATGCTATAGGAGTAGATAAAGGAATTGTAGCAATATGATCTGTAGTTCCGTCATTCCAGTTCATAGTGATATTATTAAGTGTTTCAGAACCATTATTTTTTACGGTTGCTTTAAGGGTATAATCAGTATTAATTAGTCCGTATTTATCTAAAGATATTTTTTTAAGGGCTACATCCTTAGCTGCAATAGTTTTTACTTCAATATTATCTACAATTAAATAATATTGATCGTAGCAGTCATAATGCCTGAATGAGATATAGACCTGCTGTCCGATATAAGGGGTAAGATCAATAACTCTATTCTGATACCCACCTATTGCAACTGTTTCTGTGAAAACAGGAGTAGAAGTTACAATTGCTCCTGAGCTGTTAGTAGTAGTAACATAAACGGAATATTTTTCAGCAGGATAATTACTGTTTGTTGCCAAGTCATACTTTAAAGAAACAGTGGATGCAGTTACAGTTCCTAAGTTGATTAACGGTGATGTAATAAGGTTATTAGGTGTTACCGGAGTATTATTGATGTAAGAATATGAAATCAAAGATCCTTTACCTAAATTAGAATTTAGACTTGAAGCATTTATAGTACTCCACTGATAAGTATCTCCATCCAAATCTGTACTTGTCCATCCGTTAAGGCCGGCTGTATTGAAATTCTGACTATAGTAAGTCTGTGCATGATGTACTCCAAATATAAGAATACTCAAAAGAAATAAAATCTTTTTCATTTGTTTAATTTTAATTGTTAAAATAATTTATAAAAATTCATAATTGTTACCAGTTCCTATTTTTTCTTCCCTTACGTTTAATACGCCCCCACTTCCATCCAGTATCATCACGATTACTTTCAGATTACCTGCATTAAAGCCTGCCGGAATATTGTATTGGAAAGATTTTGTGTATTCATTTGAAATCACTGTTTGTGAATCCGGAATAGGATCTCCGGTTACAGAACCTGTTAGTTTATTCCTAAGAACATTATGATGGGTGTAATTATAAATGGTGCTCGCCCCGCCATAAAGTGCTCCGATATAATTCTTTTGGTTATGGACCAAACCATCTTCAACAATGAAGGCCGCAATTTTAAGATTATTAAGATTTTCAGTGAAGAAAGTTTTTGTTTCAATATTTACCGTGTTTCCGGAAACAGTGGAGTTCATTTTTATCCCTATTCTGCTGTAAGCTTTTAGCTGACTGAGTGGCAGAGACATGTCTGTGTAATTGGAATCGTACGGCCAAAGGACATTACGGTTTATAAACATACCTGGCCATTCTGAAATGTTTTTTAAAACTTCCAATTCTGTGCTTGTGGAATTTGCCCAGGGATCAGTAGTTCCTTCCGGTCCGTGAATGCCTATGAAAACGTAGTCTTCCGTTTGCAAAGATAAATTATCATGCCTTGCCAGCGCTATTGTACAGTAGCCGCACCATGTTCCTGTGAAATCTTCATATAAGATTCTATGCTTAAACGCAACTCCCTCATTTACAACTACATTTACAGCGATAGGATTTATCGGTAATTATTATAAGTAGCTTTTACACCTATATGTTCCCTTTTGCTGGGGAGTGTACGTATTTCCGGATATAAGCTGGTCATTAACATATATTTTACTTTCAGAGGTTACATCATTGCTAAGATTATCCTTCACCTTAAAAGTGAATGTTTTTCCCAGTAGTTTTTCATTCCCACCTTCGGAAGCGATAGATAGATAAGTCACTGTTGTGTTCCCTTCATCACTTTCGTTTCCCCTACAGCAAAGGAGGAACGAAAGCATAAAAATCACACTACAAAGAAATAATAAGCTTTTTTTCATGTTCGTATAAAATTTTTAATTGAAATTTCGATTTGTTAATATTTATTAAATTCAAATAAATCAAATGGTTAAAAAATAACTTTTTATTATTGTGAAAAAACTAATATAAGCCACTAATAATTATATATAATATTGCAAATATATATTTTTATTTAATATTTAATAACAAATTGTATGTATATTTGAAAAATAAAATTTTACGTGATGAAAATAATATTATCAGTAGCACTGCTGTTATCTCTTAACTTTTATTCTTCTCAGCAGTTGCCTAATGTTTCTCTGAGCAATCTGACCGGAGAAAAATTAAATGTTTCAAAAATTGAATCTTCAGAACCCGTAGTAATGAGCTTTTGGGCCACATGGTGCTTACCCTGCATGGAAGAACTTAACACCATTAATGACAAGTATGATGACTGGAAAAAAGAAACCAAATTTAAAATGTATGCAATATCTACAGATGATGCGCGTACTACTTCCAAAGTAAAAACCGTAGTAAAAAGCAAAGGATGGTCTTATGACATATTGCTGGATCCTAACCAATCATTAAAAAGAGCATTAAATATCAACAGTATTCCATACACAGTTCTGGTTCATAAAGGAAAAATTGTTTATTCTCACGTGGGATATTCTGCAGGAGATGAAGAAGAACTGATTTCGAAAATTAAAGAATGTAACAGAAATAATTGATTTTTTTCCTAATGCAGAATAAATTAACTACCGTAATCCTGTTACTTTCCAGTGTTAAAATATTTTCCCAGCTTACCGTTAATCTGGAATCCAATTCCCAGTATTATATTGATGATAAAAAAGTAAAGCTTACCGAAAAAGAAGCGGCTCAAAGATTCAGATCAAATAACTATCTGAATGCCAGCTATAAAATAAAAGATTTCACTTTTGGGGCCCAGCTGGAAGCTTATGAGCCAGAAGCTCTCCTGAACTATAATCCTGCTTTCAAAAAAACAAACCTGGGCACTTATTATATTAATTATTCTAATGAAAAATCCGGGATAGATGCAACTGTAGGACATTTTTATGAACAATTCGGAAGCGGACTGGCCCTGCGTCTTTGGGAAGATAAGCAGCTTGGAATTGCAAATTCTCTTTTAGGAGGAAGAATAAAATATACAGATCCCTACCAGATTGTCACATTAAAAGGCCTTTTTGGAAAACAAAGATCCGGATTTGGCTTAACGGACGGACTTATTGGAGGATTAGATGCTGAAGTAAGGTTGGATTCCCTTATGAAAATGAAAAAACTGAGGTCAAGTGTCGGCTTTAGCTATGTCAGTAAAAATGAGGATAACAAAACAAACATACTGTACCCTAAAAATGTAAGTGTTTATGGCAGCCGGATAAAGCTGGAATATTCAAAATTTGCCCTGGAATTTGAATATCTCTACAAAACCAAAGATAATATAAAGCAGGTAACTACATTAGATCCTAATAATATCTTTTCGGGGAATGCTTATTATTTGAATCTTTCCTATGCCACCAATAATTTTGGAATTATTGCGAATTTCAGAAGGCTGGAAAATTTCAATCTCTACTCACAAAGAGACCAGATCGGAAATATTTATAACAATGCAATCCTGAACTATGTTCCTGCCCTTACTAAACAGTTTGACTACAGCTTAGCCAACATATACGTTTACCAGGCTCAACCCCAACTTACCTTCCTTTCACAAAAAAAGGCAGGAGAAATAGGTTCCCAGTTTGATATTTTCTATAAAATAAAAAAAGGAACTCTTCTGGGAGGAAAATACGGAACGGATCTAACGTTGAATATTTCTAATTGGTACGGACTGAAAGGCAAATACCGCTCATATATCAATGACGAAAATGATTATGAAACCGAATTCTTAAAATTAGGCGAAAAATACTATTCTGATCAAAGTTTAGATATCAGAACACGCCTGAAAGAGAACTGGAAAGTTGCATTGGTTCTCATAAACCAGTATTACAATACGTATCGAACTGAAGAAACAACAGGCCAGGTGAAAGCCCAGACTGTAGTCCTGGATAATATTTATAAATTCAGTAAAAGCTCTGTAAAACTGGAACTACAGCACCAGTGGGCAGATGGCTATCACGGCAACTGGCTCGCAGGTCTGGCAGAATATAACTTTAAGAAACACTGGTCTATATTTATAAATGATCTTTATAACTACGGTAATCCTGAAAAAGAAAAACAAATTCATTATTATACCGGAGGATTAGTTTTCAGAAAAAACAGCACAAGAATTCAGGCTTCTTATGGCAGACAGCGAGGAGGACTTCTGTGTGTAGGCGGTGTATGCAGGTTTGTACCTGAAAGTGCCGGTTTTTCCCTGGGTATAAGCGCTAATTATTAATACAATTTTTATATTATTTTTATCATACCTGGTTTTACATAATCTGGTATGATTATTCAAAAAAAGTCTTTAAACATGATCGTTTAAAGACTTTTTTTGAATTTATTTTTCTAAAATTATTTTAATAGTATGAACAAATAAATACTTCTTCATCCATTTCAGATTGAGTAAGAATCTTATTTGTTTTTCTTAAACCTAAATGATGTAAAGTGGCTTCAACAATGATTACAGCTCCGTCTACAATGCTTAGTATCAATCTCAGGAATCTCATTAAGACAAATATAAAGAATATTTATTTACAACATTACTATAAATAGATGGTATTATTACAATGATAGATTTTACTGTCTATATCTAAAAATTATTTGAAATAAATAAAATAATGTTGTTAGGATTTTGCTGATGATTGTATTAACATTCCTATAAAAGACTTAATAACAGAGCCTATTTCAAATGCTCATGTTTTATTCTTTGGATAAGAAATTTCTGCTTCTCATTTTTTAATCCGTAATAAGTTGTCATATTATTTTCTGTCACAGAAATAGAGATTCAGTTTGAGTTGGCAAGATTTTAAAATGGTTGTAATCTTATTTATAAACTCTTCAATTCGTGTCATTTTTATGTTTTTATTGTTTTTTGTCTTCCGCTAACTTTTATCTTTGCGCTTTCCAGTGGTGCAACTTCCATTTCTTCGAGAAGAATTACTCAAGACAAGATAATTCCTTTTATACACGTTATCTATACTACCATACATAGCTCTGTGCTGTCAATATAAGCTGTTTTCATTTATTACTATTTCTCATTTCGCGAATTAATGTCTTATTCAGAGTCGTATACCCTAAGCCAATTCGCGAATTAAAGATTGAAAAGATCAGTATCCAGATTCAATTTTAATCCGTCGGCAATAGAAACCATTGATTATTAAACTCCCAGCCATTGTAATACTAACACGCCAGCTAATCCAGTAATGGACACTAGGGTTTCCATAAGCGTCCAAGAGCGAAAAGTATCCTTTATACTAACTCCAAAATAAGATTTAAACATCCAAAAACCCGGATCATTAACATGTGAGAACATCAGACTGCCCGCACCAGTTGCCAACACCATTAATTCCGGAGTAACCCCGCCAGACTGTACTATAGGCAGCATAATACCAGCCGCCGTAAGCCCGGCAACACTAGCTGAGCCTATAACCATGCGAATAATCGCTGCGATAGACCACGCAAGTACCAGCGGCGACAGACTGAGATTGTTTGTCAAATTTGCTATATAGCCAGCTACGCCACTATCCACTAGTATCTGCTTGAAAACGCCGGATGCTGCAATAATAAAAAGGATCATAGTTATGCCACGGAAGGCTTCTTCCACACTTTCCGACTGTTGCTTTAAGCTTTTACCTTGCCGAATCCCCATCGTGTACATAGCCAATAGGGATGCAATCATTAAAGCAATAACAGGATCTCCCAGAAACTGTAGGGCTATCAGCCCAAATGAGCCTTCCGGCAATATCAAATAAGAAAAAGAACCCAACGCTATCAGCAATATTGGAAACAGGCCTGTGAACAGACTAATTCCAAACCCGGGAAGTCTTCCTTCATCATCCTGACGTTTTTGAGGAAATAATTCCGGGGGCGGGTTGGTTGCGATGCCTTTAAGCGTTCGTCCAAATAACGGCCCGCCAATAATGATTGCAGGAATTGCCACTACAATACCATAAACCATCGTCAAGCCAATGTCAGCTTTAAAGGAAAGCGCTATGGCCGTAGCTCCAGGATGGGGAGGCAGATAACCATGCGTTACGGACAGCGCTGCTAATAGCGGAATGGCTACATACAGCATAGGCAATCTGTTAGACGCACAAACCATAAAAACAAATGGCACCAATACGATAAATCCAACATTGTAAAATAACGGTATGCCTACTAAAAAGCCCGTAAGCACCATTGCCCACGGTAAATTCTTTTTGCCAAATACGTCTGTCAATACCATTGTAATGCGCTCTGCAGCACCGCCTTCTGTCATCAGTTTTCCAAGAACAGATCCAAAGGCCAACAAAAGTCCCAATTGTCCCATAGTACTACTTGCTCCTGTCTCTACAGATTTAAGGATTTCCACAACGCTCATTTGCATGGCAAAGCCCACGGCTATCGATGTTATAAGCAAGGAAAATACAGTGTTTAGTCTGATTACAGTTACTAAAATGAGCAGCATAACCACTCCAAATATGATAATTAATAAAGGCATAGTGATTGATATAATTAAAACTCGTCTTCCAGCTTATGATAAAGTCGCTGAAATTGTTCAAAATTTCTTAAATAGACCGCATGATTTTCCCCACTTGGCATATAAAATTTTTCAGCATTATCTGTCACATCCGATACCGCCTGTTCTATGATAGGCTGCTTACGCTCAATTCCTAATGCTTCCATACCTATTAGTGCCGCTCCCCATGCAGAGCTTTCTACTGTGTTTTTAATGAAAACAGGCTTGTTAAAAATATCTGCTAACATTTGAACCAGATTCTGAGAACGTGCTAAACCGCCACTTGCATATATTTTGTGAATTGGGCCGGTGTTTTCCTCCAACGCAATTCCCACGCTATAGATTGCGAACAGCATGCCCTCCATCATTGCACGAGCGAAGTGGGCCCTGGTGTGTTGCAACTGTATTCCAAAATAAACGCCTTTTGCATTGGAATTCCAGTGCGGAGCTCGTTCACCAGTTAAATAGGGCAAGAAAATCAATCCTTCTGATCCAGGATCAATGGAATCTATCATTTCGTTTAATAAAGCGGTAACATCATTATCCTGTATTTTTTTGATCGATTCGTTTAAGAAGGTATCTCGAAACCAGTTCCGCAAAACACCCCCATTATTAACAGCTCCTCCAATTATATATTCATTCGGTCTAAGAAGATAGCTAAATAACCGTTGCTTTTTCTCCGGGTTTGGCAGAGGACTGGTTACCCGTATAGCTCCGCTGGTGCCAACAGTTACAGAAGCCACTCCCGGTTCCACAGCCCCAACTCCCAAATTGGCCAGACAACCATCGCTACCGCCAATAACAAATAAGGTACCTTCAGGGATGTGCATAGAGGCTGCGATGTCTGGATCGAGCAATCTTGAAATATGATCAACAGGTACAGGCATCGATAGTTGTTCGGCAGAGATTCCCGCTAAATTCAATGCTAAGTCCGACCATGTTAATTGGCGTATGTCAAATAGTCCCGTAGCCGATGCAATGGAATGGTCAACCAAATAGACACCAAAGAGTCGGTAAAAAAGGAATTCCTTAATGCCAATGAATTTATGGGATTGAACGAACACTTTTTCATCATAGGACCTTATCCATATTAATTTGCAAAGCAAAGACATGGGATGAATGGGCGTTCCAGTCTGTTGATACAATAGTTGTCCTTTTTCATTTGCCTTCAATTCAACAGCTATATCTTCACTTCTCCGGTCAGCCCAAATGATACAATTTGTGAGTGGCTTGCCCAATTTGTCGACAGCTATTAATCCGTGCATGGCACTGCTAACCGAAATACACATAGGTTGCAGCATATTATTAATATCCTGTAACTCAATCATCACACGCGCAACGGAATCAATACAGGCTCTATAAATAACTTCAGGATCCTGTTCGTAATGTCCTTCCAGAGGATTCAGTATAGGATAAGATATACTTTGTGTTGCCAAAACGTTGCCTTCCAGGTCAAATGCAACGGCCTTTGTAGAAGAAGTACCAATGTCTAATCCTATAATCATAATCGTTTTGTGAGGTAGTTGTTTTAAATATACAAAAGTTCTACAATATGTTAACAATCATTTTTTGAGATTATTATTAATTTTAATCTTTAAAATCACCTTTTAAAAAGAACTACATACAAAATCAAAGGCCTCCCGTGGGAAGCCTTCGAAACACCAATCACAAAATATTATATGAAAAAAATTTATTTATAAAGCAGTCGCTGTATAAGTTACTGTTTGTGTATAAGTTCCGGCTGGTTTACCTAAAATATCAGAAGATGATGATTTTGTCGCAGGAATCGTGTAGTCCAAATTCAGTGTTAATGCACTTCCAAGCGGAGCGTTTGATACTAAGGTTTGATCTGCTGCAGATAAAACGACAGGAGTTTTTGTTCCGCCCATTGTTCCGGCAGCTGTAGATGCTTTGATGGTCAAAACATTGACAGGGATTAAGTTGGTTCCATTCATGAAATTAGCTCCTCCTGCTTTTACTTTTACGTTAAAGTTCTTCGTTGAAGTAACTTTCAGAGAGTTGGCTTTGGTAATCGTCTGATCAGAGTTATAATCTGCTGCAGTAACATAGTTAAAGTCAACCGTATTCCCGATTGCTGTACTTCCTGCATCGATAGAGATTACATCGTTCAGAGTAATGTTTACGGTTGTGGTTGCAGTTGTATTTTGAGCCTGAGCATTATTAGTTCCTAATATGATGGCTCCGATAGTTAAGGCTGCGATTGCGATTTGTTTTGTCATGATCGTATTATTTATTTTTATTTTTATTTAATTATTCTCTTTTTGTATACTGCAAATCTACAGCGGCTGTAAAATTTTCTTTGTAGTGGAAAATGGAGGTTCATGTAGTAAAATCACTACACGGTTTATTCATTCGGATTAAATAGAAAAGCCCTCAACACTTTCAAGTGTTGAGGACGTATATAAATTGCTGTTATTTATATTATAAATTACCGTTTGCGTATAATTTTTCTATTATACCAGTGAATTTTTTAAATGTTTATCTTCTCTTGGTTACTCCTAGGTTACCAGTATTTTTATTTAAATAATAAAGAGCGACGTAATTTATAAAGTTTTGCATAAACAATCATAAGAGGAAGAAATTTTCAGCTTTTTTGCATTTGAACTTAATCATTCATTTTTAATTCGGCCAAGTATTGATGAACCTGGCTGATTGCCATAGAACCTTCACCTACTGCAGAGGCTACTCTTTTTACAGAACCTTTCCGAACGTCGCCAACTGCATAAAAGCCAGGAATACTTGTCTCCAGAGATTGTGGTTTTCTTTTTTTATAAATTAAAGAATCAGCCATTTCTGCTTCAGCGACATCCGCACCTGTATAAATAAATCCCCTATCATCCATTGAAACAATTCCGTTCAACCAGTCTGTACAAGGCTTTGCCCCGATAAAAGTGAATAAATTCGAAATTCCTATTACCTTCGTTTTCCCATCTGTATCCAATACCACAGATTCTAAATAATGCGTCCCGTTAAGCTGAATAATATTGCTATTCTTGTGAACAATAATATTCGGGGTTGTATAAATTCTTTGAACCAGATAATCACTCATTTTAGCTCCCAGATCATCACCACGAATAATCACATGAACCTCATGAGCATGATCTGCTAAAAACAACGCAGCCTGCCCCGCAGAATTTCCACCTCCAATCACTCCTGCCAATTCATTTTTACAAGCTGAGGCGTTCATTCCGGTAGCAGAATAAAAAACTCCGCTGCCTTCAAACTTTTCGATGTTATCTACCGGTAATCGTGTGTAATTAGCACCGGTTGCTGCAATGATGGATTTCGCCTTAATATTTTTACCATTTGATACACATAACGTGAAGTAGCTTCCAGTATATTCCACTTTTTCTGCCTTTTGGGGAATAGATATCGTACATCCAAATTTCTGCGCTTGAATGTATGCTTTATTAGCAAGGTCATTTCCAGAAATACCCGTCGGAAAACCCAGATAGTTCTCTATTTTTGAGCTTTTTCCGGCTTGTCCTCCCGGAGCGTTACCATCAATTGTGATGACTGATAATCCTTCCGAGGCTGCATAAACACTTGCGGCTAATCCTGATGGCCCGGCTCCTACAACCAACACATCAAATATTTCGTCTCCAAATTCAATTAATACACCCGTTTGTTTGGCCAATTCTGCAAGAGTGGGCTTCTTCGAAATTTCACCGGTAATATTTACAAGGATCGGTAGATCTTCTGACTGCAAGCTGAAATTCTCTAATAACTGTTGTGCTTCTTCAGATGTATCTGTATCCAGGAACGAATGCCAAATATGGTTTTTCTCCATGAAATCGCGTAAAGCATACGTTTCTTTAGATTTTTCAGAGCCGATCACTTTAATGCCTCCATTAAACTCTTTCAACATAGTTTCCTGTCTTTGAATAAAAGCACTTAAAATGACATCACAGATATCGCTGTGCTTCGATATAATGTCTTTAAGATCAGCAGGAGTTATTTGCAGGACGGTACTGCCTTTTGATGCAAATGCGCTAAATGGTATACTTCTGTCTGATAACATACTATTATCACCCGTAAATTCATTAATCCCATGAGTCGCCAATACCTGATTTTTATTAAGCGGATCTTTTATGGATATTTTTCCTTCTAAAACAACATAAAAATCATATACACTATCACCAGCTTTAAAAACTTCGGTTTCATTCTCAAAGGTTATTACAGTACCAGAATTTTTAAGTACGCTAATCTGTTTTTGGGTCAATATAGGAAATCTTGGGTCAGTCATTGTTTGTATTGCTTTAATTATTGTCAATTAATTTTTGCTTCTGAATTTCTTTATTTATGTTTGCCTTGCCCTCTTACTTGAAAAAGATATAAATTATTTATTATCAATGCATACTCGCGACTACAGAGTTTAGTAGAAAGAACGGATGACAACAAGTAATCACCAAGCTCCTATCTTCCGCGTGGAGAAATGCATCAGGCCAATTTTTAATGATTGTTTGCATATGAGTATTTATACGATTATAAAACAAAATTATAGTAGACATCATAAATTAAAAGATGATATTTGACAACAAAAAAAATAGACAAATATCTACTCGTTAGCTTAAATAATTTTTCTAAGTTTTGACCAAACCCTCTTTGCTGTGCAATAAGATTCTCATTACAACAGAAGCTCTTTGCGTACAAATATATATTAAGTAAAAAAACAATTCAAAATTTAAAATAAGCTCCTATATTGAAGTAAATCATGCTATTATATAACAAAGTTCTTGGACAACCCTATGTCATATAATAGCATGATCACTCAAATTTATAAAACAGATTTAAGCCAGCAGCTCTTCCATTCCAAATGCTTTTAATACATTTGCATATTCAACAGCCACAGCGTTGTTGGCAGCTCTTACAATTTCGCCCGTCGTAGGGTCAGCAACTGTTCTCAGCGGTCTTTGCCCTTTTGGTAAATTGATCAGGTTTACGACTGCATCTGCAACCTCCTGAGGATTAGGGTTCGCCGCTTCAAACATTTTACCAACTGCCCCAAATATTTTATCCGGAATATCAGCGATCTTTTTATAATCATCAGCAACCGATGCGTCCGAGCCAAACTGAACCTTTTGAGACATCTCGGTAGGAAACGAGCCTGGCTGAATAATGGCTACATCAACCCCAAATGGTCGCAATTCATAATGCAGACTTTCGCTTAAACCTTCAAGAGCAAATTTTGATGCACCATACATTGCAAAAAAAGGAGCTGAGAATCTACCCCATCCGCTGGAAACGTTGATAATTAAACCTTCCGATTGTTTACGCATAAAAGGTAATACCAGTTTCATCAGTCTCCACGGAGCAATTACATTGACATCGATCATTCGTTGTAAATCCTCAGAAGTAGCGCTTTCCGCCACACCAAACATTGATATACCAGCATTGTTTACCAGGATATCGATGGTTCCTTCTTTAGCTATAATAGTGTCGATTGCATTTTTTATACTTGTCTGGTCAGTGAGGGCCACATCCAAAACAGTTATATTTTCTACCTCTGCCAGGGCTTTTGCCTTATCTGCATTTTTTCCGTCTGTATCCCTCATAGTAGCATAAACTTTATGCCCTAAAGCTGCAACACTATTGGCGGTAAGCCATCCGAATCCACTATTTGTACCTGTAATTAAAACTACTTTTTTGTCCATTTTTTTATCTTTTAAATTAATAATACAAATTTCGACTTCTCGCAAAAGAAAATGTTTACCAAATGGTAAAAAGTGATTTACCTGATATTTTTTCTTATTCTGCTTAGTGATTGTTGAGTTATTCCCAGGTAAGAAGCCACTTGTGAAAGAGGTATCCGATTGACAAGGTTCGGAAATTTTTCAATGAAAGATAAATAGCGGGTAGTCGCATCTTCCGATACTAGCGGACTCCTTCTTTCAATGGTTTCCAGTAAACATTTTTTATAAATTTTAGAGACAATTGAATCCCACCCAACTATTGTATTGAGAAGATCTTCCCAATCTTTTCTTGAAAAGACAAGCATGGTAGAGTCGGTAACCGCCTGTATGTATTCGGAAGCTACCGAGTGGGTTTCAAACTTTTGATAATCGCTGACAAAATTGTTTTCATCAATAAAGAAATGTGTTATTTCATCGCCATTATTGTTGTAATAGCAAAAACGGAACACCCCCTTAAGAATAAACCCAACCTGCATAGGTATTTTTCCCGCTTCGGAAAAATATTCGTCTTTACGGAGTTCAATCGTTGTAGCTTTGCTTATGATAAGGTCAGTTTGCTGTTTATTCAGAGCACCAAACTGTAAAATATAATCAATAAATTCTTTCATAACTTAAAGATACTTCATATTTTAAGCAAATAATTTAACATATGGTAAAAAATAACTCATAACAAATACAAGAAATTTTTGAGGGCGTTTCTATTTACATTTTATCCCATTTTGCTGATATTTTATTTGTACCAAGGCTAATATGGCATTCATGTCTTCATATTTAAAATCCCAAATACAAAATTTTGTGTGATTCTTTACTAATATATAGATTTGGGAACTACAGATGAAGTTTATTTCTTCGTATGCCCAACATTTTACTTACACTTTCAATTGGAACTCATTAGTCAAAGTAATGGTGGTGGCAAACATTTGTATTGTGATATGAAACATTAAATCTTTATTGATTCCACAGATCTCGCAATTTCTTTGAGGTAAGTTTTCTTTGATTTCTCCTTACCCATTTTTTGTAATTTTCGGAATGGGTCAAGAAATAGGTCATATAAATCGTGATCTATTTTGATTTTTTTATAACTGTCCTAAAATAAAAAAACGCTGTAAACATTGATATTTACAGCGTTTTAGCTCATTTTGGTTTCCCAACTTGCGGAGAGTGAGGGATTTTGTGCCCATTCCTCATCGCTTTATTGATAAGATTTTCGCTGTAGCATCTCTGTGGATGGCCTTAAATAGGACATTTGCAAAAAAATGGTAAAATCCTAATTTAAATTTTACGTAGTAAAACTAAAAATTTCTGCTCAAATCTGCAAGTAAAAAGACCAAAATTTGAACAAGTTTTTAAAGTTCAAATCAAAAATTTAATCCTTCTCTTTCGCCTGAAATTTCTCAACTGAAATATTTCTAAAAGAAAACGAAGAAAAAAATTAAAAAAAAGAAAAAAAGAAAGCCTTTTGAAAATGAGCGTGGCATTCTGTCAAGATTTTTCAGAAAAAGTTTTTGCGTAGATTTTTATACGCAAAAACTTTTTCTGAAAATCCGGAGGACTTGACCTTGACAGAATTTAGCAGTTGGACTGGGAAGCGAATTATCTTTGGCTTCTATTTTTTTATTTTAATTTGTAGTTTTCAATATCATTTCTGTTTGGTTTAAGTTTCAAAAAGGATTTATTCAGAGATTTATGAGGAGTTAATATTTTTTGTGACATGGGTTTGGTTTTTATTGATGTTTATCTAATTTGTTTTTTTAAATTCTTCTTTACTTGGAAGTATAGCTTTGTATTCTTTCGCAAAAATGGTCTTATTGTTTTCCGGAAGTGTAAATTCTATAACTGTTTTGTTCTCCTCTTTACAGAGAATGATTCCTATTGTAGGATTTCCATCCTTCGTCTTTATCTTTCTATCATAATAATTTACATACATCTGCATCTGTCCAATATCTTGGTGGGTTAGTCTTCCAATTTTTAAATCTAATAGAACAAAACATTTGATCAACCGATTATAGAAAACCATCCACAAAAAAGCTGTCACCGTCAAAAGCAAATCGCCGTTGCCTGCCTTCAAAAAGGAAACATTTACCTAATTCTAATATAAAATGCTCCAGCTTATTGATGATTTCTGTTTCCAAATCACTTTCGGAATAGCGACTATCTTCTTTCAAATCCAGAATTCCAAAACATAATGACTTTTTAGAACGTCTGTGGGCTTTTCTATAATTTGCCCTTTTTGAGCTAATTGTTTCACGCCTTCTTTATCCATGCTAAGAGCTAATCTTTCATAAATTGCAGAATTATATTGTCTGGCCAGTTCTCTGACGCTCCAATTGTTTTGAGAAGCTTCTATTTCATAAAAGTTTCTTTCATCTTCATTTTCAATTTTAAGTAATTGTACATAATGAGTCCACGATAATGTAAATGGTAAAGTACGAGACGGCGTTTCATCATTTAAATTTTCTGCTGAAAGAGGCTGTCTCAAAAGTGAGACGGCCTCTTTTCTAAATTCCCCAGTCATCGATTGGGAATTCTGTCTTGAAATGTTAAATAAAATTTTCTGAAATATGATGGAATACTAGATGGTTGCTTGTAAGTACCTACTAATTGCTGCCGGGTCCATTTCTTTTCAATTCTCTTTCGATTTCGTTGACTTCCGGCAGTGGCAAGTTATAACTGTTATTCATTGATTGCATTATCCGCTCATCATTGATATCATTTACTTTGTTAACGAAGAGACTATTACTTTCCGTCAGGAATTTCAGAAATTGGTTATAATAATTGTCTTTGCCTATCAGCGGTGGATTAAAAGTCGCTCTTTTGTCATCGTTCACAATAATATCATGGAAATCGGTATTCATTAAAACCGTCTGGAAGAACGATTCCGCTGGAAGCAGGGTGTGGAGATAATAGTCTTCAAAGTCCATCACCTTCTCATTGTTGATCAGGAAGGAACAGGTATCACGGCTAAAGATAAACCATTTGCCGCCTATATAAGGAATAACATTCCTCATAAAGTCTCTCTTGTATATCAGTGAGGATACCTTGTGACTGAGTTCCGTAAAATGATTCTGGATCCTTTGCAATGTGTCAGGTCTGTAAAACTTCTGGTCATAGTAGAAAATATAGTTTCTCCCTACATTGGCCGTCAGGAACTGCCTGATAATGTCTTGGGATCGTAAGGGAAGGTCCTCTCCGCTGAGGTTGATCAGGTAATCCCAATCCTTACTGGCATTAAGTAAAAATTCCATGGCGTTAAGCTCCGCCTGGATCATGCTGAAGCCACCTGACACGATATTTGTGCTTTCCAGGATGTAGACATTCGGATATTGGACGACATAATTCTGGATGGCTTCTGTTATTTCGGAGCTCGCCTTACGGTCAATATGGATCAGGTAGAACTGATCGCGGGTATATATTTTTTCAATCAAGGTTTTAAAAGCCTCAGGTCGTTGGTGTACCATGATGAAATAAGCGATACGAACCTGTGTTGAAGAATGCTCTTCAGTAGTTTGAGGTAAGGTCTGTGGTATGGTTGATAGGGTCTGCATGTTTACGGAATTTTTGATCATCCGCACTGTGCAAATAATTCTTATGTGCACGTAATGTACGAATAAAATAATGATAATCAACTATTTATATTTTTTAATTTTAAGCAATATTGATCTACATTTGCAAAGTATTCATAAAGAAAGGTTCCTGCCTTCGCTTAACCGGTCCAATGACACCGATCGGTCTTGCTTCTACAGTTCCCCCGTTTATAGATCCGATTTTTTAATGATATTGAGAATCACGATTCCTTTGATCCTAAAAAATGAACAATATTGCCGGCATAGATGTTTAAATATCTTACACTTAGTATCAAAAGCCACGCAAAGCATGATTAGTCGAAGTGAAAGTTTTCCTCTTATCAACATTTATAACAAAAATGAAATCTGTAAAGTGTACAGATCCCATTATATTAATTTTTAATTTTATTACAATGCAAAAAGGCACCGTAAAATTTTTCAACGAAGCGAAAGGCTTCGGTTTCATCGCACCATCAGAAGGTGGCGCAGATATCTTTGTACATACTTCAGGACTTGAGTCAAGAGGCATCCGTGAGAACGACGAGGTTGTTTTCAACGTACAGAAGGGAGATAGAGGTTTAAGCGCTATCAACGTTAAACTGGCATAATCTGATAGATATAGTAACTTATTATATTAATTGTATTACTGGCCTCCCGCATATTGCGAGAGGCTTTTTATCTTTTTACGGAAATCATACTGCTGCCATTGAACTATTAAATCAGAAAATATATGCGTATTATCAATAATTACGAAGAATATAAGTCATTGGAGGGCGTCATAGTAGGCAGTTCGCCCTGGCATACGATTGACCAAAAGCAGATCGATCTGTTTGCAGATGCCACCCTGGATCACCAGTGGACCCATGTGGATAGCGACAGGGCATCTATTGAAAGTCCTTATGGATCAACCATAGCTCACGGATATCTTACGCTTGCGCTGATTCCTTATCTGTGGAAGCAGATTGCTTCGGTGCAAAATGTAAGCCTTGAGATCAACTACGGAATTGAAGACCTGAGATTCGGTATTCCGGTGAAAGTGAATTCTGAAGTCTCTTTGCAGGCAACTGTCAGATCGGTGAATGACCTCCGGGGAATGGTCAGGGTTATAGTTGGTGCAAAACTCGTCATCAAGGATGAGTTGAGACCTGCCTATACCGGCAATGTGGTGTTTCTTTATCAATTCAGGTAGAAACTCTCAGGTCTTTGTATTAGAACTCTTTAGATAAAGGTTTTATCAGAGTATTGATCATTTATCTTATTAGTATGATAGCGAACTGTAGTACTATACACATAATTAAATTGCATTCTTCTTTATGAATCAACACAAATATTTACGGTATTGGACGATTGTTGTGCCGGTTTTATCTTGGCTCTTCTACTTTGGGAGCTTCATTTTTTCATCAGGCTATTATTCGATCCTGCTAACGGCATTGTTACTGGGAAGCGTTCTCACGGCAGTATATCACTCCGAAGTACTTGCACATCGGCTCGGTGAACCGTTTGGTACTCTTCTTCTTGCGTTTGCTATTACGGTCATTGAGGTGGGACTGATCATTTCCATCATGCTGGGAGCAGAAGGACTGGAAACCATTACCCTGGCAAGGGATACTGTTTTTGCGGCAGTAATGCTGATTCTCAACGGAATTATCGGGATCTGTATTGTTATCGGATCAATAAGATACAGGGAGCAGACCTTTACTTTGAAAGGTGTAAGCACGGCTCTGATCACTCTTACAGCAGTGGTGGTGTTCGTTCTGATTTTGCCTAATTATACAGTAAGCCATGGAGGAGGCGAATACACCTCTTTTCAGCTTTTGTTTATAGCATTGTTATGTCTGGCACTTTATCTCGGATTTACGATGGTGCAGACAATCAGGCATCGGAGCTTTTTTATATCGCCCAGTGACAAAGCGAAGGAAAGAACTGTGGAATATAAGGCTAAGATTAAAGTTTCCGGAAAGACGATGTACATCAGCAGTTTCATGTTGATCGTCAGCCTGGGGGTGGTTGTTCTGATGGCTAAGCTTCTCTCGAAGGATGTTGAATATCTGGTGGTGGCCGTTGGTGCTCCAAAATCCGCAGTTGGGGTTATAATTGCGGGAGTGGTGTTGCTCCCGGAAGCGCTTGCAGCAATCAGGGCAGCCAAAAATGACCGGATACAGACCTCGCTGAACCTGGCATTCGGTTCTGCTTTGGCGAGTATCGGACTGAGCATTCCCGCCATTGCAGTCATATCGGTAATCAGCGGGATCCGGATGACATTGGGAATCGATATCAAATCGACCGTTTTGCTGGGATTATCGTTATTCATCATCACGATTTCGCTGGCCACCGGAAAGACCAATATCATGCAGGGATTTGTGCTACTTGGAATATTTTTGATCTACCTTTTTGTTACAATCGTCCCGTAATTCTATGGTAAAAGCCAGTCGCCAAAAAAGATTCTTATGCTGCAGATCATAAAATAAAGATGGGATAATGTCTACATTCATCAACAGTAAATATATAGTATGATTGACGAGAAATGTCTGCGATCGCACGGCGCCGTGCTCAGAACATTTAACAGAGATACCTTTCTTTTTAATAAAGGAAGTGAGTTGGAGTATCATTTCCAGATTGTCAGTGGTCTGGCCAAGTTTGTCAGGGAGGACCAGGAAGGTCATCGAATCACCTGTCAGATCTTAGGTAGTGGTGATGCCAATTACCTCATATTGGCTGGATTACCGCTTCCTTTTGATATGTTGGCCATTACAGACTGCACGGTCCTGATGATGCCGAAAGATGACTTTCTGTCGATGATAATGTCTGAGGAAGGAATGCTGAGGCATATCATGAAGTATATTTCCGAGCTGATGTATATTCAAATGGAAAGAAATCGCAAAGAGTTCAATAAAAGCCCCTCGGACAGAATCACAGAGCTCTTTCAGTTTCTTAAATATGAAGAGACAGATCAGGAAATTTTTTCCTTTGAAATCAATTTGAATGTTCATGAAATCGCTGAAATATCCGGAATCAGCTTGGAAATATGCATCGACACTCTGAAAAAGATGAAGGAACATGGATCTGTTAAAATACTGAATGCTCGAATATTCTTCTGAGCAGGACGTAAAATTAATCTATTCTGACGGCTGATCGTATTATTTAAGATTAAGCAGGTCCTATGAAACTATGAACCCGGGCCAAAAGATCATCCAGATCAAAAGGTTTGGAAATAAATGCATCAGGTTGACATTTCTTCTCAATTTCGTACGTTTTTGCATGTGCACTCATCATAAGGACAGGAGCCTCAATAGGATTACTTTTTAGAATATTGCACACATCGATGCCGGACCCGTCAGGAAGCCTGACATCCAAAATAAAAAGATCTACCCTATCGGTTGAATACAATCTGTTGAAATCGCTTACAGCTGCAGCTTCTATGATATTGTAACCCTCAATACTGAAAAAGACATTCAGTAGGTCGCGGATGCTATCCTCATCTTCTAATATAAATATTGTCTTCATAATTTTGGAACCTTACGCAACGGACTATTTATATGAGCCAGATAAAAATGGCATGCTGCGGAATGGGTTATGCAAATACTATGCGACAAATATTTATTTTAAATATAATTTTAGTAACGGTGAAAATGAAAGGTATTTACGTAGCGTTTTTAACGTCTTTGTTTAAAGATAATATTATGTAAGAATTATAATGCTTACGTTAAGTCAACAGATCTGTTGTGATGGATTACTCTAATTAATATCTATTGCCATCAAAGCATGATTACTGCTCACTCTTGCTAATTTTCTAACCATGTTAATATGCCTGAAGCTTGAAATATAATCTTTCAGCAGTAAAGCTAGATCAACAAGCACCTTGAGTTTTAGGTATTTTTTTTAACGACATCCACCAGGTGATCAATGTCAAAAGGTTTTTCAATATAGTCATCAGCTTTGCATTGTTCTGCTTTTTTAGCTAATTCGGGCGAGGTAGAAGTTAGTACAGCTGATAAGTCTTCAGTGGTAGGATCTGACTTTAATTCCTCAATCACCTCTGTTCCTCTTTTATCTCCTTTGATAAATTCATCAACAATAACAACATCAGGATTGATATCGTCAATCTCATCAATGGGATCGGTGTTTAATGATGGTGTTACATCATATCCTTCATTGCTCAAGATGTGATCCATAATTTCCAATATCTGTTCATCATCCTGGATAAGCACCACTTTTTTCTCCATAAGTCACTAATTTTTACGTAAATATATGAAAAAAAATGATCTAAATCAGCGTCCTTAAATATGTCCGTCACAATATTAGAAGTGAAATGCCAGTATTAATTTATTAGGTTTATTTAACTACTTAATTAATTAAGTAGTTAATATTCACGTTGTCTTCAGATAATGTTAAAATAACTGTTCAATCTTGGAATTTATGTACTATACTTAATGATGTAACTTGGATGCGCAAAAATTTGCGATAAAATGAGCTATATTCGTTAAACCAATCTTGATTATATTGTTTTATATACGTAAAACATGAGTTGCTAACTACTTGTAAAATCAAGAAAATGAACTAAAAATCTACAAATGGAGTATTTTTAAGTAGTAACTTTGATAGTATGAATTTGGGAATCAGATTTAAAATTAATTAGAAAGAGAAAAATTGCACTACTTGTCTTAAATGGCGCCGTTTGGCTGTTTGTGACTTTGACGAGCATATCTTCAAACACTTTTATAGATGATTTGGTTCGATTAAGTCAAATTAAACAGGAATTCCAAAGATCATCTTTATCAAGTATTTTTTATAGTTGAAGTTTCTGTCAACCTAAAAAATTGATATCTCTAATTAATCAAAACAAAGTCTTGCCATCACATAACTGATGGTGGATTCTGCACCTTGGTTTAGGTTTACGTTTTTTTCTTCGAGCCCGTCGTAACAGCCACCTGTAGCAGGATTGTAAATAATTTGATCCAAATGATTTTTTCCTAAAAACCAATTGAAGGAATTCTGCATCATTTGCAAATACTTTTCATCTTTAAAAGTTTTATAAAATGAAGATAAAGCCAGAACGGTGTAGGCAACATCAATAGGTTGCTCTCCACCAATGGGTGGTGGTACATTTTCAGTATTTTCTTTTTGCAGCCAGCCTTTATTGGAAATCACTTTTATGCTGTCATCAATCATAATTTTAGATATTAAAAACTGGAAAGACTCTTCAGCAATTTGCTTGTAAAGTTCATCCTTAGTAGAAATCCACGCACACAGTAAAGCTTCCGGCAATACGCTGTTTCCGTAGGTCAGATAATTCTCAAACCAATGCCAATCGTCTTTTGCTTCATGTTGATACATTTTCACCAGACGATTTGCTAATTCTTTTAATAAAGGAAGGTTGTTTTCTGAGTTTTGATAATACAATCCTTTAATAATAAAAGCCATTGCTCTTGTAGAATGAATTTTTTCTGCCCAGACAAGATTTTTCTGAATGATTTTTTCCGCATTCTCAGACAATTCCTTTGGCAAAATTTCTTTTAATGAAATCAAATAACCTAAAGCCCAGATTGCTCTTCCATTGGAGTCATCCAGATTAGTTTCATAGTTTTGATTAGTGAATTGTTTTTGTTCATTTACATAGTTCAGGAAACTCCCGTCTTTATGCTGGCAAAATTTAATAAAGTTTAAATAAATTAAAATCAATTGCATATCTGCTTTGTTTCTACTGCTTTGAAAATGCTTGCAAATAGCGATCATCGCCCGTGAATTATCATCCAGCGTATATCCTGAATTGATATCCGGTTTGCTTATCTTTGAAAACTGAATCATCCCAAAATCGGTTGTCATATTTTGAATATGCCCAAGATTGATTTCCGGTAGAGTATAACTAAGTTCTGTTTTATTATTTCTTAGTTTCTGAAATAACAAAGCGTGTAAGATAGATGAATTTTCCCACGCTGTCGGAGCCATTTTTTCCAATGATTTCTGACGTAGCTCCTCCCGTTTGCTTTCATTTTCTAATAATTTGTTTACCGCAACAGACAACTGCTCCGGAGCTTCAAAATCAATAATAATTCCCGTGTCTTCCTTTAAAACTTCCAAAGCATGTGGAATTGGAGTAGAAACAATGGCGCATCCGCTGCTGATTGCATAGGAAAATGTACCGCTTACTGCCTGGTTTCTGTCTTTTGAAGTGAAAAGATAAACATCGGTAAGCTGGAGATACTCTAATAATTCCTGGAGTGGAAGATAATCATTGATAAAGCGGATGTTGTTTTCCAGATGAAGGGTACAGGTAAGGTCTTCCAAAAAGTCACGATATTTTTCGCCTTCATGCCTTACTAATGCAGGATGTGTTTTGCCAAGAATTAAAAAAATAACATCAGGGTTTTTAGCAATGATTTCCGGTAAGGCTTTCAGTGTCGTTTCAATATTTTTTCCGGAACCTAATAATCCGAAAGTGGAAAGAACTTTTTTATTTTTAAGATTATACTTTTTTTTCAAAGTAATTTTGTCTACGAAAGGCAAAAGGTGTGTTCCGTGAGGGATTACCGTAATTTTATCAGGATAAATGTCATAATCGTTCAAAAGAATGTCCGCTGAAATACTTGTCATTACGATAATAGATTTTGCAGAATCTGCGATTTCTTTCACTTTTTCCTTCAGCTCTTTATCAGGATTTGGCAAAACAGTGTGAAAAGTGATAATAATATCTTTTTTTAAGTTCTTGAGAAAAAGTAACAGACCATTTTGGGTTTCATTAAAAAATCCGAATTCATGCTGAAGCATTACCAACTCAACAGCATTATTTTTGTTGATTTTTGCAGCTAATTCCAAGTAGGAAACGGCGTCCGAGATATTTAATTTATACTCGTTAAATTCTTGATATTCATAATTTTCCTCTTCTGTTTCCATCGGACAAATGGTTAATTTGAAAGATTCTCCGAACTTTGCCTGAAGAGATTTTATGAGATCTTGGGTATAAGTGGCGATTCCGCATACCTTTGGAGGAAAAGTACTTACAAAGACAATCTCTTTTTTATCGTAGGTTTTGTGTTTTATGCCGTTATAAGATTGTCTAATTGCTTTGTCCTCCACGTCTGAATTAATATTTTTTTTCATTTTATTTTCATTTTCAAATTTGATAATCTGATGATTATCTTTAAACCGCAAACATCATCAGTTCTTTTAATAATTTTGAAATACTGAGTGATGCAACAGCTATCCTTTCGTCTGCAGCCCCATAATAAATATAGAGTGAGTCATTTTCTATAATGGTTCCTGTCGGGAAACATACATTGTTAACCTCACCCTTGAGTTCCCATTTTTTTTCGGGTTTGAAAAGCGGATAAGGAAGTCTGGAAATTTCTTTTTCCGGATTTTCAAGGTTCAGTAAAGCTGCACAGGCGTTGTAAACATAACCGTTAATGGTGTCATAAACACCGTGATAAATCATCAACCAGCCGTATTCTGTTTCTATTGGCGGACATCCACCTCCGATATAACTTGATTCGTGATCGTATTTTGGAGATAAAAGAACATGGTCTTTAAAATGTGAAAAGTAATCCTGCCAGAAATCAGAATTCAAGTCTTCAATATTTTTTATGCTGACAATCTGAATTTCAGGCCTTATTCTGTGAAGGAAATAAAATTTATCGTTTATTTTTCTTGGGAAGAAAATCAGATTTTTATCCCACAAAAAAAAAGGATCGCTGTCAGGATGATTGGTTTGAAATTCGTTGTATCTTCTATATTTATCCGGGATTAAATCCTCTGATTCTGATAAAAGCTTAAACTCTTCATAAGAAATTTTTGGAACAATAATTTCCTTATTTTTCCAGGATTTGAGATCTTTTGAAGTCGTTAATGTTCCTAAAGCATTGATGCCATCATAACTGGTGTAAGTAAGATAAAACAAATCATCTATTTTTACAATTCGAGGATCTTCTACACCGTGTTTTTCGTAATCAGATTCAGGAACAATAATGGGTGAATCTGACCGTTTCTCTACCGTAAGCGGATCTGATAATAGGCAATGCCCGACAGTTGAAAAATTACCTTTAGCAACAGCGCGGTAAAATAAATGTATTTTGCCGTTTTCCTTAATAATAGCAGGATTCAAAACTCCTTCGTTTTCAAAACTTAAATTGGTTTTTCTGAGTATAATTCCTTCTTTTTTTATTTCTACCATTTAGGTTGTTGCGTTGCGACTTTCATTTTCTTTGTCTTTCCTTTTATTTTGTTTGGCTTCCCGCTTCTCTTTTAATGATTTTGCCGCAGGTGTTTTATCTGTTTTCTTCTTTGTATCCTTTTCTTTTGACATTTTAAAATATTTTTATTATATGTAAAGGTCATCTATTAAAAAAAGAAAGGTTTGTAATAGTCTTTTAATTTGTTACATAAATCACAGTAATTAAAATTTAAAGGACTAACTTTGAAAGGATGGCTGTCAACATATAGATTGACAAACACGAAATACGGTAAGGATTATGAAGTTATATATAAAATATATGGTAAGCCTGCGCTGCAAGATGGTGGTTCATCAGGAGCTTGAAAAACTGAATATCAGAAATGCCGTAGTAGATTTAGGACTTGTAGAAATATTGGATGATATTACAGATGAACAGCGACAGTTTTTAAAAGAAAATCTCCTCAAAACCGGACTTGAATTACTTGATGATAAAAAAAGCATTCTGATCGAAAAAATAAAAAGTGCGGTTACAGAAATGATCCATTATTCCGAATCTCTTCCTAAAGAAAATTTCTCAGATTATATCAGTGAAAAGCTTGGTTACGATTACACTTACCTTGCCAATACATTTTCTGAAGTGAAAGGAATGACTTTACAGCATTTTATCATCATCAATAAAGTGGAAAGGGTAAAAGAGCTCCTTTTGTATGATGAACTCAATCTTACTGAAATCTCTTATAAACTCAATTACAGCAGTGTTGCGCATCTTTCCAACCAGTTTAAAAAAATAACTGGACTTTCTCCTTCTTTCTACAAACAGCTGAAGCAAAAACGGTTGAAAAATTTGGAAGACTTATAAAAAAGTGTGATATATGTAAATTTATTATTGAAATGTGTAGCGGGATAAGATTAAAATAGATCACCTTTGAATTGTAATAATTCTGTTACACAAAAATTCGAATTATGAATACAAATCACAATAAAGCTCATGAGGCTTTTAAAATTACAGGAGATTGGAAAGAACAATCAAAACAGTTAAAAGAAAAGTTTTCACAACTTAAAGATTCAGATTTGGTGCTTGAAAAAGGAAAAGAAAATGAATTGTTAGGAAGATTACAAAATAAACTAAGCAAAAGCCGTGAAGAGGTTATTAAGATTCTTAATAACACTCAACTTTCATAATGAGTTTATAACTCCGGTAAACAGCTCAATATGTTTAAAGGGGTTTTAATACAAAAGGGGACGGGTACTTTTTTAGTCCCCGTCCTTTTTTATTCTAATATTATTATGTTTCTTTTAAATAGAAAGATATGAAATCAACTGATAATTTGCAGAATCTTACCGGACAGATCTTCAATGTAACGGCTAAAATCCAGTCTTTATATCCCGAATTGTATTTTCTACTAAATGAGACTCCGTTATTTATGTCACCGAACGAGAAAAATATTACAATGAAAGACTTTAAGCAATATCTTTCATCTATTAGAATGCAGCTCATTACTTTCGAAAAAGTAAAAAATAAAAAATGAAAACAATTATATTATATAAATTTAAAAACTCTATCACGCAGAAAATGCCTCTTCTGAAAGAAAAAAGTCTGCTTAGTTCACTTAATGATCTGATGGCAATTGATCTTCTGGATACAGAAATATTAACGGAATATACAATTGATGTTCCTGACGATTTTAATTTTGAATACCATAGCAATGAAGAATTGTTGGAATTATGCAAGGCTTCTAAAAGTTTTATTGATTATCATTTTGTAACAACTTTGAACGACTATGATGTTATCTGACTTTAGCAACCAAAGTTCAATTCCCATATTCAGGCTTGGATAGCCTATTTGCTAGATTATTCACTAATGGGGTATTAATATTCTTTAATCATACATTTTTGCTTATAGGAGCTGTTTTAGCGCCGATTTGTCATTCGGAAACCATTGCTTGTCGGGTAAGTGAAGTGATTGGATTTTGTGCCCATTTCTAATCGATTTATGGATAAGATTTTCGCTGTGGCATCTCTGTGAATAGCCTTAAATAGGACATTGGCAAAAAAGTAGTAAAATCCTAATTTAAATTTTACGTAGTAAAGCTAAAAATTTCTGCTCAAATCTGCAAGTAAAAGACCAAAAATTTGAACAAGTTTTTTAAAGTTAAAACCAAGAATTTAGTCCTTCTCTTTGCACCTTAAATTTCTCAGTTAAAATATTTCTAAAAGAAAACGAAGAAAAAAAATCTAAAAAAAAGAAAAAAAGAAAGCCTTTTGAAAATGAGCGAGGCATTCTGTCAAGGTTTTTCTGCAAATCCGGAGGACTTGACCTTGACAGAATTTAGCAGTTGGATTGGGGAGCGAATTATTTTTGGCTTCTGTTTTTTTATTTTAATTTGTAGTTGTAATTAGTTCATTCTTTCTTTTACAAAACTAGAAACAGTTAATCTATGTACACCTAAAATCCTACCTATTGCAGAATATGAAACTTTCTTTTCAATCAATTCTTGAATCTTCTTTTCCTGACCAGTTAATTTTGTCTTAGAAGATTTACTACCCACAGGACGGCCTAAAATTACACCTTCTGCTCTTTTTCGAGCTAATGCTTCTTTAGTTCTCTGGGATATAAGGTTTCTTTCAATTTCGGCTGATAAACCAAATGCAAATGCCAACACTTTAGAATTAATATCACTTCCTAAGCGATAATTGTCTTTAATGGTCCAAACTTGAATGTCACGATTCATACATTCATTAAGTACACCCATAATCATCAGAAGATTTCTTCCAAGCCTGGATAATTCTGAGCAAATTAAAACATCTCCTTTTTTCATTTTTTTTAAAAGTTTTCCTAATTTTCTCTCATCAACATTCTTTGCTCCTGAAATAGTTTCTTCAATCCATTTGTTCACAACAATTTGTTGCTTGTCACAAAAATGATTGATTTCAAATCTCTGATTTTCTACTGTTTGTTTGTCTGTGCTTACTCTGATGTATCCGTAAATCATTTCTTTTGTTTAAAATTTTATACAATAATGGTATAAAATATATTATAACTGTCTAAAATAAACATAGACTATTAAAATAACATCTATATGAGCGATTATTTTAGACAGAATTTAGTAAAAGTAAATTTTTCCAGTAGTGACTCTTGGGTGATATTAAGTGATATCGAACAACGCATAAAAGCTAAAATTGAAGCTGTAGGAACACCTCTTAAAGAGTGGGATATTAACATCTACAGAGGAATTTTGACTGGGTATAATGAGGCCTTTATTATAGATAAAAAAAAGAAAGATGAGCTTATTGCAGAAGATCCAAAATCTGCCGAAATCATACGACCTATTTTACGTGGCAGAGATATAAAAAGATATGCTTATGAAGCAACTGATTTATGGCTGATTAATACTCATAATGGAATCAAAGAAAAGGGTGTAAAGGCAATAGATATAAATGATTATCCTATCGTAAAAAAACATTTAGATTTTTATTATCCTCAATTGGCCAAAAGAGCTGATAAAGGAGATACTCCATATAACCTAAGAAACTGTGCTTATATGGAGGATTTTTATAGACCGAAAATAGTCTGGATCGAATTAACTAACAATCCAAATTTTTGTTTAGATAAAAACAATTATTTATTAAATAATACTATCTTTTTTATAAGCGGTGAGAGATTAGAGTATTTAGTATCATATTTAAATTCAAATGTCTGCAAATGGTATTTTAATAAGCTTGCAGCAACATCTGGTGTTGGCACGACAAGATGGATTAAAATATATATTGAGCAGCTAAGAGTTCCGATGGGGATTGACCCAACAACAGAGGAATTGTTCACTAATTTAGCAAAAGAAATTCAAACTCAGAAGTCCAAAAATATCAACACTGATTATTTGGAAAATTTAGTAAATCAAAGGGTGTACAATTTATTTGAGTTAAGTGATGAAGAAATCAGTTTTATTGAATCTCAATAAAACCTATTGCAGTTCTCTCTTCCTCGGATAATTCATATAGGTCAAAAATCATTTTATCTAATTGTAATAGAATTTGTTTAATAGTAGAGGAATCTATGTTTGCCTGAATTTTGCTAACTATTATTTCAAATTTAGAGTTTAAATCATTATCAATTTCCAATACAGGAATTTTATCTAAAAATATTTTCCTTAATTCACGTGTCCCTCCTTGTAATTCAGGGAAGTTATCAATAAAACAATATTTGAAGAGTGACGAGTTCAAAAATGCAGTCAAATAAGAAAGATGCTTTCCTGTAATCATAAAGGATTTATCATTTTGCATAAATCCTTTATCGTCGAGATAAAAAGGTAAAAATTTTGTCATATTAGGATACATAATTTTTTGTATAGAAAAATCCTCCCAATAACTTATCGAATCTTGTGTTTCAAACCATTGATTATTAGTCTTTTTACGAGCGCCTTTATCCCAATACATTTTAATAGCGCTACATAAATCGTTGCTGCCTGTTACAAATTCTACCTGGTAGTCATTTCCAATTTGAAATAAATGGTTTGTTATGGCTATTGCTTTTTCGGGTTCACTGTTTTTTTGATTGGTATCCCTAAATATCAACTGATTGTCTGAAAGTGTAACTTCAAATTCCTGAAATCTTCCGGTAAACTTTATCAACTCTTTTGGGTTGATAATGGCAACTGAAGATTTTGATTTATTAAAATTGATCTGCCAGTTAATTTTTCTTTTTTCATTTTCATCTTTTTCGGTTAACAGTTTCTGATCCAGGATATAATTTTGAGCGCTCAGAATACCATTATGGTCTTCTGTTCTAATATCGGGAATTACTCCGACGCCTTCCCAATCGGTTTTAGTGACCACATTTTCACCACGTGAATATGGAATAAAGGCTACAAAGCCATTTCCCAGACTAAAACTTCTGGTTGCGTGAGCTCCTCCTCTTGAGGCATTGCCAATGATCACCGCCTTTTTCATACTTTGTAAGGTATAAGCAAAACTTTCGGCAGCCGAAAAGGTTCTGTTGCTGATAAGTATATAAATGGGCATACCCAATTTTAAACCAGTGGTGATTTCCTTCTTATTTTCAATATAAGAATCTGACCATTTATTTTCGATTCTATTATAAGTTTTACCAGTGTATGTTTTTGCAGGAAAAAAGTAGCTTAGGATTTCTCCTGACATTTCACTATTCCCACCGAAATTATTTCTTAAATCAATGATTAGTCCGTCAGTATGAGAAATAAACTGCATTGCTGAATGGACTGTTTTCCTCGCAGTAGGACTGGGAGCAGCAAAATTGGTAAATTCAATGTAGCCGATGTTTGAAGGCAGAATTTCTACCTTTTTGAAATAAAAATTCTTCTTCTCCTCTTTTTTTAGGTCGTCAGCTAAAACTTCCGCTGAACCTTTCTTGTTCGAAAGGAATTTGATGAGGTCTTTTTCTAAGCGAGGGTTGTATTCAATTCGCAAATGATTGTCATTGTTCACGGAACGAAGTGTCTTTTGGATCTCATTGGCAAATTGGTTCGGGTTCGTAATCGAGCTGAATATATTACTTTGATGCTGTTGCTTCAGAAAATCTGACATCACTTTTGCTTTATCAAGGAAAACATAATAGTGGATGAGCGAATTACAGATGTTGTTTACAACTTCTGTTTTCACAGAATCGTCCATATTTGGCGGTTCATTATTTTGAGCAAAAAGAAATTGCCCAAGGAAAATGAATAAATAAGTCAGAGTACTCTTTTGTATCATTATAAAATTTCTAATTCTTTGTTAGTACTTTCAGAAAATAACTATAGTATAATCGTGATGACATTTATTTTTATTTAAGATCGTCCACCAATACGAATCTCATTTTTGCTCTAATCCAGGTTGCCATAAATCTTTTGTTTTTACTTTGAATCTACCTGTATCTTATTCAGATTTTTTTGAAAATATTCTTTAATCTGTTGGTCGGAAGTGATTTTAATAAGTTTTTGCAGTGCAACAATTTGGGTCTCAAGTAAAGCGTCTTTTTCTGAAATTTCTATATCAGGTTGTACACCTATTCCTTCCCAATTTGTTTTAGTTATCGGATTAACGGCTCTTCCGTTTGGAATAAAAGCAACAAAATTCCCTTTGATATTAACTTCATTTCCGGGGTTGGCCCCACCTGCCGAAGTCTTACCCGTTACGGTCGCCCTTCTTAGAGCCTGCAGGTCATAGGCAAATTCTTCGCCGGCTGAAAATGTTTTACCATCGATAATTATGTAAACCGGCTTTGCAATATACCGTTTCGCAGAAACATACGGCAGCGACCAATACTGTACTGTTTTGTTACTTTCTCTCCAATATAGATCATTTAAATGTACAGGAGTAGTATCAAAGAAATGACTTGCTAAAAACTGTACCATTTCAGGTTCGCCGCCGTGGTTTGATCTAAGGTCAATAATTAATGCGTCCGTATTTGCTATATAATTCATCGCCGCCGTTGCTGTCGGTGAAGCATCATCAACAGGAAAAAAAGCATCTATTTTGAGATATCCGATATTCCCTTCGAGGATATCAATTTTTGTAAAACCAAAGTTCTTCTGAATTTTAAATCGCTGGATTCTATTTGCTTCCTCTTTTTTAGTCTCTGCTGATGGTTCTGGTTGATGATCCTCAGCTTCCTGATAAGAAACGCTTAAATGTTTATCGTGCGCAATGCTCAGCATTTGATCTGTCAAGGTTTCTGCGAAGGTTTTAGCATCTTTGATTTTTAAATAGTAGCCTTGCTTTTGGTACTGTTTGAGAGCTTTTTCAATGTTCACAGCTGTCTCAGGAAAAACGTAATAATCATTCAGCTTTTGAAAAAGCGAATCTAAAACTTCGTTTTTCATCTGTTCACTGATTGTTGTTTTTGTTTGCGTGTCTGTTTGCTGCGCCTTTACATATTGAATACATAAAAAACTGAACATAAAGACAAGATAACTATATTTCATAATAATAATTAAGTTTTAGATTACAATTCGGCAAGTAAGGGAGTACGTTTGCCGATATTCCTCTTATATAGTTTTCGTCTACTATTTTCAAGAGAGCATTTAGCTATTCGTGAGATAGCCCTCAATAATTACGGCTCTTTAATGATAGATTATATTTGTTCTTTTAGATAAGCAGGCTTCTGTCTTAACTATGCTCCGGGTTTGTGTATATTGCTGTTAACATTTTCGATAGTGCTTTCTTTCATTTTTTTTGATAATATTATTCAAAAATAATTATAGTAAAGCTAAATCAACTTGACGATGGTTAAGTTTTACTTTCCGGTAACTCTCTTTATGAAATTGCTGAGGCTTCGCCATCCGTATTAATAATGAAGATGTATTCGAAGATATGGCCGCATTGGTGCCAAAATTCATATGTTTATAGCTAATCTTCAAAATGATTTTAATCTTCCAATTTACTTTTCAAAACCGCCATATCATCACTCACTTTCTTATCCAAAATCTTCGCATAATGCTGAGTAGTCTTAATATTAGTATGGCCAAGCATTTTACTAACGCTTTCGATGGGTACACCATTAGATAAAGTAACAGTAGTGGCAAATGTGTGTCTTGCAATATGGAATGTTAAATCCTTACTGATTCCGCAAACACTCGCAATTTCTTTCAGATAAGAATTCATTTTCTGGTTGCTTAGAACAGGAAACAGGACATCTGAATTGACGCATTGCGGATGATTCTCATATTTTAAAACCATTTCTTGAGCTAAAGGCAATAACGGAACTCTAGTTGAGGTGTCGGTTTTTTGCCGGTGGGTAAAAATCCATTGGTCGCCATCAATGCCGATATTGATGTTAGACTTAGACAATTGCTTGACATCGACATAAGCCAGGCCGGTATAACAGCTGAAAAGAAAGATATCGCGAACCTGATTCAATCGGTCTGATGTAAATTCCTTTTCATAGATCATCTGAATTTCGTCTTTGGTAAGATATGGACGTTCGACAGCCTTTATTTTTGCTTTATATCCGAGAAAAGGATCTTTGGTGATCCAACCGTGAGCCATACACAAACGGATGATCTTTTTGAAATTCTTGAGGTATTTCACAGCGGTATTGTTTGCGCATTTTCTTACACTTCGTAGCCAGAAATCATAATCGCTAATAAAACCGTGATCGATTTGCGTGATATCGATATCAGAAACTTTGTATTTCCAGTTAATGAATTCCTGTGTATGCTTTAAAGATGTTTTGTAACGCTCCAATGTTCCCGGGGCAAAATCCTGTCCGACCAAGGCTTCCACTTTGTCATTATGTTCTTGAAAGATTGGGATGAGCATTCTTTGCTCAATGTCAGTTCCAAGCAGTTTAGATTTTAAACTCTCTGCTGTTACAAATTTCTCTTCTTTCAGCATCAGGTAGTGAAAATCGTAAACTTGCTGTTCCAAAGTTTTAAGATATAGATTCAGTGTTTTGGCTTCTTGCGAATTACCCAACGCCTTGTGTGCTTTAACATCCCATTTCTTCGGATCGATATATCTTTTAGCAGCAATATCTGCTGCCTTGCCGTCTATCGTAATTCGTAAGTAGATGGGAGCGGTTCCGTTTGTTCTGATCTTATTCTTTTTGATGAAGAATAACAGGTTGAATGTTTTGTTCATTGTGTGATAACTTTAATTGATTAATAATTTACTTTTTGTTACCACTTTTTGCAAGATGTACAATCGCTAGACTGCCTATTGGTCAGGCTTTCCTTGATTTTTTGTGACCCATTTTTGTGATTTTTTGAATGGGACACGAAATAGGACATATAAATCGTGACCTATTTTGTTTTTTTTTTTGATACTGCGCTGAAACAAAAAACGCTGTAAACATTGATGTTTACAGCGTTTTAGCTTATTTTGGTTTCTAACCTGGCGGAGAGTGAGGGATTCGAACCCCCGGACCTGTTACAGTCAACAGTTTTCAAGACTGCCGCAATCGACCACTCTGCCAACTCTCCTGAAGATCGACAATACCGTCGTTTTCAGTGGTGCAAATATAGAACGTTTTTCGTAACGGCCAAAATATTTTCGGAACAAATTTTAACAAAGCTTAATAATAGACTAAAAATCAGAAGAATTATTTTTCAGCTTTAAAGCTATAGGCAGTAAGCAGCAGGCTTTGAAGCTTATTGATAACTAAAAAACGCGCCTTGAATAAGCACGTTTTATATTTTTTAATTTGATTTTAACAATTAATGTAACTCCGCTAAATATTTTTCAGCGTCCATCGCCGCCATACAACCGCTTCCTGCAGCCGTAATTGCCTGTCTGTAAATGTGGTCCTGAACATCACCTGCAGCAAAAACTCCCGGAAGATTAGTTCTTGAAGAACCTTTTTCAGTTAAAATATATCCGTTTTCATCTAAGTCAACCTGCCCTACGAAAATATCGGTATTTGGCTTATGCCCGATGGCAATAAAAATTCCGTCTACATCAATTGTAGAAGTTTCATTAGTTTGGTTATTGATTACTACAGCTCTTTCTACAAGGCTGTTTTCACCTTCAATCCCAATTAGTTCGTGATGAAATTTCACCTCAATATTCGGAGTGTTCTCAACCCTGTGGATCATTGCTTTCGATGCACGGAAAACGTCTTTTCTTACCAGCATGGTTACTTTATTTACCAATTTTGCCAGATAAGTAGCTTCCTCTGCCGCCGTATCTCCTGCTCCTACCACCACAACATCTTTACCTTTATAGAAAAAACCGTCACATGTAGCACACGCCGAAACTCCGCCGCCTGCATATTTTTTTTCATCGTCAAGACCCAGATATTTTGCAGTTGCACCCGTAGAAATAATCACTGTTTTGGCAAAAATTTCTTTATTTCCTGCATATAATTTGTGAACACCGCCCACTTCTTTAGAAAATTCAACCTTGGTAATCATTTCATAATGAACTTTGGTATCGAATCTTTCTGCCTGCTTTTGCAAATCCATCATCATTTCAGGACCTGTAATTCCCGCCGGATACCCCGGAAAGTTATCCACCTCCGTAGTTGTAGTCAGCTGTCCGCCCGGCTCCAGCCCTGTGTACAATTCAGGTTTTAAGTCTGCTCTTGCTGCATAAATAGCTGCTGTAAAGCCAGAAGGCCCGGATCCAACGATCACACAATCTAAAATGTTTTGCTCCATAATTTGCTTTTCAAAAGATTTAAAATTTACGACTGCTAATTTCGTAATTTTTAATATTTATTTAAATTTATTTTAATGATACTTGTCAATATCTAATATGTGAATAGTCAATAGTTGTTTGTTGCTTGTTGCTTGTTTCATGTCAATGAATGTTAACCAGAACCCTGCAACCTGCAACCTAGATTTTCATCTTAATCTTATCCACATTGATAATCTTATAAACCAGCTCCTTAATCAGTTCCGCTTCACTCATATTTACAGCTCCCAGACCTTTTCCTTTCATGTCAAATTCCCTTAAAATGGAGATCACCCTCGTTGCGTGCTTTAAAGGATAAAGCCTCGCAGATTCTGCATAATCTTTTATAAAATAAGGATTTACGCCCATCTGGGAAGCAATTACCTGTGGCGGCTGACCAATCATCGTATTATAAATAATCACATTGGAAAAGTAATTATACAAGCTTGCCAGCATCATTACAAAAGGGTTATTCTTGGGATTTTTCCCCATAAAATGTGCAATTTTAAAGGCTGCATTGGCATTTTTTGTACCTAATGCTTTCTGTAATTCAAAAACATTATATTCTTTGCTGATGCCAATATGATCTTCAATAATTTTCCCGTCAAGGACCTCTCCTTCTTTTAGAATAATTTTTAGTTTATTCAGTTCGTTGGCAATTCTGGAAAGGTCATTTCCGAGGTATTCTGCCAGCAGATGGGAAATATTCGGGGCTGTTTTTATGCTTAATTTAATACATTCATCGGCAATCCATTTAGGGAGATTATTCTCTTTTATGGATTCACTTAAAAATAAAGCTTTTATCTTATCCAAAGACTTGGTAACCTTTTTTCTGCTGTCCAGCTTCTTGTGTTTGTGGGCAAAAACCAGAACTGTAGAAGGAACCGGATTCTGAATATATGCCTCTAAAGCATTACTTTCACTTTCCGTAAGCTTCAGATCCTGGGCTTCCTTTACGATAATCACCTGCTTGTCTCCCATCATCGGAAACTGTCTCGCCAGGGAAAGAATTTCCTGATAAGAAGTATCTTTTCCATACACAACGGTCTGATTGAAAGCTTTTTCATCTTCATCCAAAAAGTCGTGTTCAAGGGCTTTTACAGCAAGATCAATAAAGTAAGGTTCTTCTCCGTGGAAAAAATAAATCGGTAAAACTTCTTTATTTTTAATATTTTTGAGGATTAAATCTAATTCTTTCATCTTATAAATGGAACTTCCAAAACTGAATTTTCAGGAAACTTTTGATTTTAAATTCAAGAAAGACAAAGATAAGTTTTTTATTTATGATTTAGTTCGTAAAACTTACCTTTTGCTCACTCCGGAAGAATGGGTGCGCCAACACTGGATTCACTATTATCTCACCGTGAAATCCTACTCTTCCTCTGCCCTGATTACAGAAAAAAAAATCGTTTTAAACGGCCTTACCAAAAGAATTGACCTTTTAATTACTGAAAAAACAGAACCTATTATTTTAATTGAATGCAAGGCTCCGCATATTAAATTAACGGAAAAAACGTTTGAACAGACAGCAAGATATAATTCTATTATAGGAGCAAAAGAAATTATTTTAACAAATGGTTTACAGCACATCAATGCGTATTACGAAAATGAGCAATATCAGTTTTATAAATAATATTGAGGTTAAGGCTAAGCTTCAGCGCCGACCTTAACCTTAACCTTAACCTTAACCTTAACCTTAACCTTAACCTTAACCTTAACCTTAGAAAAATAATGAAAATCAAAAACATCGTATTCGATTTTGGAGGCGTTTTAATGGATTGGAATCCGAGATATTTTTTCAAAGATTATTTCAATGATGACGAAAAAATGGAATACTTTCTGGAAAATATCGCCCATTCTGAATGGAATGAAGAACAGGACAGAGGAAGACTTTTATCTGATGGCACAGAAATACAGGTGAAAAAATTTCCTGAATGGGAAAAGGAACTGCGTGCTTACTATGACAACTGGACGGTAATGCTGAAAAGTGACATCCCGCATAATGTAGAAGTTTTAAGAAAGCTTGGAAGAACAGATTATCAGTTATTTGGGTTAACCAACTGGTCTGAGGAAACTTTTCCGTACGCTTTGCAAAATTATGATTTCTTTCAGCTTTTTGACGGAAAAATAGTGGTTTCAGGAACAGAAAAACTCATCAAGCCTGATCCTAAAATCTGGCACATTTTACTGGAAAGATATGATCTTCAGGCTAATGAATCGGTTTTTATTGATGATAATCCTAAGAATATCGAGATGGCTAAGACTTTGGGCTTTCATACTGTACATGTAACTCCGGAAACGAATTTGGAACAGGAATTAATTGATTTAGGAGTCCGGTTCTAATTTATACCTTCTATTAATCCTCATTGTAAGTTATTTTTATTAATTTAGGTGAGGATTTTTAATTAAACACTAGTATCACAAATGTCTACACAAATTATATCAACTGTAATTCGTGATATTTGTGAAAACTATTAGTGTTCATTCGTGTTTAAATTAAATTACAAAATATGATACGCTCACTCTTATTAACAGCTTTTCTTATGGCTTCAGGAACAGCCTTCGCCCAGAATCTTAAAACAGTAACCTACCAGGACGGCTCTCAAAAACTGAATGGCCTGGTGACTTCCAACGCAGGCAAAAAGCTCCCGGGAGTATTGATTTTACCGGCATGGAAGGGGATTGACGATGAAGCAAAAACTGCGGCCGCAGACTTGGAAAAGCAAGGTTATATCGCTTTTATGCTGATATTTATGGAGAAGGGAATATCCCGAAAGACAGTGATTCTGCAGCAAAAACGTCAGGTTATTACAAGAAAAATTATGAAGCTTACCAGAAAAGAATTTCGCTGGCTTTGGAACAGCTAAAGAAAAACGGTGGGATTGCGGATAAAATTGCAGTGATTGGCTATTGTTTCGGAGGAACGGGAGCGCTGGAATCTGCACGTGGAAATCTGCCTGTTGTGGGCGTGGTATCCATTCATGGAAGTATCGGAAAAGACCAGGCAAGAAAAAACGGTCCGATTTCTACTAAAATTTTAGTTGAAAATCCGGCTGATGATAAAGGTGTAACACCGGAAGACTATAATAATCTCATTAAGGAAATGAATGAAGGTAATGCAGACTGGCAGATTATTACTTATGCCCACTCAAAACATACTTTTACAGATCCGAAATCACCGGATTATAACGAAGTAATGGCCAAAAGAGCATGGAATCACACCCTTATGTTTTTGAAAGAAATTCTTAAATAGGTTCATAAAAATAAAAAATGCTTCGCAAAAATATTCACGAAGCATTTTTTTATTTATTATTTAGCTTGTAATTCAACTTTGTATTCTTTTGGAGAATATTTTGTTAAAGAGCCTGTAGCCGCATCAATTCCGACACCAATAACTCCACCAAGAAGAATGTTCGGTAATGTAACCGGATTAAATTTTTTCGTTAATTTAACCTCTTTGCTTGCAAAACCTTCTTTTTCGAATGTAACGGTTTGTTTGCTTAATGATCTTGGGATCTCTGCAGTACAAGGGGTTGTACATTTTTCGATACCTTTATGAAATACTTTTGCACCTTCAGGACTTGAAGTAAAAGAAATTTTGTCTTTAGTTCCGGTAATGATAGTTGCACATGAAGTTGTAGAAATTGCGATACCTGACATCATCAGGATTGATAACATTTTTTTCATTTTGTTTGTGTTTTTAATTAATTTATGATGCAAAAGTACATAAATATTTCAAATAATAAAAAAATATTATATAAAAGGCAACATAAATAAATTTTAATCTAAAATTTCACAAAAATTTAAGCTTAATCTACACCTTCCACTTCCCTGTTTACCAGCTCCATAGAGAAAGCCGGAAGGCAAATAGAAATATATTCGCATGGCTCAGGAAAAGGATTGCTGTAACGGATTCTTGCTCCTTTTTCTATTAAAATGCTTTGTCCTTTTTCTAAGATCACTATTTCTCCATCAATTTCAAATTGCTTTTTCCCGGAAATAATTAAAGTAAATTCATCAAACTCCGGAGTCTGATGCGGCTCACTCCAATCTGCCGGAGCAACCATATGTGCAATGGAAATATTTGAATTTCCGGTAGAATTCCCCCAATGTTCTTCAATGAGCTTACCATCTGTGGTAGGAACTATGAATGGTGTTTTCTGGATTTTGTATTTTTTCATATTACTATTTTTTAATGTTTATTTTGAAACAAAGTGCATAGAGTTTTAAATACTATTAAAAAGTTTATTTTCTTATTAAAAATTAAGAATGTAAGAATTTTAGTCTTGTTAAGAATTAAGAAATCAATAAATTCCATTTTTGAAGCCTATTAAGTATAAATAAAACTTAAATTCTTAATGTTTAAATATTTATAGAACTTCCTTTTTAATTTCATACACAAAATTAGTTCTTGTCGGTTCCCCGAAATAAGCCACTTCTTCTTCCGCAATTTTTTTTCCTCCAATTCTTTCCAGGGCAGTTTGTGAGCGGTAATTTTCTTTCCCGATATGGAAATAAACCACCTCCACAAATTGAAAAATATAATCTAGCATCAGCTTTTTGATCTGAGGATTAATCCCTTTTCCCCAGGATTTTTTTCCATAGAAGGTATAACCTATGAAAATGCTGTTTTTATTTTCATCAAAATCATAAAAACGGGTGCTTCCCAAAACGTTTCCGGTAGATTTTTCAACAATTTTAAAAGCACCTTTACTTTCGATGGCACCTTTAAAAAAATTTTCAAAAACTTCTCTTTTGTAGCGGTCTTTGTTGGGATGCTGCTCCCAGACTTCAGGATCGGAAGCCACCTCGTATAAAGACTCAAAATCCCCTTGCTGTAAGGGGATTAATTGATATTGCTGATTTTCTAAAACGGTTTGAATAGAAAAATTCATCTGTAAAATATTGTTTTTCAGAACAGGATGCTGATTAGCTTTTTGCTTTTGCAGCCTCAGATTCTATCTTTTTGATTTCTTTTAATTTATCTGAAATTTTAAGTACAGCATCCATTTTTGCGGGTTTTAAAGCAACTTCCGCCTGAGCTGTATCCCATTTTAATACAAGGTTTGCAGAATTTTCATCTGTAGGGTTTAATGTAATTTCAAACCATTCCTGCTTGTCTGTAAGCTTATTTACCGGAACCGTTACGTCTACCACATCCTGTTTCGGATCGTAGGTATAAGCGCCCCACTGCTGGAAATCTTTGTTTAAAATCACTTTCCACTCTTTTTCCGTAGGTATTATGAATAGCCCATAAGTCCCAGCCGGAACAATTTTCCCGCCGAAATTTACCGCCTGACCGAATGTAATTTTTGTAGAAGAATTGGCTCCTGCTCTCCAAACCTGTCCGTAAGGAACCAGTTCACCGAAGATTTTGCGTCCTTTTACTCCCGGTCTTCCATAATCGATTGTAATTTTGGACATTGAAAACTGCTGCTCCACCTTCTGACGCGGACTCGCTGCCGGCACCGAATAATCCTGAGCAAAACTGATAGCCGAAGCTGATAAACAAAGTGCAAATAATAACTTTTTCACGTGATAAATTTTTGCTTAAAATTACAAAATCAAAACAGAATAGCCTTCTCCAATTCCAATAATTTTTGTTTTCTCCAGATTCCTCCCGCATAGCCTACCAGATCACCGTTTGACCCGATAACGCGGTGACACGGGATCAAAATTGCGATTTTATTAATTCCGTTTGCAGTTCCTACTGCCCGGATCGCTTTCAGATTTCCTAATCTCTCAGACTGTTGCCTGTACGTCCTGATCTCTCCCATCGGGATTTCCCGCAAGAGCTTCCATACTTTTTGCTGGAATTCTGTACCTGTGATGAATAATGGAATTTCAAATTTTTGTCTTTTCCCTTCAAAATATTCTTTCAGTTCTTCTTCGAGCTGTATAAAATGCTGATGTTCTTTTTCAATAATTTCTGCATTTAAACTTTTAGATAAGGAACCTAACTGCTTTTCAAAATTTTTCCTGTCGGTGAATTCCAAAAGGCAAATTCCATCGTCTACGGCGCAGGCGATCATTTCCCCGAGTGGAGTTTGTATAGATTTTTTATGTATTTGCATTTGATTAATAATTTTGAATTACATCGCTGACATTATCATTGACATATAATAGTTAGCGCAATGTATAGCATTTATCAATAATATATTTTTATAGGAAAAATTTTCAAAAGTATCCGTGGTTGTTATCTCATATTCGTAATTCATGGAACTCCACTTGAAATTCGGTTTCATTATTAAAAGTTCAGTTCCATTTTGGTCTGTAAGTACAAATGATTCTTTAAAAATACCTTTATGCTTAAAAATATAATCTTTTTCAATATTATTAAAATAGGTTTGTATTACAATATCACCATTCCAGTTCATGGTAAATTTCAGCAGTGTCTGTCCGTTTTCCTTCAGCTCAACTGTTGTTCCCCAAAAACCTTTTGGCTCAATCTGATATTTTAAATTTAAAATTTCTATTTCTGCACTGAACTTAAACCAGCTTTTATAAATTAATTTTCCTATTACCTTATCATTTTTTGTAACCTCAAAAGAAAAGGAAGAGTCTGATTTTGCTTGATATTCCATAAATGTGTTTTAGGTTTCTTACATCCTAAATTAGATAATTTTTACATCTAAACAATAAAATATTCACATTAACTTATTACTATATTAAAAACAAAGAATAACAGATCATCAACTCATCTTATTTCAATTATCTTATATGATTTTGATCTGAGAATTTTTTTTTCGGAAAATTTTTATAATTTTAAAAAATGATAGTATAATCTGAATTGAGAAACTTTAAATATGTAAAAAAATAATGCAATCGATTAACCTTTGTTTATTTTATACATATTAAAACTTATTTTTATTAAAATATGAAATTCAATTCAGCAAAATTATGTATTAAATATTTCACAAAATAATATTGACCAAATGAACAACACCCAATCAGGGAACTCGTTGATTTCTACTTCAAAAAAGAAAAATTACGGACTTCCTTTAATCCTTATAACGAGCTTATTTTTCTTTTGGGGATTTATCCATAATCTGGACCCGATCTTAATCAAACACCTGCGAAGCGCATTCCAGCTGAATCATTTTCAGGCTTCATTGGTAGATTCTTCTGTTTTTGCAGCCTACTTTTTACTGGCTATTCCGGCAGGACTTATCATTCAGAAATACGGTTACAAAACGGGAATTCTTGTAGGCTTATTCTTTTTTGCAGCAGGGTGCTTTTTGTTTGTTCCGGCGGCCAATACTATTAGTTATCCCTTTTTTCTTGGGGCTCTTTTTGTACTGTCCTGCGGCCTGGCCATTTTAGAAACAGCTGCTAATCCTTACATAACCGTTTTAGGCGCCCCGGAAAAAGCAACACAGAGATTAAACTTCGCACAGTCTTTTAATGGATTGGCAGCGTCTATCGCCCCAATAATCGGAGGAATTTTTATTCTAGGCGAAGAGCCGAAATCACCGAAAGAGCTGGCCAGTCTTTCACAGGCAGCGAAAACCGCCTACATCCATGCCGAAACTTCATTGGTAAAAGGACCTTACATTATCTTAGGAATTATTATTCTGCTTGTAGCATTTTTATTTTTATTGATAAAGCTTCCGGAAGTGACGGAAAGTAAAGAAAAATCTACGAAAAGCTTTCTGCAGGTTCTGGGCGTAAAAAATGTGGGATGGGGCGTTCTTGCACAGTTTTTTTATATTGGTGCACAAATTTATATTTTCAGCTTTCTTCTCGTTTTTGCAGAAGATGCCATTAATATGGAGGGGCAGGAAGCAAAATATTATGCTGGTTTAGCCGGATTTTTATTCATGATCGGGCGTTTTATCGGTACTTTTTTCATGAAATACGTCTCACCTCAAAAGCTGTTGAGCATATACAGTATCATCAGCATCATTCTCAGCATCTGGGTGATCGCAGGTTCGGGAATTTCAACGCTGTATGCGCTTGTCAGCATAACTTTTTTTATGTCCATTATGTTCCCAACTATTTTTGCGCTCGGAATAGAAGGAGCCGGCTCAGAAACCAAACCGGCCTCCAGCTTATTGATCATGTCAATTGTAGGAGGTGCCATAATACCGCCTGTTGCAAGTAAAATCACCGATATATCAGGAAATATTCATTTTTCATATATCGTACCTTTAGTCTGCTTTATTGTAGTCTTTCTCTTTTCATTAAGATTCAGAAATAAAAGAGAATCAATATGATAATTATCTCTAATCAAAATAAGATGAACAGACTTATTATTAGCTGAGCAGAGCGCCCTTGCGAACGAAAAATATATGTAAGAATTAAAAAAACCTGCGAACCTTGCGTTAAAAAAATCTTTCAAGTTTAAACCAAAAATGAGCAATTTAATTTTAAAAATAAATCAAAAAGACAATGTTTTGGTAGCCTTACAGGATATTCCTGCAGGTACTGAAATTATTTTTGAAGGAAACGCTTACACTACTTTAGAAGCAATCCCTGCTAAACATAAATTCTTCATGAATGACATGAAACAGGGTGACGAAATCTTCATGTATGGCGTTTTGGTAGGTAAAGTGCAATATGATCTCGCATCTGGAACCCGGATGACAACAGATAATACAAAACACGCCGCCGAACCCTATTATTACCGCGAAGTCGACTATCACTGGACAAAACCGGATGTGTCAAGATTCCTGCATAGAACTTTCAAAGGATATCACCGTTCCAACGGCGATGTGGGTACGGCGAATTACTGGTTGTTTATTCCCACCGTTTTTTGTGAAAACCGTAACCTTGATATTATTAAAGAATCTTTGTATAACGAATTGGGATATGCCGTAGATGCAAAATATAAAAGTTACACCCATCAACTGGTAGAAGCAATTTCAAAAGGAGAAAATATTGATGAGATTGATTTTTCACCTTCCAATATTCCTGCAAAAGACAGAGTTTTTAAAAATGTAGACGGCATTAAATTTCTCAATCACACCGGCGGCTGCGGCGGAACCAGACAAGATGCGGATACGCTCAGCAAGCTTTTGGCGTCCTATGCGGATCATCCAAACGTTGCAGGAGTTACTTTGCTGAGCCTGGGCTGCCAGCATCTTCAAATTGATAATTTTAAAAAAGATCTGTACAACCGAAATCCTGATTTTGATAAACCTTTACTTGTCTTTGAACAGCAAAAAGCCGAAAGTGAAGAAATTATGATTAAAAAAGCCATTTTGGAAACATTGAAAGGCCTTGTGGAGATCAATAAAATTGAACGCGAAGATGCACCACTCAGTAAGCTATGCGTGGGTGTAAAATGTGGAGGAAGTGATGGATTCAGCGGCATTTCTGCGAATCCGGCCGTGGGGCATCTTGCGGATATGCTATCTGTTTTGGGGGCTAAAGTTCTATTGGCAGAATTCCCGGAACTCTGCGGTGTTGAGCAGGAATTAATCGACAGAGCCGTAGATAAGCCGACCGCCGAAAAATTCATTAAACTAATGACGGAATATGATGAACTTGCCCATGCGGTAGGCTCAGGATTTTATATGAACCCGTCACCCGGGAATATTAAAGACGGATTGATCACAGACGCTATAAAATCTGCAGGCGCTGCAAAAAAAGGAGGTTCCTCCCCTGTTGTGGATGTTTTGGATTATACAGAACGTGCAATCAAACCGGGATTAAGCCTTGTCTGTACACCCGGAAATGATGTGGAAGCAACTACGGGAAAAGCGGCTTCGGGAGCAACTTTAATTCTTTTTACCACAGGCCTCGGAACTCCGACAGGAAATCCGGTCTGCCCCGTGATTAAAGTGGCAACCAATACGGCTTTGGCCATGAAAATGTCCGATATTATTGATATTGATACCGGTGCGGTTGTACGTGGTGAAAAAACTATTCAGGAAATGGGGGAAGATATTTTGGATTTCTGTATTGATGTTGCCAGCGGAAATATCATTCCTAAAGCGGTAGCACTGAATCAGGATGATTTTATCCCCTGGAAAAGAGGAGTAAGCCTCTAGTTTTAAAGTAAAATGTAAAAAGTAAAAAGAGCCAAGGTTTAAAAAAGCCTTTTGAGATCTTATTTAAGTGAAACGCCTTTGTGAACTTAAAGACAGTTAGTGGTCAAAAAAATCTTTGCGAGCTTTGCGTTAAAATATAAATAAATCTAATAATTAATATAAAATGTTTTCATTAAAAAATAAAAAAGCCGTTATAACTGGCGGTGGAAGCGGAATCGGACAAGCCATTGCGGTTCAGCTTGCAGCAAATGGTGCGGAAGTCCATATTCTGGAAATTACAGAACAAAACGGACAGGAAACGCTGGAAAAAATACAATCTTCCGGGGGGAATGCTAAAGTGTATGCCTGCGATGTTTCGAAGCAGAAGGATGTTTTGGCGGTTTTCGAGAAAATCGGAGCTATTAATATTTTGATTAACAATGCCGGAATTGCACACATCGGAAAAGCAGATACTACCTCAGAAGAAGACTTTGATAAAATTTATAATGTCAATATTAAAGGAGTTTACAACTGTCTGTTTGCGGCTATTCCTCAGCTTAGAAAATCCGCCGGCGGTGTGATCATTAACATGGCTTCCATTGCTGCATTGGTTGGAATCCCCGACCGCTTTGCATACAGTACGGCAAAAGGTGCTGTAAAAGCAATGACCATGAGTGTTGCCAAAGACTATATCAATGAAAATATTCGTTGTAATTCAATTTCTCCAGCGCGTGTACACACGCCTTTTGTGGATGGATTTTTAAAGAAAAATTATCCTGACAATATTGATGAAATGTTTGAAAAGTTATCAAAAACCCAACCCATCGGAAGAATGGCACAGCCTGAGGAAGTTGCTTCTTTAGCATTATATCTTTGCAGTGATGAAGCCTCGTTCATTACAGGTGTGGATTATCCTATCGATGGTGGTTTTACTACTTTGAATAATTAAAAATAAACTTTTTTTTATTTTTTTAACGCAATGCTCGCAAAGATTAAAAAAATTAAATTTAAAATAACTTCGATCGCAAAGGCGTTTCACTCAGCAAATGATAGTAAAAGTCTTCGGTTAAGAGGAATATTTCTTTAAACGAGAGTGTATAATAATATTTAAAAGCTTGTATCTTTTGGGTAAAACAAAATACATAGTCTCACAAGCAATATAAGAATATCTATCATTTGCTGAGTGAAACGCCTTTGCGAACAGAAAATATACAGAATAGCATTAAAAATTTTAGCGCCTTTTGCGTTAAAAAAATTAGATTTAAAAAATTAAAAATGAAATTAATAAAATTCGGAAAACCGGGACAGGAAAAGCCCGGGGTAATTATCAACGATAAAAGATACGACGTTTCTCATTTAGTAAAAGATTATGATGAAAAATTTTTCTCCGGTGACGCTATTGAAAATCTGAAATCTGAAATAAAAACACAAAATTTACCAGAAATTTCTTCCGGTGAGAGATTGGGAGCACCTTTGGCGAGACCATCAAAAATCATCTGTGTCGGCTTGAATTATAAAGACCACGCAGCGGAAACCAATGCACCCATTCCGCAGGAGCCTATCCTGTTTTTTAAGGCTACTTCTGCCATCGTAGGTCCGAATGATGATTTAATTATTCCCAAAAACAGCATAAAAACCGACTGGGAAGTTGAATTAGCCATCGTTATCGGTAAAAAAGCAAGCTATGTTTCTGAGGAAAAAGCCCTTGAGCACGTTGCAGGATATGTTCTGCACAACGATTACAGTGAAAGAGAATTTCAGCTGGAAAGAAACGGACAGTGGGTAAAAGGAAAAAGCTGCGATACATTTGCGCCGATCGGGCCTTTTATTGTGACGCCTGATGAAATTGAGGACGTTCACAACCTTCGTTTATGGCTGAAAGTCAATGGACAAATGTTACAGGACGGAAATACTTCCAATCTTATTTTCAACGTTCCATTTATTATAAGTTATATCAGCCAGTTCATGACTTTGCTTCCGGGTGATATCATCACTACAGGAACACCTGCAGGTGTTGGTTTGGGGCAAAAACCTGAGCCTTGGTATCTGAAACCGGGTGATGTGGTGGAATTAGGAATTGATGGTTTGGGAAGCAGTACTCAAAAAGTAAAAGCTTACGACGAATGAAAAGATATTGTTTAGCCCTCGACCTGATCGATAATCCTGAGCTGATGACAGAATACGAAAAATATCACCAGAATGTCTGGCCTGAAATCAAAAAAAGCATTTTGGATGCAGGAATTACAAATATGGAGATTTACCGTGTTCAAAACAGATTATTTATGATTATGGAAACAGATGAAAATTTTTCTTTCGAAGTTAAAAAAGAAGCTGATAAAAATAATCCAAAAGTTCGGGAATGGGAGAAGCTAATGTGGAAATATCAACAACAGCTACCCAATTCCAAACCGGGAGAAAAGTGGCAGTTGATGAACAAAATTTTTTCATTATAAATTAAAACCGATTTAAAATGATCATTGATTCTCACGTACATTTCTGGAAGTTTGATCCCATTCGGGATGCCTGGATTACCAACGAAATGACCACGATTCGGAGAGATTTTCTGCCGGAAGATTTATCCTTACATTTAAATGAAAATAAAGTCGATGGCGGCATTGCAGTTCAGGCAGATCAAAGTGATGAAGAAAATACTTTTTTGTTGAATTTAGCTAAAGAAAATCCTTTCATCAAAGGAATTGTTGGCTGGATTGATCTTACTTCCGAGAAACTGGAAGAATCGCTTCAAAACTATCAATCAGAAAATTTAATTAAAGGGTTCAGACATATTGCGGAGGGAGAAGAAATGGGATTTTTACTGCAAAAAAATGTATTCAATGGAATTAAAAAACTTCATCAATATAATTATACTTTTGATATTTTATTGAGACAACATCAACTTTCTGATGCGGTAAAATTATCAGAAAAACTTTCTGACCAACCTTTTATTTTAGATCATTGCGGAAAACCGGATCTGAAAACAAATAATTTAAAAGACTGGAAATCAAACATTACGGAGCTCGCTAAAAATCCGAATATCTTTTGTAAAGTTTCTGGACTTCTAACCGAAGGAAATTGGAATTCCATTGATGAAAAATCAATTTTTGAAATTTTAGATGTTATTTTTTCTCAATTCGGAATTAAACGATTGGTTTTCGGAAGCGACTGGCCTGTAATGTTGTTGGGAGGAAATTATGCGTTGTGGCTGGAATTGATTTCAAAATATTTGAATCAGTTTTCTAAAGAAGAACGGGAACTTTTTTTCTCTGGAAATGCCGTGAAATTTTACAAATTATAATTTAATTTTTAAGGAACACATATTCAAATATGAATTTAAATCTCGACCATAAAATAATCATCGTAAGCGGCGGTGCAAAAGGCATCGGAAACGGCATTGCAAGAATTTTAGCTGAAGAAAATGCTTTCCCGATCATCGTCGGAAGAAACGAAGAAGATAACAGAAAAGCAGTTCAGGAAATCCAGAATCTTGGCGGAAAAGCCGATTTTGTGACGGCCGAACTTTCCCAACCTGAAGAATGTAAAAAAGCCGTTGAAGAAATTGTAAAAAAATACGGGAAAATTAATGGAATCGTCAATAATGCCGGAGTCAATGACGGTGTTGGTCTGGAAAATGGCTCGTACGAAGAATTCATAGCATCATACCATAAAAATGTGGTGCACTATTACCTTTTGGTGCATCATGCCCTTCCCTACCTTAAAGAAAGTAAAGGATCCATTGTGAATATTGGAAGTAAAACTGCAGAGACCGGACAGGGAGGAACTTCAGGATATGCCGCTGCAAATGGCGCCAGGAATGCCTTAACAAGAGAATGGGCAGTTGAGCTTCTGCCTTATAAAATTCGTGTGAATGCTGTTATTGTTGCAGAAGCCTGGACTCCACTTTACCAATCCTGGATTTCCACTTTTGAAAATCCAGAAGAAAAGTTAAAAAGTATTACTTCAAAAATTCCTTTGGAAAACAGAATGACAACTTCGGAAGAAATTGCAAATATGGTTGTGTTTTTGTTATCTGAAAAGTCTTCACATACTACGGGACAGTTGATTCATGTGGATGGAGGGTATGTGTATTTGGATAGGAGTTTGGGGTAGATATTATTCTTTTGTCTTGAAACAAAAAAACCAAAAATTGCCTCCGTAAAGTCGGCGAATGTATTTCAAGACTTGCAAACTTCCGCTAAAAATTAAAATTTAATCCTAAAATTCCCAAAACTTGCGCGAATTCAAGATTTGTTCTTCGGTTGAACAGCTGTCTCACGCATTGAACAGTGGGAATTTTTTAACGGATTAGGTTTTAATTTTCTTAACGCTCCATTTTCCTATGTCATAAAAATAAAAACGCACCTCAACAGAGATGCGTTTAAAAATATCTTAATCCGAAAATTACATCGTTTCCATTTTGAAACTCATGCTTTCAATAACTTTCAAGATGGCTTCAACCGTATCCATTGACGTCAAACAAGGTACACCGTTTTCCACGCTCATTCTTCTAATCTGGAATCCGTCTCTTTCGGCTTGTTTTCCTTTGGTAGTGGTGTTTACAACGTACTGAACTTTTCCTTTTTGAATCAAGTCGATCAGGTTTACACTTTCCTCCCCGATTTTATATCCAATCTTGCAAGGAATTCCTTTTTCTTCAAAGAATTTTGCTGTTCCTTCCGTTGCCCAGATTCTGAAACCTACTTCATGGAATCTTGCTGCCAAATCAGCTGCTTCCTGCTTGTGTTTATCAGCCACCGTGAACAAGATTGAACCGTGCATCGGAACTTTTCTTCCTGCCGCAACCAATCCTTTGTAAAGTGCCTTTTCTAGGGTCGTATCTTTACCCATAACCTCTCCTGTAGACTTCATTTCAGGGCCTAAAGAGATATCAACTTTCGTTAATTTTGAGAAAGAGAACACAGGAACTTTTACAAAAACACCTTCTTTATTTGGAACCAATCCGCTTTCGTAGCCCAGATCTTTCAGCTTTTGGCCTAAAATTGCTTTTGTAGCCAAATTTGCCATCGGAACATCCGTGATTTTAGACAAGAAAGGAACCGTTCTTGATGATCTTGGATTCACCTCAATTACATATACATTTCCTTCGAAAAGAACGTATTGGATATTCATTAACCCGATTACGTTTAGCCCTTTTGCCAGTCTTTTTGTGTAATCAACCAACGTTTCAATTTCTGACTGAGAAACATTCTGTGGAGGATACACCGCGATTGAGTCTCCGGAGTGAACCCCTGCTCTTTCAATGTGCTCCATAATTCCCGGGATTACAACGGTTTCCCCGTCGCAGATCGCATCAACTTCAACTTCTTTACCCACCATGTATTTATCTACCAAAACGGGATGTTCAGGACTTGCGTCTACCGCAAACTCCATATAATGAGCCAATTCTGCTTCTGTGTAAACAATTTCCATTGCTCTGCCTCCCAAAACGTAGCTCGGACGAACCAATACCGGGTAACCGATTTCGTTGGCAATTTTTATCGCTTCTTCTTTTGAGGTGGACGTTTTTCCTAAAGGCTGAGGAATCTGCATTTCCTGAAGCGCTTTCTCGAACTTATCTCTGTTCTCCGCTCTGTCAAGGTCTTCCAGCGTTGTTCCCAGAATCTGAACGCCATGTGAAGCCAGTTTATCTGCTAAGTTAATGGCCGTCTGACCTCCGAACTGAACTACAACCCCTTTCGGTTTTTCCAGTTCGATGATGTTCATTACATCTTCCTCCGTTAAAGGCTCGAAGTATAACTTATCTGAAATCGAAAAGTCAGTAGAAACTGTTTCAGGGTTATTATTTATAATGATCGCTTCGTAACCCATTTCTTTGATTGCCCAAACCGAGTGAACTGTAGCATAATCAAACTCAACACCCTGCCCGATTCTGATAGGTCCGGAACCCAGAACGATGATTTTTTCTTTATCTGAAGCTATACTTTCATTTTCTTCTTCGTAAGTTCCGTAGAAATAAGGAGTTTCAGATTCAAATTCTGCCGCGCAGGTATCAACCATTTTGTACACCGGCATGATTCCGTTTTCTTTTCTGAAATTGAAAACCTCGCGCTCTTTTACATCCCAAAGAACTGCAATATTTATATCAGCGAAGCCTAATTTTTTAGCTTCCAGTAAAATATCTTTATTGAATTTGTTTTCAGCGATAACTTTCTCGAAATCAATTAATTTTTTAATTTTCCAGATGAAGAATTTATCAATTTTGCTCCATTCTACGATTTGTTCCCAATCATATCCTCTTCTTAAAGCATCCCCGATGATGAACAACCTTTCGTCATCACAAACTCTGATTCTTCTTTCAATTTCCTCCGCCGTTAGGGCATCAGCCTGCTTCTTTTTTAAACCAATATGCTTGATTCCTGTTTCCAGGGAACGGATCGCTTTCTGTAAAGATTCCTCGAAATTTCTTCCGATGGCCATTACTTCACCTGTCGCTTTCATCTGAGTTGATAATCTCCTGTCCGCCGTTTCGAATTTATCAAACGGGAATCTTGGGAATTTAGTCACCACATAATCCAAAGCCGGCTCGAAACAAGCATATGTTTTTCCTGTCACCGGATTCATAATTTCGTCAAGAGTCAGTCCTACTGCAATTTTTGCTGCAATTTTTGCAATCGGATATCCAGTTGCTTTTGATGCTAACGCTGATGAACGGGAAACTCTTGGGTTAACCTCGATGATATAATAATCAAATGAATGCGGGTCTAAAGCCAGCTGCACGTTACAACCTCCTTCTATTCCTAATGCTCTGATGATTTTTAGTGAAGCATTTCTTAACAGCTGATACTCTCTGTCAGAAAGTGTCTGAGAAGGCGCCACAACGATTGAATCCCCCGTGTGAACCCCAACCGGATCTATATTTTCCATGTTACAAACCACAATCGCATTGTCGTTTGCATCACGCATTACTTCATATTCAATTTCTTTGAAACCAGCGATTGATTTTTCGATCAGACATTGCGTTACAGGACTGTGTTTTAATCCTAATTCAGCGATTTCTTTCAATTCAACCTCGTTGGAAGCGATACCACCTCCTGTTCCACCCATTGTGAAGGCTGGACGAACAATAACAGGATATCCGATATTATCAGCAAAATTTAATGCTCCTTCTACCGTATTTACGATATCAGATTCAGGAACGGGCTCGTTCAGCTCTCTCATCAGCTCACGGAACAAATCTCTGTCTTCCGCTCTGTTGATCGCTGAAAGCTTTGTTCCCAACACTTCAACTTTACATTCTTCAAGAATTCCTGATTTTTCCAATTCTACCGCCATATTCAGTCCGGTTTGTCCGCCAAGAGTCGGTAAAAGCGCATCCGGACGCTCTTTTCTGATGATATGACTTACAAACTGAAGTGAAATCGGCTCGATATATACTTTATCCGCGATTTCAACGTCCGTCATAATCGTTGCAGGGTTTGAGTTGATCAAAATTACCTTGTAGCCTTCTTCCTTCAAAGACAGACAAGCCTGTGTTCCTGCGTAATCAAATTCCGCCGCCTGACCAATGATGATAGGTCCTGAACCGATTACTAAAATTGTTTTTATGTCGTTTCTTTTCATTTTTTTTTTTCCGCGAGTTTCACCCGTGGTTATTATTGTTGAACCATTTCATGGTTCGGTTAATGGTTGTTTTTTTCATTTCCACGGATTTTATCCGCGGCTATTATTGTTTAACCATTTTCATGGTTAGCTCTTCTTTTTTAAGCAGCCACGAAGTGGCTGAATTTTAATAGCCGTAGGTGAAACCTATGGATTGGATAATTAAGCCGTTCCGACAACCCATGAAATGGGTTGAATATTATTTACCACAGATATTTTTCATCAAATTCAACTCCATGAGAGATTAGCAAATTTTTATATTCATCCTCAAAAGATTCATTTTTGTGATGTTCTTTTTGGTTTTTAATATAATTGATGATCATATTTTTCTCTTTTTCAGAATAGGTGAATGCACCATAACCATTTTGCCATTCTTCGAAATCAGGAAATAATCCGCTTTGTTTGATCCATAAGTTGCTTGAAACCTTAATATCTTTTACAAAACTGCTTAAAGAAACAGATGGATGAAGATCTGTAAATAAATGAATATGATCCGGCATTCCATTAATCCTATAAAGTTTACAGTTTTTATTTTTTACAATTCCCCAAATGTACTTATACAATTGATCTTCATGCTTAATATTCAACACAGGAGCTCTGTGTTTCGTACTAAATACAATCTGATAGTATATTTGGCGAAATGTTGACATCTTTATTACTTATTTCTTAAAATCCTCCATTAAATGGATAAATTCATCAAACAAGTAGTTCGCATCTTCAGGGCCTGGGCTAGCTTCCGGGTGATACTGAACTGAGAAACAAGGGTGAATTTTGTGTTTCAGACCTTCGTTTGTTCTGTCGTTCAGTGCGATGTGGGTTTCAATTAAATCTGTTCCTTTCAAACTTTCCTGATCAACGGCGTAACCGTGGTTTTGAGAAGTAATTGCCACTTTGTTTCTCTCTAAATCCAACACCGGGTGGTTTCCTCCCCTGTGCCCGAATTTTAACTTGAATGTTTTCGCTCCACAAGCCAGACCTATCAATTGATGTCCTAAGCAGATTCCGAAAATCGGAACCTTTCCTAAGATTCCACGGATCATTTCAAGAGCCTGCTGATTATCTTCCGGATCACCGGGACCATTTGACAACATTACGCCGTCCGGATTCATCAATAAGATTTCTTCTGCAGTTACATCGTGAGAAACTACAGTGATATCGCAATTTCTTTGAGATAATTCTCTGATAATTCCCAATTTTGAACCAAAATCTACAAGAACAACTTTAAATCCTCTTCCTGGGTTAGCGTACGGCGTTTTTGTAGAAACTGTTGCCACCTGGTCGGTAGGGAAAGTTGTTGATTTCAATTCTGAAACCACTGTATTTTCATCGGTATCAGCATTTACGATTTTACCTTTCACAACACCGTGGTTACGAAGAATTCTTGTCAGTCTTCTGGTATCGATTCCCGAAATTCCTGAAAGATTTTTCTTTTTAAATAATTCATCTAAAGTAATCTGAGTACGGAAATTGGATGGCAGATCACAAAGTTCTTTTACGATAAGTCCTTTGATTGCCGGCTCTATACTCTCATAATCATCTCTATTAATCCCATAGTTTCCGATAAGCGGATAGGTCATACAAACAATCTGACCGCAGTAAGACGGGTCAGATATCAGTTCCTGATACCCTGTCATTCCGGTATTGAAAACTACCTCTCCTGCAGTTTCCAATTCTGCTCCGAAACCTTCTCCATGAAACACTTCACCGGACTCCAGTATTAATTTTTTCTTCATTTTAAACTTTTATCTCTTATTATTTATTTTATTAGCAGGTCGCCCTCCAGGGCTGATATAAATTTATTTTCATTATTCCACGGGTTGCATCCGTAGCTATTAACAGGTCGCCCCTTCGGGGCTCTCACTATCTTTTTCTTTTTCCACGGGTTTCACCCATGGCTATTAACGGGCCGCCCTTCCAGGGCTCACACTATCTTTTCTTTTTCCATGGGTTTCACCCATGGCTATTAACAGGCCGCCCTTCCAGGGCTCGCTAAACTTTTACTTATTACTTTTAGCTTGGCTCTTATTTAAAGGTATACCCTTCTTTTTCCAAGGCTTCTTTTAAAATGGCCATTCTTGCGAAAACGCCGTTCTGCATCTGTTTGAAAACTCTTGAACGTTCGCATTCTACTAAATCTGTATCAATTTCAACTCCTCTATTAATCGGTGCAGGATGCATGATGATGGCTTCTTTTTTCATTGCCCTTTCTCTTTCCTTCGTCAAACCGTATTTTCTATGGTAATCTGATGCGGAAAAACTCATTTTTGAATCATGTCTTTCATGCTGGATTCTTAATAGCATTAATACATCAACCTCAGCAATCAGCTGATCTACGCTAAGATAGGTTCCATTAATTAAAGCGCCTTCATCGAACCATTGTTCAGGTCCCGAGAAGTATACTTTTGCGCCCAGTCTTCTCAACGCTTCTGCATTTGAATTGGCTACGCGACTGTGTTTTACATCTCCTACAATTCCTACTTTTAAGCCTTCAAACTTTCCGAACTCCTGATAAATGGTCATCAGATCCAGCATACATTGGGATGGATGGTTTCCCGTCCCGTCTCCTCCGTTGATTACAGGGATTTTTATATTTTTTAACTCATCAAAGTATCTGTCTTTCTTATCTCTGATTACGACCAGATTCACTCCTAAGCTTTCAATTGTTTTTACCGTATCATAAAGACTTTCACCTTTATTTACCGAACTGTGTGATGCATCGAAAAGAACAACCTGTAATCCTAATTTTCTTTCGGCAATATCAAAGCTTGTTTTTGTTCTTGTGCTGTCTTCAAAGAAAAGGTTTGAGCAAAAAACTTCTCCTTCAATTTTAGCAGTTTTCCCATTGGCAAAAGCCATCGCTTCTGTCAGTATACTGTTGATTCTCTCGGTGCTTAGTTCTGTAATCGTAAACATATTATCTAAATTTTTTACAAAAAAAAAGCGAAGAAACATCTTCGCTTAAAATAAATAAATATCGTAAAGGGCGTCTGCGCCCGGTAATTCTAATGATATAAATACTGTGTTATTCATTAGGTGCAAAGATACAACAATTTTAGAAACTGACAAAACCAAAATTTGATTTAAATTAAAAAATCTTAAACTCTGTTTACTTTCATTTATAAATACTATTTTTGTTACAACTCAACTTGGCTATTATATGGATTTAAAAGACAAAATGATTCTCAGCATTATTCAGGAAGATTCCACTTATTCTGTAAAGGAAATTTCTGAAAAGATAGGACTTACCTTTACCCCGACCTATGAACGCATCAAACAGCTGGAAAAACAGGGAATTATTGAGAAATATGTTGGTCTTTTGAACCGTGAAAAATTAGGACTCAATATTGTAGTTTACTGCAACGTCCGCCTGAAGGAACAATCTAAAAAAGTACTGGAAACTTTTGAGAAAAATATCATGCAGTACGATGAAGTTCAGGAAATTATCAGCCTCTCCGGCGAATATGACTATATGCTGAAGATCATCGCTAAAGACATTAATTCTTATAATGATTTTACCGTGAATGTGATTTCAAATATTCCTAATATCGGGCAATATCACAGTTCTATCGTTCTTCATGAGGTTAAAAAATCGACTAAATTTAAGATTGATCTGGATTAATTTTTTATTTAAATTAAAACATTTTAACTTAACAATCTAAAGATGCTTCGACTTCGCTCAGCATGACACTCCTACAAATAACTCGCTAATAAAACGCACAGTATTAGAGATGTAATGCTGAGCGAAGTCGAAGCATCTAGAAAAATCTATCAACCCAGCAACTTATTTTTCAGTTTATTAAACTGATATTGAATTTTATCCAGGCAGAGATTCCCAATACTTCCCTGGTGTGTATGATTCAGATTTTCAATTTCAAAATCAAATTCATTATTCTCAATCTCCTGCCCTACTTTTACATAAGCATCACGGAATGAGCTTCCTTTTTTCACTTCTTCATTAATTTTCTCAACACTGAAAAGATATTGATATTTTTCATCTTCTAAAATTCCGTCCTTCACCTGAATATTCGGCAAGGTGTAATTTAAAATCTCCAGACATTCCTTTAAAGAGTCAATAGCAGGGAAAAGAATTTCCTTCGTCAACTGCATATCACGGTGATACCCAGAAGGAAGATTATTCGTTAATAAAATAAACTCATTCGGCAACGACTGAATTCTGTTGCAACGCGCACGAACCAACTCGAAAATATCAGGATTTTTCTTGTGGGGCATAATGCTGCTTCCTGTTGTAAACTCCTTTGGAAAGCTTATAAAATCAAAATTCTGGCTTAAATATAAACAGACATCATAGGCAAATTTCCCCAACGTTCCTGCCAAAGTCGCCATTGCCATCGATAGCATTTTCTCTGATTTCCCACGTGTCATCTGAGCATACACCGAGTTATAATTCATTGTTTGAAAGCCTAAATTATACGTTGTACTTTCACGGTCAATAGGGAAAGACGAACCATATCCCGCCGCCGAGCCCAGTGGATTTTTATTAATGATATTTTTAACTGAAAAAAGCATTTCTACATCATCCAAAAGCGCTTCTGCATACGCTCCAAACCACAATCCGAAAGATGAAGGCATTGCAATCTGTAAATGGGTATAGCCCGGAAGAAGGATATTTTTATGCTGACCTGCTAATTTGATTAATATCTGAAAAAATTCATCTGTCAACGCAGTAATTTCACGGATTTCATCCACTAAATACAGTTTAATATCCAATAAAACCTGATCGTTTCTTGAACGTGCTGTATGAATTTTCTTTCCTGTGTCTCCTAGTTTTTCAATTAAAATAGATTCAATCTGCGAATGAATATCTTCTGCATTTTTATCAATTTCAAAAGTACCGTTTTCGATATTTTTCAAAATTTCTTCCAAAACAGACAACATCTGCTTTGATTCTTCATTGGAAATAATTCCAACTTCTGCCAACATTGTACAGTGCGCCATTGAACCTTTAACATCGTATTTTGCCAAACGCTCATCAAAGTCAAGATCTTTTCCGACCGTGAATTTATTAACTAATATATTGGTGGCATTATCGTCTTTTTGCCATATTTTTTTCATAAGTAATTATTTTTGTCTGAAGATGGAAGTTGGGTGATAGAAGTGTACTACCAACTGCTTTATCTTCTTTATTAGTTTGATTTTGTCATTCCTAAGAGTTTCGCGCTTCAAACAGTGGGAATTTTTTAACGGATTAAATTTCAATTTTTTTAACGCCTCCGCTTCCTAAGTCGCTTTTTACAGACTTCATAAACTTCCATCATCAATCTCCCCGCTACCAGCCTATAAAATCTTTTCCAAAATTCGAATGTAAATCTCAATGCCTTCCGCAATTTCTTCGATGACAATAAATTCATCTGCTGTGTGAGAGCGCCTGCTGTCGCCAGGTCCAAGCTTTACAGAAGTACAAGGAATAATGGCCTGATCGGATGAAGTTGGCGAACCGTAAGTTGCCCTGCCGATTTCCAGACCTGCCTTTACAAATGGATGATCCATTTCGATTTTTGAAGAATTTAGCCTGAAAGATCTTGGTTTTAAGGTTGACTTCATCTGAGATTGGATAATTTCAAAGGCTTCTTTATTGGAATATTCATCGGTAACCCTCACATCTAAAGTGAAAGAACAAGATTCAGGAACTACATTATGCTGAACTCCGGCATGAATTCCTGACAAAGTAACTTTAATTTCACCCAAATAATCTGAAACTTTTGGAAATTTAAAGCTTAAAATCTGCTGCAAATCTGCCATACATTTTACAATTGAATTATCGTCATTCGGATGAGCGGCGTGAGAAGGAGTACCTTTCATTTCCCCGTCAATAACCAACAATCCTTTTTCCGCGATTGCCAGATTCATCTGCGTTGGTTCCCCTACAATAGCAAGCTCGATATTGGGTAGCTGGGGAAGCAAAGCTTCAATTCCGTCAAACCCTGAAATCTCCTCCTCTGCCGTCAAAGCAATAACTAAATTATATTGTAAATCTTCTTTATCATAAAAATGTAAAAAAACCTGCGCCATCGAAACCAAAGAAGCTCCGGCATCGTTACTCCCCAATCCGAATAACTTTCCATCCTTTTCAATCGCTAAAAACGGGTCTAAAGTGTAAGCTTTATTTGGTTTTACCGTGTCGTGATGCGTATTCAGCAAAATTGACGGCTTGAAAACATCAAAATTTTTATTCACCGCCCAAATGTTATTTTTAAAACGTTTTGTAGGAATCTGATTTTTTTTGAAAAAATTTTCAATCTCTACGGACGTATTATATTCATCCTTGCTGAATGAAGGGATTTCAATTAATTTTTTCAGCAAATCCACTGCGTTATTCAGTAATTCTTCTTTATTATAAACAGATTTCAGTTCCTGCATGATGGTTTTCTATATGATTTTTTAGTTCGGTTTCTTTTATTAAGAACACCTTTTTCACATTATTTTTTACAGCTACAAGAGCGTTTTCCAGTTTGGGCAAAATTCCTTTGTGAAGTTTTCCTTGATTTTTTAATGTTGAAAATTCTTCTTCGGAAATATTTTTGATGACAGAATCCGGATTTTCGACATCTTCTAAAACTCCTTCTTTATCAAAGCAATACAATAATTCAACATCATATTTTTCAGACAGAGCCTGAGCAATTACCGAAGCAATCGTGTCTGCATTGGTATTGAAAAGATTTCCTTTTTTGTCGTGAGTGATTGCTGAAAACACAGGAACCAAGTTCAGTTTAAGCAATTTGGAAATCAGTTTTTTATTGATACTTTTTTGCGTAATATCTCCGACAAATCCGAAATCTATTTCGGCATGCTTTCTTTTTTTGGCTTTAATCAAATTGGCATCAGCTCCAGAAAAACCTATTGCTTTACATTTTTTCTGCTGAAGCTTTGCCACAATATTTTTATTGATACCTCCTGCATACACCATCGCCACAATATCCAGCGTATTTTTATCTGTAATTCTTCGTCCGTTGACCATTTTCTGTTCAACGCCTAATTTATCAGCTAATGTCGTTGCTAATTTTCCGCCTCCATGAACAAGAATTTTCCTTTCCTGAATTTCAGAAAACTGATCCAGAAAATCATTCAATAATTCCTCATCATCGATTAATGCTCCGCCAATTTTTATGATGTATAGTTTTTCTTTCATTGCAAATCTTTTTGAGAACCTTGTCAAGGTTTGTGAGTGTAAACCTAACGGGTTTCGGAAACCCGTTAGGTTTGATGTTATTTCGAATTAATTTCGTCCAGAATTTCCGAAAAAACCGCTTGCGCAGAGAAAATCCGGTTTTTTGCCTGCTGATAAATAATCGAGTTTTCACCATCCATCACCTCATCACTCAATTCTATATTTCGACGAACCGGAAGACAGTGCATTACCTTTGCCTGATTGGTATTCGCTAATTTTTCATTCGTCAGCATCCAGTTTTCTTTGACTTCAGGCATAGCGGCATAATCATCAAAAGAAGACCAGTTTTTCACATAAATAAAATCTGCATCTTTTAACGCCTCATCCTGATCATGAATAATTTTCACATCTTTTGTAAAATTTTTATCCAAATCATAGCCTTTAGGATTAGCAATTACCAACTCAACATCCATTTCCTGCATCCATTCTGCGAAGGAATTTCCTACCGCATGAGCAATCGGTTTAATGTGAGGCGCCCAGGTTAAAACTACTTTTGGCTTGCGCGCTCCTTTCCAGTTTTCTGTAATTGTGATACAATCTGCCAAACTTTGCAAAGGATGACGTGTTGCAGATTCCAGAGAAATGACCGGAACTTTCGCATGTTGTTCGAACTGACTTAAAATGCTTTCGTTAAAATCATCTTCCTTGCTTTTCATACCTGCAAAACAACGAACTGCAATGATATCGCAATACTGATTTAATACTTCAATCGCATCTTTAATATGCTCAACAGTGTCGCCATTCATCACCGCACCGTCTGCAAATTCCAGATTCCAAGCCTCTTGAGCTGCGTTTAACGTTAATACATTTAAACCTAAATTTTGCGCTGCAATCTGACTGCTTAAACGTGTTCTTAAACTTGAATTTAAAAATACAAGTCCGATTGTTTTTCCTTTTCCTTTTTCAGGTTCCGAAAGAGGATTTTCTTTAATTTGTAACGCTTTTTTTATGATTTCCTGTAAGTTTTCAACATCACTTACAGTGGTGAATTTTTTCATTTTTGAATTGATTTTAAGATTTTTAATCTGTCATTCTGAACGAAACAAAGTGTAGTGAAGAATCTCTTTTTATCATATTAATAGATTCTTCCTTCGTCAGAATGACAGACCGTATAATTTTCACAGCTTAAATATTCTCTAATACTTCTTTTAAAGCACTGACGAACAAATCAGTTTCTTCCTTTTTAATGTTAAGCGCCGGAAGAAGCCTCAACACAGCCTTATCATTAGAATTTCCTGTGAAAATATGATGATTGTACAACAGGCTGTTCCTCACTTCTGAAGAATCCCTGTCGAGTTCAATTCCAATCATCAGGCCTTTCCTTCGAATGGTTTTAATATGTGGAAGATCTTTCAATTCATTTCCAATATATTCGCCCATTTCCTGAGCATTTTTGATGAGATTTTCATCTTTCATCACGTCTAAAACTGCAATCGCAGCCACGCAAGCTAAATGATTTCCTCCGAAAGTGGTTCCCAGCAAACCATTACTTGCCTGAAATCTTGGGTGAATTAAAACACCACCGATTGGAAAGCCATTTCCCATTCCTTTGGCTGTCGTGATGATATCGGCTTCAATTCCGAATTCTTGATGGGCGAAGAAATACCCGCTTCTTCCGTAGCCTGACTGAACCTCATCTAAAATCAAAACAGCATCATGTTTTTCACATAATTCTTTAATTTTAGTTAAAAATTCAACCGTTGGAATCATGATTCCGCCAACTCCCTGAATTCCTTCAATAATTACAGATGAAATTTCATTTCCCTGATTTTCAAAAATGGCTTCAAGTTGTTCAATATTATTCCATTCAGATTTAATGAATCGTTCGTCGTAGTTTACCGGAGCTACAATTTTTGGATTATCAGTCACAGAAACTGCCGCCGAAGTTCTTCCGTGAAAAGAACCTGAGAAATACAGCACTTTGCTTTTTCCGTTATGAAAAGAAGCCAGTTTTAAAGCATTTTCGTTCGCTTCAGCTCCTGAGTTACACAAAAACAGATTATAATCTTCCAAACCTGAAAGTTTTCCTAATTTTTCAGCCAATTCAATCTGTAATTCATTCTGAACCGAGTTTGAATAGAAAGATATTTTATCTAACTGATTTTTTAATTGAGTTTGATAATGCGGATGGTTGTGCCCTATAGAAATTACAGCATGACCTCCGTAAAAATCAAGATATCTTTCTCCTTTATCATCCCAAAGAAATGATCCCTGAGCTTTTATTGGATTGATGTTAAATAATGGATATACGTTGAATAAATTCATTTTCTGGTTGATTGTTATTGATTGATAGTTGCTGGTTTTACAACTTCATCTTTATTTTATTTCTAATTTTTCTTTTGCCTTGAAGCAAAAGAAACAAAAGTTCAAGACTGGAAACTTTCGCTAAAAAATATTTTTGTTCTCTAAAAACTCTAAAACTTGCGCGAAATCGACATTTGTTCTTGATTCGACATTTTTCTCGCGCTTCGAACAGTAGAATTTTCTTAACGTTAACAAAACTATTTTTCTTAACGCTCCATTTTCCTAGGTCGGATTATTGTCCGTTTTAAAATGCGATTGGTTTTAAATTCAATCCTGAATTTTCTTCCCAGCCCATTGCAATATTCATGTTTTGAACTGCCTGTCCGGAAGCTCCTTTCAACAAATTGTCAATCGCTGAGTGAATAACTGCAACATTTCCACTTTTTTCGATATGAATCACACAGCGATTTGTGTTGACAACCTGTTTTAAATCAATTGCTTTCTCGCTTACCTTTACAAAAGGCGCATCTACATAAAAATCTTCGAACAATTGATTAATATCTGAAAGTTCTAAATCTGTTTTCACCGTGGAACTCGTAAAAATTCCTCTCGCAAAATCCCCTCTCCATGGAACAAAATTCAGACTGATTTCATTTTTATTAAAAGAAATTAACTGCTGTAAAATCTCATCCACATGCTGATGTGTCAATGTTTTATAGGCTGAAATATTATCATTCCTCCAGGTAAAATGTGTCGTTGCCTGTAAAGACTGACCGGCCCCCGTTGAACCTGTAATTCCTGTCGTGTAAACATCATCCAATAAACCTTTTTGAGCTAATGGAAGCAAGGCCAATTGAATCGCTGTCGCAAAACATCCCGGATTCGCAATACTCTTTGCTCCTGAAAGTTGTTTTTTGTTGATTTCAGGCAAACCGTAGATGAAATTTCTTTCTCCTAAATTACCTTCCAAACGAAAATCATTTCCTAAATCAATAACCAACGTTGAATCTTTTACAGGATTTTGAGTCAGCCAATTCTGGCTTTGTTTGTGAGGAAGACATAAGAACAAAACTTCTACTTCTTCCGGCTGGTCTGTTAAAACCATCTCACAAACCGCCTCTAAATCCGGGTACAAATCTGAAATTTTTGTCCCCGAATTTGAACGGCTATATAAAAAACTCAATGACACATTAGGATGAAAAGCCAGCAGACGAACCAGTTCACTGCCTGTGTAGCCGTTGGCTCCGATGATTCCGATATTTTTTTTCATTTTTCTTTTTTACATTGATTTTTCCGTCCACAGGTTGCACCTATGGCTATTCATATTGAACCCTTCGGGTTCACCATCATAATGCTGAATTTATCTGATGATATATATTTAAAGAATTGCTTACGATTTTTGTGTAGCCTTTAACATCATCGCCCGTCCATGCTCTGTTTGCTTCGCCGTAGCTTCCGAATTTATCAGACATTAGATCATGTTTAGATTCAATTCCATTCAAAATAAATCGATAAGGATGGAGCGTTACAAAAACTTTTCCGCTGACCGTTTTTTGAGAATCAACCAAAAAAGACTCGATATTTCTCATTACAGGATCCAGGAATAGTGCTTCATGAAGCCAGTTTCCATACCAGTCAGACAATTGAGATTTCATCATCTGCTGATATTTTGAAAGCGTATGTTTTTCCAATAAATGGTGCGCTTTGATAATAACAGATGCGGCCGCCGCTTCAAAACCAACTCTTCCCTTAATTCCTACAATTGTATCTCCAACGTGGATATCTCTACCGATTCCGTACGCTGAAGCCAATTCTTCAATTTTTTGAATTGCGTAAACAGAATGTTCAAAATTTTCTCCGTTTACAGCTACAATCTCACCATTTTCGAACTCAATTTCCAGTTCTGAAGGCTGAGTTTCCTTAATTTGTGATGGAAAAGCTTCTTCAGGAAGATAATTTCTTGACGTCAACGTTTCTTTTCCTCCGACTGAAGTTCCCCAAAGTCCTTTATTGACGGAATATTGCGCTTTTTGGAATTCCATTTCGTAGCCGTGATTTTTCAAAAATTCAATTTCTTCTTCACGAGATAAAGCCATATCCCGAATCGGCGTAATGATTTCCACCTTCGGGCACATTACCTGAAAAATCAAATCAAAACGAACTTGGTCATTTCCGGCACCTGTACTTCCATGTGCAATAGCATCAGCACCGATTTCAATGGCGTATTTTGCAATCTTCTGTGCCTGTATTGTACGTTCAGCACTTACAGATAATGGATACGTATTGTTTTTCAAAACATTACCGAAGATCAGATACTTTACACAAGAATTGTAATAATCTTCTTGAGCGTCAATGCACCTGTATTGTTTTACCCCAAGATTAAAAGCTTTTTCCTCCAGTTCTTTTTCCTCTTCTTTAGAAAAACCTCCGGTATTTACAGTGACTGCATACACATCATATCCCAGTGTTTCACTGAGATATTTAGCACAGTAAGAGGTATCTAAACCTCCGCTAAACGCTAAGATGACTTTCTTGTTCATTTTTATATCTATTTTCGGGTTGATTATTTACAACACCATTTACTTTATGATTATCGGGAATGAAAAGCATTGCTGTACAAAGACAGTTTTTACGTTCTTTTTTCATTAAAATTTCATAATTCACACAACTTTTGCAACCATCCCAGAATTCTTCATCCTGAGTCAGTTCTGAATAGATTACCGGTTTGTAGCCTAAGTCACTGTTAATTTTCATTACCGCCAAACCTGTTGTCAACCCAAAAACTTTGGCTTTCGGGTATTTATCTCTGGATAACTGAAAAACTTTATTTTTGATTAAAGTTGCAGCACCTCTTTCCCTGAATTTTGGTGAAACAATCAATCCGGAATTGGCTACAAACTGGCCGTGCGACCAGGTTTCTATATAGCAGAAACCTACCCACTTCCCGTTTTCAGTGGCTATTACAGCATTACCATCTGAAATCTTTTTACTTAAATATTCTATCGAACGTTTTGCAATACCCGTTCCTCTTCGCTGTGCAGAATCATACATTTCCTGCTGTATTTCACTCACATACATCAGATGTATGGATGAGGAAATTTCTATTTCCATTTATTTATCTAAATTTTTCGGCAAATTTAAAATATAATTTCTTTTAAATCCAAATTAAAAAGATAATTTTATTGAATTAAATTAATATACAGGTAATTTTATCTTTATATAAAATTAATATTTTGCTAAATTATTATATATTTGCTAAAAAGATATAGCTATGGAAAATCAGTGTCCGAAATGCGGTGGTACCAAAGTCGTAAAAAGTGGAATCGTAAATGAAAAACAACGCTTCCTGTGTAAAAACTGTACCTATTATTTTACTGTAAAAAAACTAGGAAAACAGATTGACGACTACTACGTGATAAAGGCATTGCAACTTTATCTTGAGGGCTTAAGCTTTCGTGAAATAGAGAGGATTATTGGTGTTTCTCACGTTACAATCAGTTCGTGGATCAAAAAATATAACATCACAAGACCGCCCCATTCGGAGTTTCATCCGGTGTATAAAATTTTAAAACAAAATGAATTGATTGAATATATGAGTAAGGAGGAAAATCTTAAAAATTCAGGATTAATTATTACTCAGTTTGCAGATAAATATATGCTGATTAAATGGGAGCGTTTTAAAAAATAAGCTTTGAAAAGTTATGAGTTATTGGTCATGAGTTATAAGTTTTTTTATTGAATAAAATAAAACACAACTTACAGTTAATCAAATTTATAAATTAAATAAGTACACATTTTCAAGAATTCATAATTCATAACTTAAAACCAATAACGATATACTTTCCAATAATATATATTAAATTTTCACAAACAAATTATTAATTACAATTTGGCTTTCACAAAAAACAACGCCAAAAATTGATAATTTATGAAGAAAATTCTCACTTTTATTGGATTGGCTTTAATCAGCAATTCTTTATATTCTCAAGGTTCTCCTGATTATGGAGGCGGATTAAAAATAAACCTTAATCAGCAAGGCGATAAATACATAAGATTTATTTTATGGGACCAATTTTGGTTAAGAAATACAGAAATGAACCCAGGAAGTATGGTGGGAGGAGAACCCACCGATAATTCGTGGAGTTTGGGAAACAGGCGGTTACGAACTCTCGCGTATGCTCAGATTTCCAAAAGATATATGATTCTGGCTCATTTTGGGATTAATAATCAAACGTTTATCAATGGCGGAGGCTCCGGAACTTCCGGAACAGGAGGTTATGGAAACGGCAAAAAGCCTCAAATGTTTTTTCATGATGCATGGAACGAATACGCTGTTATTATGCCCGGAGAAGCAGGAAAATTTAGTCTTACCTTAGGAGCCGGCTTGCATTATTACATGGGGCTATCCCGTATGACGATGGCTTCCACACTGAATTTCCTTACGGTTGACTCCCCTATTTTTACCTGGCCTCTGATTGATAATTCCGACCAGTTCGCAAGACAGCTGGGCATGTTTGCTAAAGGAAAATATGGTAAATTTGAATATCGCCTCAGCTTAAACAAACCATTTGCAACAGATTTAATTCCGGCAAACGTCACAGACCCTTCAAAAGCCGTAGCGGTGGACAATAACGGAAATCCAAACTTTTCAAAAGCGGGATATGTAGAATATCAGTTTTTAGACGAAGAATCCAATTTACTGCCTTTCAAAGTAGGTTCTTACCTGGGAACGAAAAAAGTTTTCAATGTCGGCGCCGGTTTTTACCATCAAAAAGACGGAACTCGGACTTCAGTTAATTCAAACATTGAAAAACATGACATTACCCTTGTTGCCATTGATGCTTTTGCAGATATTCCGTTGGGAAATGCTAAAAACAAAATGGCCGTTTCAGCGTATGCGGGTTATTACAACTATCAGTTCGGTCCGAACTATATCAGAAATTTAGGGATTATGAACATTGCTTCTGCAGACCCTAATTTTATCGGCGACAGAGCCATTGCAGGACCCGGAAATCTACAGCCGACCATCGGAACAGGTAATATTATCTACGCGCAGGCCGGTTTACTTTTACCAAGCCAGGCGGAGAAGCCAAAAATCAGAATTCAGCCATTCGCTGCTTATACTCATAAAAACTTTGAAGCGTTTGATAAATCTTCATCACAATTTGATGTGGGAGCCAACTGGTTCATCGATGGTCATCATGCAAAAATTACAACACAATATTCCACAAGACCAACTTACACAAGTCCCACGGAAAGCCCGAAATCAAAAGGAGAATTTATTGTACAGTTCCAGATTTACTTGTAATCATTGGATTTTAAACATTAAGATCATTTAAGTGGTTAAGATAAATTAAGAAAACATCAAAGATGTTTTTAAGCGTAATGCTTTATTTGACGAAGCCAAACCTTAATCATTTAAATGCAAAGTCTCTGAAGTTTCTTAATGTTAAAATAAAAAATAAACTTTTAAAAACTCAATATCAATTTAAACTAACATCAAAATTTAAGCAATATGAGCGAAAATCATCACGATACCTATGAAAATATGACCGATAAGCAGAAGAACCGCACCATTTGGAGCGTTATCACTGCTTCATCACTCGGCACATTGATAGAATGGTACGACTTCTATATCTTTGGAAGTTTAGCCGTAGTTTTAGCAACTAAATTTTTCCCGTCAGACAATCCTACCGCAGCATTTTTATCTACGCTGGCTACTTTTGCAGCAGGATTTGTGGTAAGACCTTTCGGGGCTTTATTCTTTGGAAGACTGGGAGATATTATTGGAAGGAAATATACCTTTTTGGTCACTTTATTAATTATGGGATTTTCAACATTCCTCATCGGATGCATCCCAAGTTATGAAACTATCGGTTTTATGGCGCCGGTTTTAGTTTTAATTTTAAGATTATTACAAGGATTAGCGTTAGGCGGAGAATACGGTGGAGCCGCGACGTATGTTGCAGAATATGCTCAACCGCACCGGAGAGGCTACTGGACTTCCTGGATCCAGACAACGGCAACGGCTGGACTTTTCATTTCATTAATTGTGATTTTAGTTACAAAAACTACACTTTCTCCTGAGGAATTTGACGGTTGGGGCTGGAGAATTCCGTTCTGGATTTCAATTTTAATGGTGGGAGTTTCTTACGTGATCAGAAGAAATATGAAAGAATCTCCGCTTTTCGCAAAAGCTAAAAGTGAAGGAAAAACCTCAAAAAATCCTTTAAAAGAAAGTTTCGGAAATAAATTCAATTTCAAATTTGTTTTATTAGCATTATTTGGAGCTGCGATGGGGCAAGGGGTTATCTGGTACACCGGACAGTTCTACGCGATGAGTTTTCTCCAAAAAGTAATGAATGTAGAATCTGCACAGGTAGATTCCTTAATGGCAACGGCATTGTTTTTAGGAACACCTTTCTTCGTTTTCTTCGGGTGGCTTTCAGATAAAATTGGACGAAAAGCTGTAATGATGACCGGAATGTTAATCGCTATTCTGGCCTACAGACCCATTTATGATTCTATGTTCAAAAGTGTCAGCCTTGAAAATAAAACGATAGCAGCCAACGGAATTACAGAAAAAAGAACCGCAAAAACCCATGATAAAATCACGACCGACAGCTTAATAAGTTTTCATAAAGAAACACTTTACACAGACGGAACTTTAATCAAGAAAGACAGTGTGGTTCACTGGTCAGCAACAGGACCTGTCATGAAAGAAGGAAAAACAGAAGAACCGAAAGTTTCACAAACCGTAAAACTGGCAGACAATACGAAATGGTATCTTGTATTTCTGGTATTCATTCAAGTTATTTTTGTTACGATGGTTTATGGCCCGATTGCAGCATTTTTAGTAGAAATGTTCCCGGTGAGAATCCGTTATACATCGATGTCTCTGCCTTATCACATAGGAAATGGTGTATTTGGAGGATTGCTTCCTGCAGTTGCAACATATCTGGTAACAACAAGTAAAGAAGCAGGACACGCCACATGGTATCTGGAAGGGCTTTGGTATCCGATCGGGGTTGCCGGAGTCTGCTTACTGATCGGATTATTTTATCTTAAAAACAAGAACAATAATATTCATGATTAAGCTCAAAGCCTATTTAAATTGATATTTATTTTCACCATTAAGAAGTTAAGATTTAAAGATACTTTACTTAAATCCTTAATGTTAAAATAAGAATAAACAAAGTTTATTTTAATTAAGAAAATAAATGGAAAGACAATAAAATATATTAATTTTAAAACAACTAAAATGAACGGACTAAAAAAAATATTAGGCATACTATGGATAGCCATCGCAGTGGTGGTGGGATATTTCGGAATTACAGTGTTGGGAATCCCTAAAATCTCTTCAGGAAAACAGGAAGATCTGGTATTCGGAATCATCATCCTGTTTGTACTGATGCCGATTATCTCTGGCGGAATGGCCATTTTCGGCTACTATTCGCTGACAGGAGAGTATTCTGACGATAAAGTTTAATTTATAAACGATGAATGATAATTGATGAATGATTTTCATCTGTTCATCAATTATCTTTCATCAATTATCTTTTATGAAAAAGAGACACGAACAAAAGCTGATCATTTTAAGCATCGGGCTTATGACAGCCTTCAGCATTCCTATTTCATTGTTGTTCAACAGTGAGCAGGAAGTTTTTGGCTATCCGATGATCCTGATCTATATTTTCGCAGTCTGGATGATTTCCATCATTATTTCTTTTGTAATTGTAAAAAAATATGATGAGTAGTTTCGCGTTGTTTACCGTGGTTTTGTTTTACCTGGCACTTTTGTTCTTAGTCGCTCATTTGGCGGAAAAGAAAAAGAGTAAGCTTTGGATCAACAATCCTTACATTTACGCGCTTTCTCTGGCGGTGTACTGCACAGCATGGACGTACTACGGAAGCATCGGTGTTGCAGCAACAAGCGGGCTCAACTACCTTCCAATTTACATTGGTCCCATCATGATCATTCCGGCATGGATTTACATTAATACCCGAATTGTACGCATTTCAAGGGTGAATAAAATAAGCAGCCTGGCAGATTTTATTTCCCTGAGATACGGTAACAGCAGAAGCTTCAGTGCGATTATTACGATAGTCTGTCTTCTGGCGATTGTTCCTTATATCGGTTTACAGATCAAGGCCATTTCAGAAACTTTTCACCTTGTGACCGAAACCGAAATGTCCAATAATATTCTGACAGACAATGCGACTTTTGTTGTTATTTTAATTGCCTTATTTTCTTCATATTACGGAACAAAATATGTTGATGCTTCAGAAAAGCGTCTGGGAATTATTTCAGCCATTGCTCTGGAAAGCTTTTTAAAGCTTTTTTTTATTGTTATTTTAGGATTTTTCGTGATTTATTTTGTGTTTGACGGGTTTTCAGATATTTATGAAAAAGCAAGCCGATTTGAAGATTTTAAAGCAAAAAATACCTTCAACGGAATTGAAGGCGCCATGAACTGGATGGTTCTCTGCCTGATTTCAGGAACGGCAATCTGCATTCTTCCAAGACAGTTTCACACGGCCATTATTGAGAACAGACAGGAAAAACACATCAAGACAGCCATCTGGTTTTTTCCACTTTATTTATTGATTTTCACCATCTTTATTTTCCCGATTGCATGGGGCGGAAGATTGATTTTCGACGGGCAAAAAGTAAATCCTGAATTCTACTCTATTTTAATCCCGCAGCATTTCGATAATACATGGATTACGGTGTGTGTATTCCTTGGAGGCTTAAGCTCCTGTATTTCAATGATTATCATTTCCACAATCACCTTATCCATCATGCTTTCCAATAATTTAATCATTCCGTACGGATTGTTGGGGAAATTTAAATCTGAAAATGAAGTTCAGAACACCAGAAATATTACCAATATCAGAAAATTCAGCATTTTTGCGCTCATTATTATGGCATTTGCCTTTTATAAATATTTCATTTTAAAAACCTCGCTGGATTCTGTAGGCTTAATTTCATTTGTCGTGATCGGGCAGCTGGCGCCGGCTTTTTTCGGAGCAATTTTCTGGAGAAGAGGAACTTACAAAGGGGCGGTAATCGGGCTGTTGGCAGGTTTGACAATCTGCTATTTCGGACTGATTATCCCACAGTATTATTTCTCTTACAATCAGGAATTCAAAGGAGTTTTAAGAGATATGTATGATGCATTCGACTTTTTTAAAATTTCCTTTTTAGGGAGAATTCCGCAGATTTTTTTCTGGTCGATTCTGGTTAATACAGCACTTTTCAGCATTATTTCTGTAAGTGTAAAAGGAAATTACCGTGAGAGAAATTTCGCCGAACTGTATGTAGATATCGATAAATATATTCAAAATCATGAAAATGCTTTTATCTGGCGTGGAACAGCCTACGTATCAGACATTAAAAATATTCTGGAACGATTTTTAGGCAAAAACAAAACTGAACAGGCATTAAGAATTTTCAATCTTAAATATAATATTAATTCCCAGACAGAAACGGCGGATTCTAGATTCATCAAATTCTCGGAAAACCTTCTGGCAGGAAGAATTGGAACTGCTTCCGCAAAGATTTTAATTGAAGGCGTTACCAAAGAAGATAAAATATCCTTAAAGGAAGTTTTAAACATTTTAGAAGAATCTAAAGAAAATATTACTTTAAATAAAAAACTGACCGAACAGTCGGAAGAACTCCAAAAACTGTCAGATGATTTGCGCAAAGCCAATGAAAGCCTAATCATTAAAGACCATCAAAAAGACGATTTCCTGGATTCTGTAGCACACGAATTGAGAACCCCGATTACAGCCATCCGCTCGGCCGGAGAAATTCTAGCGGATGATGACGATATTCCTCTAGATATCAAAAGAGAATTTTTAAATAATATCATCACGGAATCCGACAGATTAAGCGAAATTATTAACGACATTCTGTATCTGGATAAACTTCAGCATGGCGAAATCGCTTTACACATTCAGGAAAATAATATTATTGAAACCTATAAAAAAGCATTAAATCCGCTGTTGCATCTGATTCAGCAGAAAAATATACATTTAAGTGAAGTAAACCTTCTTAATAATGTTTTATTTGAATATGATGAAGCGAGAATGATTCAGTTATTTCAGAATATTTTAGGAAATGCTTTAAAATTTACCGATGAGCAGGGAACGATCCAGACTAAATTATCTGAAAAGGAAAACCAGTTGATCATTACAATTTTCAACACCGGAAAACATATTCCCGAAGAAGATCTTGAAATGATTTTTGATAAATTTTACCAGTCAAAAAATCAAAACATTTTAAAGCCAACAGGAAGCGGACTGGGACTGGCTATTTCAAAGAAAATCGTTCAGGCTCAGGGCGGAACCATCAAAGCAGAAAACAGCGGGCTGGGGGTAACTTTCACTATCACCCTTCCCAAAAAAATAAAGAGTAAAAATGCAGTTGAATCATAAAGAAAATACACAATGAAAAAGATAATTATTGCAGATGATGAACATAAGATATTAATGTCGCTCGAGTATAGTTTTAAGAAAAACGGCTACGATGTTTACATTGCCCGGGACGGAACCGAAGTTTTGGAATTTTTAAAAACCATGGTTCCTGATGTTATTTTATTGGACATCATGATGCCCAATCTTGATGGATACAGCACCCTGGACATCATTAAACAAGATGAAAAATTAAAGGATACAAAAGTGATTTTCCTGAGTGCTAAAAATAATCCCAGGGATATCGAAAAAGGCTTGGAAATGGGTGCTTATGCGTATGTAACAAAACCTTATTCTATAAAAAAACTGATGCAGCAGATAGAAGAAATGTTTGAGTAGACTTGGAGATGATAGAGAAAAGATAAAAGACTCCTACACCGTCATTTGCGAACGAAGTGAAGCAATCTCAAAGGTTATTTCAAGGAATAAGATTGCTTCGTTGCTTTGCTAAAACACAAAAAATTAATATGAATACAGATATTTTATTTCAACAAAGCATAGAAGACAAAGAGAATTTCTGGAAAGAGCAGGCTCAGGAAATCCAATGGTTTGAATTTCCTACACAAATTCTTTCAGAAGATAATAATGATTACACCCAATGGTTTTCCGATGGAAAACTGAATCTGTGCTATTTATGTATTGACAAACATATTGAAGACGGTTTCGGAGAGCAGACTGCAATTGTTTATGATTCTCCGGTTACCAATCAGAAAAAGACCTACACTTTCAATCATGCGAAAGAAGAAATTTCAAAACTGGCGGGAGGTCTGGCGTCTTTAGGCTTAAAAAAAGGCGATACGGCTGTTATTTACATGCCAATGATTCCGCAGACTCTTTTTGCGATGCTGGCTTGTGCGAGAATCGGAGTGATTCACAATGTCGTTTTTGGAGGTTTTGCACCAAATGAATTGGTGGTGAGAATTGATGACTGCAAGCCAAAAGCTTTAATTACAGCAACCGCCGGAGTAGAAATTGCGAAGCGAATTCCCTACTTACCACTCGTTGAAAAAGCAATTGAACTGGCACAGGATAAAGTTGAAAACATCATCGTTTACAACAGAAAATTAGTGGATAATCAGCACGAAATGTTCGATGGTTTAATTGATTATGAAGAATTGGTTCAAAAATCAGAGTCTGTTGAATGCATTTCTGTAGAGTCCACTCACCCGCTCTATTTGCTGTACACATCAGGAACTACAGGAAAACCAAAAGGAATTACCCGAGATACAGGAGGTTACGCAACTGCTTTGAAGTTTTCCATGAAATATATTTATGGAATTAAAGAAGGAGAAACCTTTTGGGCGGCCTCCGATTTTGGATGGGCAGTCGGGCACAGTTTTTCGGTGTACGGACCGTTGATTAACAGAAATACTACGATTATTTTTGAAGGAAAACCTATCATGACGCCTGATGCGGGAACCTTTTGGAGGATCATTTCCGAATATAAAGTTTCCGCGATGTTTACGGCTCCGACAGCGATTCGCGCTATCAAAAAAGAAGATCCGGACGGAGAACTGGTGAAAAAATATGACCTAAGCCATTTTAAAAAACAATTTTTAGCCGGCGAAAGATGCGATGTTGCAACACTGGATTGGTTTGAAAAACATATCGGGGTTCCTGCAATCGATCATTGGTGGCAGACAGAATCCGGCTGGCCGATGTTGGGTTTATTGACTTTTGACAACAATTATAAGATTAAAAGAGCATCTGCCGGAAAACCAATTCCCGGCTATGACATTAAAATTTTTGATGAAAACGGATATGAACTGAATGCCCATCAGGAGGGATATTTAATTATAAAACTTCCCCTTCCGCCGGGTGCTTTACTTGGAATATGGAATGATAATGAACGTTTTCAGGAAAGTTATTTATCGCAGTATAAAGGCTATTATTTTTCCGGAGACGGTGCGATAAAAGATGAAGACGGTTATGTTTTCATTACAGGAAGAGTGGATGACGTCATCAATGTTGCCGGTCACAGGCTTTCGACTTCAGAAATGGAGGAAATCGTTTCGTCTCATCCCCATGTTGCAGAATGTGCAGTTGTGGGAATTGATGATGAATTGAAAGGGCAGGTTCCTTTTGCTTCGGTAGTTTTAAAGAATGGTTCTACAATTTCTGAAGAAGATTTAGAAAAAGAAATTGTGAAAATGGTTCGTGAAAAAATCGGGGCGGTGGCATGTCTTAAAAATGTAATGACCGTCAAACGCTTACCCAAAACACGTTCCGGGAAAATTTTAAGAAAACTGATCAGAACCTTACTGGACGGAAAGGAATTTCAGTTTCCTTCAACCATTGATGATGAAAAAATCATTGAAGAAATTCAGCAAAAAATCGAGGAATACAGGTCCAAAATAAGAAATTAAGTATACATTTAAAATCAATAAAATTCAAATTCAAAAAACGAAAGAGATATGAGAAATTACCTAATAGAAGATTTACCGCACTATTTTGAGGAGTATAAAAAATCTATTAAAAATCCGAAAAAATTCTGGGACAAGATTGCTGATCAAAATTTTGTATGGTACCAAAGATGGAGCAAGGTGGTAAAATATGATATGAATGAAGCAAAAATCACCTGGTTTAAAGGTGCAAAGCTTAACATTACCAAAAACTGTCTGGACAGGCATCTTTCCGTAAGAGGCGAAAAAACCGCTATTATCTGGGAACCGAACGACCCAAAAGAAGAAGCACAGCATATTTCTTACAACGAATTATATACAAGAGTCAACAAAACAGCTAATGTTTTAAAAGACATGGGCATTGAAAAGGGCGACAGGGTCTGCATCTACCTACCCATGATTCCCGAACTGGCCGTTACCATGCTGGCCTGTGCAAAACTGGGTGCCGTTCATTCGGTAATTTTTGCAGGATTTTCTGCTTCGGCTGTTGCATCAAGAGTCAATGACTGTGAGGCAAAAATGATCATTACATCAGACGGAAGCTATAGAGGAAATAAAGTGTTGGACCTGAAAAGTATCGTTGATGAAGCCTTGGAAAAAACTCCTACTGTTGAAAAAGTTTTGGTGGTAAAAAGAACACGCAACGAGATCAAAATGAAGGAAGGAAGAGATTTCTGGCTTGCTGATCTTTATGAAAAAGCTTCTGCAGATTTTGTAACCGTGATTATGGATGCAGAAGATCCACTGTTTATCTTGTACACTTCCGGCTCTACCGGAAAACCTAAAGGAATGCTTCACACCTGTGCGGGATACATGGTTTACACGGCTTATACATTCAAAAATGTATTTAATTATAAAGAAAATGATATTTACTGGTGTACTGCCGATATTGGCTGGATCACAGGCCACTCCTATATTCTTTATGGTCCTTTATTAAATGGAGCCACTACAGTTATTTTTGAAGGTGTCCCAACATATCCTGAACCCGATAGATTCTGGAAAGTCATTGAAAAACATAAAATTACCCAATTCTACACCGCTCCCACTGCAATACGTTCTTTAGCAAAAGAAAGTGCAGAATGGGTGGATAAGCATGATTTAAGCACATTAAAAGTGATTGGTTCCGTAGGAGAGCCTATTAATGAGGAAGCCTGGCATTGGTTCAATGATCATGTCGGAAAGAAAAAATGCCCTATCGTAGATACCTGGTGGCAGACAGAAACCGGAGGAATAATGATTTCACCGCTTCCCTTCGTAACGCCGACCAAACCTACGTATGCTACCCTTCCATTACCGGGAATCCAGCCTGTTTTAATGGATGATAAGCGTAATGAAATCTCAGGAAATCAGGTGACAGGAAACCTTTGTATCCGTTTTCCATGGCCGGGAATTGCAAGAACAATCTGGGGTGACCACCAACGCTATAAAGAGACCTATTTCACAGCCTTTCCTGGAAAATATTTCACAGGCGACGGTGCTTTGAGAGACGAGGTCGGATATTACAGAATTACGGGCCGTGTGGATGATGTGATCATCGTTTCGGGGCACAATTTAGGAACTGCACCTATTGAAGACAGTATCAACGAACACCCTGCCGTAGCGGAATCCGCTATTGTTGGCTATCCACATGACATTAAGGGAAATGCGCTTTATGGTTTTGTAATTTTAAAAGAATCCGGGGAAAGCCGTCAGAAAGACAATCTTAAAAAGGAAATTAACCAACTGATCTCAGACCAGATTGGTCCAATTGCGAAACTAGATAAAATTCAGTTTGTTTCAGGACTACCTAAAACACGTTCAGGAAAGATTATGCGTAGAATTCTGAGAAAAATAGCAGAAGGTGATTTCAGTAATTTTGGTGATATCTCTACCCTTTTAAATCCGGAAATTGTTGAAGAAATTAAAAACGAGAGAATAAATTAATACCCATCATAAAACCAAAGCGCAGATAGATTCTGCGCTTTATTATTTGAAACCAGAAATTTAACAATAAATCAAACAGCTGTTCAATAGACATTCTCAAAAATTTTAGCTGAATTTTATAGACAAAACAACTAATTAGTAAATTTATTAAATATTCAATAAAATAATTCAGATATTTTTATTATCTTTAAGGTACAAATTTAAAACTTATTGCTTATGTCAAATATATTAGCTGGATTATTTGAACATCACAGCGATTATAAAAAGCTTGAAGCCGATCTTGAAAATTTCGGTTTCCAAAATTCAGATTACATCGTGTATCTTAATGACCCGGTTCACAATTCCAAATACATGGCAAGTGTTGCCGTGAATGATCACAGCCAGGCTGACGATGCGAAAAGTATTTTCAGCCAGAATTCGGTACTCAAAACATACCTTTTCGAAAACATGAGTATTGATCAGGCAGATTATGCCCATTTAAAAAGATATATCGATGCCAGAAACAAAGCAGAAATACACAACAGCCCGGATGTAAGAATCAAAGGTTCTACAAGCGGAATGGACTCTGAAGTGAAATTCTGACACTCAAACATAAGAACTAATAACCTCAATCCGTAGTCGCCTACGGATTTTTTGTCTTTGAAAAGTGTAAAAAATTTCGTATTTTCGTCTGATTATAGGCTTTTACACAAATGAGTTACGATTTAGAACAAGAGAATAAAGAAATCCTGGCCCGATATAAGGATCTGATTTCTAACACATACCGAACTTTGAATGAGGAAAATAACAAGCTCATTCGAAAAGCATTTGATATTGCACTCGATGCACATAAAGATCAAAGAAGAAAATCTGGTGAACCTTACATTTACCACCCTATCGCTGTTGCCAAAATTGTAGCGACGGAAATTGGTTTGGGAGCATCTTCTATTGCCTGCGCGCTTTTGCATGATGTGATTGAAGATTCAGACTACATGTATGAAGATCTGAAGAAGATTTTTGGTGAAAAAATTGCCGATGTTGTGAATGGACTTACGAAGATTTCCATCATGAATCACCAGAATATTTCCGTTCAGTCTGAGAACTACAGAAAGCTATTACTTACTCTCTCTGAGGATTTTAGAGTAATACTGATTAAGATTGCGGACCGTCTTCACAATATGCGTACGCTGGAAAGCATGGCCCCGGACAAACAGAAAAAGATTGCTTCGGAAACGGTTTATATCTATGCCCCAATGGCGCACCGTCTTGGCTTATATAACATTAAATCCGAACTTGAAGATTTATCTTTAAAATATAATAATCCCGAGGTTTTTAATGAAATAACGGAAAAATTAGAGCTCGCGAAAGAAAGCCGCGAAAGATATATAGATGAATTTAAAACCGAAGTTTCTGAAAGACTTAAAGAAGAAGGTTTAAATTTTACTATAAAAGGCCGTGCAAAAGCAATTTCTTCCATTTATAGGAAAATGCTGAAGCAGGGAGTTTCCTTTGAAGAGGTGTATGATAATTACGCAATCAGAATTATCTATAAATCAGATGCTAAGAACGAAAAATTTCTTGCCTGGAAGATTTATTCTATCGTAACGGACGTTTATCACAGTAACCCTTCAAGAATGCGTGACTGGATCACACAGCCGCGTTCCACAGGATATGAAAGCTTACATTTAACGGTACTCGGACCTGATAAAAAATGGATTGAAGTGCAAATCCGTTCCGAAAGAATGGACGAAATCGCCGAAAAAGGCGTTGCTGCGCACTACAAATATAAAGAAGGTTATAAACAAACCTCGGACGACCGTAATTTTGAAAATTGGGTTGCGGAGATCCGGGAAGTTCTGGAACAGCAGCAAAACCTTACTACTTCAGAGCTTTTGGATAATATCAAATTAAATTTGTATTCAAAAGAAGTCTTTGTATTTACTCCAAAAGGTGAAATTAAAATTTTACCTACGAATGCAACGGCGCTTGACTTCGCTTTTTCGGTTCACTCCGATCTGGGAATGAAGTGTTTAGGTGCAAAAATAAACGGAAAGCTGGTTCCGATTTCTTATGTACTGCAAAATGGGGATCAGGTAGATATTTTATCTTCCCAAAACCAGAAACCAAAATCCGACTGGCTGGAATTTGTAGTTACATCAAAGGCTAAATCAAAGATTAAGAGTTATTTAAACTCGCAAAAAAACCAATTGGTAGAAGAAGGCAAAGAAATTCTTCAACGAAAGCTTCGTCACGCAAAAATTAATTTTAATGATGAAGAAGTAAACAAACTTCAAAAATTCTTCAATTTAAAAACTTCACAGGAGCTGTTTATAAAATTCCAGAGTAACGAACTGGATGCAAGCAGCTTAAGAAAATACATCGAAAGTAAGAATGTATTTAATAATTTACTTTCAAGATTCAGAAAATCTCCTGTAAAAAATACGGCTTATATAGAGCCGAAGGAGCAGAATCTGGATATGATTGTCTTTGGTAAAGATGAAGAAAAACTGAATTACAGTTATGCAAAATGCTGTACGGTAATTCCCGGGGATAAAATCTTTGGTTTCATCACCATTTCAGACGGAATCAAAGTTCACAGCGATAATTGCCCCAATGCTATTAACCTGCGTGCTCAGTACGACTACAGGGTGATTCCTGCAAAATGGGTAAACGCAGAAAGCTTCAAAAACAGGGTGAAAATCGAGATCGAAGGCCTCGACAGGATGGGGATGATTAATGATATCACCACCGTCATCAGCGGCGCAATGGGAATGGATATGAAAAGTATGTCTATTGAGTCAAACGACGGAGTTTTTACAGGTACAATCAATCTTGAGGTAAAAAACAAAAGCCAATTGGAACAAACATTTAAAAAACTTAATGATATAAACGGGATTTCAAGAGTCAGACGATTACAATCTTAGATTATGAATTTAACCCTATATTTTAAAAAATTTTTTACGAGCAGTCAATCCTCAGGTATCATTTTGATTTTCTGTGTTTTAGCTTCATTATTAATTGCCAACACTTCTGCAGCTGAAGTTTTTCAGCAGTTTTTGGATCAAAAAGTGGGAACAGATATTTTTGAATTGAAATATTCTGTAAATACCTGGATCAATGATGGATTGATGGCCGTTTTTTTCCTTTTGGTAGGACTCGAGATCAAAAGGGAGCTTGTGGAAGGAGAACTTTCTTCTTTCAAAAATGCCTCGCTTCCGATTTTTGCTGCCATTGGGGGGATGGTGGTTCCTGCCGTTATTTATGCCATCTTCAACGCTGGCACGGCCTATGCAAACGGATGGGGAATTCCTATGGCAACAGATATTGCCTTTTCATTGGCTATCGTTTCTATGTTGGGAAAAAAAGTTCCGAATTCAATTAAAATTTTCCTGGCTGCACTGGCTATTGTTGACGATCTGGGAGCTATTTTAGTGATTGCAATATTTTATACAGATCAAATCCACTGGATGTATTTATTATTATCTTTTGGAGTTACCGCTTTATTATTTTTATTAAACTACTTAAAAGTAACTAAAATTATTTTTTATCTGATTCCGGGACTGTTTTTATGGTATTTCCTTCATCATTCGGGAATACATGCTACAATTGCAGGAGTTTTATTAGCGTTTTCAATACCCACAAATGCATCTGATGTAGAAATTTCACCATTAGAAAAGCTTGAGCACACATTGCATTTCCCGGTAAGTTTTTTAATTATGCCGATTTTTGCCTTGGCCAATACGAATATTACCTTTAATGATGATATGGTTTCCGGATTGTGGAGCACACTGGGCTTTGGTATTATCGGGGGATTAATTGTAGGAAAACTGGCAGGCATCGGTTTATTTTCTTTGCTGGCGATTAAGCTTAGAATCAGCTCTTTGCCTCAAAACAGTAACTGGACACACATGATTGGTGTAGGTTTTCTGGCAGGAATTGGCTTTACCATGTCAATTTTTATTGCACTTCTTTCTTTCAAAGGAGAAATTGAAATACAGGATGAATCTAAATTTGCAATTCTTATCGCTTCTTTTGTAGCTGCTGTTTTAGGATATGTAATTTTAAGCTTAAGTGGTAAAAATCAATTAATTGAAGAAGAAAACTAATCCTTTTTATCGTTATTAATTTTCCAATTATGATTTCCGTCGACATTTAATTCAGGCTCATTAGTGTGGGCATGATACTTCTTTGCTTCTTTTTTAATCTGGTCAGATAACAGCTTTTCGATCCTTAACTTCCTGATTGCCATATTCAATTCATTTCCGAATAACAGGAGATACACATTTACGTTTACCCAAACCATCAACAGAATCATACTTCCTATGGAACCGTACAAAACGTTGTAGCGGGCAATATTTTTGACATACAGAGCAAATCCGTATGTTGTAACCACAAACAGAATCGTTGTAAGGATGGCGCCGGGAATGGCCTGCCTGAACCTTGAAATTCTCACAGTTCCCAGCCAGTAAAATAATGTTAAAAGTATAAAATAAAACAGTGGAAATGATACAAATCCAATGATCTTGGAAAGATTATCTACGAGCCATGAAACATCGTAAACCGGTGTAAATAACTTTAAAACAACTTCGGAATAATATACACCAAAAAGGGTAAGAAAGACTATTGAAATAAACCCGATGGTAATAAAAAACGAAAGGATGAATTCTTTGACATCAGTCATTTTTTCATCTGTATTTTCATTGAATCCATTAATAAGAGAAAAAGTTCCGTTGGTAGCAAAAACCAAAGCCAGAACAATAGTTAAATTACTGATTCCCTTCATATTGGGAATAATATTCGTTTCAATATAACTTCTTACATCCCCTTCCATATTAGATGGGAAAACATTGTGCATCAATACTTCGAAAATATAAAACTGAAGCTTGTCATAGTGAGGCATATAAGGCAAAACAGACAGCAGGAAAAGTAAAAACGGGAACAAGCTTATCGTAAAGCTCCATGAAATAGCAGCAGCCTTTCGCCCTATCTGTCCCTTGAAAATCCCCCTGATATAAATCTGGAACATCTGCCAAAGCGATATCCCCAGCACAGGAATATGAATATCATCAAAAAACTCTTGAATCTTCAAGATAAATCTCGGTAGTTTTATGGCCATTTACTTCAAATATTATCTGTTTATCACAGTTTCTGGAATTACCGAAAAGACAAAAATGAAAATCAGCTTCATCATTTTGGTGTAATTACAAAAGTAATGATTTTTTTAGTTTTAAATTTATACTTACAGATTGGTAATTATGACGTTCTTCAATTTATGAATATCTTTGAGGCAAATTATAAAAATAAAAAATGCAGATCAATTTGCTTTGTATCGGGAAAACTGATGATAAAGAAATTACAACACTTATCAATTATTATCTGAAACGACTTCCAAAGCACTGGAATTTTACCATCATCGAAATTCCGGATGTAAAAAATGCGAAGAATCTTTCTCCTGATCTTTTAAAAAAGGAAGAAGCAAAACTTTTTCAGAATTATATGGATAAAAATGACCTTGTCATCATCCTGGATGAAAAAGGGAAACAGTTTACAAGCCGCGAATTTGCTCAGAAAATTGATGCATGGATGAATTCTTCCGTAAAGAAAATTCACATTTTAATAGGTGGTGCCTACGGCTTTGCTGAAGAAGTTTACACCAGGGCAAATGAAAAAATGTCGCTTTCCAAAATGACGTTTACCCATCAGATGATCCGTCTTTTTATTGTGGAGCAGGTGTACCGCGCTGATCAGATTTTACAGGGAAAACCTTATCATAATGATTAGGGTTTAAGGTTTAAATTTAAGGAATTTGGGTTTGTTCTGTTTTGAGGGTTTCGGCGGCTTCGCCGCCGAAACCCTCAAAACAGAAACTATTTTTTAACCTCACATTTAGAATAATATTCCAGCAAAAGAGGTTTTTCATACCCCAGACTTACCGCTTTATCAAGGGTGGCGCATGCTTCTTTCGGTTTTGCGGTATCAAACAAAATTAATGCTTTATTCACATAAGCCTGTGCAAACTTAGGATCTATGGAAATTGCTTTATTAACATCGGCAAGTGCTTCTTTATTCTTTTTTAATTTATAATAAACATCCCCCCTCCCGCTGTATAAAAGAGATTCCGGCTTTTCTGAAATCAACTGATTATAATCCTTTAAGGCACCTTCCAGATCGCCGCTGTTCTTTTTCAGGTTGGCAAGACCGGTTCTTGCATAAATATTATCCGGTACGAAGCTTAAAATCTGGTTTAAATCCTTAGCTGCCAGATCTTTTTTGCCCAAATTCTCATATACTTTGGCTCGTGTAATATACATATCTGCATTTTCCGGCTCTATAGAAAGACCTTTGTTGAGATAGTTCAAAGCGGCCTGCTTATTACCTTTCTGCCCGTGAATTGACCCCAGATTAGCGTACACAGCAGCTGACATAGGGTTTGCTTTTAAAGCTGATTCGTAGGATTTGAAAGCGGAATTTGTTTTTCCCAATCTTCGCTGGGCAGTTCCCAGATAATTATAATACTCCGATTGGATCTGCTGGATTTTTTCACTTTGAGCCAATGCCGAATATTGTTCCTCAGCACATTTATAATCGGCTTTTTGAAAACATTCTTCAGCCTTTTTTTTATCCTGCGCGTAAAATTGTTGAGAAAAAAAAGCTATTGCTAAAAGAAATAAATGTTTTTTCATGATTGTATAGTTTGCTTGTTGATCACTTTTTTTGCAAGTGCACCGAAAATCACACCCAACAAAGTTCCAACAAACGCCCCTACCAAAATATCTATCGGGAAATGCACTCCTAAATATATACGGCTGTAGGAAATAACTGCAGCCCATACAAATATAGCATAAGGAAACCATTTAAGCTTATTTTTTAATAAAATACTTAAATAAGTTGCCAGAAAAAACGTATTTGAAGCATGGGCAGAATAGAATCCATATTGTCCGCCACATTTTACAATCCTCATGTGATGTTCTAGTGTAGGATCATGGCAGGGTCTTAACCTTTCAATTCCATGCTTGAAAATACCAGCAACCTGATCGGAAACCGTTACCCCAATTGCTACAAATATCAATATAAAAATTAAGGATCTCAGCTTATAATTTTTATATAAAAAATAACAGAAAATAACGTACAGCGGAACCCAGATCCAGGTGCTTGAAATCAGCATCCAAAACTGGTCAAAAGAAGAGCTTCCCAAATTATTGAGAAACAAAAACACTTTCTTATCTTCCTGAATAATCTCCTCCATCCTATCTGCTTACTGGCCCTTCGTATGTTTCATCTTCAGAAGGCTTTGGTTTTGGAGGTTCATTGGAAGCCTGGGGCTCGGTAAGGACATCTTTTTCAATATCTTTCATTGGGTTGAAATCTTTTGCGGCGTCCTTTACTTTCTCTATTTCGCGTTTTATTTCAGAAACCGGGTTATCAGTTTCTTTCATTATTTCGGTTTTGATATCTTCCACCGCACCACGCATTTTTCTTACACCTGATCCCAAGTCACGTGCAATCTGAGGAAGTTTATCCGGTCCGAATAATACTACGATTGCCACAGCAATCAGCGCCATTTCTCCAAAGCTTAGTTCCATGAGAACAAAATTACGAAAGTTTATACAATTGTATTATGTTAATTATCAATTTTAAACAAATTTTAAGAAAAGAGAGACGGTTATGAATGAGAGTTAAAAGTTATTTGTTGTTTATTGGAGGTTATTCCTATAATTTTAATTAAAACTTTTATCCCAACATCATCTATTCATCATTATTTAAATAAGAGTTAATATATAATTAATTCACATCAAATTGATTTAACTTAACTTTTCATTCATCAAAAAATGATAAAAATTTAATCTCCCGATATTCTTTCAAACATTATATTTCCAATGAAATCGGGACATCGCTCTGATGTCTCGGTTTATTTTTATTCCAATAAATCTTTTTTGATTTCTTTATTCTTAAAATTAAAGTAAGTGATAACCACACTTATAGCCATTAATATAAACGCCAGGAAAAATGGTGCCCCCGAGAACTTAAACGGTGCTTTATCATGGGTAAAGAAGTAAAATAAATTGGTCATCATAGGCGGCCCGATGATTGAAGTGGCGCTCATAAGGCTGGTCAATGCGCCCTGTAATTCTCCCTGTTCGTTAGACGGAACACTTTTCGTAATCACGGATTGAAGAGCCGGCCCGCAGATTCCACCCAGGCAATAAGGGATTAGAAATACAAACATCATCCAACCCTGCGTAGCAAAGGCAAACAGCAGCATTCCTACAGCATAAAGCGCCAGACCATAATAAATGCTTTTCTGTTCTCCTAATTTCGGGGTTGTCCACCGGATGAGACCTCCCTGTACAAGGCCAACCAATAGTCCCACAACTCCGAGTGAGATTCCTACCATTCTTTCTGTCCAGCTAAACTCATACATTGTAAAAAAGCTCCAGTTACTCTGAACGGCGTGTCCTGCAATGTAAATTAAAATTAATGATACAATAAGTCCTGAAATTTCAGGATGTTTTCCTAAAAATTTAAATGAACCGATAGGATTTGCTCTTTTCCAGTTGAATTCTCTTCTTTTATCTTTATCCAAACTTTCAGGAAGGATGAAATATCCGTAAAGGAAGTTCAATAAACAAAGTCCGGCCGCCGCATAGAAAGGAACTCTCGCTCCGTAATGTCCTAAAACACCTCCTAAAACCGGCCCGATAATAAAACCAAGCCCGAATGCTGCACCAATTAAGCCAAAATTCTTCGCACGGTCTTCATCTGTAGAAATATCAGCAATATAAGCACTTGCGGTGGTTACACTGGCTCCCGTAATTCCTGCGATCACTCTTCCCAGAAACAGCCACCAGATCGTCGGAGCCAAAGCAAGGAAAATATAATCCACAGCAAATCCGAAAAGTGAAATCAGGATAATTGGTCTTCTTCCGTATTTGTCACTGAGGTTTCCCACAACAGGTGAGAAAATAAATTGTGTAAATGCATAAGCAAAACCCAGCCAGCCGCCATATTTTGCAGCTTCACTTATGTCACTATGAATAAGTTCCTCAATAAGCTTCGGAACCACCGGAATGATAATCCCCCATCCCGTAATATCAATCAGTAATGTAATAAATATGAAGCCAATAGCGGCTTTTTTCTTAGAGTTTTCCATAACTGTGCAAAAGTAAACAAATCAGAAAAAATAATGATTCTAAATTATATAATTGGTGAGTTTTGGTGTTATTGCTTGTTGATAGTTTCTTATTGATAGTTGATAGTTTAATGATAATGTTTTTTGATATCCTTCGACTTCGCTCAGGATGACAATATGAAGATTAAAAACAGTTAGTTTTAGAGCTGCCATCCTGAGCGAAGTCGAAGGACCTATAATTATTTTTTTTAGATCATTGCGGATGACAAGCTGTCGGGCAAAAAAAAGCCTTTCAAATTGAAAGGCTTTTCTCTTATTTATTGTAGTATAAATTATTTTGAAGCAAGTACTTCTTTGTTCGTGGTGGTTTTACCATGAACTTCTTCTTCCTTACCTTTTTTCAGGAAGTCGTAAGCAATAGCCGAAGCTACGAAGATTGATGAATATGTACCGAATCCGATACCGATTAACATCGCAAACATGAATCCTCTCAGGTTATCTCCACCGAAGATAAAGATCGCCAGGATTACTAGGATTGTAGTAAATGAAGTATTGAACGTTCTACCCAAAGTACTGGAAATTGAATCATCAAATAATCCCGCCAATGTAACAGATTTCTTTTCTCTCAGATATTCTCTGATTCTGTCGAAAATAATTACCGTATCGTTGATTGAATACCCCAGCACCGTAAGGATTGCAGCGATGAAATCCTGATTAATTTCCATGTTGAACGGCATATATTTGTGAAGCAATGAATACGCTCCCAAAATGATCACCGCATCGTGGAACAAAGCAGCAACCGCACCAAGAGAGAACTGCCATTTTCTAAATCTTAATAAGATATAGATAAAGATCATCCCCAATGCACCTAAAACTGCATAAATACCATGAATTTTGATATCATCTGCTACAGAAGGCCCTACTTTCTCAGAAGAAATGATTCCTGCGTGTTCTTTGTCAGCAGATTTGAAATCTTTCAACGTCATATTTGCAGGTAGGTTTGTTTTTAAACCTTCAAATAATTTTTGTTCAATGATCTGGTCAGCTTTTAAAGATTCATCTTCGATAAGGTAATCTGTAGAAATTTTCAGCTGGCTGTCATTTCCGTAAGTTTTAGCTTCTACGGAAGAGTTTTTACCGTCTTCAGTCTTAAAAAGTGTTACTAATTTGCTCTCAATATCTTCAGCTTTCACCGGCTTGTCGAATCTTACCACGTAGTTTCTACCCCCTGTGAAGTCGATACCGTATTTGAAGCCGTGTGTAGCAATTGAAATGATGCAAACCACCGTTAAAACAGCTGAGAAAATATATGCATATTTTCTTTTTCCGATAAAATCTATCCATGTATTTCTGAAAAGGTTTTTCGTAGCCAGAGTCCATACAGAAAGGCCTTTCCCTTTGCTTAATCTTGAGAAGATCATTACTCTCGAAAGCAATACAGACGTAAATAATGTCATCGCAATACCAATCATCAGCGTTAATGCGAAACCTTTAATAGGGCCTGTTCCGAAGAAGAACAATACAACAGCCGTTAAGAATGTAGTGGAGTGACCGTCAATAATTGCATTTAATGCATGTTTGAAACCATCCTTATAGGCTTCAAGAATACTTTTTCCTGCGAATAATTCCTCTTTTGTTCTTTCATAAATAATAACGTTCGTATCAACCGCAACAGCCATCGTAAGAACGATACCCGCGATACCAGGAAGCGTAAGCGTAAAGTCGCCGGAATCCATAATACCGAAAATATAGAATAAGTTGATAATCATTGCAATTACCGCATATACACCAGCTCCGCCATAGTAGAAAATGATATACACAATGATAATTCCGAATGCTATAATAAATGATAGTAAACCTGCATCAATAGATTCCTGTCCTAAAGACGGCCCTACTACAGTAGCCTGAACCACTTTTGCACCTGCAGGTAATTTACCGGCACCCAAAACGTCTACCAATTCCTGAGCTTCCTCCTGAGTATAGTTACCCGAGATTCTTGTACTACCGTTAGGAATTACACTTTGTACGTTCGGTGCACTGTACACTCTGTTATCAAGCGTTACAGCTACCGGTTTCTGAATATTTTTTTCTGTTAAAGTTTTCCAGTCTTTTGCACCTTTGGAATCCATCTGCATGCTTACTTCCACTCTTCCAAGCTCGTCGTAAGTAATGCTTGCTTTTTCCACAGATCCGTCTACCGGAGCTTTTTGGTTTATATTTCCTCTGATAGCGTATAATACCAAGCTTTCAGTATCTGCTGCATCAGGCTTATAACCCCACATGAATTGGGTATATTTAAGGTTTGCCGGACGTAAAGACTGTGCAACCTTACTATTTAAAATTTTATTTACAGCAGCTGTATCAGATAATTTTACACTTGCAACAGCACTAGGATTCATAGATTTTCCTCCCTGTGTAATATTATTAAAATTCACATTTTTAGCCACTCCCATAGAATCTCCTTTGATGGCTACCATCGTAGATAATGTCTGGAAATAAGGCACTACTTCAGGATATTGTTGTACTTCCCAGAATTGAAGTTTTGCAGAAGTCTGAAGCATCTTCTTCACCTTGTCGATGTCCTTCATACCAGGCATTTCCACAGAAATTCTAGCAGTACCGGGTACTCTCTGAACATTTGGCTGGATAGCTCCCAACTTATCAATTCTCGTTCTGATAACCTCGAAAGCTGTTCCTACAGATGCATCAATTTTTCTTTTCACAATGCTTTTCACCTGATCATCAGGCGTGTTGTACTTCACTTCAGAAAGAGTGGTATTTCCGAAAATTTCCGGATCTGCTAGCTTCAGATTGGTACCTTTAGCTTTGTTAACAGCATCGAACTGATCAAAGAAATTGTCGATGTAAGATTTTGTGGAATTCTTCTGTACTTCATCAGTCTTGTTTAAAGCTTCAATAAGAACAGGATTTGTAGAATAATTCGTTAAATCATTCACAAGATCTCTCTGGTTGATCTCCAAAAGCACGTTGATACCGCCCTTAAGGTCAAGACCAAGCTTCATTTCCTTGTCTTTGGCTTTTGTGTAATAAAGCTTTGTGTAACCAAGATTCAGAGTATCTTCCTTCAATCGTTTGATCTCCTTCTCGTTTCCGTTCGCAGCTTCAATCTGCGATTCAATTTTGCTGGCGTACCAGGTTGGTAATAGCTCATTTAAGCAAATCAACCCTAGTACAATAGCAACAATTGTAATAAGTCCTTTTCCTTGCATTTTGTTATAACTACGTTAAATTAAGTCGGCAAATATAATCATTTTCTTGTATTTTATGAATTTTTTAACAACAGAAATCGTTTATTTTCAGATATATCGGCATTCTTATTTTTATTTCAGATTTAATAATTTTTCCGGCAGATTATAATGAATTTTTCAAAGATTAATTGGTATGAAATTTTCATTCTGTTTAATACACTAAATATCAAAATATTATGAAAAAACTACTTTTTTTTGCAGGTCTTTTTTCCTGTATTACTTTCCACGCGCAGAATATTACGCTGCAAGAATTTGCCACCGGTTTTACAGCCCCTGTTGAGATTGTAAATGCCAATGACAGCCGGCTGTTTGTGGTTCAGCAGAACGGTATCATTAAGATTGTACAGCCTAATGGCGCAGTAAATCCCACCAACTTCCTGAATATAAGCTCAAAGATCACCTACGGTGGTGAAAGAGGCTTATTAGGACTGGCATTTCATCCGCAATACTCTACCAATGGGTATTTTTTTGTGTATTATAATGACACAGACGGCAATATTACGGTGGCGCGGTATACCAGAAGCTCTAATCCCGATGTAGCAGATCCGGCTACTGAAAAAATCATCATTAATCAATCCAAACCGTTTGATAATCATAATGGAGGAAGCATTCATTTTGCTCCGGACGGCAATTTATGGATCGTAACGGGAGACGGAGGCAGCGGTGGAGACCCGAACAATAATGCTCAGAACAAAAACTCACTTTTAGGAAAATTATTAAGGCTGGATATTAATTCTACAGGGCCTTACAATATTCCTCCGGGAAATCCTTTTGTAGGGGTAGACGGAGCAGATGAAGTCTGGGCTTACGGATTGAGGAATGCCTGGAAATTCAATTTCGATACTGTTTCCGGAAACGTCATGATCGCAGATGTAGGACAGGGACAATTTGAAGAAATCAACAGGGTTCCCCTTACGCAGGCCGGAGTTAATTACGGGTGGAGGTGTTATGAAGGTAACAACACTTACAATACTGCAGGCTGTGCTGCACAATCAACAATGACCTTTCCTGTTGCCGTTTATGACCACTCTGGAGGAAAATGTTCTATAACAGGAGGTTACGTTTACAGAGGAACACAATATCCGGCCTTACAGGGCAAATATGTTTTTGCGGATTACTGCTCTACACAAATCGGAATCTTGAATAATGACAATTCAATTACCTGGACAACAGCATTTTCAGGCAATAATTTTTCAACTTTTGGGGTGAATAATCAAAATGAACTCTTTGTAGCTGCGGTCAACAACGGTAAAATATTCAGGGTAACTTCCACAACGCTTGGAACGCAGGAAAACGAAAATTTAAGTCAGATAAAAATTCATCCAAATCCTGCCTCAGAAAAAGTTTTCATTGAAGGCTTAAAAGACAAGAATATTTCCGCTGAAATCATCAATTTCGAGGGTAGAAAAGTAATAGAATCGGCAAAAATAGAAAATGACAACAGCATTAATATTTCAGGTCTTCCAGCCGGGGTTTATTTTATTAATTTAAAATCCGGAGACCTTAAATCTTACAGTCAGAAACTAATTATCAAGTAAAAATATTTTAAATATTTATTGGCCTCAATCTTTTGGTTGGGGCTTTTTAAATAATGCAAAATGAAAAAAACTGATGAAATTTTATTAATTCTACAATTAAAAATTCATTTTACATATTCTTTTTTTAAACATAAATTAAGTTTAATAGCTGTTTAAAAAATTATATCGTCATTGAAAAAATTCTTGTTTCCGGCTTATTCCTCATCATTCTCAGGTCAAAAACCATTGCTACATTTCTTGTAAAAGCTCTTCCCTTTTCTGTAATCTGAACATGATGTCCATTGATTTCCACAAGCTCATCCCTTTCCATTTCCTTCAGCATTTCCAATGCGTTTTCTAATTCCGGGAAAGAATTATTTACATCAAAAGTCGTTTCAAGCTGACACATTAAATTCAGGATATGTCTTCTTACAGTAAGGTCCTCTTCATTCAGGATATGTCCTTTAACAACCGGAATTTCGCCCTCCTCAACCATTTTCTGATACTCCTCCACCGTTTTCACATTTTGGGCAAAAGCATACCAGGAATCTGAAATAGCAGACATTCCAAGCCCTACCATCAGCTGGGTTTTGCTGGAAGTATAGCCCATAAAATTACGGTGCAGCTTTTTATGAATCAACGATTGGTACAGATCATCATGCTCCAGAGAAAAATGGTCCATCCCAACCTCAATATATCCTAAATCTTCCAATAATTTTTTACCATCTTCATACAAACGGCGCTTTTCTTCACCACTCGGAAGGTCATTTTCATCGAAACCCCTTTGCCCGACACCTTTTACCCACGGAACATGAGCATAAGAATAGAACGCCAGACGATCAGGTTTTAGCTCCATGGTCTTGCGGATGGTATATTCCATGGCTTCCCAGGTCTGGTGAGGAAGTCCGAAAACCAGGTCATGACTGATTCCTCTGTAACCAATCTCTTTAGCCCATTCCGTCACTCTCTGCACATTTTCGAAAGGCTGAATCCTGTTGATAGCCTTCTGAACCTTCGGATCATAATCCTGAACCCCGAAGCTTACCCTTCTGAAACCCAGATCATATAACGTTTGAAGATGTTCTCTTGTAGTATTATTCGGATGCCCTTCGAAAGAAAATTCCTGATGTTCTGCAATTTCCACCGTTTCAAAAATCCCTTCCAATAAGGTTTTTAAATTTTGAGGCGAAAAAAAAGTAGGCGTACCTCCCCCTAGATGCAGCTCTTTCAGCTTCGGTTTTTCATTAAACAGCCGAAGGTACAGCTGCCACTCTTTCAACACGCTTTCAAGGTAAGGAATTTCTACGCTGTGCTGTTTCGTAATGCGTTTGTGGCACGCACAAAAAGTACATAATGCCTCGCAGAAAGGCAGGTGAATATAGATAGAAATTCCCTCTTCTGCATTGGTTTCCTTAAAGGTCCTGATCACACTCTGCTTCCATTGTTCCGGAGAAAAAGAACTTTCGTCCCAATAAGGAACTGTAGGATAAGATGTGTAACGGGGGCCGGGAATATTATATTTATCTATTAAAGAATTCATTAAAATTTTAAATTTATAAGAAAATTCTACAGTGAATTTCGCATTGCAAAATTAGCTATAACTTCTGAATTTTAAATCATGAATTATATTAGGCTTTATCTATCCTAATTATTTTATAATGAGTCTAAATACCGCTTCCGCGAAATTCTTCCCTAAATCAATATAACCTGCGCTGTCATAATGCCATGGATCGTTTCCATAATTGTATTTTACGGTCGAACGAATAATTGCTGCTTTTTTATCATTTTTAACAAATTTTTCCTGAGCATATTGCACCAGCTCACCTGCTGGCCACACTTTTCCCCTTTCATTTTTCCCTGAGTCTGATATTTTTCCGATAACTACAGGTAAATCGTCTGTGAGTAAAGCTGCTCTCATTTGATTCATTAAGATTTTCAAATGATTGTAATAATTATTTGCAATTTCTTCGGTGTAGCTTGCATCGCCTTCACCCTGCATCCAAAGGATTCCGGACGGAATGATCTCATCTTTTTTACCGTTGCCATCAATATCTGTTTCTGCTAAAGCATTTTTTACGGTTTTTAAAAAGTTATCGTATTGATTAATTCCGTTTTTGCCTTTGAAATCGGCATCCCAGCAACCAAAGTTCGCACCAGCTAAAGTATCAATTGAAGTTCCTTCCCTGGCGTATTTTATTAATGCAATTTTGTCATTCGGGAAAAGCTCTTTCATTTTTTTTGCGAAAGAAAGCTCTAAACCGAACCTGTCTGAAAGCACATTGGTTTTTCCATCGGTTTTAAATCCGGTTCCGTTCCCGGGTTTTAAAATATCCCATTTTCCTATTCCCCCGTTTAAATCACCGTCCGGAACAGAATTTCCTTGAAAAATATAGACATCTTTAAAAGTTTTTAAATCATTCGGAAGATCTTTATTATACCCGAAGCCATTCATGTTCGATTGTCCGGCAAGAATGAAAACTCTTATTTTTTGTGTATAAAAAAAAGCAGGAAGTATAAGCAGCAGGAATATTTTCAAATTTCTCATTTAAAAAATTGTATTTAAAATTTAACCAAACAAATATCGAAAAACGTTTTACAGAGAAGTACCTTTAATTTACATTTAAAATTTTAATTTCATCAAAGAAACCTTATCTTTTCCGGCAAGAACAAGTGTATTTCCATCAACCCATTCACAAACAAAAAATCCTTTTTCATCAGAAATTTTCTTCCATGTTTTTCCAAAATCTGAAGAATAGCTGATATGCTGATCGCCCACTGCAATAATTTCTTTTCCTTTTGAACCGGGTTTTATTTTTACACAAGTAGTATAGCCCGCATTTTTGCCCGAAGCCTGGATTTGCCAGGTTTCACCGCCATTGTTTGTTGTAGCAATATTATTGATGTTTGCCTCTTGTTTTGTATAATCTCCACCGACAGCAATCCCAAATCTTGTAACAGGATCCATATCCATAGAATAAATTCCTGTAGAAGAAGTTCCGTTTACAAACTGAACTTCTTTACCAAAGAGCTTTTTACCCATATCATAAGAATAAAACTGTCTTGATTTTTTACCTCCCGTTACAAACCAGAACTCATTATTATGAATAAAGATATTTGTATTGCTTGCAGCGAAAGCAGCCTCACCTTCCTCAATTTCGAATGGTTTTTCACATGATAAAACCTTCCAGTTTTTTCCGCCATCTTCTGTCTTGACAATATTCATACATTTTCCGTAAGGATCTCCCAGAGCTATGCCTTTATTTCCGGAAAAAGCCAAAGCATCATAAAAAGCCGCTTTAGCAGTATCGGTATAAACAATTTCATGCTTTAAACTTTTTTTATCAATCTTAAAAAAATAAGCCGGGCTCTCAATATTTATGGCATAAAATGAATTCTTATCCTGAGCTAATGTGCGAAACTGCAGTTTCTTTTCGGATAACTTAATCTGTTTTTGATGGCTTTTATTTTTTAAATCAATAAAACCGAATTTAGAATCTGTTCCGCTGTACCAGACTTTGTTGTCATAGATTTCCAATGCGCGGATGCTGATTTTATCGTTAAATATTGTTTCAAAGCTTTCAATTTGCTGGGCAAATGAAAATACGCCCAGAAAAAAGAATAAAAATGGTAAAATCTTTTTCATAATTAAACAAAAATAAAAAATCCACAGAATTCTGTGGATTTTAAATGTATATTTTTTATAAATCTAAATCTGGTTTTTCCAAAGGCTCCTGCTCTGCCTTGAAAGTTTCACCGTAGCCTCCGTTTTGAAGCTTAGAGTGTTTTTTACTGTAAAGGAAATAAATCACAAACCCGATTGCCAGCCACGCCAGAGAATACATTTGTGCCTCTTTGCTTAAGTTGATAATCAGATAAACGTTGATCGCAATACCCGCACAGGCAATTACCGGCAATGCAGGAACTTTGAAGTTTCTCTGCAGGTTCGGTTCTTTTACTCTTAATACCCAAACTGCAACACAAACCATTGTAAACGCGAATAGTGTTCCGAAACTCGTCATGTGAGCAAGGTCATTAATTGGTGTTAAAGAAGCAATAACAGAGATTACAATTCCTAAAATGATAAGGTTTTTTCTTGGAACCCCTGTTTCAGGATTTACTTTTGCAAATGTAGAAGGTATCAAACCATCTTTAGACATTCCTAAGAAAATTCTGGACTGTCCCATGATCATTACCATCAATACAGAAATCAAACCAACCGTTGCAGCAATTGTAATGATATATCCGGCCCAAGCCTGGCCTGCAATATCAAATGCATACGCTACCGGTGCTTTAATGGCATCAGGATATTTCCCAAGCGGGTTAAAGTCTGTATAATGCATCATCCCCGTTAAAACAAGAGATACTAAAATATATAAAAGTGTACAGATAATCAATGAAGCAATGATAGCAAAAGGTACATCTTTCTTAGGATTAATAGCTTCACCTGCCTGCGTGGAAACCGCATCGAATCCTACATAAGCAAAGAAAATAGCAGAAGCTCCGGCTACCACCCCGCCCAGACCGTAGGCTGTGTGGGAAACCCCGTTTTCTGTAATTACCGTAGGCTCAGGAATGAAAGGTGTCCAGTTTTCCGGGTTGATGAAGAAAGCTCCGGCAATAATCACGAATATAATAGCGGAAACTTTAAGGATTACGATAAAGTTATTGGCTTTAGCAGCACCCTTTGTTCCTCTTAAAAGTATCGAAATTACAAATAACACGATCAAAAATGCAGGTAAATTCATTGAAAAACCTGAGTTTCCGGCTGCAATATACGTTTGAGGATCCGTAGTAAGATAATCCGGAAGGTGCAGCCCAAACATTTTGAGGAGCTTACCAAAGTATCCGGACCAAGAAACGGCGACCGTCATTGAACCCATAGCATACTCCAAAATCAATCCCCATCCGATGATCCAGGCGAAAATCTCCCCCACCGTTCCGTATGCATACGCATAAGCAGAACCTTCAACCGGAAGAATAGAAGCAAACTCCGCATAGCATAGAGCGGCAAACACGCAAGCAATCCCCGCAATTACGAAAGAAAGCGCCAATGCAGGTCCTGCATTATAATAAGCTCCCGTTCCTGTAAGTACAAAGATTCCTCCACCTATAATAGCTCCGATCCCAATAGCAGTAAGGCTCCATTTTCCTAAAACACGCTTCAGCTGGCTCTTTTTGATATCAGCCTCATACGCGCTCATTGGTTTTTTAACCCAAATTTTTGACATATTTTATTATTTATTAAAGATTTACGAAAATATAAAAATTTTAGAAACCTTAACGTTTATTCATAAACTTTAATCATTTATTTTAAAAGAAAAAATTTAAAAAACTGATTTTCATAATATTTAAATCATTTTCAGGTGTCTGAATTTTTGTTTATTTTTGATCACATGAATGTATACGATCTTTTCGTAAAGCCCTATGAAAGCTACACTTTGCTTCAGATTTTCCTAGAATCATTTGCATCAGTATTCGGGATTCTGAGCGTCTATTTTTCCATCAAAAAAAATATCTGGGTTTACCCTACCGGTATTGTCTCTACGCTTATTTATGTTTATATATTATTTAACTTCGGATTGCTGGGAGACTGTATGATTAACGTCTATTATACTGTAATGAGTGTATATGGATGGGTTCTCTGGGCAAAGAACTCAAAAGATCACGTTCATGTGGATGTTACATGGACTACAAAAAAAGAATGGGGGTACGGGATTTTACTTTTTGCCTTAAGTTTAATCTTAGTAACTGTAATCTATTATTACAAACCTTATATTGATAATCAGTTTTCTATGGAAGGTGCTAACCTGGGGCTGTATCATCTGGATTGGGGAAACTGGATGGATGTGGCAACCACTTCAATATTTTTAGTCGGGATGTGGTTTATGGCCAAAAGGCGCATTGAGAACTGGATTTTCTGGATCATCGGAGATTTTATTTGCATGCCGATGATGATTTATAAGGGACTTGGAATCACTTCGGTGCAATATTTGGTATTTACTATAATGGCTATCCTCGGATACCTTAATTGGAAAAAAAGTTTAAAGAAAAAAAGTTTATAAAAAGTCATGAAAAATTTATTTAAAATAGCATTTAGCATCATAACTATCGCTAGTTTAACATCTTGTGCGGTTTATTCCGATCCTTATGCCGGTGGCGGTTATGGAGACCCTTATTACAATAACGGATATTATTATGCTCCTCAGGGATATTATGGTAATGGCGGATATTGGGGGAATGACGGGTATTATTACCGAAATGATGTTAATTACTATTACGACAACGGAGTACCTTATTATTACTACGATTATAATAACTCAAGAAGAAAGGTATATGTAGAAAGAAGATCATCCGGTGGTACGACTTCCGCAAGACCGAATAACGGTTTCAGAGGAAACTCAAACAACGGCGGATTCAGACAGAACAGCGGGCAAAATAACGGCAGCTTCAGAAATCAACAGAATACCCAGAGACCCCAGAATAACAGCGGAGGTTTTAGAAATAACTCTTCCAACGGAAATTCCAACAGCGGATTCAGAAATAATTCTTCCAACAGCAGCAGTTCGAACAGTGGCAGCTTCAGGAACAATTCGTCTAATAACAGCAGCTCGAATTCAAACAGCGGCGGATTTAGAAATTCCGGGTCCAGCTCCCAGCAGAACTCATCTTCTTCTCAGCAGAATAACAACTCGAACAGAAGCGGAGGCGGATTTAGATAATAACGATTATAAATAAGAGAACGGACAGCTAACACTGTTCGTTTTTGTTTTAATTGTAGTAATTTTGCATGTTCAATTTTAAGCAGAATATTAAACTTTCAACCATAAAAGAAAACAAAAGATTAACACATTAGTTATTTTAAGTTTATTATTAACCACATTAGTTTAAAAAAATCTTTGATTTTTATTCTTTTTGAGAATTTTTTGTTTCTACTAAATAATACTGAAAATATCTTTGTCTCTTTTATGGTTAAAAAAATTAATTTTTAAGCAAATATTAAATCAAGATATGGAATTCTATAAATATCAGGGTACAGGAAATGATTTCGTAATGATAGACAACCGTTCCGGAGAATGGAATGATCTTTCAATTCCCGATATCCAAAAACTTTGTGACCGCCGTTTCGGAATTGGTGCAGACGGTCTTATTAAAATCAATACTGCAGAAGGCTATGATTTTGAAGTTGATTATTATAATTCAGACGGTTCGAAAAGCTTTTGCGGCAATGGCGCCCGATGCTCGGTTGCATTTGCTTTTTTCCTTGATATTTTTGAAGGAAACTGTAAATTTATTGCCATAGATGGTGAGCATGAAGCTGAAATCCACAACGGGATTGTAAAATTAAAAATGAGCGATGTAAAAGCCATTTCCAATGACGGAACGGATACGGTAATGAATACCGGCTCGCCACATTACGTAAAATATGTTGAAGATTTGGTGAATTACAATGTTTTCGCACAAGGAAAAGACATCAGAAATTCCGAAAATTATAAGGAAAAAGGAATCAATGTGAACTTTGTGGAAAAAATTACGGATGATGAAATTTTCGTAAGAACCTATGAACGAGGTGTTGAGGACGAAACATACAGCTGCGGAACAGGAGTTACAGCTTCGGCTTTAACTTTTCTGCAAAATAACAATCTAATTTCTGTAAAAGTTAAAACTTTAGGTGGAAATCTTAAAGTATATGCTGAAAAAAGCGGAAATTCTTTCCAGAACATCTGGCTGGAAGGTCCTGCAAAACAGGTTTTTAAAGGAAAAATTGATCTTATTTAGTCTGTTTAAATTTTTTGATAAATATTTAAAACATTAAGGAATTAAGATTTATGCTTAATGAACTTTAAAAAAGCAATTTATTGATTCTTAATTTTAGCAATATTTTAAACGCTTAAATTCTTAATGTTTAAAATAAAGAATAAACAAAGTTTATTTATATTAAGGAAATTAACAGTATAAATATAAACAGTTTTAAAAACAGAAACTTTTAATCAAATAATAAATGAAAAAAGCTATTCTCATTGTTATCCTTCTTGTTGTTGTGATAGGAGGATTTTTAGGTTTGAGATTTTATAATAAATATTACGGGAACAATATCGAAAAAGACGGATATGTTTTGATTCCTCATGAAGCGAGCTTCAAACAAATCCTGGATTCTGCAGCCAAATATGTGGATAATAAAGAATCTTTCGAAGCCGTATCCAAAGAAAAAGATCTCGATAAATATTTCAAGCCGGGCCGTTATCATTTTCAGAAAGGAATGGGTAACTCCAATCTTGTAAATATGATAAAAGCAGGAAATCAAACCGAGAATAGTTTCAGAATTGGTGATTTTGGAGACATTTACCAGATGGTAGGTAAGGTAACCAAAAAAACAGAGCTGGATTCTTTAAAATTCATGAACGATCTTAATGCAATCGCCCTTGAAAAAGGCTACAAAAACGCTGAAGATCTTAAAAAATATTTCTTTATTGATACTTATAATTTTTTCTGGACGGTAACCCCGAAAGAATTTTTCAAGAAATTTGATGACCAGTACAACGAGTTCTGGAACAGTGAAAGAAAAGCTAAAGAGCAGCAGTCCGGCCTTACGAGAGACCAGATTTATGCCCTTGCTTCCATTGTTTATAAAGAATCAGGAGGTAAAAAGGATGAGATGAAAACCATCGCCGGGCTCTACCTGAACCGTTACAGAAAAGGCATGAAACTGCAATCTGACCCTACGGTAATATACGCGATCAATAAACAGACAAATTTTAAGGAACCTATAAAAAGGGTTTTATACAAGCATTTAACAACACCTTCGCCTTACAACACCTACGCCAATGCAGGCATTCCTCCGGGACCGATCTGTGTGGTAGATAAAAATTCTGTAGATGCAGTTTTAGATGCTGAAAAGAATGATTACATCTTCATGTGCGCGGATCCGGCAAGGTTTGGTTATCACAAATTTACGGCCAGCGCAGAGCAGCATGCCATCAACGCAAAAGCGTACCAGGACTGGCTGAATTCTAAAAATATAAAATAGAAAATAAATTTAACTTTATTTTAACAAATTAATAATTAACATTTAGCTTTTTAAAGCGACATATATAGTTACAAATAATAAATCAGCCTTAATATTTTGAAATTAATAAGTTTAACGATTTCGTAATATTAAGATTAAATCTTTTATGATTTTACACAAAAAATACCTTATGAATCAGACGGAAATCTTTAACATTTTTACAAAAAAAACCTTAGGGCTTACTTTTGTAATTTCGGCAGCAGCACTGGCTTTTGCACAGGAAAAGGTAGGTATTTCAGGATCGGTAGTCAATAAAAATAACCAGCCTGTTCCTTATGCTTCGGTTACCTTCAGTAATAAAGCAAATAAATTATACAGCGATGCAGCTCTTACCGATGAAAAAGGACAATACAAAGTAGATCTTGCCCCTGGAAACTATGATATTTCAATTGAGGCAATCGATTACAAAAAAAGTGTTCTGAACAAGCAGATTACAGCTGCAGGAAACATCGGCGCTTTTTCCATTGACCCTGAAGTAAGCGCTACCAATACAAAGACAACTGAAATTCAAGGGGTAACCATTACAGCCCAGTCTACAAAACCTTATAAGGTAGAATTAGATAAAAGAACATACGACCCGTCTCAGGATATCGTAAGTAAAGGAGGAAACCTTCAGGATGTGCTTTCTAATGTGCCTTCGGTTTCTGTAGATACGGATGGTACAGTCTCCATGAGAGGAAGTTCAAACGTTAGATTTTTAATTAACGGAAAACCTTCTGCTCTTCTGGGAATTGATGACGGAGCTAATGCGCTTCAAAGTATTCCTGCAGACCAGATTGAAAGAATTGAGGTGATTACCAACCCTTCTTCAAAATTTGAGGCGAGCGGAACAGCTGGTATTCTAAATATTATTTTAAAGAAAAACAAAAAAACTGGTTTCAACGGTAGTGTTACGGGAACCGTAGGATATCTGCCACAAACCAACCTGAATACCAACCTAAGCTGGAGAAAAGGAAACTTCACATGGTTCCTGAATGGCGGCGGCGGATACAGGGAATCTAAAAATACCAGCAGAAATGATGACTATTTTACAAATGCAATTTTAGATGACGCCCTTGTAAGAAGAAATACAGATTCTGAAAACAAAAGTAAAAATGATAATTACAATGCTTCTGCAGGTATTGTATATGATATTACAGACAAAACTTCCGTAAACGCTTCGGGAACAGTAAGAACATTCGACAGTGAAAATTTCGGTAATATTGATTATAGCTATACTCCTTTGGTGGATCCCTTCTATACATCAAACAGAAGCACTTTCGGAAGAAACAATAACCTTGCTTTTCAGGGTGACTTCGGATTAGACCATAAATTTGACGACAAAGGACAGAATTTGTCATTATCGCTAAGTTTACAGAGAAGCAGATCATACAATGATACCGATATTGATGACACCCGTGACGGGTTGCGAAACATCATTAATCAACATACCATCAACAAAACAGTTATTGGTAAAGCTGATTATGAGTTACCAATTGGTGAAAATTCAAAATTGGAAGCCGGCTACAGACTTGATATCAACAATAACGACTATAGCAACGATGTACAGCAAAGTACAAATTCGGCGCCTGTTTTATCATTTTTACCACTTTATACTTACGATGCTACCTATAAAGAAACTTTTAATGCTTTCTATCTACAGTTTAAAAGTAAAATCGGCAGACTTGGCTATCAGGTGGGATTGAGAGACGAGCTTTCCAATGTCGACATTTTTTACAAAAACTTAGTTGCTAACAAACCAGCAATCAACACTACGAAAAATTACAACAATTTATTCCCAAGTGTTTATTTAAGCTATGAAATTGCTAAAGACAATCAGTTTTTATTAAATTATACAAGAAGAATTGACCGTCCGAGATCATTCTTCATGATTCCGAACCCAAATTATAATGATAACCAGAATATTTTTGACGGTAATATTGATTTGAACCCTTCTTATGTAGATTCATACGAATTTGGATACAGTATTTCCAAGAAGAAATTTACAATTAACCCTACATTATATTACAGACATCAGACTGACGATACGAAGATGCTTGTGTACAATAAATTAGCAGAAGATGAAAATGGAAACATCCTTTTTCCTAAAGTAGTGGAATCCCATACCAAACCGATTAACCTGGGAACTGATGATCGTTTTGGTTTAGATCTAAACTTCAACTGGGATGCTACAAGCTGGCTAAAATTCTTAGGAAATGTAGATGTATTTGGATATAATACAAAAGGAAGTACTGTTTACGATACCTACGATCAAAATCTAAACCCTATACAGGCTGTCGCAAACTTCGAAGGTAAAGGTTTCTCGACAAGAGCAAGACTTACCACTACAGTAAAGGTGGATAAAACTTTAAGCTTCCAGTTTCAAGGATTCTACAGAGGAGGTCAGAAAACAGCTTATCAGGATAGAAAAGATATGTACGCTATCAATTTTGGGGCTTCAAAAACCATCTGGAATGGAAATGCTACCATTTCGTTCAATATCCAGGATATTTTTAATACCAGAGCAATGAGATCTACTACTTATACTGCAAACAGCGTAAGAGACTCTTATATGCAGTGGCAGCCCAGACAGTTTGCGCTTTCTTTCACTTACAGATTCAAGCAGGGAGAGAAAATCGAGCAGCCTAAGAAGAAAAAAGACATTAATGCCAATGATGCAGGCGGCGATGAGCAAGTCCCGATGTAATCAGTCATACATAGAAAAGAAAATCCCGAAAATTTCGGGATTTTTTTATTTTACAGTTTCTGTTCTTTTTATTTTTTCCATTTCGGCTTCATAGATTCTTTTTCTCAGATCACTGGAGGAAAACCTGTGGTCTCTTTTGTTGTAAAAGATCTCAATGCCTTTTTCTTCGCAGTATTTTTTCCCTGTAAAATCTTTGTCCATATAATCATCACCGATGATTCTTACATCTATAACAAATGATTTTAAAATATCTTCCAAGTCCTGCTCCGTATAATAAGGGATAATTTCGTCAACAGCATTTACAGCTTTTAACTGAATGTATCGTTCAACAATAGTCTGTGTTGGTTTATTTTTATTAGGGCGGTCATGAGACGGGTCTATTTGCAGCCCGACAATTAAATAATCGCAAACTGTTTTAGCTTCTTCCAGCATTTTAATATGGCCGGCATGAAGCAGATCAAATGAGGAAAATGTAATGCCTATTCTTTCTGTTTTCATAATGTGTATTTAAAATTTTGCCGAAATAAATGTTCTTTTAAATGGATAAAAGACCGGTGATTCCGGGAATGTAAGTTTTAATTCTTTTTTATAATCTTCTTTAAACTGTTCTTGCAAATCTTCCGGAAGCCTTTCTATGTAAGGAATCATTGCAGTTCCTGAAGCCCATGTGAAAATAGCTTCCGCATCTTCCATAATGTGGGGAAATACTTTTTCAAAAACAGTGATCTCGCTTCCTTTATTATCATATAAAATTTTAGCGTAATCCTCAATCTTCAAAACCGAATATTCCCGTGTCCACAAATTGTATGCTGTTTTATAAGGTTCCGTTTCCGCAACTTTTCTCAGAAGCTGATGCACGATAAATTCATGATTAGAAGGGATCTGAATCGCCAGTTGGCCGCCTTTATTGATCTTACCAATAATCCTGGCAAATAATTCTTTATGGTTATTACACCACTGAATGGCCGCATTGGATATAATAAGGTCAAAAGTATCATTTAAATTCAGTTGATCTTCAATGCTTCTCTGCTGAAAAGTGAGTCGGCTGGTCTGGAAATGTTTTGCTTTTTCAAGCATTTCCGCGGAAGAATCAATCCCTGTTACTTTAGAATCCTGCAGATAATCCAGTAATTTTGATGTCAGTTCTCCTGTTCCGCATCCCAAATCAATTACGGAAAGATTCGGTATAGGTTCCACCAAATCCAGCAAATCGAAAAACGGCGCCGAACGTTCATTTTTAAACTGATCGTATACTTCCGGATTCCAGGCCATAACTTTTCTTTTTAAGCGTTTCTTGATTCTAAATATTTCTGCCACTGCCAAACCGTTCTCAAAGCCTCTTCCAATGAAGTTTCAGATTTCCAGTTCAGCTCTCTTTCAGCTTTATCCGCATTGGCATAAGCAATGGTAATGTCGCCTTCCCTCCTTTCACAGATTTGATAAGGAACTTTCACGTCATTTGCAATTTCAAAAGCTTTTACCACTTCCAAAACAGAAGATCCTTTACCGGTTCCGAGATTGTAAATATCAATCTTCGTTTCTCGGGAAGTGTCTTCCATCAGCCTTTTCAGAGCTGCTACGTGAGCTTTTGCAAGGTCCACCACATAAATATAATCCCGAACTGCCGTTCCGTCTTCCGTATCATAATCATCACCCCAGATATTCAGTTTTTCTCTTATTCCTGCAGCAGTTTGCATAACGTAAGGTACTAAATTATTGGGAATTCCGACCGGCAATTCACCAATTTTTGCTGACGGATGCGCCCCGATTGGGTTAAAATATCTTAATAACGAAATCTTTCGGTGATAAGCTTTGGCAAAATCAATGATGATCTCCTCTCCCATCTGCTTTGTCTTTCCGTAGACACTTTCAGGCTGTTTCAGAGGTGTATTTTCATCGATTGGCATTTTCTCTGCCTGTCCGTAAACCGTGCAGGAAGAGCTGAAGATAAAGTTTGAAATTCCTCTATCTTTAAACTCCTGCAAAATATTGATCAATGAGAAAAGATTATTCTCATAATAATCTACCGGAATTACCTGGCTTTCTCCTACCGCTTTTGAAGCCGCAAAATTGATACACCCTTCAATCTGATGTGCATCAAAAACCTGCGTCAGAAGCTCTCTCCTTTTTAGATCAAAAGGATAAAAAACAGGCTTTTTCCCCGTAATTTCCTCAATATTTTTTAAAATAAACCTTTCCGTATTGGATAAATCATCTACAATAACAACATCAAAATTATTATTTAAAAGCTCTACAACCGTGTGCGAACCTATATATCCAAGACCTCCTGTTACGAGTATTGCCATTTTTAGTAATTGTTATTTTTAATCATTGTGTTTTCCTATGTTTTCTATCTCATTCTTTGCTGGAGTATGTCTAAAATAATTTATTAACAGTGCTGAAGTAATTAGAAAACCTATAAATACCAAGAAAGAATATAAATATACATCCATTCCTTTTTTATAATTATTAAGAAAACTTATTGACCATAATATGCCTATTAAGACAATTGATAAGTTTAAATAAATAAACGTCCTTTTAGATTCTTTAAAAATATTTACAAACGTAAAAATTAACAATATAAAAGTTGCAAAAATTAAAAAATATATTAAAATTTTAAGGCTCTTATAATCTTCTGTTACACCATAATCTTTCAATAAAATACTAATAATAACTGAACCATAATAAATTATCCATCCCAGAACAAAGATAATAGTCAAAAAATAAGCAAACTTATTTTTTAAAATCCTTTCGTCGTGAAGCATATTTTTATTTCATAAACTCCAACACCGCATCCGTAATATATTTCAGCTGCTCATCATCCAGTTCCGTATGCATCGGAAGAGAGATTACCTGATCCAGAAGCTTATCCGTATTCACAAAATCGGCATCATTGCTTTCCTGATAGTAAGCTTTTTGCTTTCTTAGGGCTACCGGATAATAAATCATGGCCGGAATATCTTTTTCAGTAAGAAACTTTTGTAATTCATTACGTTTTCCGTTTAGGATTCTTAATGTATATTGGTGGAAAACATGCGTAGAATATTCTGCTCTTTTTGGGGTTAAAATATTTTCATGTCCTGCAAAAGCCTCGTCATAATAATCTGCCGCTCTTCTTCTTGCTTCATTATAAGTATCCAGATGAGGAAGCTTTTTCCTTAGAACCGCTGCCTGAATGCTATCCAAACGAGAATTTACCCCTACCTCATCATGATAATATCTTTCATACATTCCGTGGTTTACAATTCCTCTCAGGCGGTGTGCCAGTTCATCATTATTGGTAAAAATAGCTCCACCGTCACCATAACAGCCCAAATTTTTAGAAGGAAAGAAAGAAGTTGTGCCTACTGTAGACATTGTTCCGGCACTTTTTACTGTTCCGTCCGAGAAAGTAAATTCTGAACCGATAGCCTGTGCATTATCTTCAATAACGTATAAATTATGCTGCTCTGCAATTTTTAAAATTTCCTCCATATTCGCACATTGTCCGAAAATATGAACAGGGATAATTGCCTTTGTTTTAGGAGTAATAGCTTTTTTAATAGCATCAATAGAGATGGTAAAAGTATCATAATCCACATCTACCAGAACAGATTTAAGTTTCAGCAAATGAATAACTTCCACGGTTGCAGCAAAAGTAAAGTCTGCTGTAATAATTTCATCGCCTTCCTGAAGATCAAGCGCCATTAATGCAATCTGCAGTGCATCTGTACCGTTGGCACATGGAATGACGTGTTTTACTTCCAAATAAGATTCCAATTCATTCTGGAAAGACTTTACCTCAGGGCCGTTTATAAAAGCCGCCGAATCCATTACATTTAAAACTGCATTATCTACTTCATTTTTTATTTTGTAATACTGACTTTGTAAGTCAACCATTTGAATTTTTTTCATAAACAAATATTTCTGTAAAAATAAGGAATTTAAAATCCTATCAAAAATTTTATTGATTTTGTTTTATCTTTATACAAAATAAATACATGAAAAAAATTTTACTCTTTTGTGTTCTAGCAGGTTACTCTTCTGTTTTTGCACAGACTTCGCTGGTTTTTGTTTATTTCAAAGATAAGCCGAATAAAGCAGCATTTTACGCAAATCCCCTGTCTGAACTCTCTCAGAAATCACTGAACCGCCGGACTGCATTAGGAATTCCTCTTAATGATCAGGACGCACCTATTGAGCAGTCTTATATCCAGAATCTGCAGACACTGGGCTTTACGGTAACGGATTATTCCAAATGGCTGAACGGTGCCGCCGTAAATGCCACGCCGGCCCAGATTGCAACAATTCAGGCTCAAAGCTATGTGCAGTCGGTGGAAAGCTTTGCAAAAAATTCTTCTACCATTCCAAAAGCCAGCCAGGTGAATAAGTGGGATGATTTTATAAATTCTACCAATAAAACGCTGACGGTTTTTGATTACGGATCAGGATCTGCGCAGATTGACCAAGTGAACCTTCGCCCGCTTCACCTTGCGGGATATACGGGAACGGGTGTCACTATTGCCGTGATTGATACCGGATTTCCAACGGTGGATACAGGTTCTGCTTTTTCAAGACTATGGACCAACAGCCACATAAAGGGAGGCTTTGATTTTGTAACCAAAACAGCCAATATTTATGATCCTACCTTAAACAATCACGGTTCCGTAGTTTTGGGAGCAATCGGAGGATATATTCAGAATACCTTTGTAGGATCTGCCCCGGATGCAGATTTTTATTTATATCGAAGTGAAAATGCCACCGTAGAAATTCCAGAAGAGGAATTATACTGGATAGAAGCCGCCGAAGAAGCCGAAAGAAAGGGTGTAGACCTCATCACCACTTCTCTGGGATATGCTGTTTTTGACGACCCGAAATATAATTACACTTATGCCAATATGAACGGAACTACTTCCTTCATTGCAAGAGCCGCTGAAATTGCCGTTAATAAAGGTATTTTTGTTACCATTGCAGCCGGAAACTCCGGGGTACAGCCCTGGCATTATATTATGACCCCGGCAGATAATGCTAAAGTTTTCACTATCGGATCAGTAGATGCTGCGGGTGCTTCATCCAACTTTTCTTCATACGGACCCAATTCTGCGGGAGTTGTAAAGCCCGATGGCAGTACAAGGGGTACTTTAACTACCACCGTAATGAATAATTCTACTACAACAGTGAGCGGAACTTCCATTGCAACGCCTGTTGCAGCGGGCGGAATTGCCTGTCTTATCCAGGCTTTTAATACCATGAGCCGTGACCAGATGAGAAACAGGCTGAGGGAAACAGCATCGCTCTATCCTTCCCATACCGACCAGATGGGTTTTGGAATCCTGAACTTCGGAAAGTTTTATAACAATGTCCTGAGCACTTCTGACCTTGTGAAAAAAGAACAGCTGGTCATTTTCCCGAATCCCGTTAAAAACATTCTGAATATCGCTTCTGAACACGACGTTCTTTCTATGGAGATTTATGATAATTTAGGAAGATTAATAACAAAAGTAAAGAACCAGAAATCGGTAAAAGTTGAAGATTTTGCGAAGGGAGTTTATTACCTGAAAGCACAGACAAAAAATAAAATCTATTACGAAAAATTCATCAAAGAATAATTGAAAAAGCCTCTCAAATTGAGAGGCTTTTTTATGAAGCTTCAAGTTCATCAAAATCTTTGATTTCAGAAAGTAGAATGGGCTTGTGTACAGGAATTTTGCTCCAGTTTTCCATGAAAACTTCATCACCGCCTTCTGCATCAGTGTTTGTATTCACTTTTTCCTGTTTTTTACCAGTCAAAAAGTTAATACTTGTTTCACGGTTGACCACCGGCCCGGAATTGTCACTTGAATCATATCCAATTAACTGAAAATCAGAATTAATATATTTAAAAGTATAAGCCCAGTAGCCATATCTTCCGTGGGCATAATGCACAAAAAGCTTATTTTTGTCAATGGAAACATCCAGCTCCGGTGCAAAATAAACGCCGCCGTCTTCATTTTCGGAAGAAAAGCAAGCTTTATTTTCAACAATTAATTCATAATCATCGTTTTTTGTTTTAAACAAAATAACAATTCCCCGCCGGTTCCTGTCGAGCTTTCCTCTGTTTTCATCAGTTATTATTTTATCTTTTTCTGTTGCTTTGATGATAAGGATACAGTCCTTGAGCCCGTCATTATTCAAATCCCCCTGGATTTCTTTAAAAAGAACAAAACCTTTCGGTAAAAAATCTGCAGGTTTTCTGTGAACACTTTCTACATGATCCTGTACGGCTTTTGCAACAGACATTGCTTCATGCTTGGCTTCAGGGGTAGGATCCGGCTTAGATTCTTTTTTACAGCTGACGGGCAATGCAAGTGCAGACACGAAAGACAGTAAACATAAAAAATTCTTCATAATTTAATTTAAGCTGAATTTCTACTTGCATTAATATTTCCGAACAGTGATCTTGTCACCAGCTTTTCATACGCTTCCTTATTTCCTTCGCCCTTCTGGATTTTCATTAAAGCATATTGCTGAATGCTCAGTAACGGAAGCACTATTCTCTCACGGATCTTCACGGATTTTCTGGATAACGGGTCTTCTTCCTGAAGCATTTTAAACCCTGTAAGCTCCAGCATAATATCCTTTGAAAGCTGGTATTCATCAAATAAGACCGTCCAGAACTCCCCGAATTTCGGATTATTTTTAATATAATACGTTAACGGGAAGTATGATTTATTCATGCTCATCATAGAATTGAGAACCAATGTTTTAAAGAAATCTGATCCTTTGTACAATTCTCTTACTTCATCAAACCTGCCTTCCTCCTTCATTTTCTGCATCGCAAATCCGAAACCGAAGAAACCCGGAACGTTCTGCTTCAGCTGTGACCATGATCCCACAAAAGGGATTGCCCTCAGATCCTCAAATTTCAGTTCGTTTCCGCTTCCTCTTTTTGAAGGACGGCTTCCGATATTCGTTTTTCCGTAATATTCCAGCGTACTCATTTCCTGAAGATAAGGTACAAACATTGGATGTGCTTTCAGGTCAGAATATTTTTTATAGCTGATTTCGGCAAGCTCCATGATTAAAGCTCTTTCTTTTTCAGTAAGATCTTTTTTAACATTTTTAAAAACATCATTTTCCACACCGGCGGTCAGAAGCTGTTCAAAGTTATATTTTGCCTGTTCCTTATTCCCAAATATGCTGGTAATCGTCTGCCCCTGAATGGTTAATTCAATTTTATTATTGGCAATTGTTTTTCCTTGTGAAGCATAAAAATCGTGGGTTTTTCCACCACCTCTTGCCGGCGGCCCGCCCCTTCCGTCGAAGAAAACAACTTTAATCCCGTTCTGCTCTGAAAGTTGGGTTAAAACTTCTTTAGCCTTATAAATTTCCCAGTTGGCTTTCAGATATCCGCCGTCTTTGGTTCCGTCTGAGAATCCAAGCATGATTGTCTGCTGGTTTCCTCTTCTTTCGAGATGTTTTTTGTAAACCGGGTTTCTGTATAAATCCTGCATTACATTTTCTGCATTGGCAAGGCCTTCCATCGTTTCAAACAGTGGAACAATATCCATATTGATTTCCGCATCCTGATAACCGCAGATTTTGAAAAATGCATATACATTCATCACATCTTTCACCGCATCAGAATTTGAAATAATGTAACGGTTCATTCCTCTGGATCCGTTCAGCTGCTGGATTTCCGCGACCTGGGAAACTGTAAGTAATGTGTCTTTCACGATATCTTCAAAATCGGCCGGATTTATTGTATCCGAATTTTGAATTAATGTATTAAACTTTTCTTCATAATCCGCTTCAGTATTTCCATTTAATCTTGCGAAAACCGTATCAATCACCTGCTGATGGATTCTGCTGTCCTGGCGAACATCCAATGTTGCAAAATGGGTCCCGAAAATCTTTACCCTATCTTTAAACTCAATCAGTAAGTCCAGGAATAATGAATTGTGCTGTTCCACCAAAATTTTTTCCGCTTCTTCAAGCCTGCTGATGATGTCATCGGCCGTCAGTTTTTCACTTCTGAAAATAGCTGCGTATAATTCATTGCTAAGCTTCGTTAAAACCTCTGAAACACCTCTGAAGCTCAATCTTCTTCTTACCGATTTTAAATTGTTGTAATATGCCTTTAAAATTGCAGAATGAAGCTCTTCCGCCACTCGTTTTGTAACATCGGCCGTCACAAAAGGATTTCCGTCACGATCGCCGCCCGGCCAGAAGCCAAGCTGGATAATATCTTCATGAAGATGAAAATAATCGCTCCCGAATTTGGATTTTATCTTGGTAAAAAGCTCACCGATGGTATCGTAATAAACGTACCGTAAATAGTAAATAATGCTCATCGCCTCATCTATCGGGGTTGGCTTTTCTTTGTTGACAAACGGGGTTTTTCCCAACTGTTGCAGCAGCATATCAATATTGGTGATAGAATCTGTAGTAATCGCATTTCTGAGATCATGCAAAATCCTCTGTACTGAGTTGGGATAAAATTGTGTAGGGTGTGCTGTGAAAACCACTTTTACGGTAAAATCTTTCAATTTTTCACGAACTTTCTCCAATTTGTGATCTTGGAGCGAACGTTCAAAAAGGTGGGCAACGGTACCGCTGTCATTCCCGGAATGCAGATCCGGAAAAGCTGCATCTTCAATACTATCAAACAAAACTACCTGTTTTTCAATATATTGAATAATCTTAAAAAGCAATTCAAGCTTTTGTTCTTCGGTTTCTAAACTGGTGTGATTTTTAAAAAACTCTTCGACAATTTCTTCGGGTGTTTTTCCGGCTTCATAACCGGTCTTGCTTTCTTCACATAAAAACGGAAGCAGCATCCCGATATTCGTCATTTTATCATAAGGCAGACTCATAAATAATGAGTTGTAGATCTGGAATTTATTCTCCACGATCTGCCTGAATTTTTCTGCGCGTTGGTCGTGTATCATATAACAAATGTAGGGGATTTTGTTTTTAACAAAAACTAATTTTAATTTTTATCAGAAGTTTTTAATCTTTCGTATTAACTTATTATTAGCAATGAAAAACCTGAAATAATATAGATTACTTGTAAAGTTATTAATATTGTATTTATTCTTTATAATTTTTGACCACAAAAGTTTAATTATTATCTTTACAATAACAATCTAATCCATATCCAAATGAAAAAAATATTACTATTCCTCTTACCTGTTTTATTTTTCACAGCTTGCGGTGATGATTGTTATAACGCACCCCAGCCGATTGTTTTTGAATTCGTTGATGCTGGTGGCGAAAACCTGCTGACAAACGGAACGCTGACTACCTATTCAATCAAGGATGAAAACAATGCCAACATACAGTTAACCAAAACTTCTGACGACAAAATAATCCTTGAAAATGTAGGCGCTTACGACGGGACTAAAAATTATACTTTTTATTCCAATGTTAAAGTTTTTGATTTCTCCATTCAGTCCTCAGAATTTAATGCCGGATGTGATGGCTTTCAGATTAATAAACTCACTTTCACAGGCGTAAACATAAACGTAACCGACGAAAATGGATATTATAAAATTGTATTGGAATAAATTTTGACCTTACATTTGCAAAAAAACAGCATGAAATTTTTCTTTCCGACTTTCTTGTTAGTATCCGGGTTGGTATTCGGCCAGAAAACCATTCCGGGCGACTTCAAAAAAATCCCGGAAATTCTGGATAATACCGAGCTGCTCTACCCTTTCATCATTCCTGATAAAAAATATGATTACTGGTCGGTCCTTCGTAACAATCCGGATCCTGATAAAGCCATCATTTACGAAAGTCAGGCTCCTAAAAATATGACCATCAATGATCCGGCACCTGAAAAAGGATTTTTCCAAAAATGCCTGGAAGAAAACTGCTTTTCATACCTTATTGCCTGTGAAAACGGTAAATCAAGATACTTTTCTAATGAACAGCAGTTGAGAAATTTTATAGGATATGTTGACAATCTGCCTGAAGCCATTTTAATTGCAAATACCCATGGATACGCTGTTGACACTAACAATCAGCTGAGCAGTTCCTATAAAATTGATGATAAAAACGTTTCATTATATCTTTCCAAAACAAATTATAATCCTGCGAATAAGGAATTTTTCTTTGTTGTCATTAACAGGAAAACCGGGAAATTACAAGCTAAATAATATTGTTTTAATAAAAATCAATTATAGTAATTTTAAAATTTTATTAACTGAATTTTCGTTCGGCAATGCGTAAATTTGGCTTAAAATAAATTTAAGAACATGCTTAATTTCGAGTTTAAAAATCCAACAAAAATACTTTTCGGGAAAGGTGAAATCGCAAAAATCTCCAAAGAAATCCCTCAGGATGCTAAAGTTTTAATGATTTACGGTGGCGGAAGCATCAAAAACAACGGTGTTTACGACCAGGTAAAGGAAGCTTTAAAAAATCATGATGTATATGAATTCGGCGGAATTCCTGCCAATCCGGAATATGAAGTTCTAATCAAAGCTTTAGATATAATCAAAGAAAAAGGCATTACGCTTCTCCTTGCTGTAGGAGGCGGTTCCGTAATTGATGGAACAAAATTCCTTTCCGCAGCGGCCAATTACGATGGCGAGCCCTGGGAAATCCTTAAAAAGCCTGTAAGAACTTTCGAAGGTGAAGGAATGCCTTTCGGAAGCGTTTTAACGTTACCGGCAACAGGCTCAGAAATGAATTCAGGATATGTGATTTCAAGAAGAGAAACCAATGAAAAGCTGTCAACCGGCGGCCCGGGACTTTTCCCGCAGTTCTCAGTTCTGGATCCTGAAGTGGTAAGGTCTATCCCCAAAAGACAAATCGTAAACGGATTAACAGACGCTTATACCCATGTTCTGGAACAATATATGACGGCACCTTCTTCCGCTGACCTTCAGGAAAGAATAGCAGAAAGCATCCTGATCAGCTTACAGGAAACGGCTCCGAAAGTCCTGGCAGATGAATTTGATTATGATGCAGCCGGAAACTTCATGTGGTGCTGTACAATGGCTTTAAACGGATTGATTCAGAAGGGAGTAATCACAGACTGGGCAGTTCATGCGATGGGACACGAATTAACAGCCTATTTCGGTATAGACCATGCAAGAACCTTAGCGATTATCGCTCCGTCACATTACCGCTATAATTTTGAATCAAAAAAAGGAAAGCTGGCTCAGTATGCAGAAAGAGTCTGGGGAATTAAAGAAGGTTCCACAGAAGAAAAAGCTGAAGCAGGAATTAAAAAATTAGAAGAGTTTTTTCACAGCCTGGAAATCCAGACAAAGCTTTCAGAATACACTGAAGATTATAAAGGCACCGCAGAAAAAGTGGAAAAAGCCTTTACAGAAAGAAACTGGCTGGGCTTGGGAGAATATAAAAAGCTGACTCCGCAGGATGCTTATAAAATCGTAGAGATGAGTTATTAAGAGGATGGAAGCTGGAGGCTGGAAGTTTTATTTTCGTTATGTTAAAATACAACATCATAGTAGTAAACTTCCCGCTTCCTGCATCCATCTTCTAGCTCAGTTGCCTTTTTTACAAACATTCGTTTAAAAAACCGTAATTTCATTACTGATATTTCAAATTTATTTATATTTTAGCATATTCTTAAATCAGTGAAAATGAAAAAACAACTACTTTTATTTGCCTTTTCAGCGTTAGCGCTTACTTCTTGTGAAGATGACAACATCCAAGCCTATGAAATGGACATGATGAAGGGTGATTGGAAAACCAGCAAAATAGAAGTGATCTCAGGAAAGGATGACAAAACAGTAATTTCCACATACACTCCTACAGGTTGCTCTGCAAAAGACAATACGTATTTTAATACAGACTATTCCACTTCTTATACAGCTTACACCGGAGTTGGGGCTGATTGCCAGGAAGATGAGAAAAGCGAAGGTACTTATACTTACAATACCGATACTAAAGATCTTGTGATCAATTACAAGAATGACAGCTCAAGACCTTATAAAGTAGTAGTGCTTACAAGCACCGAAATGAGACTGAAACAAATGTATGACAATATAGATCAGGATGGAGATCTGGTGATAGACTACACTTACATCTCTTATAAAAGATAAAAACAAACTCCCGAACTTCCGGGAGTTTTTTATGGAACAGAATTTAATATTAAACAAAAATTATTAAACAATGAAGAAGATACTATCAGCATTTCTACTGCTGTCTTTTGCACTTTTCTTTTCACAGGAAAACAAACCGATGTTCTGGCAGGACATTCAGAATTTCAAAAAAGCAGATCAGGAAACAGCGCCCCCCAAAAATGCTATTTTATTGATTGGAAGCTCATCTTTCACAAAGTGGACGGATGTAGCCAGTTATTTCCCGGAAAAAACCATCATCAACAGAGGTTTTGGAGGTTCTAGGCTTACAGATCTTAATTTTTATGCCAAAGATCTTTTAAATTACCAGCCTAAGCAGATTATTATCTACTGCGGCGAAAATGATTTTGCTGATAATGATAAACTGAAAGCAGAAGTGGTAGTGGACAGATTCAAAACGTTCTATAAAAAAATCCGACAAAAATTCCCGAACATCGAAGTGGATTATATTTCAATCAAATATTCTCCAAGCCGCGAAAAGCTTTGGCCTCAGATTAAAGAAGCCAACAAAATGATCGCAGCATTTATGAAAAAAGAGCCTAATGCAGAATTCATAGACATCACTGAAGTGATGAAAGACGCTAACGGGAATGTAAGAAAAGATCTTTTTCTGGAAGATATGCTTCACATGACTCCCGAAGGCTACCAGCTATGGACTTCTGTGATGAATCCTTATATGAAATAAAAATTGATACTTAATAACTGTGCTGAAAACTAAAACTCCCGAAAAATTCGGGAATTTTTTTATTTCTTTTTCTTAGATTTTGAAATTGCTTTCTGCTGAGCCCTGTTCGCTCCGAATTTCTTTGGTGCTTTTCTTTTTGATGGTCCGCCCCAGTTTTCTTTCTTGTTTTTGTCTTTCTTTTCATGGAATGCTCCTCCACCTTCATTTAGCTTTACAGGTGCCGGATTTTTCATAGCGACATGCTCTTCTTCGGAAGCTATTTTTTTAGGATTAATTTTCACTTCAGCAGGGAAATCGATGAATTTTAAATCCTTATCCATTAACAGTTCAATGTCAAGAATTAGCGGTTCTTCTTTCTTCGTTACAAAAGTAATAGCCTTTCCGTCCTTGTCTGCCCTACCCGTTCTACCAATCCTGTGAATATACTGCTCCGGAATATCCGGTGTTTCAAAATTAATGACATGTGTAATATCAGAAATATCCAGACCTCTCGCCATAACATCCGTTGTAATCAGGCCTCTGATCTCTTCATTTTCAAAGCTTTTCATTGCTTTAAGCCTGTAATTCTGGGATTTATTAGAGTGAATCACATCAAACTGTCCCGGAAAAAGCTCATCAATTTTTGTAAACAATAAGTCAGCATTCTTTTTATTATTATTGAAAATCAGCACTTTGGACATATCCGTTCCAGTTTTCAATAAATATTCAAGTAAATTAATTTTAGTATTAAAATTTTCTACTTTATAAGCGGTTTGTTCTATTTTTTCAAGTGGAGTTCCTGATTTTGCTAAAGAGATTTCAACCGGGCTTGCAAAATACTGGTCCAGCATTTCATCCACGGCTTCCGTCATTGTGGCAGAGAAAAGAATATTCTGTCTCTTTTCTTTCATCATTTCAAAAATGTGGGTAAGCTGTGGCCTGAAACCAAGATTCAGCATTTCATCAAATTCATCAATGATTAGTTTTTGTACCTCTTTCAGGGAAATAGCGTTATCAATTGCAAGATCCATCACTCTTCCCGGAGTTCCCACAAGGATATCGCAGCCGTTGTTAAATAAAAGCTTTTGGGTATTAATGTTTTTTCCACCGTAAATTCCGATTACTCTTGCTGTAATATTTTCCGTTAATTTTTCAAGAATTTCTGTTACCTGAACCACTAGTTCCCTTGTAGGAACCAGCACCAAGACCGTTGGATTTCCATTTTTATTGTATTTCCACGTTTTAAGAACAGGTAAAAGATAGGCTAATGTTTTACCGGTTCCCGTCTGGGCAATTCCCATTACATCACGGCCGGAAAGGATCGGCTTCAGGCTTTTTTCCTGAATAGGTGTAGGTTCAAATAGCTCCAGATCCGCCAAAACATCAAGAATTTTAACCGGAAGGTCAAAATCTGCAAAAGTGAGTTTCTCCATTCTGCAAAGATAGGTAAATAATTTTTTTAAATTTTGGAGGAAAGATTGAAGATGGGTGATGGAAGTTTTTATATTTGAAAATAAGATGCTTCGACTCCGCTCAGCATGACATCGCTACAAATTTATCGTTAAATGAAACAATTAATACTAGAGTTGTCATGCTGAGCGGAGTCGAAGCATCTCAAATATATTTACTTCCTGGTAATTCTCAGCAAAATAATGATAATTAATAAAATAGAAAATATAAAACCAAGCACGGCCACCAAAGACATTTCCCCTATTCTCGGGCCCGATTCTGAAACGAAAACAATGGCTGTTGCGATAATATTAGCACCTAAAATCATCGCTAAAATTAAATTAACGATGCTGGATTTTATCAGTTGGTTTGTCTTTTCAATATTCTTTATTTCGCTGGAAACAGTGAATTTATTTTCGTCTAATTTTTGAAGTACGGAACGTAATTCTTTCGGTATTTCATCTACATTATCCGTGAAATTCATCATACGGTCCATTCCCGTTTTTAAAATATTCTTCGGACTAATTTTTCTGGTGAATATTTTCTTTGTGTACGGATGAAGACTTTTTACAATATCAAGATCCGGGTTAATGCTTCTTCCAACGCCTTCTATCAGTGTAATTCCTTTAAACAAAAGATAAAAATAATCCGGCATATAGAGTCGGTTATCTTTCAAAACATCCTTCATTTTATTGATAATCACCTGCGCATTGATTTCCTTTAAAGAAGAATTATGTACAAAATTCAGAATATCTTCCACATCATTTTCAAACCTCCTCTCATCGGGAATCTGATAGCTGACCGCCATTTTTTTAAGGTATCTTACAATTTTATGCGGGTTTTTAGCAACAAAACTTATGATTAAGTTTTCAAGAACTTCCTTATCATTAGGCGGAATTTTTCCTACTGCTCCAAAATCAATGAAAACAATTTTTCCATCTTTTTTAACTAAAATATTTCCGGCATGAGGGTCAGCATGAAAAAATCCAAAATCTAAAATCTGCGAAACGAAAAGCCTCAAACCAACCTCAGAAACATGTACAGGATCAATATTATTTGCTTTTAAAGCTGAAATATCCGTTACTTTGATTCCATCAATAAATTCCATGCAAAGAACAGTATTGTTAGAAAATTCTTCATGAACTATAGGAACATACGTTTCTTTATGATTTTTAAAATTTCTTCTGAACTGGAGAATATTTTCCTTTTCATTAATTAAAGAAAGCTCTTCCAGCAAAGATTTTTCAAAAGTGGAAATGGCCTGCTTAAGATTCAGCTTTTCACCTATTTCCGAGTAAGAAGAAACCAGTTTTTCAAGATCTTTTATCAGCAATAAATCATCTTCTATAACAGATTGTACATCAGGCTTTTTTATTTTTAGAATAACTTCCGAGCCGTCAATTAAAACAGCTTTATACACCTGGGCTATGGAAGCCGTAGCCAGCGGAACTTTCTGGATATCAATGAAATGATCTTTAATGGAGATATCAAATTCATTTTCAAGAATTTCTTCAACGTTCATTTCGACAACATCCACCTTATCCTGAAGCTTCTGCAGCTCCTGAACCAATTCGGGCGGAAGAAGGTCTTCCCTGTTGCTGAAAGTCTGCCCCAGCTTTACAAAAGTAGGTCCCAATTCTTCCAAAACCAGACGGATTCTTTCGTAAACGGTTCCTTTTGAAATAATTTCATCAGAATTGTCAGGAATTTCTACCTGTCTGTTTCCCGTATTCATCCTTGCCAGCATGTCTTTAAAACCGTATTTACTTAATACGGAAATCAATCTGGCTGATCTTTTCAGTTTTCTTTGCTGCTTGTCAAACATATCTTGAAATGTAGTTGCAAATTACTCCAAAAATTATTCCTATTGAGTATAATTATTTTTCTTTTCGTTTCCTGTGTCGTAAATGATAACTAAAAAATTCTTTAAAATGTAGTTATTATTTACGACTGAATTAAAAATATTTTTAACTTTATAAGAAACAAATCATTAAAACTAAACTCAAAAAAATATTATTATGAGAAAATTATCAAAACTTTCAAGAGAACAATTAAAAACAATCGCAGGAAACGGATTAATTAAAGACTGCTCAAACAAATGCTGCCCGGATGATGGCAGACCAAGATGCCCGGGACTAATCTGTACAACAGTTATTTGTCCGAAATTCCTGTAAAAAACAAAAAAAGAATGCAATTTGCATTCTTTTTCTATTTCAAATAGGTTTCATATAAATCTCTCCGACGGTCCTTCATCACCTGAACAGAGCCGTGGTGGTGAAGATCTTTCAGTAAATTTAGATCCACATCCACAATTAATGTCATTTCTGTGTTTGGTGTTGCTTCACCTTTAACAGCGTTCGAAGGAAAGGCAAAATCTGAAGGCGTAAAAACCGCGGCCTGCCCAAACTGGATATCCATATTATTGACCCCAGGAAGATTTCCGACACAACCTGCAATCGCCACATAACATTCATTTTCAATAGCTCTAGCGGCCGCGCAATGACGAACACGCATGTAAGCATTCTGAGTATCTGTGAGGTAAGGTACAAATAGAATTTTCATCCCCTGATCTGCCAAAATTCTCGGAAGTTCCGGGAATTCAACATCATAGCAGATTACCAGGCCTATTTTTCCGCAGTCGGTATCGAATACCCTGATCTCATTTCCGCCCTTCATGCCATAATATTTTTTCTCATTGGGCGTGATATGGATTTTCCTATATTCATCGACTCTTCCGTCTCTGTGAAGAAGGTAGCTCACATTATATAAATCATTATTTTCAAAAACCGGCATGCTTCCTGAAATGATATTTACATTGTAGCTGATCGCAAGATCGGAAATTTTCATCTTAATTTCGTCCGTTAATTTTGCTAATTCTATCATACTGTCCCTCTCTGAAAGCTTATTGAACGGAGCCAGCAGCGGTGTATTAAATAATTCCGGAAACAGCACAAAATCAGCCTTATAGTCACCCATTACATCCACAAAAAATTCTACCTGCTCGTAGAAAGCATCGATATCCTTGAAGTGCCTCATCTGCCACTGCACCAGACCCAAACGAATAATGCTGTCCTGCATGGTGTTGGGTTTTTTGCTGTAATAAATATTGTTCCACTGCAATAAAACAGCATTTTCTTTCGAAGATTCGTCTTCAGGAAGATATTTTTTTAAAACCCTGATTGGTAAAAAGTTATTGGATAACTGAAAGGATAGAACAGGATCATAAATTTCTTTGTCACGTACTCTCCGAATGTATTCTCTTGGTGATAATTCGCTGTGTTTATGGTAATTTGGGATTCTGCCACCCAGAATAATTGATTTTAAATTCAATAATTCACACAATTCTTTTCTTGCATCGTATAATCTTCTGCCCAACCTCAATTCCCGGAACTCCGGATCTACAAAAACTTCAATTCCATACAAAACATCTCCCGTTGACGAGTGGGTATTAAAAGTATAATTTCCAGTGATATCGCTGTACGTATGATCGTCTCCAAATTCGTTATAATTCACTATAATAGAAAGTGCCACCGCAGCCAATTTCCCGTCTACAGTGATACAGATCTGGCCTTTTGGGAATATTCTTGTCAGTTTTTCGATGCTTCTTTTTGACCATATTGATTCTGACATTTGCGGATAAGCCCGTTTCATTGTAACTACCAATTCATCATAATCCTGAACCGTCAGCGGTCTCGTCTCTATTTGCATTTGATGTAATTTTACCTAAATTTAGGGAAAATAAATTGATAAAAAGTTTTCAAGAACTTTAATTATTCTGAAAAACTAACTGAATATCTCCTTTAATCATAATTCTTTTTAACGCAAAGCACACAAAGATTTTTTTACTACTAACTGATTTTAAGGTTCGCAAAGGCGTTCTACTCAGCAAAGTTCACAAAGGTTTTTAATTAAAGATCCTTGTCGAGGTTTAAAACCTTGACAAGATTAACGAGAAGATTTTCTAGGCCATACTAATATTGAAATGAAAGCCTTCCACCCTAGCCCAGATTGCAGCGGCATCCTTTTTTGTTGCGGCCGGAGCAAAGCGGAGGCCGTAACAAAAAAGATATAGCGGAAAGCTGGAAAAAGCTCCAAATAAAAAATTTGTGAACAAAAATCCCGCCCAAAGGCAGGATTTATATGTAAAATTCAAGTCAAAAATTATTCCCACTCGATGGTTGCCGGCGGTTTGCTTGAAATATCGTATGCTACTCTGTTGATTCCTCTTACTTCATTGATGATTCTGCTGGAAACAGTATCCAAAAATTCGTAAGGAAGTCTGCTCCAGGTTGCTGTCATGAAATCGATGGTGTTTGCAGAACGAACTACAGCAGTGTATTCATAAGTTCTTTCATCACCCATAACTCCTACAGATTTTACAGGAAGAAGCACCACGAAAGCCTGAGAAACTTTTTCATACAGATCATTTTTATACAATTCTTCAATGAAAATATCGTCAGCTTCCTGCAAAATTCTTACTTTTTCGGCATCAACAGCTCCTAAAATTCTGATTCCCAAACCAGGACCAGGGAAAGGATGTCTGTGAACCAAATGATGAGGAATTCCCAATTCTTCACCTACTTTTCTTACTTCATCCTTAAATAATTCTCTTAAAGGCTCAAGCAGTTCAAACTCCATTTCTTCCGGAAGGCCGCCCACATTGTGGTGAGACTTGATTACCGCAGAAGGTCCGTTTACCGACTGGCTTTCAATTACATCCGGGTAAATTGTTCCTTGCGCTAAGAATTTTGCCCCTTCAATTTTATGAGATTCTTCATCAAAAACATGAATGAACTCGTTACCGATGATTTTTCTTTTGGCTTCAGGATCATCAACTCCGGCTAATTTTGACAAAAATCTCTCGGAAGCATCAACCAGCTTAATGTTCATATGGAAATGTTCTCCATAATTGTCCATTACTTTTTTGCCTTCATCTTTTCTCAACAGACCTGTGTCTACGAAGATACAAGTCAGCTGATCACCGATTGCTCTATGAATTAAAACCGCTGCTACAGAAGAATCCACTCCTCCTGAAAGTCCAAGGATCACTTTCTGATCTCCTACTTTTTCACGGATTTCTGAGATTGTTTTTTCAATATAATTAGTCAGTTTCCAGTTTTTCTCAGCATTACAGATTCCGAAAACAAAATTCTCAAGCATTTTCCCACCTTCTTCAGTATGAGAAACTTCCGGATGAAATTGTACGCAATAGATTTTTTTATCTTCATTTGACATTGAAGCGATTACGCCGGATTGTGCATTTAATTCAAAACCTGGAGGCAATTGTCCCACCTCATCAAAGTGGCTCATCCATACAATAGAATTATTAGTCACCCCTTTTAATAAAGAAGATTCTTTTACGATTTCCAGATGCGCTTTTCCGTACTCCCCTTTTACGCCTTTATGAACTTTTCCGCCTAAAAGATGTGCTGTCAATTGCATTCCGTAGCAAATTCCCAGTACAGGAATTCCCTGTTCATATAGTTCTTTTTCAACCAGGTGAGCATTTTCTGCGTTTACAGAGCTTGGTCCTCCGGAAAGGATAATGCCTTTCGGCTGCTTTTCTAAGATTGTTTCTAATGGTGTATTGAAAGGTAAAATTTCAGAATATACGCCCATCTCGCGGATTCTTCTTCCGATAAGCTGGTTATACTGTGATCCGAAATCTAATATGATAATACCGTTGTTCATTATTATAATTGATAAATGATGATTGATAAATGATGAATGTGATTGATTAATATTCAATTACATTATTTTCAGTTCTCCGGGTTACAACCGAAGCTATTGTTGTTTCGCCCTTTCAGGGCTCAATCTAACTTTTTTAAATTTTGGCTAAAGCCAAATTGATTCTTTTCTAATTAATTGGGCTAAAGCCCGATCCTATTGATGTAGCCTTTTCAATGATAAATTCTTTACAAAAAAAGACCTGGATTGCTCCAAATCTTTTTTCGTGATTTATTTTAAAACTTTCCGATGTCTTCTCTGTAGAAGCCGTAATCGAAATGTACATGACTTGCGTCTTCGTAAACTTTCTTGCGGGCATCTTCGTAAGTAGCTCCCGTAGCCACGATGTTTAGAACTCTACCACCGTTGGAAACTACTTTGTCGCCTTTTCTTACAGCACCTGCATATAAAAGTTTGCTGTGCTTCATTTTATCTTCCCCCACGATTTCGAAACCGGTTTCAATGTTTCTCGGATACCCTCCGGAACACATTACAAGACAAACCGCTTTTTCGTCTTTAAACTTAAGCTCAATGTCTTTCCCTTCCATACAGTCGTTGATGACGTCTAACAGATTGTTTTCCATTAAAGCCATTAGCACCTGAGTTTCAGGATCCCCGAATCTCATGTTGTATTCAAGAAGGTAAGTTCCGTTTTTAGTCACCATTAATCCGAAGAAAATGATTCCTTTAAAGCTGAAACCTTCCCCTTTAAGACCTGCAATTGTTGGTTCAAGGATATTTTTCTCGAAATCTGCCTGATGTTCTGCTGTAAATTCCGGGCTTGGTGCCACTGAACCCATACCTCCTGTATTTGGTCCTGTATCACCGTTTCCTGCTTTTTTATAATCTTTGGCAGCAATACACGGGAATAGTTTTTCACCGTTTGAAAAAGCGATAATTGAAGCCTCAAAACCTTCTAAATATTCTTCGATAACTAAACGAATTCCGGCATCCCCATAGATTCTTCTGATCATGAAATCATGGATCGTAGCTTCAGCTTCTTCCAAAGTATCGCAGATAACAACACCTTTTCCTCCAGCCAGACCGCTAGCCTTGATTACTAAAGGATAAGCCTGTGTCTGAACATATTCCTTAGCTTCGTTATATGAATCAAATACCACAGCTTTTGCCGTTTTGATATCATAGGTCTGCATGAATTTCTTAGAGAAAGCCTTACTTCCTTCCAGGCTTGCAACTTTTTGATTCGGACCAAAAACTTTAAGGTCGTGCTTCTTGAACTCGTCCTTCAAACCTGCTACAAGCGGTGCTTCAGGACCTACAATCGTAAGATCTACCTTTTCTTTGATAGCAAAATCTCTAAGTTCTTTAATCTCTGATAAATGAACATTTTTTCCTATTACATCAGTGGTAGCGTTTCCGTTGGCGAAAAACATTTTAGTAACTCTGGAGTCATTCTGAAGTTTTGCAGCCAAGGCAGACTCTCTTCCACCTTCACCTATGATTAATATTCTCATAATTTATTTAATTATCTAGTCTAATTTTACAAATATATAATTTAAAATTAAAAATTGAGATATTAAGGAATTAAGAAATTACCATACAGCAATCTCTTAATCTCTAAATGTCTGTTTCTTTTAATTTCATTTATTAATGGAAAAAATGTCTGATTCCAGTGAACATCATCGGAATTTTATGCTCATTCGCAGCCTCAATGCTGTCCTGGTCTTTTACACTTCCTCCCGGCTGAATAATCGCTGTAATTCCCTCCTGAGCGCAGAAATCTACCACGTCACGGAAAGGGAAAAATGCGTCTGAAGCCAAAACTAAATCTCCGGAGAATTTCTCTTTTGCTCTTTCAATTGCCTGCTGTGTTGCCCAGATCCTGTTCACCTGACCGCCACCGATTCCGAAAGCCTGAATTCCGTTAGAAACTACAATTGCATTAGATTTTACATATTTTACCACTCTCTGAGAGAATAATAATGCTTTTCTCTGTGCTTCTGTAGGCTGTGTTTCAGTAACCACTTTAATATCGTCAGAGAAAATGCTGTCGTTGTCCTGAACTAAAATTCCGCCATCAACCTTCACCCACGTCTGCTTATCAGAAACAGGGTTTACGATTTTTATAATTCTTAAATTTTTCTTTTTTCTTAAAACTTCAAGAGCTTCCTCATCAAATTCAGGAGCCATTACGATCTCAAGGAAAGTTTTATTTAATTCTTCAGCCGTTGCAGCGTCGATTTTGTAGTTCATTGCAACAATTCCTCCAAAGATAGAAACCGGATCACACTCAAAAGTTTTCTGGTAGGTTTCCAACGCTGAAATCCCAATTGCCACACCACAAGGTGTAGAATGTTTTACTGCGCAACAAGCCATTTCTTCCTTGAATTCCGTTACCACTTTCCAGCAAAGATCCATATCGCGAAGATTGTTGAAAGACAATTCTTTACCTCCCAGCTGTTCGAAATCTTTCATTGCCCCGTTTTCGAAAGTAGAAACGTAGTAAGCTGCTGTCTGATGCGGATTTTCACCATATCTTAGGTCAGAAACTTTTTTGTAAGATGCATTTAGATACGTCGGATATTCTTCATCTAAAAGCATTCTGGAAATAGCTGCATCGTAAGCAGAAGTAAGGTTGAATACCTTTCCTGCCAGTTTTTTACGAGTTTCGATGTATGTATCACCATTTTGTTCCATTTCGATTTTTACTGTCGCGTAATCTTCCACGTCAGTAATTACCGTCACAGAATCAAAGTTTTTCGCAGCAGAACGAAGCATTGAAGGACCTCCGATGTCGATGAATTCTACCTTTTCGTGAAGAGAAATGTCTTTATTTACATTTTCAAAGAAAGGGTAAAGATTTACAATCACCATGTCAATCAGACCAATCCCGTGCTCCTGAACTGTTTTCATGTGCTGCTCGTTGGAACGAACGGCCAACAATCCACCGTGAACTTTCGGGTGTAATGTTTTCACTCTTCCGTCCAACATCTCAGGGAAATTGGTAACCTCATCAATCTGAATTGGATTTAAACCAGCATCTTTCAAATGTTTGAACGTCCCTCCTGTAGAAATCAATTCATAATTCTGGGCTTCCAAAAACTGCGCAAATTCGATCAATCCGCTTTTATCAGAAACGCTGATTAAAACTCTCTTTTTACTCATTTTACTTTCGATTTTTTACTTTTTACAGCTATTTCAAACTGTAAACCGGGTCTTTCACCTCCGGTTTTACTTTATTTTTACTTAGATTTTACCTTGTTTTTCGAAACTTTTTAATCTAAATGTGTCTTTATATAAATTTAACAATGTATCAGTTTAACAATTTACCAATAAGTGAAATTGGTAGATTTATACATTGTTAGATTGTTACATTATTAAGTACTTTATTTATTGCTTTTGGGAAAATTTCATATTCAATTAAATGGACTTTTTCCGCTACGGTTTTGGGAGTATCATTTTCTGTAATTTCGAATGATTTCTGAAGAATAGCTTCCCCTTCATCGATTCCTGAAGTCACAAAATGCACCGTTGCACCGCTTTCTTTTTCTTTAGCTTCAATAACCGCGTTATGAACGTGATGTCCCCACATTCCCTTTCCTCCGAATTTCGGAAGCAATGCCGGATGAATATTGATTATTTTTCCAACCCAATTTTCACAAAACTCCGGTTTCAGAATGGATAAAAATCCAGCCAATACAATTAAGTCTGTATTTTCAGGAATAATTTTACTAAATTCACTGCTGAAGTTTTTCCCTCTCGGAATCAGAACATTTTCTATGTTATGATTTTTTGCTCTTTCCAGTCCGTAACATTCTCTGTCTGCCACCACCAAAGATATTTTTGCATTTTGGATCTCTCCATTATCGATGGTATCGATGATTCTCTGAAGATTGGTTCCTGAACCTGAAACGAGTATAACTAAGTTTTTCATTTTATTTTGTGAGCCTTGTCAAGGTTTGAAACCTTGACAAGGCTTTCTATGTTATTAACTAGCCCCGATTGCAGCGGCATCCTTTTTCTGAAATGGCTTAAAAAAAGCGCTGGAGAAAAAGATATAGCGGAAAGCGGGATTAAGCTTCTAAAATTTTAAATCAATCTTTTCAGTTCCTTCTGTGATTTCTCCGATTTCGTAAGCATCGTCAAGAAGGTGCAATACTTTTTCTGCGTGTTCTGCATCTACTACAACGATCATTCCTACACCCATATTGAATGTTCCGAACATCTCCTCACGAGCCACACCACCTCTTTTTTCAAGCTCCAGCATAATGCTTGGAATCTGGATTTTAGAAGCATCAATTGAAGCGCAAAGCCCGTCTCCGATAATTCTTGGAATATTTTCGTACAATCCACCACCCGTGATGTGGGCAATACCGCAAACTTTAACTTCTTCAAGAACTTTATGAATATCTTTATAATATAATCTTGTAGGAACCAAAAGGGTTTCATACAAAGGTTTTCCTTCAAATTCTTCATTGAAATCAGGAAAGACTTTTCTTACCAAAGAAAATCCGTTGGAATGGAAACCTGAACTTGGAAGAGCAATAATTTTATTACCTGCTTTGATACCTGAACCGTCAATAATCTGGTCTTTTTCAACAATTCCTACGCAGAATCCAGCTACATCATAATCTCCAGGCTGGTACATTCCCGGCATTTCAGCTGTTTCACCGCCGATCAGTGCGCAGTTGTTGTCTTTACAAGCTTCTACCATTCCTAAAACGATCTCAGCAGCAATCTCAGAATCTAATTTTCCACAAGCCAGATAATCTAAAAAGAACAATGGTTTTGCCCCGTGGCAAAGGATGTCATTGGCACACATGGCAAAGCAGTCCACACCGATAGAATCATATTTTTTTGAATCCAAAGCTACCTTAAGCTTTGTTCCCACACCATCTGTTCCGGAAACCAGGACAGGATTTTTGTATCCTCCGATTTCATAGAAAGCCCCGAAGCTTCCCAAATGATTCAATACATTGGAATTGTGAGTTTCTCCAACCGCTTTCTTGATCTTGTCAACGGTTTTGTATCCTTCTTCTTTGTCTACTCCTGCTGATTTGTACGTGTTGCTCATATTATTTAATGTAACAGTGTATCAGTCTAATAATGTAACAATGCCTTAATTGGTAAACTGGTACATTGCTAGATTGGTACATTTTATTTATAATTATTTAGAAAACAAAAAAGCCGACAATCTTAGTAGATTATCGGCCGTTATTTTATCTCAGAATTTCAGAGCCCAAAATATTCCCTTTCTTGGAAAAATGTTGATTGTAAGAGGTCTGAATTTTCATCTTATTTCTTTTTGCAAAGATATTAATTTTAAATTAATTTTCAAATCTATTTTTCAAGGATAGATTCAATAGCAGAAATCTTCTGTATTTTCTCTCTTAATTCACTGTCTTTCTCTGCATTAGAAATTTTATGAGCCGATTTATCAAAATTATCATTGAAGAATGGAAGTGAAAAAGTATCAACAATATTTCCACCGTGAAGGGGGAAACGCTTAGCTGCAGCTTCCAAAACGCCTAAGCCACCTCTTCCACCGGGAGCCGTAGCCATTAGTAACATCGGAACTTCATTCCAGACTGCTCTGTTTTTAATTCTTGAAGTCCAGTCGAACACATTTTTGAATGCCGCTGAATACGTCCCGTTATGTTCCGATAAGGCAATCAATAATACATCTGCAGCGTCTATTTTCGAAGCAAAATCTACTGCCTGCTGCGGAACTCCGCTTTCTACTTCTCTCTGATGCTTGTAGATCGGCATTTCAAATTCGTCCATATCTACAATTTCCACTTCTGCATTTGCGATAAGTGATGCTGCGTAAGAAACTAATAATTTATTGATTGAAGTCTCGGAATTGCTTCCTGCTATTGCTAAAACTTTCATTTACTTTTAATTGTTTTGTTTAAAATTATTTTTGCTGAACCACTTCGTGGTTCGTTGATTTTGGTTATTTTTTCCATGGGCTTCACCCACGGCTATTCATATTGAACCACTTTGTGGTTCCCTGATTGAAATCATTTCAAGTATGGTTGTAATTCCTGAAATGGTATCAATTTAACGCTGCAAAAATTAATTATTTATTTCAAATAATCGGGTAATTCCATTGGAATTTCCATTAAAAGGATTTCGGCATCTTCAACTGCTTCAATATTAAAGCTTTGGGTATCCCAAATTCCTAAGCCGTCTCTTTCATTTAAGATTCTGTCGCCCACTTTTGCACTTCCTTTTAACACAAAAGCATACACTCCGTTACCTTTCTTGTTGAGCATATAATTTTTACCGTTTCCTTTGGTAAAATTGGCTAAATTGAACCATGCATCCTGATGAATCCAAACACCGTCATCGTTTTTATCAGGAGACAAAATCTGCTGAAATCCATTGATTTTCTCGCCTTCTTTGATACTTTTCTGGTCATATCTTGGCTCTACTCCCACTTCTCTTGGGAAAACCCATATCTGAAGGAATTTTACAGCCTCATCTTTATTTTTGTTGTATTCGCTGTGCATTACCCCTGTTCCCGCGCTCATTACCTGAATTTCTCCTTTTCTGATAACAGCAGTAGTACCCATAGAATCTTTATGTTCCAGATCTCCTTCCAAAGGAATTGAAATAATTTCCATATCTCTGTGAGGATGCGTTCCGAAGCCCATTCCCTGGGAAACGGTGTCGTCATTCAAGACCCTCAATACTCCGAAATGAGTTCTTTCAGGGTTCTGATAATTTGCGAAGCTAAATGTATGATAGCTGTTTAACCAACCGTGGTTTGCGTGACCTCTTGAATCTGCTTTATGATATACTGTTTTCATAATGTGAATATTTATAGTACAAATGTACGGGTTGCAGATTGGCAGAATGTTGATGTAAGGTAAGAAAGAATTTAGGGTTTAGGGTTTAGGGTTTAGGGTTTAGGGTTTAGGGAAAATACTTTTATTAATAGCTTTTTTGTTATCTCTAAGAATCCAGATCAAATTCTTTATCTATATTCCGTTGTCTTTCTCAGCTTCTGCGGGGCTGCCGAAAATATGCTTACGATGGTTTTCGCCCCAGTCTTTTAAGGATGCTACCACAGTATGCAGGGTTTTCGTGTGTTCAGTAGGAAAATATTCAATGCTTACAGGATAAGTGTCTTTTACTACCCTTTCCACCAGACCGTTTTGCTCGAGCTCCCTTAATTCTTTAGCCAGAACTTTGGAAGTAAGCTTCGGAATACTTCGTTCAATTTCTGTAAAACGTTTGTTCCCGGCATCTAAAGAAATGATAATCTGCAGCTTCCACTTCCCGTTTATCACATCCAGTGTGTCGCGAACCGGCTTCAGAGCCTTCATACAGTCTTTATGATTGTGTTTCTTTTCCATTTTTTTCACTTTCCTTTAGGTAACTACTATATTTTGGAAAGTAAATTTACAATAATTTTGTCAGTAATAAAAACAAAAAAATTAAACAAAATGGCAAAGATTTTAAATATCAAAACAAGTATAAGCGGAGAAAATTCTGTAAGCAACCAACTTTCACAAATTGTTATCGATCAATTGTTAGAAAAAAATCCTGGCAGTAACGTGGTAGTTCGTGACCTGGCTGCAAACCCGATTCCACATTTGGAAATCCATCATTTCAGTGCTTCAAGAATTGCTGATGAAGAAAAAACAGAAGAGCAGAAAGAGGCCTCAAAATATTCTGACGAAGCATTAAAGGAAATCGGGGAAGCAGATATCATCGTGATTGGAGTACCATTCTATAATTTTACTTTTCCATCCACATTGAAATCATGGATCGACAGTATTTCAGTTGCCGGAAAAACATTTTCTTTTGCAGACGGAACTCCGAAAGGGCTTCTAGAAAACAAAAAAGTATATTTAAATTTTGCAGTCGGCGGAGTGTATGAAAACGGGCTTATTGAAAATATGGAACACTATTTAAGAACATTATTCGGATTCATAGGAATTACGGATATTGAGGTTTTCATTTCTCAGGGTACGATGGTTCCTCAGCTTAAGGAAGAGAATTTCTCAAAAGCGGTGACTAAAATTGAATCTGTGCTGGCGTAAAAATTTGATCAGCAATTTTAATTTATATCTGAATATAAAAATCAAAAAAGCGGACTCTTATGATCCGCTTTTGACTATTTTATAAGGTAATTTTACTGTAAAAGAGACCAAACTGCAACACCGATACCGGCATAAGCAACCACAGTAATGATGTCTGCGATGGGCTGTGAGAAGCGTTTTTCAGCAATTTTCTCACTATTGATCTGGTTCTTATGGAATTTAAGAACTTTTTTCGAATTATTAACCGGGTGTGCCACCAGACTGTCACTTTCCCATCGGTCAACAATTATTTTATAGCTCTTGCCGTCAACGTCTATCTTAACATTTTTATTTGGAGTAAGCTTTTCCTGAACATTAATTGCGGCGGGCATTTGCTGAGCATTACTCAGGCCCTGAGATTCGGCGGCATCTTTTATCTGAGCAGGAATATTATTGGCAATAACGGCAGTCTTTTTAGATTGCGGGTTATTGTCGATTTCCGTATTCGCCTGTTTTTTCACCTGATAGGTATAGCAACTCACAAGGGAAAATGATAAAATGATGAGATAAAGATTCTTTCGCATTGGTCAAATTTAATAATTAAACGGAATATTCTCCATTTTCTTTTTGAAAAAATACTTTTTTAAAAATGTACCTGCTTAATCTCCTGTTCAATTTCTTTAGGAGTATCGTGTTCTGATTTAACGAAAATTAAAGTTAAAACAGCTGCCACCAACATACAGACACCGCCCACTACGACGTAATCTATGGCATAGTTTCCAAAAACATTGCTTACAATCGGTCCACCGAAAATACCATTGATGATTTGAGGAATCACAATAAAAAAATTGAAAATTCCCATATACACTCCCATTTTCTTCTGAGGAATAGAATCAATTAACATTGCATAAGGCATCGCTAAAATACTCGCCCAGGCAAATCCCAAACCAACCATGGAGATCCACAAGCTATTAATATCTTTGATAAAATACATGGAGATTAATCCCAGACCGCCACAGGCCAACGCTAGAGCATGTGTCTGTTTTTTACCAATAAATTGAGCAATCGGAGTCAATGCAAAAGCAAAGAAAATAGCGTAGAAATTATAGCTCCCGAATAAACTTCCCGTAAGATCTCCCGCCTTATTGAACTCTGCAGAATGGGTATCATCCGGGGAAAGCCCGAAATGGTGTGTCGCCAAAGCACTTGTTGTAAAAACCCACATCGTAAAAAGCGCAAACCATGAGAAAAACTGGACAATGCCCAGCTTTTTCATCTGTGAAGGCGCATTTTTAAAATCTTTAAAGATATCTGAAAATTTAGATGTATGTTCAGTTGTTTCTTTTCCGGATTCAAAGGATGCAAATTCTTCCGGTGAATATTCTTTGGTTGTAATGATTGTATATAAAATGGATAAAATCAAAACTGCTGCCCCGATGTAAAAAGCATAAATAACATTATCTGCTACAAAGCCTTTTGGAGCTACATTTGAAATACCCAATTTGGTCAGCCAGTTCGGAAGATCAGAACCAATCACCGCCCCGATTCCAATTAAAATCGTCTGAACGGAAAATCCGATGGTTGCCTGATGTTTCGGAAGCATATCTCCTACCAAGGCACGAAAAGGTTCCATGGCAACATTAATTGAAGCATCCATCATCGCCAGGAAAATGACCGCCATCAATAAAACATTAGCAGCCATCATCTGTGTTGCCGAAGCAGCATTCGGGAGCATGACCAAGCCAATGGCGCACAATACCGCACCAATTAAAAAGTAAGGCTTCCTCCTGCCCAGCGGACTCCAGGTATTATCGCCCATGTGACCGATAATTGGCTGAACAATTAAACCTGTAATAGGTGCTACAAGCCAAAACCATGATAATTCATGAACATCTGCCCCGAAATTAGCCAAAATACGGCTCGCATTTCCGTTTTGAAGGCCAAAAGCCATCTGAATTCCCAGAAACCCCATACTCATGTTGATGATCTGAGCCATGGAAAGATTCGGCTTCTTTTTTCTTGAAAGTGAACTGTGTAGCGGCTCCATTATTTAGCTTTTAACTGTTGGATTAATGCATCTTCTATCGGCGTTTTTTCAACTACCACTTTATCTACAACATCGTTCGGAACTGTTACGGAAAGCACATATTGTTTCACCTTCCATTCCCCTTTTATTTTTTCAACAACCCCAGAACCGCGGCAAATCTTCATCTGGGTATCCAGCAGCTCATCAAACCAGGCCAGTTTGCCATCTTTACTGAAATAAATATTTCTTTTTAACGAAGTGAAATTCCATGTTTTCTTTTTGTCGAAATAAGGCTTTGCCCAAACCATGAATGCTTTTTTGTCCCAGACTTCAGTGGCATCCGTTCCAATAAACGTGGATTCATCAGCAAAATAATTAAAATAAGTGTTAAAATCTGATTTTGCGGCGGCAACATTGAAGCCGTCCAGCATTGTTGCGATTTCTGTTTTCTCTTTATCAAATTTTGACTGAGCTGAAATGGTAGTATAGCTTGCCGCAAGTAAGAGGAATATTAAAAATATTGTTTTTTTCATATCTATTTTTAGTCTTTTTTAAACGCAAAGGGCGCAAAGTTTTTCTTTTTTTTTTACTATTAAACTTTTTAAGTTCGCAAAGGCGTTTCACTTAACTAAGATCGCAAAGATTTAATTGTGAAATTTGTGAAACCATTTGTGCTATTAGTGTTTTAATTTAATTCAATAATCATCGATGTTTTTGCAGGTATTGTTATACTATTTTGCAATGAAAATTCTTTGTCGGAAATGATGTCTTTTCCTTTTGAAAACCTGTTCAGGGATTCTGAGAATCTTTTCAAATCCAGTGTTTCCTGTTTTTCATTATTATTTAAAACCACCATTACGCTTTCTTTTTCATTGTATCTAAAATACACAAAAACATTATTCTGAGGAACGAAATTTTTAGTTTTTCCGGTGTGGATCACTTCTTTTCCTTTTCTCCAGTTCAGTATTTTCTGTGTAAACCTATAAAATTCCTTTTGCTGAGGGGTTTGAGATGAAGTATTAAAAGCGTTTTGTTTATCAGATTTCCAGCCTCCCGGAAAATCCCTTCGGATATCTGCATCGCCGCCTTTGTTTTTGTCGCCCCGCATTCCGACTTCGGAACCATAGTAAATCTGTGGAATTCCGCGAACGGTTGAAATTAAAGTTAATCCTAATTGATAAGCTTTCGGATCATCATTGAAAATCTCATTCCATCTTTCGGTATCGTGATTTTCGAAGAAAACCATTACATTATTGATATCCGGATAAAGGAAATCACTTGATAAGCTGTTGTAAATACGGTTCATCCCGCTGTCCCAGCCTTCTTTTTCCTTCAATGCTTTCGGCAGGTCTCCGTACAGCATAAAATCCATGACAGACGGAAGATTGGAATTGTAGTTTGCTGCTTCTCCGGTCTTTGAATCCTTTTGCCATGCAGAAATTTGTCCGGCCGTATTCAGCCAGGTTTCCCCGACAATATTGAATTTCGGGTATTCATCGGTGATGGCTTTTGCCCATTTTGCCATGGCTTCTTTATCATTGTACGGATAAGTATCTACCCGGAATCCGCCTAGTTCAGCATATTCTATCCACCAAATGGCATTTTGCGTTAAATATTTTAAAACTAGAGGATTTTTTTGATTAATATCCGGCATTGTGGTATCAAACCAGCCGTCCAAAGCTACTTTTCTATCTGCTTCTGAAGCATTAGTATCAAATTGTGTGGTTGTTTTATAGTTTGAACGTTTGAAGCCGTTTTCACCATCATTAAACCAGTGAATCCAGTCTTTTGTGGGTAAATCTTTGATCATCCAATGAGAAACACCCCAGTGATTGGTCACGTAATCCATGACCAATTTCATATTTCTTTTGTTTAATTTTTGGGAAAGCTCTCTGTATTCTTCGTTGGTACCGTAGCGTTCATCTATTTTATATAAATCTGTCTGCGCATAGCCGTGGTAGGAATACACTTTTTCGTTGTCTTCATTCACGGGTGTTAACCAAATTGAGGTTGCTCCTAAATTTTGAATATAATCTAAATTATTAATAATTCCGCGTAAATCTCCGCCATGACGGCCATTGGGAAGACTTCTGTTGGCTTTTTCCGTTAAATTCGGGCTTGAATCATTTTTTTCATCGCCGTTCGCAAAACGGTCGGGCATGATAAGATACATTACGTCTTTTGATGTAAAAGATTCTCTGTTTGCTGAATTTGGATCACGCTGTTTTAATTCATAAGTGTAAGAACCTATATTTTTTTTACCGTTTTTGATGTTTATTTTAAATTTCGGAAAATTGATTTCGTTTGTATTAATCGTCACAAAAACATAATTCGGGTTTTCCACTTTCTGAATATCTTTAATCTGAACTCCGTCAGAAAGTTCGATGTCGCTGTTGGCAATATCTTTTCCGTACACTAGAATCTGAAGCTCGGGATTTTTCATTCCTTTCCACCAGAAGGCGGGTTCTACTTTGTCTAGAGGTTTTTGGGAAAAAGCGATGACTGCTGTGGAGAGGGCTACGATTGTGTATAATTTTTTCATTTTAAATTAAATGTGTATGATGTTATTTTTAAGTTTTAACGCAAAGTTCGCTAAGATTTTTACTACTATGCGTTTTTTAAGCTCATAAAGGCGTTTCACTTAATTAAGATCGCAAAGATTTAAATATAACAGTATAGATAATTTATTTTGATTAAAAACCTTACAGAAGTTTATCTGTAAGGTTTTTGTAGTTTTGGCTAAAGCCTTTATTTTTTGTTATTCAAAGCGGGCTAAAGCCCGCTCCTATTGATCTGCACTAAGTTTAGCAAAGATCAGGTAACATTATTTTACCGGCTTGATAGAAATCGCGAAACCGCCGCTTCTTGCCATTTTAAAATTGATTTTTGACTTGCTTGTAATCTGCTTTTTGTAGATATTATAGCTCTGAGGATTGTCTATGTAATCGGCATCTTTTCCGTCTTCATAAATCGTTGCTTCATATTTTTGACCTTTATCCAGAAAAGAAAAATCTACGGTATATTCACGCTTGTTTTCATCGGTAATTCCGCCCACAAACCAGTTTTCCGTACCTTTTGCTTTTCTTGCAGTGATCACATAATCTCCCGGTTCGGCGGATAAAATTGTCGTATCGTCCCAATCTGCAGCCACGTCTTTGATAAACTGGAAAGCATCCATGTGCTTTTTGTAGTTTTCCGGTAAATCTGCAGCCATCTGAAGCGGCATATACATCGTTACATAAAGCGCCAGCTGCTTTACTAAAGTTGTCTTCACAAAACGCTTGTCTCCAGGGAAATAGTAGTCTAATTTTGTTTGGAAAATTCCCGGGGTATAATCCATAGAACCTCCCATCCATCTTGTAAACGGAAGAATGGTCTGGTGATCGGCATTATTCCCTCCGAAAGCTTCATATTCTGTTCCACGCGCAGCTTCTGCAGAAATGTAGTTCGGATATGTGCGGCTTTCTCCGGTAGGACGTACGGATTCGTGAGAATTGACCATGATTTTATACTCATTCGCTTTTTCTGCAATTCTGTAGAAATGGTTGATCGTCCATTGGGAATAATGGTGCTCCCCTCTTGGAATAATATCCCCAACATAGCCAGTTTTCACAGCATCATAGCCGTATTTGTTCATCAGCTGGAATGCTTTATCAGCCCATCTTTCATAGTTCGTTGCCGAACCTGAAGTTTCATGGTGCATAATGAGCTTAATGCCTTTAGAATGAGCATATTCATTCAACATTTTTATGTCGAAATCAGGATAAGGTGTGATGAAATCAAAAACAAATTCTTTTGAATGGCCGAACCAGTCTTCCCAACCTACATTCCAGCCTTCAATTAAAAGTCCCTGGAACCCGTTTTCTGCTGCAAAATCGATGTATTCTTTAACTTTCGTATTATTGGCAGCGTGTTTTCCGTTGGGTGTCAGTTTAGAAAAATCAGTCACACCAATTCGTACATTGGATTCCGGCTGACCATATGCCCACTGTGATTTTCCGATGATCATTTCCCACCATACTCCCATGTATTTTGTAGGATGAATGTAAGAAGTGTCGGTATATTTTGTAGGTTCATTAAGGTTAAAAATCATTTTTGAATCCATTACCTCTTCCGCTTTCGGAGCCACAATAATTGTTCTCCAAGGCGTTACAGAAGGGGTTTGAATATATCCTTTCGCTCCCTGTCTGTCTGCTGTAAGGTGTGTTTTGAATTTAAAATTCTGAGCATCAACCTCAAGGTGAGAAGCAGGATAGTCTAAAACTGCTGCTTCCGCTACATTGACATATAATGGCTGTTTTCCTTCTTTTTTAAGCATTAAAGGAGACTGAACTGCATTTTTGATTAATTTCTGAGAAGCATTTGCGTCAAAAGCTTTGTCCCATCTTCCCGGGATCTCAGAGATTTTCGTTTCCTGATATTGATATTCCTGAGAATCATAGTCTGCAACCATCCACCATGCTTTCATATTGGTAGGGAAATCGATTTCAGAATCTTCTTCTCTGATCACGAAATAGTTCAGGTTTTTCTGCTGGGGAAACTCATATCTGAAACCCAATCCGTCATTGAACAATCTGAATTTCACAACAATATTACGTTCCGTAGAAGCCTGATTTAAAGTAACAGCCAGCTCATTGTAATGATTGATATAATTTTTCTTTTCCCCTAAAACCGGCTGCCAGGTTTCATTTTTGGAATCTCTTTTTTCATCTGTTTTCGTAAAACCGTTATTAAGATCAAATTTTACATCTTCCGGTTTTGCAATTTCCGAGGCAAATTTTATAGAAGTATCTTTAAATAATCTCAATCCCAATTTGGAATCTTCCACTACTACATTGCCGTTATATTTCAGGTTGTAATAAGGTACTCCCTCCTTCAGCTGAAAGTTCATCTCAAACTTTCCGTCCGGCGACTTTAAAGATTGTGCATTCACACCAACAAACATCATCGAGAACAATATTGCTCCCACTGTAATTTTCTTCATAATGACTATTTATAAAACTTTAAAAATAAAGAAAGTGCTGCCGAAAAGCAACACTTTGCTATGTAAATTCAATTTTAATTAATATTATAATGGCTGTATTTTATAAGTTCCCATTTTTACATCAACAGAAATCTTATAACTACCGCCTGTACCATCAAATTTGATATTTCCATTGCTTCCTTTAGGGCCTAAATAACCTGTATTGCCATCTCCAGCAATATTTCCCCAATCAAGATCTCCCCAGCTTTGCTGACCTAGAAATTTAAATTCAGAAGCAGCAGGAAGACTTATTGTATGTTCAAATTTACCATTCCCCAAATTTGTCATTGGAATTGCAGTACCGGCATTCCACCCATTTACTGTACCTACAAGGTAAATGTTTGCAGGATTCCATGTATTGACTGGTGATGCTGAAACGGTAATGGATTTTACAGTTGCATCTGCATCAATAACGACTTTATACATACCTGTAGCTCCGGTAAACTGAATGTTTTCAGGTGTTGAAGGTGCTAAATTAGTAGACCATGTTTTGAAGTACTTGTTACCAGCATTCATTCCTGCTACATCCAGGCTATAATTTGTGGGTCCCCAATCCTGTTGTCCAAGAAATCTGAATGATTTTCCATTTTCCAGATAAGTATAGATCGTTGAAAAGTTATCTTTTTTGTAAAGCATCTGTGCTGTACCTGCATTCCAACCTACAGCTGATGCGTCTCCTACGATGTAGAAGGATGGAAACTCTGTAAGATATGGCGTCACTATCATCGTAACGGGGCTGGAGTACAATATATTAGGCCCTACTTCAGATTTAAGTCTTATTTCAACTGATGTAGCAATACCTGGAATAAGTCCACTATCAAGCATTAGTTTATTGAAATCTCCAACAGTATAGGTTGCTGCTAAATCATTTGCTGTAACAATTGATTCTCCTGCACCTTGAAAATTTGTACCTGCTTTTGCTACTTGTAATGTATTTTTAAGTGCTACCTGGGATTGAAATTTTGGATTCGTCCAGTCGAATTTCACAGCAATATCAGCCTCATTGTCTTTTAATAAAACTAATGTTGTTTTGTCTGCTTTTAAAGTAGGGGTTGTCCCTTCTCCTAAAATTGCCTGATCTTCATCTTTTTCACAAGAAATTATTAGAAGGCTTATAAAAGCTACTGCTAATATTTTGAATAAATGTTTCATTTTTGATCGTGTTTTTTTATAATTAATAGCCAGGATTTTGAACCAAATTAGGATTCGCAACAATATCTTTTGCCGGAATTGGATAAAGATTTCTATAGCTTTCTACAGCTTTTCCATCTTTTATATTACCTTTCCATGGCCACACATAATCTCCTGTAGTGAATTTTCCATATCTGATAAGGTCTGTTCTTCTTGTAAGCTCCCAAGATAATTCCCTTGCTCTTTCATCTAAAATAAAATCTAGATTAATAGAAGTAACATTCCCACTTGTATTGCCATAAGCTCTTTGTCTTAACTGGTTTATATACTCAACCGCAGTTGCCTGATTTCCGTTTCCACCCCTTAAAGTTGCTTCTGCATACATCAGATAAATATCCGCTAAACGGTACAATGGAATATCAGCTTCCACCCAGTTGTTATGAGCCCCTGGAGTTCCATCACTTTTAACATTTTTAAATTTAATAAAGGCATATCCATCATTAAATGAACCTAAATCATTGATTTCCAGATTCTGTCCCGCTGTATAGAAATTCCCTCTTTTGTCCACACCACTTGTCGGGAATTTATTTACAAAAGCTTTAGTGGTTCTGATACCACTCCATCCGCCATTGATACCGAAATCTGCGGCAGGCATAGTTCCTCCAACTGCGGCGTGTACCAAATAGGTCGTCCCACCATTAGTCTGGGTATTGATACCATCAAAATTAACAGTAAAAATCGCTTCAGGGTTGTTTACATTATTATCCGCTAAGAATAGTGAACCATAATTTGGTTTTAAAGAATATCCCGCACCAATAACCTTGTTACAATAAGTAATACAATCATTATTTCTTTGTGTCCCTGTATAAACACTCGCGTTAAGATACAATCTTGCCAGTAATGCCCAAGCTGCAGCTTTATCTGCTCTACCATAAGCATTTGATCTTGCATCTTTTAATTCATTTGCACAGGCTAATAATTCCTGCTCCACATAATTGAAAAGCGCCGCTCTTTCTATTCGTTGAGGCGGATTTACAGAACCAGGAAGATAGCTTTCATCTACAAAAGGTACATTTCCAAACATATCTAAAGCGTGATAATACGATTGTGCTCTTAAAAATCTTGCTTCGGCACGCATATATTTTGCTTCCGTTAAATTATCTCCGGAAATACCGTTGGAAGCTAATTTTTCATCCGTCACATTTCTTAAAAATTCATTACAAAAAGCTATCTCTGTATATATTCTGTAATAAGCTGCGGCAATGAACTCATTGGAAGAGTCCCATGTCATTTTATGAATGGTATGTAAATTTCCGTCATTCCAGCCAATTACAGCTTCATCTGTAGAAATTACATTTAATGTATATAAAAGCCTCGTGTATTGAGAAAAACCTCCATTAATTCCATTAATATCACTATCCGGATAGTTTCCTCCATCTCCGCTAACCTGTCCTCCAATAGCTAAGCCTCCATATAGTTTGGCCAGAGCATTAGGATAATTAGCAAAATCCTTGAAGATACTTGCTGATGTAACATCGGTAATAGGCTCTCTTTCCAGATCCTTTACACATGATGTAGCTGATAACAGCCCGACCACGGCCGCTGTTAATATTATATTTCTTGTTAATTTATTTGATTTCATCTACTTAATAATTAAAATTGAAAATTAAAACCTAATGAATAAATTCTTGGCATTTGATAATAACCATTATCTATTCCTCCAAAAACCTCAGGATCAATACCTGAATATTTTGAGATCACAAAAACATTCTGAGCCATAGCATACACTTTAAGATTACTTCCTTTAGTGAAAACTTCACCAAAGTTATATCCTACATTTACGTTATCCAATCTTAAAAAAGAAGCATTTTCTATATATAAATCTGAAAAATATTGCGGAACCTGAAATTGATAAACCGCTGCTGTAGAGTACACATTTTGCAAATATTCATTAGTAGATGCAGATTGAAGTGAGCTGTTTGAAGCCGCATTATTATAAACATAATTTCCTAATACCGCTCTTGCACTTAAGCCAAAATCCCAGTCTTTTACAGATAATTTTGTTGAAAAGCCTAAAATAGCATCCGGCGTTGTTGATTTGTAATAATATTTATCTAAAGTATTAATAATACCGTCATTGTTTCTATCAACATAAACTCCGTCAACAGGTTTCCCATTTCCATCATATACCTGTTGATACACCCAAAAAGCATTAGGAGCATAACCTACAGCATGAGCCTGAATTGTATTCCCAGAACCTCCTTCAATTCCCCCAACAGGAATATTGAATGTTGCATCGGCCCTGTCAAGAAGCTTAGTTATTTCCGGTTTGTAGTGAGTTGCATTAAAACTTACTTCCCAAGTCGTTTTTTCATTTTTTACAGGAACTACCGTAATACTACCCTCAATGCCGCTATTTTTCATATTTCCTACATTAAGTAAATTTTGATTACTTAAATCCCCAGCTGCTATATTCGTGTTGACCAATAAATCTTCCGTATCCTTTCTGAATAAATCAATTGATCCTGTAATTCTGTTATTTAAGAAACCATAATCCAACCCAATGTTTTTTGTTGTTGTGGTTTCCCAAGTAAGATTTGGATTATAAATATTAGGACGGTACATGAAATAAAATTGATTCCCAAATTGATAGCCAGCCCCAACTCCACTTGGATTGTATGCAGCATAAGCCGGGTAATTGAATGGTTTATTTCCATCTAAAGCCGGTAGTTCCTGCTGGCCTGTTTTCCCCCATCCCGCTCTTAATTTTAATGTACTAATTGAAGCTATATTTTTAATAAAATTTTCCTCACTTAGTTTCCAGGCAACAGAAACTCCCGGGAAATTACCCCAGAGATTGTCTCTTGTTCCATTAAAAAACCTTGATGAGCCGTCTCTTCTTAATGATCCTGAAATGACGTACTTATTGGCAATTGTAAAAATTGCTCTACCATAGAAAGATATTAAAGTATTCTGAGTCTCAAAATTGTTTCCGACAGTTATAAAAGGTTCTATTCCTCTATAAGTAGTGGCACCAGGAATAGACGTGATAAAGTCCTGGTAAGAATATCCTGCAGTAAGATCTACGCCTGTATTAATTGCTGAAATATTTTTAACATAATTAAAATAAGTTTCTAATAACTTATTTTTTTTCTCCATGGTATATAAATTTGCACTTCCTTTATCATTAAACCCCGATTTATATCTCGCATCAACCTTCTTTTGCCCTTCACTCTTGGTGTAATCATATCCTGCATTCACATTGAAATGCAAATCCGGAAGAAAATGGAATTTGTAATCTAACTGAACATTTCCCAAACCTCTCAGAACCGAGGATACATCATGATTTGCCATTATTATTGCTAATGGATTGGCATTAGCATTCACATTCAGGCCGCCATTCAACAACCATTCATAATAACCGCCATAATTAGAGTTACCAGAATATATAGGCTGGGTAGGATCAAAATATGTAGCAGACTTAATAATACCACCATCAACAAATCTATTATCTGTGAATGTTCCTTTTGTACTTATATTAACTGATAAATGGTTATCGAAAAATTTAGGATTTAAGTTCAGTCCAACTGATGTCCTTCTGAAAGAGTTTGTTCTTACAATACCATTTTGTTCATTATATCCCACTGATAAACGATATGGCAAACCTTTAATTCCTCCAGAAAAAGCAACATTATTATCTGTACCCCAAGCATTTTGATAAATTAAATCCTGCCAGTTAGTACTTGAATTCCCTAATTTTGCCTTATAAGCATCTGAAGCATAAGTATTAACAAAGCTTCTAAATTCATCAGCATTCAATACATCTACATTACCCATCTTACTTGAAATAGATGCTACCGTTGAAAAATTAACCCTAAATCTTCCTGTTGTGCCTTTTTTTGTAGTAATCAAAATAACACCGTTAGTAGCACGATTACCATAGATCGCAGTTGCAGAGGCATCCTTAAGGATATCAAAAGTCTCAATATCATTAGGGTTAATTAATGATAATGGATCAGACACTCCGTTTACACCTACAAAATCCTGCGGAACACCATCAATTACAATTAATGGCGAGTTATTACCATTCAAAGAAGCTGTCCCCCTGATCCTTATAGCGGTTCCTGATCCAGGAGCTCCACTATTATTCGTTATCTGAACACCGGGCGTCTTGCCCTGGATTAATTGTCCTGCAGAAGTAGCACCACCGTTAAAATCTTTTGCTGTTACAGAAGTTATTGACCCCGTGAGATCTGATTTCTTCTGTTTTCCATACCCAATCAATACAACCTCCTCTATTTTCTTCTCTTTTGTTGCAGAGTCTTGCGTTTGTGCATGAATTATGGTACTTGCCAATAAAAATGCAGGCGCAATTTTTAATACCGTTGTAAAATTTTTCACAATATCATTTTTTATATAGTTCGTTTCTTCAATAATATTGGCTATAAGCCAGTCTTGCAATTTATAAAAAAATTAGAATTATCATAAATTTATTTAAAATTAAGATAATTTTATGTAAATTACATGATGATTTTAAATCAATACCCTGTTTTCCATTTATTTACATCAAATTATGCGAAACATAATAACTTACCGCAATTAACAATAAGTCAAACATCCGTTTAACTAAATGTAATATTTCATCCGCTTTTAAATTCCCGGAACCTTTTAAAAACAGCAATTACGGTAACTTTCAAGGATTATCCGTATCTTTGCATATTAAAACTAAACTATAAATGTCAAACAGAAAGATGATTACGGCTGCATTGCCATACGCAAACGGACCGGTTCATATAGGGCATTTGGCAGGTGTATATATTCCTGCGGATGTTTACGCAAGATTTCAGAGAAGATTAGGAAAAGATGTAGTGTTTATCTGTGGTTCGGATGAGCACGGAATTCCTATTACCATCAGAGCAAAAAAAGAAGGGGTAACCCCTCAGGATATTGTTGACAAATACCACGAAATCATTAAAAAATCTTTCGCGGATTTGGGGATTTCATTCGATGAATATTCCAGGACAACTTCCAAAAACCACTATGAAACCAGCCAGGACTTTTTTAAAGTTTTGTATGAAAAAGGGAAATTTACCGAAGAAATGTCTGCTCAATATTTTGATGAGCAGGCCGGAGAATTTCTTGCAGACAGATATATCGTGGGAACCTGCCCCAACTGTGGAAACGAAAATGCTTACGGAGATCAGTGCGAAAGATGTGGTACTACCCTGTCGCCGTCTGAATTGATTAACCCAAAATCAATGTTAAGCGGAAACGTTCCTATCCTTAAAGAAACAAAAAACTGGTATCTGCCATTAAATGAATATGAAAATTTCCTGAACGAATGGATCATTGAAGGCCATAAAGACGACTGGAAACCAAACGTGTACGGACAGGTTAAATCTTGGTTAAATGACGGTCTGAAGCCACGTGCAATGACCAGAGATCTCAACTGGGGAGTTCCGGTTCCGCTTCCTAATGCAGAAGGAAAAGTACTATACGTATGGTTTGATGCCCCTATTGGCTATATTTCCTTTACTAAAGAATGGGCAGAAAAGAACGGAAAAAACTGGAAAGATTACTGGCAAAGCGAAGACAGTGATCTTATTCACTTTATCGGAAAGGATAATATTGTGTTCCACTGTATTATTTTCCCTGCGATGATGAAGGCTCACGGGGATTACATCATGCCGAAAAATGTTCCTGCATTTGAATTCCTGAACCTTGAAAATGATAAAATTTCAACGTCAAGAAACTGGGCAGTTTGGGCGCACGAATATGTGGAGGATTTCCCTGGCCAACAGGATGTTTTAAGATATGCTCTTCTTTCATCAGCTCCGGAAACAAAGGATAATAATTTTACATGGAAAGATTTCCAGACTAAGAATAATTCTGAGTTGGTAGGTATTTTTGGAAACTTCATCAATAGAGTTGCTGTTCTGATTCATAAATATTATGACGGAATTGTTCCTCAGGGTGACGTAAACAGCCCTGAATTAAATGAAATCAACAAAGCAGCAAAGGAGATTGCAGGATTTTTAGAAAACTATGAATTTAGAAATTCCTTAACAGCTTTGATGAATCTTGCCCGCTTCGGGAATCAGTATCTTCAGACAGAAGAACCTTGGAAAACAATTAAAGACAATCCTGAAAAAGCCGCCCAGTCTTTATTTGTAGGTGCTCAGATTGCTGTTGCCCTTGCACAGCTTTGTGAACCGTTTATGCCTTTCAGTTCTGAGAAATTATTGAATATGTTCAATGTTCAGAAACAAAGCTGGAATGATATTGAAACAAAATCTGTATTAATAGAAACCGGTCATAAAATCAATGAATCATCCCTTCTTTTTTCAAAAATTGAAGACGATGTCATTGAAGCTCAGATCCTGAAACTGGAAAACACAAAACAAAACAATAAAAAAACAAATCCTAACGCAAACCCTATGAAAGAAGAAATCACTTTTGATGATTTTACGAAAATCGACTTAAGAACAGCAACTATTACAGAGGCTGAAAAAGTAGAAAAAGCCGATAAATTACTGAAACTGACTGTGGACACAGGTGTGGATGTAAGAACCGTTGTTTCAGGGATTGCAGAAAGCTTTACTCCGGAGGAAGTCATTGGAAAGCAGGTAATGATTTTATTAAATCTTGCCCCAAGAAAAATCAGAGGTATTGAGTCTCAGGGAATGTTGTTGCTGACGACAAAACCGGACGGAAAATTATCGTTCGTAACACCGGATGACAGTAATGTTGAAAACGGTATTGAGATTGGATAATTTTTTTAAATGTTTAAATATAAACCACATGTGATTCATGTGGTTTTTTGTATCATTGCGAGGAGTGTAACGACGAAGCAATAACAAATATTATTTCTTAGTAAGTTTCGCTAAATAAGCATCTTCATCCTGTAAAATCTTCTCAATTTTAAATCCATTATTCTCGGCAGCATTTTTTAAGGTTGTAAAATCAAGATACAGCCATTTTATAGGATCTTCAGATTCACCTTTGTAGTGAACAATATAATCCAGTTCGCCGTAATAACCTTCTGCGGGAATGTAAACTCCACCGTCTTCATCTTTATCGAACATATACAAAATATCTGTGCTGTCGATTAAGATTTGTCCGTTTTTATTTAGCAGTGAATATAATTTTTTCAGGTAAATATCAATCACATTCAGGCTTTGAAAAATTCCGGTTCCGTTCATTAATAACAAAACCGTATCAAAAGTTTCTTCTGAAAAATGAAGCATATTTTGAGCAACAGCATTCTTAATTCCGCGCAATCTGCATACCTCAATGGACTTTGGCGAGATATCCAGCGCCGTTACATCAAGATTTCTTTCGTTCTGAAGATATAAAGAATGGGATCCCGCACCAGCACCGATGTCCAAGACTTTTCCATGAGCTAATTCCAGTGCTTTTTGTTCAATTTCATTCATTTCTTCAAAACTACGGAAGAGATAGTCTACCGGAAGCTCATCCAGCTCGGAAATTGAAGTTTCAGTCTGCAGGTCTTCAGGATTTTCGTTGTGGTAAAAATCCCAGATGGCTTTGCCCATTAAGTCTTTCATAGTTGATTTTAAAATACAAAGATAATGGTTTTAAAAGCTTAAACAAAGATTGCATCGTTCCCGGTAATGACAAACCGGTGATAAAAAACACCGCCTTTTCGTGGTGGCTGAGGCTCTCGAAGCCACCGTTCCCTACACCCTAGCCCCGATTGCAATGAAAATCCTTTTTTGAAAAAAAAGATTGCAATGAAAAGCGGGAAACAGCTCCTAAAATTCAGCGTAATGTAATTCAATTTCTAAAAATAAATGCAAAGCCCTGCTTTTTAAAATAAAACAGGGCTTTGACTAAGTAAATGAAAAACAAGGTTTCGTTACATTGCGTAGCCGGCCGCATCTTTTATTTCTTCTTCAATTCTTCTTTCTTTAATTCTTCTTCCTGCAATGATAGATTTTCCGCTCAACACTCTTATAAACCTCAGATAATGGAACCTTTTTACTCCGAAATGGTGGGTTAAAACATATACAAGTACCATAAAGCCAACAATTACAACATATCCGAATATCCTTTTATTTGCCGCAAGAATGGCATTTAGCTGAATCATCTTCATATTTCCCGCAACGTTCTGTGGTGAGATGGTCATCCCATCCATGTACACCGCAAGATTTCCCAGACTTTCTATCTGAAACTGATACTGGAACCATGAGAATAAGGCCGAAAAGATACCAACCGTTAAGAAAGTTCTCCAGACCAAAACCAATCCTATCGCAGCAAGCATATCATTTAATTCTAATTTATCAAGCGTATAAAACCACACAGCAATAAACAATGCTGCCATTCCGTACCCTTTCAGAAACATGGGCAGATACCAGTTTTCATAATTGAATTCCGGAACCATAGAGAAATACATAATCAAAGCATAACCCAACATGGCAGAAAACCCAGAAAATATGAACATTTTTAAAGGCTTTTTCTTTTTGAACCAGTAAACAGCTGCAATTCCGGCTGTAATAAGCCCGGGAATCATGAACAGGTTTAATTTTGCATTGGTTAGCTGATCATATCCAAGAACTCCCACCGAAAAAATATTCTGTATTGAGGCCGTACCCAAAAACATTCCCATCCAAAACAGCATGAATAATCCATTCAGAACATTATTTTTCGTAAATATGGAAAAAGATAAATAAGGTCTTTTCAAGGTAAACTGACGTACCACCAACAAACCAAAACTTATAAAAGAAGCAATAGCCGCATGAATGATACGTTTCGAATTCAGCCAGTCCTGCTGCTTTCCAAATGATAAAACATAAGCCAAAAACATGAATGCCGATATAAACAAGATGATGCTCATCCAATCGATATAATGCAGAGGAACTTTAAGGGCAAAATATTTATCATGCATCAAAACCCAGCACAGAAGCGCCATCACAAAACACATTATTGTTACAATCACAAAAAACTGCTGCCAGTTATACAAAATGGAAACTTCTACTGCGTAATAGCTTGAAATTTGGTTCAAACTTAAAACCGCGGTATAAAATACACCATAAAAAACTCCCCGATCACCCATCATCATCATTAATGGCAGAAAGAGCTCAATGGCCACCATCATTTTAAGAAAACCGATCATGAGCGATACTCCTACAATTACAACCGGATTCAGCGTTGTAGCATTGACTAACCCCAGTAAACCCAACAGCACGAGTAAAAACACGAATTTATTTCGCACTTTAAACCTCATTTTCATCCTGAGAACAATAGGCATAGAAGCTCCCATCCCGATGGTGGTGGCATAATTCGCAAACATAAAATATTCCGAAAGCTCACCCGTTCCGCCCACCATAAAGCTGATATTCCCGGTATAAACCCCACCCATAGGCAGAACCACAATAACCAGCAGGGCAATCATTAAAAGCTGAACGGGCTTTGGAACCCAGTCGTTAAATAATCCTTTATTGTACATATTTTTTTCAAATTTGATGTTGAGGGCCTGAGGTTTGAAGATGGAAGAGTGAATTTTTTTAAACAACATAACTTCCCTCTTCCTGCATCCGGCTTCCGGCCAAAAACTATTTGCTAATCTGAATATTCATATTCATCCCAGCGCTCAGCTTATCAATATTTTCTTTTTTATTGGAGCCCGTAAACTCGATTCTTACAGGAATTCTTTGCTGAACTTTAATAAAATTTCCCGTAGAATTATCTGTTGGAACATTGGAATATTTTGAGCCGGTTGCCGCGGAAATTGCAGTTACCACCCCTTCAAATTTCTGTCCGCCCAACGCATCGGCTGTCATGGCCATTTTCTCCCCTATTTTGATGTTTGGCATCTGGCTTTCCAGGAAATTAGCCGTAACCCATTTTTGCCCGTTCAAAACGATCGTTGCAACCTGCTGTCCGGGTTGAATCAATTGCCCCTCCGAGATTGTTCTTCTTCCCATCACTCCATCATAAGGTGCTGTAATAACAGTATAAGAAAGATTGATTTTTGCCATTTCCAGGGCTGCTTTTGTTCTTTTGATTTCGGCATCATTTATTCCTAACTTGCTTTTTACTTCCGTTGTAGAAAGATTTGCAGACTGCTTTTGATTGGCCAGTGCTTCATAGGCTGCTTTTTGCGCATCATATTCCGTTTTTACCTGGTCATACTGCTGTCGGGTAACCGCTTCAGATGCTAAAAGGTTTTTGTATCTGCTTAAATTCTGTTCGGCGTTCCAAAGTCTTGCCTTTGCTCCGGCAATATTGGCTTCCATCACACTTACGTTATTAGAAACTGTATTTACAGAGGAACTTGTAGCGTTTTTTTGAGCCAAAGCATTCTGATAGGCCGCTTCAGCCTGACCGAGCTGTGTTAAAATTTCACGATCATCCAAAATTACCATCGTATCGCCTTTTTTTACTTTTTGATGCTCAATGAATTTTATTTCTTTAATATAAGCTGAAACTCTTGTATTAATAGGGTTAATAAATTCCTCCACCTGAGCGGCTTCAGTATATGTTTTATCTCCTACATGAAAGTACTCGCTTACCAGCCAGTACAGACCAAATCCTATAGCCAGAAATACAACGATATTGGAAATAATTGCTCTGATTTTATTTTTTCTGTTTTGCTTTTTCTTTTCGACAACACTTGACTGGCCGGCTGCCGCTGATGTATTTTTAGTATTTTGTTCCTTATTTTCCATTGTTTTAGTTTTAAAAATTATAGAGTTCCTGTAGATTTTAGAAGATTATAATATTGATACAGGACATTGATTTCCGCATTGGCATAATCCAGCTCAGATTGCAGCTTCTGGTTTTGCGCGTCAATCATTTCTGCTTGTACTGCTAACTGGTTCAGATATTTAGCTTCGGTGATCTTATAGTTTTCTTCTGCCAGTTTTTTAGCATCATTCAGAATTTCTGCCTGCTGGATAGATTCCTGATATTTCACATAAGCTGCATTTACCGCCATATCAATATTCTGTTGGGTAAGAATCATTGCATCGCCTGCCTGAATTTTTTGTAATTCTCCAAGCTTTACTCTTTCTTTGGTTTTATACAGATTATCAATATTATAGCTTAGCGAAATCCCCGTTTGCCAGCCACCTGCATACATATCCACTACAGGATTTCTGTTGGTTATCGGCCTTTGCAGGGTATATCCTCCAAACCCCGCCAGCGTAGGCATTTTGTCGGTTTTTATAATTTCTATATTTTTATCTGCTGCATCAATATTTGTTTTTGCTGATTTCAGTAGCGGATTGCTTTCATGAGCAAGATTCAGATAATAATCCATCCCGATCCCGGATTCTTTATTGTCTAAACTCTCCACCGGAATAATCTCAGTATCAGAAGATAAACCTAAAGCAATATTCAAATTATAATTGAGAATTTTGCGGTTGTTTATCAAAGTTAAAATTCCCTGATCAAGGTTTTTAATTGCGAGCTCGCCACGAATTACCTCATTACGGGTAACCATCCCCTGTTCATAAAATTTTTGAATGTTTTTAAGGCGCTCCTGAGCAAGTTTTTTGTTGTTTTTAAAAACTTCCTGCTGATTTAGAACTTTATAAATATCAAGATAATTGGAGATTACTAAAAATTTCACATCCTGCTTATTCTTTTCAAGATCCAGTTTGGAAAGCTGTTCCCGAAGCCCGGCCAGCTCAATGGATTTATTAACCAATCCTCCATTAAAAATCAGCTGGGTAGCCTGAATTCCATAAGAGCTTCCATAGTGAGGCATGGAAATATGAGTGGAATTTGAAAAATCTTTGTCGACAGCTACTGCATCTCCCAAATAAAATTGACTCATAGAAGCCGTGATTGAAGGCAATTTCTGAAGCTTTACAGTATTTGTTTTCTGTTTTGCAATATCAATATTTTGTGCCGAAACTTTTAACTGCTGGTGATTTTGTACCGCAAGCTCGGCAGCCTCATTCGCTGTCATCTGTTTTATTTCCTGTGAAAAAAACAGCGCAGGAAAGATTGCTACCACAAGTGATAGTGCTGTTTTTATGTTCTTTACCATTGTACCTTGTTTTACAGATGCAAAGTTATGGCGCCCATAAGTTCAAACAAATGTTTAAGAATTGGAAAAAGATGTTCAAATGTAAGATTTCAGCTTATAAACTGATTCCGGTATTGTGAAGGACTTACTTCCAAATGCTTTTTAAAAAAATGAGAAAATGAATACTGATCACTGAAACCCAGCATCGTAGAAATCTCTGAAACCGGCTTACTGGTGGAGTTTAAAAGTACTTTAGCTTCATTCATTACCACTAATGCAATGATTTGGCTGGCCGACTTTCCTGTAATGCTTTTCACTACAGATGAAAGATGTCTGGTTGTAATTGACTGGCGTTCGGCATAGAATTCTACCGTTCTTTCAGTGTTGTGGTTGGCCGCGAGATCATTCAGGAAAACGAAAACAATTTCTTCCTGCCTGGACATCTGGCCCATTGAGTTCGTATCTTCTTTGGAAATAATCCCTGCCATCTGGTAACAAAAAACAGAAAAAAGATGCTCCACCACCTCTTTTTTATATAAAATTTCGGTTTCTGTGTCTAAAATATACTTAAGAAAATTAACACTCTTCCAAACCACTTCCATTTCCTCAGGATTAAAAGGAACACCCCGATTCATCTGCTGTCTGAAATATCTGTAGCCTATTAATCTATTGAACCTCAAAGACAAAGCTGAAATGAATTCCCTTTTGTAGGAGACCATTCTGGACTGAAAATCATCACTCACGGAAATCATTTCATAAACCGTCTGCGGATCAGTCACCATGAACATATTAGCAGAAAGTTCAAGATCATTAAAATGCTGACGCAGCTTTATAGAACCGGTTTTAATAAATATAAATGCCGGATTCTCAGGACGAAAAGGCTTATCCACAGCAATTCTCTCGAAAATATTATGCTGGGTAAAAATCTCAACACCGAATTTTTCTAGGACAGACATAGCACAAATGTAAGCAATCTCTCCAGCGATTACAAAAATTTATTATTTTAGTATTAACCAAATTTTAGATATGAGAAAAATTGATTTACTTCTTGCAGAATACGGTGAAAGCCACAGAAACTCAACAAATAAATTGATTCACTGGATATGTGTGCCTCTGATTTTCTGGACCATTCTGGGGTTCATTTCCCATATTCCAACCCCGAATATTTACCTTAAATATTTCGGATTTCTGAGCATTGCCAGCTTTATAGCTTTAGCTTTGGTTACCTTATTTTATTTCCGGTTGTCTTGGAGAATAGCCATAATAATGATTTTCATAATGCTTTTAATGGAACATTTCGTTTCACTGGCAAATGTAACCTTCGGGAAAAAATCATGGATTCTTTACCTTGCTATATTTGTAATAACATGGATTTTACAATTTGTAGGACATAAGATTGAAGGTAAAAAACCGTCTTTCTTAAAAGATCTTCAATTCCTTTTAATTGGCCCGATCTGGCTGTTAAGTTTTATTCTTAAAAAACTGGGAATCAGGTATTAGTATTTGTTGAAGATGGAAGATGGAGGATGGAAGTTTTACCCTTCATACGGCTCTCTCAGCCAATTTAATCTTCCAACGCATATACCGCGAAACTTGCGAGCCAGTGATCCCCTCCATAATTCCCCTGAAACAATAGCGGAAGCCCGTTATTCAGGAATACAGTTGCTGTTTTACGGAAATCTTTTTTCAACGGATGACCATCAGGAAGAGACTTTGCAATTCCTTTCATACACCATGCCTTTGTAAAAGATAAACCCACCAGGTGAACCGTTTGATAATCACTAAGATCACTTACCACGGGAATCTTTTCAATATTCTCCAAACTTCGTTTTTCATAGAATTTATTTAACCATTGTACAAATTCTTTCTGTGGAAGGACCCTCCTCATTAAATCTGCAATTTCCAGGCTCGGGGAAAAGAAGTCCGAACCATCCGGCTCAAGATAAGCAGGTGTTTTTTCATCTTTTAAATAAAAATATTTTGCTTTCTCCGTCAGCTGAATTTCAAATTCTTTGTCTTTATTTGCCCTTGCCCAATCGATCGCAAAAGCCATTGCAAAAGCCGTATTAGGGTGAACTCCGGTTCTGTTCGGATAGGTTTGTTTGGGCAGATAGGTCTTCCACGATGTCAGGATTTTATCCGTTAAAGGCTTCAGATTCTGATGCCATATTTTTGCTTTTGGATGATTCCATGTTGTTAATTCTTCATCAAGCTTCAACAGCCAGGCCCAGCCATAGGTTCTTTCGAATGTTCCTGTGAGTTGATATTTTGTGAAATAATCTGCTTCAATTTGAAGATTTTCTTTTTTAAATGAATTATCAAGAATATTTTCAATGTCTTTTGCAATAGAAAGATTCGGTTTAGTTTTTAATAATCGTACCAGCATCCAATGTCCATGAACAGAGCTATGCCAGTCGAAACAGCCATAAAAGCTGGGATGCAGATCTTTTGGAGTTAATGGAACTTCATTAGAATTATTGATGATGTGAGCTGTCTTGTTCGGATATTCCTGATTGATGCAGTGAAGCGGTTTTTCAGATAATTTAACAGCCATTTCGTCCGTAAGTTTCGGAACTTCCTGTGCATACATCAAAAACGGAGAAAATACAATTGCTAATAGACTCTTTTTCATCCACTAAAAATATAAAATAATTTTAATTTTTGACAGTTTGAATACCTAAAAACACTAACAAATAATAAAGCTATAAAATCAACATTATGATTATTTCCCCAAAACAAAAACCGCCGGAATTTTATGCAGTTCAGGCTTTTGTTTCTGCCAGTCTTTCATCGTTTTTGTTTTGATAAATTCATGTTCCGGATCATTGATGCTGGCAGCGATACAGAGTTTTGTAGATGGCGACAAAAATTTACATAAATCTTCAAAAAGCTGATTATTCCTATACGGAGTTTCCATAAAAATCTGTGAATAACCGGTTTTCTGAACCAAACTTTCCAGATTCAGGATATGCCTTTTCTTTTCTCCTTTATCAATCGGGAGATAGCCGTTAAAAGTAAATTCCTGACCGTTGAAACCGCTGGAAATAAGAGCTAAAATAATAGACGAAGGCCCTGAAACTGGCACTACCCGAATATTTTTTTCGTGACACCATTTTACGATAAGATTACCGGGATCAGCAATACAGGGAAGCCCCGCTTCGGAAAGCAATCCGAAATCCTGCCCTTTATTCATTAGCTCCTGAGCCTCTTTAATATCAGCATTTTCCGTGTATTTATCTAAAAGAAATAGTTTCAGATCCGATTGCTTTTTTTCCGGAGCAAAAAACTTTACAACCTTTCGGGCAGTTTTTTCATTTTCCACGAAAAAATAGTCTGTTTTCATGATATAATCTTTTATCACCGGCGAAAAGTGCGTGATAGAAGTATTTTCAGAAAGATAAGCTGGAAGTAAAAAAAGCATTTTGAATGATTTAAAAATTATGAGTTATAAAGTTTCGGGCGATGATAAATTCATCTTTCTCTCATCTATTAATTGTTGTGCAATGGTATTGCAGCCTTCGTCAAGAATCTGAAAAACATCTTCAAAGCCATTCATATCTCCCCAATATGGATCAGGAACTTCAGCATTTTCGTGGTTCCCTGCTACTTCTAGGAATAGCTTTACTTTCTGGCGTTGCTGTTCATTTTTTGCTATTGAAACTACATCTTCATAAATATCAATGTCCATACAGTAAATTTTGTCGAAAGACTCAAGATCTGAACTTTTAATGGGTCTTGACACCTGCTTAGAAATATCAATTCCGTGACTTGCGGCTGTTTTAATGGCTCTTTTATCGGGATTTTTACCTTCGTGCTGAGATATCGTCCCTACCGAATCTACAAAAAAATCAGCAGGGAGCTTTGTTTTCATGATGCCTTCCGCCAGAGGGCTTCTGCATATATTCCCCAGACAAACCATTAATATTTTCATTACTTTTAATTTAAAATTTTAACTAAATAAAGAAATTCCAAATAAAATTTCAACCAACAAAACTAAATAAAAAATGAAGAATAAAATTTATTCTCCATTTTTTTGTATTTAAATTAAATTATTTCTTATTGTTTGATTCTTTCTGTTAATTCCTTAACATACTTTTTCACTTCCTTATCGATCTTGGAAACATCTTTAATTGTTTCGCAGGCATACATTACTGTTGAATGGTCTTTACCACCCATTTCCTCACCAATTTTCGTGAAGGTGGAATTGGTAAATTCTTTAGCAAAATACATGGCCAGCTGTCTTGGAAGAGCTATTTCTCTTTTTCTTGTTTTCGATAAAAGCTGTTCTCTTTTGATACCAAAATAATCACACACAACTTCCTGAATATAAGGAATATTGATAATTTTTTTCTGGTTTGCCGCTATTTTGTTGATTGTTTCTTTCAACAATTCAAGACTTAAATCTGACTTATAAATTGTAGAATAGGCAATTACAGAATTAATAACACCGATAAGCTCTCTTACATTTGTTTTTGCTTCAGACGCCAGGAAATCCAGCATGTCTTCCGTCAAAACAATACCGTCTCTGCTTAGTTTATCAACGATAATTTTCTTACGGGTTTCCAGATCCGGAGATTTGATCTCTGCAGAAAGTCCCCATTTGAAGCGGGATACGATCCTGTCCTGAATGTCCATAATATCTGCCGGAGCTTTATCTGATGTAAGGATAATCTGTTTTCCGTTTTGGTGCAGATAATCAAAAATATGGAAGAAGCTGTCCTGCGTTGCAGATTTCCCCGAAAGGAATTGAATATCATCAATAATCAGCACATCTACCATTTGATAGAAGTTCGCAAATTCTGTCTGTTTATGAGCTTTTGCCGCTGAAATAAATTGCTGGATAAACTTTTCAGAAGACAAATAAAGAACTACTTTATCGGGAAACTGGCTTTTAACTTCAAGACCAACCGCCTGTCCCAGGTGGGTTTTTCCCACTCCATATCCTCCATATAAAAATAATGGGTTGAATGCCGTAGCCCCCGGTCTTTTTGCAATCGATCTTGCCACTGTTGCAGCAAATTTATTGCTTTCTCCTTCTACATAATTATCAAATGAAAAATCTGATTTCAGATTAGAATCTATATTTACTTTTTTGATTCCCGGAACCACAAAAGGATTTACAATATTAGATGAAAAACCTTGCGGCATCGTTTCCTGCACTTTGGGAGTAGGAACCGTTTTCCCTTTCATGTTCATGGTAACCGGTTTTTCTAAGCCGGACGGCTTGTTTTCCATTACGGAGTACCATAATTTCACACCTTTTCCTATATTTTTCTTCAGGGCAGCAGAAAGTAAGGACAGGTAATTATCCTCGATGTATTCCTTGTAAAAATCGCTCGGAACCATCAGCGTAAGGTTATTATCAACCAAAGAAATTGGCTGTACCTTATCAAACAGTAAGTCGAAAGATTTCTCAAGTTTTTTCAGATCAGAATTGTCCTCAGCAGCGTTCAGATTATCGCGCATGAACTGAAGGCACTTCTGCCATGTCAACATTAAATTTTCATCCATAATTTATGCCCCGATTAATTCTTAGTTAGTATCTTTTTTAGAAGGAAGACAAAGGTCTAAATTTTTTATTTTTAAAAAAAATTTTGCACCTATTGATTATTTAAAAATATATTTGTATGTATAAAGTGAGATAAATCATGATACATACAACACACTCATTACGAGTACGTTACGGAGAAACCGATCCTATGAAATATGTTTACTACGGTAATTATGCAGAATATTTTGAAATTGGAAGAGTAGAACTTTTTCGAAGCATCGGAATGTCTTATAATGAGATTGAGAATCAAGGAATTTGGCTTCCTGTTTCGGAGTATAAAATTAAGTATTTAAAACCGGCTTTCTATGACGAAAAATTAGAAATTCACACCTATGTAAAGAAAATTCCGGGAGTAAGGATAGAATTTGAATATGAAATTTTCAATGAAGAAAATACCAAGATCACTGAAGCATCCACCACGCTATTCTTTCTTGATGCCCAAACAAAAAAGGTTGTAAAGTGCCCGGAAAATCTCCTAAAGCTCATTGAAGAAAACTGGAATAAAGAGATATTAAACCATAAACCTTAATCCAAAACATTAAACTTTCAATCCAAAACCTTAAACTTTTTCACTACTTTTAAAATTCAACAAATACAGAAACATAATGAAGATTGCATTTTTGGGACCTCATGCAAGTTTTACACAGCTTGCCGCTACACAGCTTTTCCCGGATGATGAACTATTGCCTCAGGCTAATATTCTGGACTGCTTTAACGCTGTAGAAAACGGAGAAGTGGAAAAAGCCGTTGTCCCGCTGGAAAATTCTATTGAGGGAACCGTTTCTATGACACTGGATTATTTATATAAAACCCCGGAAATAAAAATAGAAGCAGAAGCAGTAATGCCTATTGCCCATCACCTGATGGTGCACCCTGACTGCAATCCTGATCATATTGAGAAAATTTACTCTCATCCTCAGGCTTTAGCACAGAGCTTTCATTTTCTTGATAGCCATTTCAAAGATGTTCAAAAACAGGATTTTTCTTCTACCGCCGCCGCTGCAAAATACGTTTCTGAACACCAAGACCGGAATCTGGCTGCTGTAGCCAATCAATTTGCGGCTCGTTTGTATGGCTTAAAAATCATCCACAGAAATATTCAGGATTTTGAACAGAACCATACCCGTTTTATTATAATATCAAAGCAAGGAAAAGCTTACAGTCATGATACATTAGATTTACTGGGCGAAAAATCCGGGTTAATAATTACTCTTCCGGAGGATCATCCGGGAGGCTTGCATCAGGTTTTGTCCGTCTTTGCATGGCGAAAGATGAACCTCAGCAAAATAGAATCCAGAACATTGAAAACCGGCCTTGGCAAGTACTTCTTCTTCATTAATGTAGTTGGAAAATGGGAACCTGTTTTACATCAAAATGCCCTTGAAGAATTAAAGGCCATTGATGCAAAGGTTGATTTTCTTGGAAATTATAATGAGTATCTACTACAAAGCTAAAACATTGCTTTTTAGTTTCTTAAACTTAAAAATTTTAATATTTTTATGTAATTTTATAATAAAAAAACAATAATTCTAATTATTATTTGATCATAAATTATTCTGCATTTTGATACAGTATTTTTATTTTAATCTTTAAACAAGGGTATTTAAGCTTTATAGCTATAAATTTTTTATTATTCTTTACATAGTAATTTTTTTCACATAAAATTTTTAACCAAAATCTACTTAATCATTTTTCACTTAAGGTTGTATAATGCCTTTATGAGAATTTTATTAATTCATTATCACTTTTTATGATAAAAAAATACAAATGTTTTAATTTAATGTTAAAAAATATTTAAAGTTAATATTTTTATTTGCACAATATTTGATATAACTTTACAAGAAACTAACTGAGAATACCATTAACTAATTAAATTTTTTAAACATGAAAACTAAGATTTGTAGCGTGCTTTTAGCTTTGTTAGCTCTCCCCTTTTTTGCACAAACCGGTTCGGTTGGGATTAACACACCTAACCCGCAAGCCACTCTTGACGTAAACGGAACAGTAAAAATTCGCCAGACACCTGTTGCTCCGGCACTTCCGGGATATCAGATTCTGGCTGTAAATTTAAATACAGGCGGTGATTTCCAGATTGCCCAGGTAAATCCGCAGCTTATTGCTGATCTTGCCATTAATACCATCAACAGTGGTGTTAGTACATCTGTGTATTCAGCCAGAAAAGCCAGCGGTGTGAGCTTAATTAACCTTGGTCTATTACCGGGAGGATACAGACCCATTAATTTTTTAGCTGCAGAAAGAACAGTAGGTACAGCATCACTATTCTCTGATACGGATAACAGCTATACGGTACCATCCAACGGAGTATATGCCATAGGATTCAATTTCAGATATGGAACGGGATTACAGGCGGCTTTATTAACGGGCTCACCCGGATTGGGAATCCTGAGAACGAGAGCCGGAGTGGCAACCCTTATCGATACCCGTAATTTTAGCGGCGCAAATCTTGGATTATTGAGCTTAACTATTTCTGAATCAAGTATAAATTCCCTTTACAACCTTCAGGCTGGTGATAAAATTTCATTCGGTCTTACAGGCGCTTCAGTTCTTGAATTGGGTGTTCTGGGTTCCAGTACAGGGTCTTTTTATATTTATAAAATATCGAATTAATACTATCAATTTAATCATACTACTAGTTAATCCATCGTATTTTCTACGATGGATTAATTGTTGTATGGGATAAGGAACATTTAACTATATTTGAATTACTAAAAACATACAATGATTTATCTTCTTATAATAGTAATCGTTCTTGTTATTGTTCTTTTTAACAACCTGAACAATAGAATCAGAAACCTGGAGCAGGAAATTTCTGATCTGAAGAGCACTTCTTTAAAAGAAACCAAAGTAATAAAGGATGAAACCATTCCTCAACCAGCATTTACTGTAAAGGAAGAAACTAAAATCATTGAACCTGAAGCTATAAAAGTGCATCAGGAAATATCTTCTGAGCCCGCAAAAGATTACTTTACTCCTGTTTTTGAATTTTTAAAGCAAAATGCACTTACTATTATCGGGATTTTTACACTTGTCTTAGGAATAGGTTATTTTGTAAAATATGCAATAGACAGAGACTGGATCGGCGAAACGGCAAGAGTGGGAATTGGCCTGCTTACCGGTGCTGTAATCATGCTGACAGGACATTTCTTAAGGAAAAACTACACTGTTTTTTCATCTATCATCACCGGCGGCGGAATTGCTGTCTTATACTTCACAATAACGATCGCCTTTCGGGAATATCATCTTTTTTCTCAGAATATTGCATTTTCATTAACATGCCTTATTACCCTTTTGTCCATTGCACTTTCTTATTATTATAAAAGTGAAATCCTTATTGTTTTTTCACTCATCGGAGGGTTTCTGGCCCCGCTGATGATCAGTACCGGACAAAGCAACTACCCTTTCTTATTCACTTATTTAACCGTTTTAAACATAGGAATGCTTACGGTAGTTTTCCTGAAAAAGTGGAAAAGTGTGGGCTGGGTTGCCTTTATCTTCACAAGTGCTTATCTTTTTTTCTGGATAATGGAAAAACCAGATATCAAAAGTGTTTATTTTTTTATTATTACCTATATTGTGTTTTATGCATTCGCGTTGCAGGGCTATTTCAGGAAGGAAAATCTTGCCGCTCCGGATATTTTGATGCTCGTTTTAATCAATTTCGGATGTGTTACCGGTTTGGTCTTTATTTTTAACGAACTGCAGTACGAGCCTGTAATAGTGTTTCCTGTAAGCTTTGCTTTGGTTAATTTATTTTTATTGTACAAAGAATTTTCAGCGAAAAATATTGGAGTGAACTATTCTGTTTTTGCCGGAATTTCTGTCAGCTTACTGACTGTTGCCGTTGCTTTACAGTTCAAAACTCATTTAATTACAAGTGTCTGGGCCATTGAAGCAACCTTATTGCTGTTTATCTGGAAAAAAACGAAGCTCAATATTTTCAGGATTTGTTTTTATGTGCTATTTCCGCTGGTTATTATTGCGCAGATGATCACCTGGTCAGAATATTTTAACAAAAAAGATTTTGCAGTAGTTTTTAATCCTGTTTTCCTTACAGGGCTTGTAACGGTAATTACTACTTTTATCAATTTGATATTGCTCAGAAAACTTCCTGATACGGATAGAAAGAACGCCAGCTTTTTCGAAAATATTTTTGCAGTGGTAAGTTATGGAGTGATTTATCTTGCCATTTTACTGGAAATCCTTTATCATATTTCGGAACGGCCGTGGATTGTGATTTTCAGCGTTGCAATGCTTTTTAGTTTGTATTATTTATTCTTCATTTTACTGTTGAGGAAAAAACTAGATCTGAATAAAATTCTTGAAACAGGGCTTATTTACTTATTTTTATTCATTATTACCATTAATACTGTGGTTTCCGGATCCGGAATTATTTCAAACTACTTATTGAAAAAGATCGATCTAAATTTTTACGGACTGCATATTTTATACTGGATTCCGTTTATTTACATCATACTTAACATTTTACCGTCATCTGATTTCTTTAAAATTAAATTTTCTTACTGGCTGGTGTCAGCTGCGCTGATTACGGCGGTCAGCAGTGAATTATATCATATCTATCTTTTACTGAATGTAGATACTATCAGAGAAATTGCTAAACTTGGAAAGCATTTCAGAATCCTTTATCTACCTATCATTTGGGCAATTCTTGCCAGTATTTTCATCTATAAAGGCTTAAAAAGCGATAATGCCGAATATAATAAAATCGGGTTTGTATTAATTGCAGTTATGATCCTTAAACTATATACTTATGATGTTTGGGAAATGGATAATGTATCAAGGATAATTGCTTTTATCATACTGGGAATCATATTATTATTAAGTTCATTCCTATTCCAAAGGTTAAAAAACATCATCCGGAATCTGGTTGAGAAAAAAGAAGAAAACCCTGAAGCTGAGAATACAAAATCACAATAAATCATTATATTTATAAAGCATTCATTAAATTATTGGAAATTTTTATTCAAATTTTCTGAAAAATAACTATATTTATCAAGTTTTTAATTATTCCTAAACATTATGAAAAAATTACTCTACTCTTTTTTACTCTTGTCTTCGGCTACATTATTTGCTCAGAAGAACCCTGCAACCAAATTTGCAGTTGCCAATGATATTGTCGGAACGGTAGATATGTTTACTATGCATAAAGATGCAGTCAAAGGCTCACAGGTTTATAAAACAGCTGCAAGCCTTCCGCAGAATCTCAAAAAATACAGCTCTATCGCAGAAAACGGATTGGTAGAATATAAATTTAAAACCGGGCAGGATAATATCGACAGACTTCCACTTTCTGACCTGAACATTCAGTACATGATTCCGGAAGAAACTCCTGTTTATATTGACGGATATGAGTTTACCAACACAAAAACGCTGGTATTTGGTGACATCCTTACAAAGATGGAAGCGAAAGACAAAGACGGTAAAAAAACTTTGTTTATTACAACGAAATAAATAATTTCTTAGATCATATTTAAATGGAAGGATACTCGTTAGAGTATCCTTTTTCAGTACACTTGTTTAAACTTTATATTTAAACAATTTTAGTATTTATTATTCCATTTTTTCTTCAGTTCTTCGTAGATTTTCTTTTCTGTAGCATTATTTCCGGGCTCGTATAATTTTACATTTTTTATTTCCTCCGGCAGAAAATCCTGTTCCACAAAATTCCCCTGGTAAGAATGAGCATACTTGTATTCTTTTCCATAATCAAGATCTTTCATAAGCTTTGTGGGAGCATTTCTCAAATGCAGAGGAACCGGCAGATTTCCGGTTTGCTTCACCAAAGCAAGCGCTTCATTTATCGCCATGTAAGCAGAATTACTTTTTGGGGAAACCGCAAGATATACGGCCGTTTCACTGAGGATAATCCTTGCTTCCGGATTTCCGATCACGTTAACCGCCTGAAAACAGTTATTAGCAATCACCAGCGCATTCGGATTTGCAAGACCTATATCTTCCGCAGCCAAGATAAGCATTCTTCTCGCAATGAATTTGATATCTTCTCCCCCTGCAATCATCCGGGCAAGCCAATAGACAGCACCGTTCGGGTCACCTCCTCTCATGGATTTTATAAACGCAGAAATAATATCGTAATGCTGTTCGCCGTTTTTGTCGTAAAGCGCCATTGTTTCCTGCAAAACGTCAAGCACATCTTCATTTTTGATTTCCTTTTTAGAAGAATTTTTATATTGATTCAAAACCAGCTCCACAGAATTGATTAGCTTCCGGGCATCACCGCCTGAATATTGGATAAATGCTTCTTTTTCTGCAATTTTAAAATCGGTTTTCTCATCGAGATTATATCTTGCGGAAGAAATATCAATCAACTCCTCCAGTTTTTCATAGCTCAAAGCTTTCAGAATATAAACCTGACTTCTGGAAAGCAGCGCGGAAACCACTTCAAAGCTGGGATTTTCCGTAGTCGCACCAATCAGGACAATCCACCCTTTTTCCACCGCGTGAAGCAATGAATCCTGCTGGGATTTATTAAAACGGTGAATTTCATCAATAAATAAAATCGGAGACTTTCCCGAAAAAAGATTTTGTTTTTTAGCATCTTCAATAACGTCACGGACATCCTTCACACCCGAAGATACAGCGGAAAGCTTATAGAATTTCCTTCCTGATTTTTCAGAAATAATCTCCGCGAGGGTAGTTTTTCCGGTTCCGGGAGGTCCCCAGAAAATCAATGAGTTAAGAGCATTATTCTCCATCATCTTCCTGATTGTTCCTTTTTCACCCGTAAGATGCTCCTGCCCCAGAACGTCGTCCAGCGTTTTAGGCCTTAATTTTTCAGCTAATGGAATATTTTGGTTCAAGATGTTCTGTTTTGAAAAATTTATTAATTTCTTTTGTCAAGCATTTCTTTTAACAGGGCAATTTGTTCGTCTTTTGCCTGTATTAGTTTTTCGTAAACTTCTTTATTATCTTGATATAAATTTTGAATATGTTGGCTTCCTACTCCATGTTGATTATCATAAATATTATAAATTGTTTGATTTTTTAAATCCAAAAGATCAGTGATTTCAGTTTCTAACAATTTGGAAATAGCAAACAGCCTTTCAACAGTGAGCTTTGTAGAATTATTTTCTATTTTCGCATACGAAGCCTGGTTGATATTCAACTGATTCGCCATATATTCCTGACTAAATCCTTTTAATTCTCTATGCTTTCTAATGTTTTTACTGATAACGTCATTCATAATAAGAATAATTTATTCGTAAAAATAATAAATTATTCTTAAAACATTATTCTCAAATAAAATAAATTTCAAATCTTTGTGAAATTATTTTATATATTTACACCTTTAAAAAACAACAAAACAAATGAAGAAAAAATTATTTTCTTGGCTGTCGTTTATGACAGTTCTTGGTCTTATGCTGCAATCCTGCAGGAACGACTATCTTAATGAACAGCATGAAGCTTATAACAACAGCAGTGCTTTCAAACTTACTTCAAAAACTATTTCTTTACAGGAAAGTAAGCACTATGATAAGCTTTCCACGGAACTGCAAAAAGCAGAACAAACTTTTAAGACATTTAAAACCAATATTTTCGGGAAAGTAGTGAACTATGGTAACGGAGTTTCAATAGATACAGATAATGTAATCTATATTGAAAACGGTCCCGGGTTTCACACCTACACTTTTAGAATCAACAGGGAAAATGCTCCTGCCGATGCTCCTGTAGAAAATTTATTGCTGACACCGCTTCCTGACGGAACATACAGGGAGTTTCTGGTAACTTATAATTTTACTCAGCAGGAAAAGCAGATTTGCTTTCTGGTGGAGATGTCGACAGGAATGGAAAAGTAATAATAACAGAGCTTGAAAAAGGAACCTACGGAAACACACTTGGGAAACAGAACTGCGGCTATCAGGATGTAGATGTTTATTTCGCCTGCTACACGGGAGATCATCATTCCGGTAACGAAAGCACTTGGGGAGGCTGCAACTGGCAGAGCGCGGAAGGAGGTTATCCTCCGTTGCATTATACCATAGTTGCATGGGTTTGTACGGGAGATCCCGATCCAATAGATGATTCTACAGCTCCGGGAGGAGGAGGAAGCACGGGAGGAGGCGGAATAATTCCAAATCCTGACCCGCAGCCGGAAGACCCACCCTGTGTTGTGGTGCCTTCTACCTCATTACAGACTACATTAACAGATGAAAATGGATGTGCTATAGGAACCCCAACTTTACCGAATCTGGGAGGGAATCCGAAATATACTCCCTGCGAGAAAACAAAAAATCTTCTGAAAAAACCCGGAATAAAAACCAAAACAGATACCCTGTATGCGCAATCTAAAAAAACGGGTAAAAAAAGTGGTGAAAAAGCATTTATGGTAAAACCGGACGGAACAGACGGGCCCATTATCATTGGTGAAGAACATAAAGCATATCTTGGGGACCTTACCGGTTATCAGGGATATTTTCATAACCATACACCTGGTGGTGTAAAGATGCTTTCACCGCCTGATATTTATAAGCTCTTTCAGTTAATCATGGTTCAGCCTCCGGGTACACCAATAGATTCCTCTTTTGGAGCTATGGTAGCAGCGCAGGAAAAATGTTGGACTTGTCCGGATAATTATTTGTATTTTACTTATATGATAAGGTTTAATGGTACACTTGATGAAGCAAAGGCTATTAACGATAAAAATTATACAGAGGATCAAATTATGGGTTTAGTAAAAGATGTGCAAAAATATGAGCAGAGCATTAGAGATCTAGCAGAAAATGCCTCGCAAGAAGGTAATTTCATGAGTTATAAGGCATTAGAAAAAGTTTTTTTCTATGCGCTTGACAAAATGAATATTCCAAAAGATAAAGTAATTTTGCAAAGAATTGATAAAGATGGAAACGTAACAAGCATAACAACAGGAGCTGATGGTAAACCTACAGAAACACCATGTCCATAAAAAAATTTAAATTATGAAAAAAATTATATCGTTATTTGCAATAACACTAAGTCTGATAACTTGTAAAGCACAACAAACTTATCCTTTAAATACTTTTTTCGAAGATGTTCCTAATCTTTCTTACATGAAAGATCTTAATAATGATCTTCCGCCTTATGTAGGAATTTATAAAGCTACTTATGAAGGAAATGAAGTCACATTATACATTTCTAAAGAAGATCATTTGCTTATTAATACCTCTGGCGTAAGAAAATATTATCAGGATGTTCTTCATGTCAAATACAGCATAAAAAAAATATCAACAGGAACAATTTTAGAAGATAGTCAAAATACAATAAATCCTAAAGAAAAAGAAATTATAAGTATAGGAACAAATGTAAAAGATGATAACAGCATTGCTTTATTATATAGTGGTACTACTTGCGGGATTGGCTGGGGAAGAATAACATTAAAAAAAATAAGTAGTACAAAGATAAGCTGGTCTTATTATCCTAATGGTTCGCTTTTTAGTGGAAACGAGTGTCCTAACGGGCAAAATATTAAAGTTTATCTTCCTGATACTGAAAATCTTATTTTTACAAAGCAATAATGTAAGCCTCTCCGGAGGCTTTCTTATACACAATTATGAGAAAAATAATATCATTATTTGCTTTAGCAATAAGTTTAATAAATTGTAAAGCTCAGCAACAAATTTATCCATTGAATACATATTATGAAGATGCTCCAAATTATGCTTATATGAAGGATTTGAATAATTATTTACCTCCATATGTAGGAATTTATAAAGCTACATTTGAAGACAATGAAATTACCTTATTTATTACAAAAGAAGATAAGGTGCTTAAAGATTATGGTTCTGGTGATAGAAAGTTTTATAGAGATATTCTTCGTATTAAATATACTATAAAGAAAATATCAACGGGTACAATACTTCAGGACACCCAAACATCAAACTCTAGTGATCCAACTCTTAATAGAATTATAAGTATGGGAACTAATGAAAATGATAATCACAGTGTTTCATTATATTATGATGGTACTACCTGCGGTATCGGTTGGGGAAGAATAACATTAAAAAAAATAAGCAGCACACAGATAAGCTGGTCTTATTTTCCTAATGATTCGCTTTTTAGTGGAAATGAGTGTCCCAATAGCAATAGTATAAAAGTTTATCTTCCTGATACGGAAAATCTAATTTTTACTAAGCAATAATGTAAGCCTCTCCTGAGGCTTTCTTATACACAATTATGAAAAGAATAATTCTAAAAACAGGTTTGATTTTATTGACACTATTAGTTTCATTATTTAAATCACAGAAAGTAAAAATTGAAGGATATATCAAGCAACCAGAAAGTGAAAAAATTCGTGCCTCAATTATTATAAATGATACGATTAATAAACTTGCGAAATTAGATTCACTAAATTTTACCAGAAGAAATAAAATCTATCAGGAAAAAGAGCTTGTAGGCGGTAATGATGAAACCGGATACTTTAAAATAATAGCAAAACCAACTGATACATTATTTTTCAATTTTGGAAGATTTTATCATCATGAAAAATTTGCTGTGTCAGATTTAATGAAACAAAATAAAATTGTTATAGAACCGAGATCCATACCTTGCATTCCTCAAAAAAAGTGCGATCAGAAAACGCCTTCAAGTATATATGCCTACGTCGTTAAGAAAATAGACGTTTCAGTGGTAGACACATCTTTATATTGCAATGATGAATCATTGAGTTTAAAATATAAAGCAGTCTATAAAATAGAAAAAGAATTTTCTGATCATCATCATGATTCAACAATAGTTTTTACAGCTTATGATCACGCAAGTATGTATGAATACAATTTCAAAAACTATGAAAATATATTGGTTTATTTAGAAGAATATTGTGGTGAACTAATTTTAAGTGATTTTTTCCCGGTATATAAAACTGAAAATGGCAGATGGGCAACACCTATTGACACTTATATGGAGAGCCATTATGTTTCTGAACCTCCAAAATCAATTAATTTTGAAAAATCATTTTGTTATGATTTACCAGCTGATGCATCTGCCCGGTATTTGGGATATAAATTCCCTAAGGAATACTATAAAATAGAAAATGGAAAAGCTATTCCAATAATGGGAAGATACGTAGAAGATTCAATAAAACTATGGAAAGAATTTTCAGAAAAAAAATAAACAATACACTAATAAGCTAGTCTTATTATCTTAATGGTTCGCTTTAGTGGAAACGAGTGCCCTAACGGGCAAAATGTGAAAGTTTATCTTCCTGATACGGAAAATCACATTTTTACAAAGCAACAATGTAAGCCTATCCGGAGGCTTTTTATACACAATTATGAAAAAAATATTTTTACAACTTTTATTAATAACAAGTTTACTATACATTTTTAATTGCAAAGCACAAACTGCAGAGAAAATAGCCGAAGCACAATTTGTTATTAAAAAGCATTGGAAAGTTTTTACTTATTTGCCACCAACCAGAGAACAAAAAATTATTATTGATTCCTTAGAACGAAAAAATAGAGAATTCTTAGAGAAATGTAGAAAAGAAAGTATAGGTTGTATAGATGATAGCCCATTTCAAGAAGAATATTTTAGAGATAAAAAAGGTAGGGGCGGTTTTTTACAAGTTATAGAAGCTATGCTGAAAATTCCACCAAATGCAAAATTAGGAGAGAATATAATCCTCATTACAGTAGGTAGAAATAACAGTATAGACAGAATAAAATTTTTGAAATATACTGATATATATACTAGAAAAAGTATTGAAAGTCTTTTTAAACTCCCTGATCTTAACCAATGGAAATATGCTACAAACTATCGTCTTCCTATAGAAACTCAATTTAAAATAAAAATTTCTGTAAAAAAGAAAGAATATTAATAATCAATTTATTTTGATCTTAATAAACAATATCAAACTATTTAATACTAAAAATAAAACTCGTTTAAATTAAACGGGTTTTATTTTTTTACCCTATTTTTGTAGCGTTTTGAAACTTACATTCAATAAAATCATCACTTTCCCTTTGGTAATTTTAATACGATTTTACCAATGGTTTATCTCGCCCCTGCTCCCAAAAAACTGCCGGTACGAGCCTACCTGTTCGCATTATATGGTAGAAGCATTGAGGGTTCACGGGATTTTTAAAGGATTTTGGCTGGGTGCAAAAAGAATTTCAAGATGCCATCCGTGGGGAGGAAGCGGGTATGATCCTGTTCCGCCAAAAAATAAAATCAAATAAACAAACTACTAAAAAAATAGAAATGAGTAATATTTTTTTCAGAATTTATCTCGTAGTATTTGCGTTCATTACCCAATGTTTTTTTGCGCAAAATTATCCGGACGGCATGTCAGATGGAACTTTAAAAGTAAATTCCACTGATGTTCCCGTTAAAATCTACGCCACTACCGAACTGGGAGACCTGAATGTTTTCCCGGACAGAAAAGTAGATGGAAATGTTCTGATAATTCTGAATGAATCCAATTTCGAACCTGCATTTTTTAATTACAGCTCATTGACCTTAACGAAGCTTAAAGATGCAAAATATCAGTTTCTAGATAAAAATTTCAAGCTGATAGAAACACCGGTAAACCAGGACAATATCGAGCATTTTAAATATGCTGTGAAATCCGGCAAACCATTAACATCTGCAGACAATGTAAGCCTTGAAACCACATTCAAAATCTGGGATCCCACAAAAGGAATTCAGCTGGGGCCTATTACACTGCATTTTTACAGCTTGATGTTTATATTCGCATTCGGTTTCGGATATATTTTAATGAACAGGATCTTTAAGATTGATAATGTTAACCAGAAATATTTAGAGCCTCTTTTTACATGGACGCTAATCGGAACTATTCTGGGAGCCAGAATGGGACACGTTATTTTTTATCAGCCGGAGCTTTTTAAGGAAGATTTCTGGAGTGTATTTTTGCCGATAAGCACTAAAAACGGTTTAAAATTTACAGGATTTTCCGGTCTTGCCAGTCACGGAGCAACGATTGCCCTGATTTTTACGACCTTATATTATTCATTTAAAATTATTAAGAAAAATCCTTTCTGGGTGTATGACAGGCTTGGAATTGTGGTTTCTTTAGGAGGGGCTTTCGTAAGGCTGGGTAATTTTTTCAATTCTGAGATCATTGGAAAACCGGTGGATCCCAACTCACCTTTTGCATTACTTTTCCCACAGCAGAGCAGCGAATACGGAGTTACGGTTCCTCGTTATCCTTCGCAGTTATTTGAAGCTTTCGGGTATGTCTGTTTATTTGTACTGCTTTGGATTTTATATAGAAAAACCAACAAAAAATATCAGCAGGGATGGCTTTTCGGGTTGTTTTTCATCATTCTTTGGGCCATCAGATTCTTTGTTGAATTTTTGAAAGAACCACAAGGGGTTGAATTTATTAAGTTTGCAGGCTTAAACACAGGCCAGATCCTTTCGATACCTTTCATGATCGCAGGTGTGGTCATTATGATTATTTCTAAAAAATTCACCATCACACAGGCTGAAAATGAAAAACCGGAATAATTTAAGATTCTGATTTAAATAAATAAAAAAAGGCAAATTTGTATTACACAGATTTGCCTTTTTTGTTGAATTTATGAAGTTCAAAGCGCCCTTACGGTCATATCATTCAATTCATTAAATACATTTCCGAACGCATTAATAACATCCGTTGGAAGCATGGATTCTCTAGAATATTTTTCAGAAGCCAGTTCTGCTGCTCTTCCATGAAACCAGACTCCGAGAATTGCCGTTTCTTCTTCCGAGTAATTCTGAGCTAAAAAAGAGGTTAAAATTCCTGTGAGAATATCTCCGCTTCCGCCTTTTGCCAGCCCGGAATTCCCTGTTATATTGTAAAAAACCTTTCCTTCAGGCGTCACGACCTGGGTGTGGTGATCTTTTAAAATTATATAAATTTCAAGCTCTTTTGCTTTCTTTTTTGCCAGCTCTACCCTTTCAAGCGAATTCTCAGCAGCTCCGAAAAGTCTTTCAAATTCTTTAGGGTGAGGCGTAATCAATGATTTTTTCGGAATTAGTTTTATATTCTTTTTATCCTGAGAAATAATATTCAGCGCATCCGCATCCAGAACTAAAGGTTTTGAATAATTTTTTAAAAATTTAAGCAAATTATTTTCTGTTTCCTTTTCATTTCCCAATCCGGGACCTATACCATACGTTGCATTTTCATCAACTTGGAAATTTGTGATATAATCCAGTCCTCCCTCCATGAACATTGCTTCCGGACACGAAGTCTGCAGAATTTCATAGCCGCATTTTGGCGCTAAAGTAAAAGTGAGCCCAGCCCCCGTTCTCAGTGCAGCATTTGTTGCCAGAACGGCTGCACCTATTTTTCCGTAGCTTCCTGCAGTAATTATTGCTTTTCCGTAAGTTCCTTTGTGTGAGAAGTCTTGTCTTGGCTTAAACATGCTTTTAATTATGTCAGTATCTATAACAAAATCTGCAGTTTCAGTTTCAGAAATATAATCTTGGCTTAAATTGATATCCAAAATCTCTATTTTTCCTGTAAATTTTCCTGTCTCAGGATGAAGAAAACTCTTTTTCCAGAATTGAAAGCTTAAGGTATAATCTGCTTTAAGAACTGTGGAATCATCAGTAAAAATAGTGTCTGCAAGGAGTCCGGAAGGAATATCTATGGAAATTTTGAGATTATTCTGCTGGTTTAAAAAATCAATCAGATCTTTTAATTCACCTTCTATATTTCTGGACAATCCTGTTCCGAAAAGAGCATCAATAATTACAGTTCTGCTGTCAAAACGATAGCCTTTAGCCTCCTTAAAATCATAGATGGAAATTCCTGCAATATCTTTGAGTTCCTTAAAGTTGGTATTAGCATCCTGTGAAAATCTAGCTTTAGGATTCGTAAATATATCCACATCAAAACCCTTTGAAAATAGCATTCTTGCAATAGCAAAACCATCTCCTCCATTATTTCCGCTGCCACAGAAAACAGCAAAATTCCTATGGTTCTTGCAATTTTCAGAAATCCAGTCTACGCAAGATTCCGCCGCTCTTTCCATTAATTGAATTGAAGAAACAGGTTCATAGGTAATCGTGTACTGATCACAATTACGAATCTGCTCAGTGGTGAAAATTTTCATGTTAATTTGTTTTTATAGTAGTAAATCTTACGGAGCAATTTACAAAACAATATCTGAATCCGCCGAGAAAAAAGGTGTGTTTAGTACCACAAATTAAAAATATCCATTAAAAAAATAATTCACTTATTTTTAATCATAAAAATGTGAATTTTATAAAATTTTTTGTACTTTAAACACTACTTTTGTTTATATAATAATACTTAAAATATAAATTATGGGAATAGTTAAAGAATTCAAAGCATTTGCTTTCAAAGGTAACGTACTTGATCTGGCTGTCGGTGTTATTATCGGCGGGGCTTTTGGCAAAATTGTTTCCTCTTTGGTAGAAGATGTTATCACTCCATTATTATTGAATCCGGCTCTGAAAGCTGCTGGTGCCGAAAACATCTCGAAACTATCTTGGAACGGAGTTACTTACGGTAATTTCTTATCATCCGTCATCAGCTTTCTCTGTATTGCATTTGTCCTTTTCTGGATCATTAAAGGAGCCAATAATATTATTAAAAAAGAGCCGGCTACTCCTGCTGCTCCAACCACAGACCAAAAATTATTAATGGAAATACGAGATTTACTTAAAAATAAAAACATATAAAAGCAAACCACTTCAAATTGAAGTGGTTTTTTAATAAAGTTCCTTTTGCAATTTTAAAAAAATTTAATTATTTCTACATTTGTCCGTAAACAGACTAATAGTGTATGGGATTTTTAAAAGAATTTAGAGATTTTGCCTTTAAAGGTAATGTAATAGATCTGGCAGTGGGTGTTATCATCGGTGGTGCTTTCGGAAAGATTGTTTCTTCATTGGTAGCGGATGTCATTACCCCATTATTGCTGAATCCGGCTTTAAAAGCGGCCGGAGCCGAGGATATATCCAAGCTTTCCTGGCACGGAGTCACGTATGGTAATTTTTTATCATCCGTCATCAGCTTTTTATGCATTGCACTCGTACTTTTCTGGATTATTAAAGGAGCCAATAAAATATCCAAGAAACCAGATCCGGCTCCTGCAGCTTTAACTGAAGATCAAAAATTATTAACTGAAATCAGGGATTTATTAAAGAATAAAAACAGTCTATAAAAGCAAAGCACTTCAGATAGAAGTGCTTTATTTATATTATTAAAATTCAACTTATTGAATCTGCAAAATGCTTGAAATCTGCTCCGCCAGAGAAAGCCCGATTCTATCCTGAGCTTCCAAAGTAGATGCTCCCGTATGGGGAGTTAATGATATTTTCGAGTGGTTAAGAATTGCTTTTGAAGGGGTTGGTTCATTGATGAAAACATCCAGCCCTGCAAATCTTACTTTTCCTGAATCCAATGCTTCGATAAGTGCAGTTTCATCGATAACTCCCCCTCTTGAACAGTTTACGATCGCCACTCCGTCTTTCATCATTTCAAATTCATTTTTACCGATCATATAGCCATCTTTCTGAGCAGGTACGTGAAGCGTTATAAAATCCGAATGTTTCAGAACATCCTGAAGCGGCTCCGTTTCGATGTCTACATTAATGAACTGATTGTTGTAAAAAGTTACTTTTATGCTCGCCTTTCCTACATTGTTATCCGCAGCAATCACTCTCATACCAAGGCCTAAAGCTATTTTTGCCACTTCCTGCCCGATTCTTCCCATGCCCACAATACCAATCGTTTTGCCTTTCAATTCAATACCTGCTGCATAGGATTTTTTAAGATTAGCAAATTCTGTGTCGCCCACAAGAGGCATTTTCCTGTTTGAATCCTGCAAAAATCTTGCGCCTGAAAATAAATGTGCAAAAACAAGCTCAGCCACCGATTCCGAAGATGCAGAAGGGGTGTTTATTACATGAATTCCTTTTTCTCTTGCATAGTCTACATCAATATTATCCATTCCTACTCCTCCTCTTCCGATGATCTCCAAAGATGGGCAGTTATCAATAATATCTTTTCTCACCTGGGTTGCACTTCGTACCAAAAGCGTACGGATTTTGTGCTCATTAATATAATCTGCTAAATTTTCCTGGGGAACTTTTGCCGTAATTACTTCAAATCCTTTTTCTGATAGTGCATCAATACCGGATTGGTCTAAGCCGTCGTTTGCTAAAACTTTCATATAAATTTTATAGATTTAAAAATAAAAAGATCAAAAAATTAAATTCTTATGTAAAATTTAATCGTTTAATCTCTATACTAATTTTTTTTATTCTTCTTCTTTGAAAACCTCAATTGTTACCTGTTTTTCCACAAGATCCGTAAATTTCCCTTTGTATCTTGTAGCTCTTACCAGATGATTATCAATCCAGTGGTAATTTCCTCCTCTTGGTTTTCCACATAAAACACTGTGATATTTGAATCCGTGCTTATCCAGCCAATCAATTGTAATCTGCTTCAGGTTTTCTGTTCTTGATGTGAAAAAACAGATTTGATGCCCTTCATCATACCATTTGTTGATGGTTTCCAGCGCATCGGGAAAAGGCTCGCAGGTTACCATTCTTTCCGGTTCCTCATTCGGTACATCCTCGGTGATTGTTCCGTCGATATCAATTAAATAGTTTTTTACACCGTCCTTAAGAATCGGACTGATATGGTCTATGTACTCTAATTCCATACTTAAAAATTGAATTGCAAAGTTACAATTTTTATAATAAAGAGGCTTATTAAACTTAGTTTATGTGAAAATTATACTAAAATATTCATTATTCAATAAATAATATAAATAATTTGTTTAGTGTTTCTGTAATTCCGATTAAAAATTTTCTTTTTAAACAATTACTCACCTATTCCTTTGGTACCATTCTTGGTGCAACAATAAAAAATGAAATATGAAATTTAATTTATTTACCCTTGGAATTCTTTCATGCCTTGTTTTATCTTGTAGTAAAAATAAAACACAGGAAGAATCACCAAAAACACAGGACTCTATTGCATCAAGCCCGGCTGCTCCCATCTCAACAGACAAAACTGACAGTACAAGCCTGAAGCAGAATTTTGAACTTATTAAAGACACAAAAGAAACATCGGGTATAAATAAAGCCGATATCGACAAGCTTTCTGAACCGTTAAAAGCAATTGCCGCATTATACAGCGGACTGGGCGGTTCCAATTGCCAGGGTGAAGACTGTGAGCTTACCACCGCTCTGGGATTAGGAAAGCAGGGTTCACAGGCTCAAAAAGATTTGGTTAAAAAATGGTTTCCAAACGACAAGGCTGCAGAACAGCTACAGGCACAGGATTTTTACCAGACTCCCAATACAGCTTCAAATTTTTCTAATTTTCAATATTTAAATTTTGAGCAAAATGGCGACACAGTTACCGTAAATTACGATCTTATGGTCTACAGCCGCGGCCAGGAAACACATATCAAAGGACCAGACAAATTTGTGATAAAAGGAAATACAATTGAAACCATTAACAGAAATATCTGGAAAGATATAAAATAATGTGAATTCGTGGCTGGGAAAGCTGGAAGGGTGAAGCTGGAAGCTACAATCAGACATACAGTTTTGTTTTAATCTCAATTAACTTCCCTCCCGGCCCCAAGCTTTTTTCTAAAACCTTAACCCGTTTAAATAAATAATTTCTCTTTGAAATTAAATCAAGGTCATTTTACAAATGTAGAATGGCTTTTTGTTTTTATATTTGAATAACACTTTAAACAAAATATGAAAAAATTTTTAGCCCTTATTTTCTGTCTCATTGGCTGGTTTGCGTTGTCTGCTCAATATTACCTGATGATACAAACCTCTGTTGCCCCATTTTTAGAAATCAACATCAGGTTTTTCAGCTATTTTACGATTCTTACCAATTTGATTGTGGCGGTTTATTTTACTTCTCAGGTTTTTAAAAAGAATCAGAAAAGTGAAAATTCCGGAACTTTGACGGCTGTTACTATTTATATTGTCATTGTCGGGTTGATTTATCAGGTTGTACTACGTTCGACCTGGAATCCAACCGGTTTACAACGGGTTGTTGATGAGTTACTTCATACTTTAATTCCGGTTTTTGTCCTGATCTATTGGTTTCTATATGAAAACAAAAATGGGTTGAATTACAAGCAGATTCCAAAATGGGCTGTTTATCCATTAATATATCTTTTTTACATCCTGATCAGAGGAAACTTTTCAGGATTTTATCCCTATCCTTTTGTGGATGTCGTTAGTATCGGCTATTCTAAGGTAATGATGAATTCATTCTGGATTTTGGTTTTCTTTGTAGGATTATCGATGCTTTTTATCCGTACCGGTAAATTTTTAAATAAATAATCTCAATCAGAAGAATAGTGGGTTGGAAATGGGAAGTTAATTAAGGCTAAAAAACAGAATTGTAAGTCCGGTTGTAGCTACCAGCTTCACTCTTCCAGCTTCCAGCCAACTATTCTTCCCTTCTTAAACTGTCTTAAAAAATATGATGTTTCACCAAAAATTTCCAAAATACATTTATTAAACTTACATTTGTAGAAATGGAAGAATTCGTAGTTTTAGTAAATCCTGAAGATAAGGTTTTAGGCTTGATGGAAAAGCAGCAGGCTCACGTCAATGGCTTATTACACCGTGCTTTTTCCGTATTTCTGTTCAACAGTAAAGGCGAAATGCTTTTACAGAAAAGAGCTTCCGGAAAATACCATTCTCCCTTGAAGTGGACCAATGCGGTCTGCTCACATCCAAGAATTGACGAAACTTATCTTGACGGTGCAAAACGCAGGATAAAAGAAGAGCTGGGAATAGAAGTTGATATTTTTCAGAAATTCAGCTTTATTTACAAGGCGGATGTTGGAAATAATCTTTGGGAACATGAGCTGGACTATGTTTTTACAGGAACTTTTGACGCAGAGTTTAATTTAAATAAAAATGAAGTGGAAGAAGTGCGCTACATTTCTATGGAAGACCTTGATAAAGAAATGATTGAGCATCCTGAAAATTTTACGGAATGGTTTAAGATCATTTTGGAAGAATATAAACACCATTTTTAATAATGAAAAAAATAATTCTAGTATTTTCTTTTTTAATAGGAAGCTTAACATTTTCACAGTCGGTTCCTGCCAAGGTTTATGAAAGCCAAAACTACTCCATCACGTTTCCTGAAGTCTGGAAACTGACCAATGACAGTGAAATTATCAATATTTTCCCGAGCAACCAGATCGGTGCAATTACCATTTCAGAATACCACGACCTGAATCTTCCAAAAACGGAAACCAAAAAATTCATCCTCGCTCTTTACAAATCTTCCGATGATGAGAAGAAAATAAAAAGCAAAAGCGGTAAGAAAGGCTATACAGAATATTTTTACGAATATTTTGATGAAAAAGAAAAATTATTCTGGATCACTAAAGTTTTCCAGAAAGACAAGGATTTATTCCTCGTTTCCATTAACTGCGAGCAAAAATACTGGAACGGAAATTATATGAAGCTCTTCAATGAAGCTTTTGACAGTTTTAAAATAAAGAAATAGAAATAAAAATTAAATATGAAGAAAACAGCATTATACGACAAGCACGTTTCTTTGGGCGCTAAAATCGTACCTTTTGCAGGTTTTGAAATGCCTGTACAATATTCCGGAGTTACGGAAGAGCATTTTGCAGTAAGAGAAAAAGCAGGCTTGTTCGACGTTTCTCACATGGGGCAGTTTTTTATTGAAGGTCCGGGTTCTAAGGAGCTTCTACAATTGGTAACCACCAACAATGTAGACAGTCTGGAAAACGGGAAAGCCCAATATTCTTGCCTTCCTAACGAAAACGGCGGAATTGTGGACGACCTTATCGTTTACAAAATGGAAGACAATAAATATTTCGTGGTTGTAAATGCTTCAAATATTTATAAAGACTGGAATCATATTTCAAAATACAATACTTTCGGTGCAAAGATGACGAACGCTTCAGACGATATGTCCCTGTTAGCAGTTCAGGGCCCGAAAGCGACAGAAATTCTTCAGAAATTAACAGAAACTAACCTTTCAGAAATTCCTTATTACCATTTTACAGTAGGTTCTGTGGCTGGTGTGAATGATGTAATTATCTCAAACACAGGTTACACAGGAAGCGGCGGTTTCGAAATTTATTTTAAAAATGAAGATGCCGTAAAACTTTGGGATGCTATCATAGAAGCAGGTGAATCAGAGGGAATAATCCCTTGTGGACTGGCTGCCAGAGACACTTTAAGACTGGAAAAAGGATTCTGCCTTTACGGAAATGATATAGATGATACTACTTCTCCTATCGAAGCTGGATTAGGATGGATCACGAAATTTGATAAAGATTTTGTTTCCAAAGATACTTTTGCAAAGCAAAAAGAAGAAGGGGTTACCAGAAAGCTTGTAGCTTTTGAACTTACTGATAAAGGGGTTCCGAGACACGACTACCCTGTTATAGACGCAGAAGGAAACGTAATCGGGAAAGTAACTTCCGGTACGCAGTCTCCGATGAAGAAAATAGGCTTGGGGCTTGCTTATGTTGATAAGCCTCACTTCAAGCTGGGTTCTGAAATTTTCATCCAGGTAAGAAATAAAAATATTCCGGCAAAAGTAGTGAAAGCGCCTTTTGTATAGCCTGAAAAGCTTTAAACATAAAAACCGTTTCGTTTTACGAGACGGTTTTTTTTGCGTATATTTTAAGGTTAACCGCAACATTTAACGGAAAACTAAAAGTAAAAAATTAATCTGCCCTGAAAAAATCTTTCAGGCTCTGAAGATTCGCCTTATCATTTCCTATAAAAATTTCTTTATCCGTAAGGAAAACCGGGCGTTTTAAGAATGTATAATGATCAAGCAGCAATTCCTTAAAATCTGCTTCTCCCAAAGTTTTTATATCCAATTCTCTTAATTTGATCTGGGTAGATTTTTTACTGAACAAAGCTTCATAAGATCCTGCCTGTTTATGCATTTCTTCCAGCTCATCTTTGGTAATTGGTTCTTTTTTTATTTCGCGGAGCTCCCAGCCCTTAAGATTGAATTGTCCTAAAATTTTTCTGCAGGTGTCGCATGTATTAAGATAAAATACTTTCTTCATTTATTTTAAATCTGTTATTTTGTTAAAAACTAAACTTAATAAAAAGTTCAATCGGTAAAAGTAAGATTTAATCGGTGATATTAAAAATTATTAAATACCTTTATTCAATCAAATTTTTTAGAAATGGAGAACAAACCTATTACTTTTCAGTTTATTTCAGAACCTTCAGATGTTAATTACGGAGGAAATGTGCATGGAGGAAGCGTGATGAAATGGATTGACCAGGCCGGTTATGCCTGCGCGACTACATGGAGTGGAAATTATTCCGTAACAGTATACGTTGGGGGAATAAGATTCTATGAACCTATAAAAATAGGAGAAATTGTAAAGGTAGAAGCCAGAGTAATTTATACAGGTTCTTCAAGCATGCATATTTCCATTAACGTTTTTTCAAGAAACCTTAAACAGCCAAAATTTGATAAAAAAACACATTGCATTATTGTTTTTGTGGCGGTTGATGAAAACGGCAAAAAACTTCCTGTTCCAAAATGGGTTCCGGAAACCGACGAGGACAAGCAGCAGGAACAATACGCAAAACGCCTGATGGATCTGAGAACGCAGATAGAAGACGAAATGAAACCTTTTTTATAATGCAGCGAAAAGACTTTATAAAATTATCCTCTCTTGGTTTTTTAGGTTTATATTCCTGTGGAGTTTCTGATATTTTTATGAATAAAAAGACATTAGCCATCCAACTATATACAGTTCGTGATTCAATTTCAGAGAACCTGGAAAAAACATTGGAAATGCTGGCGGAATCAGGATTTGCAGAACTTGAAATTTATGGATATAACGGAACATTTTTCGGTAAAAACAGGAATGAATTCCAGAGTATTTTAAAAAATACGGGCTTAAGGGTTATCAGTTCCCATCATACCACCGGCATTCTTCATAATGATAGAGGAACTTTATTAAACAATTGGGAAAAATCAGTTGAAGATTTACACTTTATCGGTTCTAAATATATGGTTTGTTCTTATCTTTTTGATGAAGAAAGAACCATCGAAAATTATAAAAAGCTGCCGGAATTATTTGAAAAATCTGGAGAAATGACTCAAAAGACAGGCATTCAGTTTGCTTATCACAATCATGATTTTGAATTTGAAAAATTTGATGAAACTAAAAATGTATATGATTTTATTTTAGAAAATTCTTCATCAGATTTGGTTAAAATGGAATTGGATTTATACTGGATTTCAAAAGCAGGCATTGATCCTTTAATTTATTTTGAAAAATATCCGAAAAGATTTCCACTATGGCATGTGAAGGATATGAAAGCCGGAACTAAAGATTTTGCTGAAATTGGAAATGGAACTATTGATTTCAAAAGAATTTTCGCAGCCAAAGAAAAGGCCGGCCTTAAGTATTGGTTCCTAGAGCAGGATTCCAGTGATAAAGATATTTTTGAGAGTATAAAAATAAGCCGGGATTATATTCTGAAAAATAAATTCTTTTTAAAATAATAATTATATTTGCAGCAGTATAAAAGGAAATGGTGCTCTTCCTTACCCAACCGCCTCGTTTCAAACGGGGCTGATGACGCCTGATTTACAGATTATTAACAATAATTAATCAGGGAAATTATGTCTAAACATCAACGGACTTTGAATCGCAGAATATCACTTCATACCAGTATTTTTTTCAGAAAATATCCTGCACTACCTTATATTTTAAAATGGTTTTGCATAAGTATTATTATTGGTGCTTTAGCCGGAACAGCTTCTGCCGGATTCCTGATGTCTTTGGAATGGGCCACTCATTTCAGGGAAAATCATATCTGGATTATTGCTTTTTTACCGTTTGCGGGCTTATTAGTGGGACTTATATATCATTATTACGGAAAAGATGTTGAAGCCGGCAATAATTTGTTGCTTGAGAACATTCATCATCCAAAAAGTATTATTCCTTTTAAAATGGCACCTTTTGTCTATCTGGGAACTGTTATTACGCATTTATTTGGAGGTTCTGCAGGCCGTGAGGGAACAGCTCTTCAAATGGCAGGAGCTATTGCCGACCAGTTTACAAAACCATTTAAGCTTAATCCAAATGAAAGAAAAATTTTAATCATTTCAGCGATTGCTGCAGGTTTCGGCTCGGTTTTCGGGACTCCTTTGGCCGGAGCAGTTTTTGCCATTGAAGTTTTCCTGATCGGGAAAATCCGTTACAATGCTATTTTTCCTGCATTTGCATCAGCAATTCTCGCAGATTTGATGACGAATCTCTGGAATGTAAAACATACCCATTATCATATTGATTTTATTCCAAAACTTGAATTTCTGCCCATTCTATACAGCATTTTAGCGGGAATTATTTTCGGAATCTGTGCTGCCGCATTCAGCAAATCAATTCATAAGACAAGCTCTTTTTTTAAATCAAAAATTAAATATCCTCCATTTCGCCAGGTTTTAGGCGGACTTCTGGTTGCCGCCGCAGTTTTTGCAATGGGATCTACCAGATATATCGGACTGGGAATCCCAACAATTATTGAATCTTTCGAGACTCAGCTTCCGTTATACGATTTTGCTTTAAAAATGATTTTTACCATCATCACACTTTCTGCAGGTTTTAAGGGAGGGGAAGTGACGCCTTTATTTTTCATCGGGGCGACTTTGGGAAGCGGATTATCACTTTTTATTCCACTTCCGACGGGATTACTGGCAGGAATGGGATTTGTCGCAGTTTTCGCTGGTGCTACGAATACGCCTCTTGCCTGTATGCTGATGGGGATAGAGTTATTCGGGGCAGAATGTGGAATTTATGCAGCGATAGCCTGTGTTGTGGCTTATTTATTTTCCGGGAATAACAGCATCTATACGAAACAAAAGATTGGAGAAGCAAAGAACAGCCGGTTTGAGCATCTTAATGACAGGAGTTTTTCAGATTTGTAGAAATTTTGATGTTCAATTTTTCACCACCCCGTCAAAAATTCTTCCAAATTTTCGCCACCCCTCCAGAGGAGGGAATTTCTGTACTGTAAAGTTTTTTACAATACTCTTTCCTCAAATCGAATAGTATTAAACTACAAAAACCTTCTGGAATCCAAAAGGCTTTTGCGTATTAAATGTGGAAATGTTTATTTCTAAATTGAAATAATTTCTTTGACTAACAAGTAATTACTTGTGGGCAAGCGATATATGTAGAGCAGTATTTCGGTCCTGTAACGGCACCGGTACAGCTGCACCCGCAAAGAGACAGATCCGGAGTACCCAATGATCCGCCGCCTCCTATACCTCCTGTGATATTTTTAAGATCGTCTTTTCTAAGCTTCTTAGCGTTTTTCAAAATGTTGTTTTGCATGTGATTTTGGATTTTTGGTTAAATATAATTTTAGTTACATTTCAAAGTTAAACAAATATTAATTATTCGAAGCATAATTTTATAGTAAATTTTACAATTTCTTTATCTCATTATACTTACTATTCTATTAAACGGAAATGAAGCTTAAATATTTCTTAAACACTTGTAATTATTCTGTAAATTCCAGATCCTTGTTGTGGGTTTCAGAAATGGTTAAGGCAGAGTAAAAAGCAAGTCCAAACACGATGGCTCCTACCAATGCAGCACTTACAATCACTGAAAAATCTGTCTTAAAAAAATCAAAACCAAAAATCATAACAGGAACCAGCCCACGTACCATATTGGGAACCGTAGTGGTTGCCGTATTCCGGATATTAGTTCCAAACTGTTCCGCAGCCAGCGTTACAAACATGGCCCAATACCCCGTTCCCAGACCAAGCCAGACGCAGAAAATATAATATTTGGTTTCGGTATTTGTATTTCCGAAAAGCATAATGGCAACTCCAATGATGGTAAAAACAAGCATATAGAAAATAGCCATTTTACGGGACTTTAACAGGTGTGAAATGAAACCGCTCGTAAAATCTCCCACAGAAATCCCTACGTAAGCCCACATAATTGCCTTTCCGGGGCTGATGCTTTCAATTCCCATTTCAGGGGCGAACTGGTTTGCCAAAACAGCCAGTATTCCAATGCAATACCAAGTCGGCAAACCTACAGCAATACATTTTAAATATCTGGTAAGACGGTCTTTATCGGTAAAAAAGGAAAGAAAATTACCTTTAGAAACAGATTGAGTTTCAATATTTTTATAAATACCGGATTCTGAGACACTTATCCTTAAAAACAAAAGTAAGATACCTAAAATCCCTCCGATGATGTAAGAGACATTCCAACCTCCGGCTAATTCTACCGTCAGCTGAGCTACAACTGCACCCATCAATCCGAAACCGGCAACAACGGAAGTTCCGATAGCCCGCAAATTCTTCGGTAAGCTTTCAGAAACAAGGGTAATTCCCGCTCCGAGCTCTCCGGCAAGTCCAATACCAGCGATAAACCTTAAAGCTGCATATTGATACACCAAATGCTCTTTCGGAAAATAAGGCAAAAACCCGCAGGCAATATTCGCTAATGAATAGACCAGAATAGATCCGAATAATACTGATAATCTTCCTTTCTTGTCTCCAAAAACACCCCAGAAAACCCCGCCAATTAATAAACCGACCATCTGGCAATTGAGGATAAAAGTTCCGTCTACATCCGGATTCAAACCCAGATCTTTTAAGCTCGGAATTCTTACAATACCGAATAAGAGTAAATCATAAATATCTACAAAGTACCCTAAAGCAGCAATAATTACAGGAATTGAGAAAATGTGTTTTAGTTTTGATGACAGAGAAAGTTCTTCCATTTGTGGATTTTAAATTTTTATAAAAATAGAAAAACCTTCCAATTTCTTGAAAGGTTTTTAATAAAATATATTTAAACAATACTTTTATAGAATTTCCCTTAAAATATTTACTGCGTTTATTTTCTCACTACTGGATTTAAAATCTACTTCTAAATCTAGATTTAAATTTGAAATATTTTCAAGAAGATTACTACTTTTAGTGGATACATTTTTAAAAAGATTTTCATATTTATCATAAGATATTTCTTTTCTATCTTCAATTTTTACCTCACAATGCGTTTTGCCTTTATTTATTTCTGCTAATTCAAAACTATAATTTTCATTTTCAATATTTAAGATTAATCCTGGTAAACCTTTAAATACAAAAGCTCCTTCCTGAAATGGTATATTATTAGCAAACCAAGCAATCCATTTTTCACCTTTATAAAAAACTTCAGCTTTTTGCACATTGTAGCCTGCAATAACTTTGTTTTCTGTAAGAATTTTCCAATTTAATAAATTTGGTCTTTGTGTATAAATATTTGTATTGTCTGCTTTATCTAATAATGTAATTATATCAGGCTTTATATTTTTTTTATATAGTGCTAAATATGATTTAGCGCTATCATCTTTAAAGCAGTAATCAGGAGAATAAAACACACTATGGTCTTTAAAAATATCCAATTGATAATTCGCTATAGTTCCTCCTCCTTTTTTAAACTTATAAATAACAGATAAGTCTTGTGAAAAAACTAAAGAATTAAAAATCAATCCTATGCAAATAAGAATCTTTAAAATTTTATTCATTAGTTTGTTCGTCTATTTAAATGCACAGCAAAAAATATCAATGTCCCAAATATTGGGAAAAAGCAAACTAGTAAATGCCACACAAGCCTCTCATTAGATTTTAGCTTACTTATTTTAATAATTGCTAAACAAAAACTAATAATTATTAATGAGTAGCCTAGTAATAATAATATAAATTGGAAATTCATTTCATCTATTTTAATTAACTGATGCACTTAACGTACTCAAAGCTTTTTTAGGGGGAGTATTTCCAGTAGCAGCACAATGAGCAACAGCAACTCCATACATAACAACTGCACAATTGGGGGCAATATTACATGACATTGTACATGTCGCGTCTTTATCACAGGTACTTTTAATTACATCATAGGTTTTATTTATACATTCTACTTGACTATCAAAAGCATTTGTATTATTTACATACGTTAACTTTACAGTAAAAGTTTCCAACTGTTTTCTAACATCAAAATTTGCAATAAGTATTCCATTTTCGTCAAATTGTTGAATTACTCCATTTCCTTCTTCATTTAAAAGTGTTTTTTCGTAAAGTACAACTGTATTATTTGGCATAAGGGTAATAAAATCAACTCTATTCTCATTTTGAACTTTAATACGAATCATGTTCGACTTATCTGTTATTTTAAAAATTTCAATATTTTTTAAATCGAAATTTTGTTTTGAGATGTTGAACTGTTTTGAAATTTTAGAATAACTTTCAGTTTTGAAAAATTCATCTACCTGTGGATCTAGTTTAGTTTCTTTTTCGAAATTTTTCAATGACACTGTGTTTGCGAAAGTCATTGTAATTGGCATTATAAATAAACATAATGCTAAAATAATTTTTTTCATCATAAATTTTCTAATTTTCCTACTCTATTTTAGCTTTTCGGATACGCTACTTGTTTTAATTTCGTTCCAAAACTATAAATAAAAATCTAATAATAGGGAAATAAAATTTGCATTTTTTTTGTATTTTTTTGCAGAATGTGTACATATTTTGCATACTTGTACAAAACTAGGATGATGGTTCAGGAAAGATTAAAAAGCTTAAGAAAACAAAAAGGTATATCCCAAGAAACAATGGCAAAAACTTTAGGTACAGACACTTCTAACTATTCAAGAAAGGAAAGAGGTGAAGTGAAAATCTTTGACTACGAGTGGGAAAAACTTGCAAAAGTTTTAGATGTTCCTTTAGAAGATATTAAAAATGAAGAAACCAGACTTTCTTTCCAGTTTGAAAATTCTACTTTCCATGATCATTCTGGCAGTAATATCAATTATTCTAATGTTCCAGATTTTTTTATTGAAATTCAAAGGAAATATATAGAAAAACTAGAGGAAGAAATTAGAGATTTAAAGTCTCAAATTAAAAAATAATAAAAGTTCTCAATTGAGAACTTTTATTATTTTGGTCAGATTCAAAATAATATCCTATATAAAAAAACCTTCCAATTTCTTGAAAGGTTTTAATAAAATATATTTTTTAAATATTATCTCGCAATATTCACGGCTCTCGTTTCTCTGATTACCGTTACTTTTACCTGACCAGGATATGTTAATTCATTCTGGATCTTTTCAGAGATGTCGTAAGATAACTGAGAAGCTACTTCATCATTTACTTTTCCGCTTTCTACCATTACTCTCAATTCTCTACCCGCCTGGATAGCATACGCCGATGAAACACCGTCAAAGCTTAATGCTGCAGATTCAAGGTCTTTTAATCTTTGGATATAAGATTCCAGAACCTGTCTTCTGGCCCCCGGTCTTGCTCCGGAAATCGCATCCGCAACCTGAATGATCGGTGACAATAATGAAGTCATTTCTACCTCGTCGTGGTGGGCTCCGATTGCATTTACAACCTCTGCATTTTCACCATATTTTTCAGCCCACTGCATACCTAATAAAGCGTGAGGAAGTTCAGATTCCTGCTCAGGAACTTTACCTATATCGTGAAGTAAACCTGCTCTTTTTGCCAGTTTTACATTCAAGCCTAATTCAGCAGCCATTGTTGCAGCGATATTTGCTACCTCTCTGGAGTGCTGTAATAGATTCTGCCCGTAAGATGAACGGTATTTCATTCTACCTACGATTTTGATCAGTTCCGGGTGTAATCCGTGGATTCCTAAATCAATGATCGTTCTTTTTCCAACCTCAATGATTTCCTCTTCGATCTGTTTTCTTGTTTTTTCTACAACTTCTTCGATTCTTGCCGGGTGAATTCTACCGTCCGTAACCAATCTGTGTAGTGATAATCTTGCAATCTCTCTTCTTACCGGATCGAAGCACGAAAGAAGAATAGCTTCCGGAGTATCATCTACAATGATTTCTACACCTGTAACCGCTTCCAACGCACGGATATTTCTACCTTCTCTACCGATAATTCTACCTTTTACTTCATCAGATTCAATGTTAAATACTGATACTGAGTTTTCGATCGCCTGCTCCGTCCCGATTCTCTGAATGGTCTGGATAACAATCTTTCTTGCTTCACTTTTAGCATTAAGCTGAGCTTCTTCCATAATGCTCTGAACGTGCGCCTGAGCTCTTGTTTTTGCTTCCGCTTTCATGGTTTCTACCAATTCTGCTTTCGCTTCCTCTGCAGTGTAATTAGCAATTTTTTCAAGGATTTCTACTTTTTTCGCAGTTGCTACTTCCAGCTCTTGTTGTTTTCTCTCAAGAATTTCGTTTTTCTTGGCGTAGTCTGCAATCTGCTTGTCCAGGTCTTTTTCAAGCTTTCCGGCTTTGCTAAGCTCATCATTCAGCTTATGCTCTTTGTCTTTTATTCTTTTCTCTACCTCCTGCATTTTCTTTTCACGAGACTGAATATCTGCATCATGCTGGGATTTCAGCTCCAGGAATTTTTCTTTAGCCTGAAGGTTTTTTTCTTTCTTTATGGATTCGGCTTGTACATTAGCTTTTTCTATAAGGTTTTCGGCATTTTTCTTTGCATCATCTATAATAAACTTTGCTTTAGTATTAAGTGAGCTTCTAGAGAAAAACATCCCTACAACCGCACCGATTACTAAACAAATAACGCCGACTATAATGGCTGTTGTCATAATTTATATTTAGTTTTAATTGTCTTTATATCAATAAAAAAGCCTACAACAATTCAGAGATTGAGAGTAAACTCCTAATCAACACGATTTGAACTGATTTCCACTGTCTGTAATCCGGAGAACCGGCACGCCATTCAATGGACATTTGTTCGGTAATTGTTTAGCGTTGAGTTTACCTTTAATGTGTTAGAATTATTGTAGGCAGTTTTGTGGGAAAAAAATCTATTTCCCAATTTCATTCAACGATTGATTGATACTTGCTAATCTCTCGTTGGTAGAATGTATTGTCTTTTCGTAGTTCGCAGACACCACTTCGGCATTGGTTCCCAGTTTCAGGGCACACATGGCCAAAGCATCCTGTTTGTCTCTCACATCGAAATTCTGTTCAAAATCTTTAATCATATTTTCTATTTGCTTCCCTACTTTACGCAGAGTTTCCTCCTCTGCTGCCGGTACGTTCAGCGGATATACCCTTCCTGCAATGTTGATGGTTATTCTTCTTACCTCCATTATAATCCACTGTTTTGAAGCTGGGCAATACAGAAATCAATTTCCTTTACCAATCTGTTGATGTGATTCTTCATCAATCTGTTGTGCTCAGGGTTTCCTGATATTGCTGAATAAAGTTTTATATTTTTTTGTTCTTCTGCTAATACCTGATTTTTTTTTCTTTCCTCATCATATTTCTTCTTCAGTTCTTCGTGCTCCATATTTAATTCTGAGAATTTTTCAGTAAGATTTTTATAATTCTTTTGTAACAGTAAAATCTTTTTCTCTAATTCTGAAAAATTGTTTTCTAAATCTTGAAGCATTTCAGGTTTGTATATTCTAACTATTAGCAAAAATAACAAAATATTAATACTAACAAAAATAAAAAGCCCTATATTTTAATGGGAAACAAAAAAGGAGACACAAAATGCATCTCCTTGTTTTATTTAATTTTGATTTTTTATTCAAATTTAAGAACGAAAAATATTGCTCTTGTCTGCAATGTAGACATTGCTGCCGTCCAGTAAGGAGGTGTAGTTGCGTTATCCGCCACAATCTCGTTGTTCATAATGAAAGTCCCTCTTACAGCCGGAGTCAGCTTAAACTTATTAAAGTAAAACTGAATACCCATTTCCGCAGACCATGCAAAGTTGTGCGTGGTAGATCTGAAGATCTGCTGTCTGTTATCATCCGAAGAATCTGAGTTAGACTGAAGGTTTACGATATAGTTCACACCAGCCGCAACATACGGTCTTGAGTTATACCATCTGTTTCCGTGGAATTCCAATAATACAGGAACATCCACCAAAGTAGTTTTGATCTCTCTTACTCTGTCATTTTCCTGTAATGTTATCGGGGTAAAAGGATCGTTTGTCAAAGTACCTGCCGCATACTGGTCATTTGACTGCGTATTGAAAGTCAATTGTCTCTGCCCAAATTGTAACCCTGGTTCTAATCTTAAATCTAAAAAATCATTCAGTCTCCATTTTGCGATTAATCCGGCACCGAAGCTGTAGCTTTCTTTAGATGTAACAAGATTCTGATTATTATTCATCCCATATCTTGGATTCAAAACGATACGGTAGTCTAGTCTGTTGCCATTCAAGTAAAAACCCCAGCTGAATTTCTGCTCGTCAAAGTCTTCCAACTTATCCATTCTGTTTCGGGTTCTGAATTGCGCATCCGCAAAAATCGCAATATTTACTGAGGCTAAAACCAGTGCTTTTAATAAAAATTTATTCATAGGTTACTTTGTTGCTTTATAAATTGTGGCTATACCTAAACTTAGTTTTTTATATTCAACTTTTTTAAATCCTGTTTCTAAAAGAATTTGTCTCATCTTTTCCCCGAAAGGAAAAGCATTTACAGAATCCGGAAGGTATGTGTATGCCCTATTATCTTTGGAAACCAGTCTGCCGATGGCAGGTAATATATTTTTGAAATAAAACATATAAAATGGCGCCAAAAAACCCTCAACCTTTGAAAACTCCAGTATGTAAACACTCTTGTTATCCTTAACTACTCTTCTTAATTCTGCCAAACCTTTGGTAAGGTTTTCAAAATTCCTTACTCCAAATGCAACGGAAACAGCATCGAATCTATTGTCCTCGAAAGGTAAATTTTCTGCATCCCCTTTTTGCATGGAAATTTTGCCGTCTAATTTAAGTTTTTTTATTTTAATAACGCCAACATTTAACATTTGTTGCGATAAATCCAAACCAATTACCTTTGAGCCGGTTCCCTTTTCAATGGTAATAGCCAGATCTCCCGTTCCTGTAGCCACATCCAGCACTTCCTGCGGATTATCATTTTTCATCCATTTCACCAAAGTATTCCTCCACAAAACATCTATTTTCATGGATAAAACATGATTCAGAAGATCATATTTCGGTGCAATATTGTCGAACATATCCTCTACCTGGCTCTTCTTGGTAGCCTCAGAATTGTAGGGCGTAATTTTGGTTATATCTTTTGTCAAAACTTAAAACTTGTAATATTCTTTATAATAATTAAGGTAATCCTGCTTTCTGAAAATCTTAGAACGGGATTCCACTTTCTGGATATTTTTAATTACTTTATCGTAATCTTCATCCACATTGTAATAAAAATCATCTGTAAACAGCCTGTTGAAGTGTTTTGCACCTCCGTAATACGCTTTCCCGTCGATCATTGTTTTATCAAGGGTCAAAAGTAATGAATCTTTTTTAAGATTATAGCCATAATATTGATCATTGATATAATAATCCTGATGGGCAATATTAATCAATCCACGAATTTTATTAACTTCAAATGCAGAATCATAGATTAATTTTTTACTCTGGTCAAAAACTTTGATAGAATTTTTTCCTTTATTTAAATTCACCTGCACAGTCTGACCACCGGCGATGGTTCCTTCGGATCCGTTATTTATTTTATAGTAAAATGTATTGGGAGTAGGATTATCTACTACATAATAGTTTTTTTTGGCTAAAAAAAGAAAGTAGATCCCAAAGGCAACGATAAACGCCACAGATGCAATAAGTAAGCCTTTTAAGGACGGATTGTTTTTCATAAGATTGTAAAGTACAATTTTTGCAAATTTAATAATATTTTTAATTCTCCGTTATTAATATTAATTATTAACTTTGCATCTTTAAAAAAAATCATATAAACGAATGCCGAATACGATCATTATTGGTTCTGGATCTTACCTTCCCAACAGAATTATCGGGAGAGACTTTTTCCTAGATTCAGAGTTTTATTCAGAAGACGGAGTAAAGATTGACAAGCCTGCTGAAGAAACAATTGCAAAATTTGTAGAAATCACAGAAATAGAGAACAGAAGGTTTATTGAAGATGATCTTTCTAACTCACAAATCGGTTATGAAGCTGCAAAAATTGCTATTGCAGACGCAAAAATAGATCAGGAAGAACTTGATTATATTATCTACGCAAGTAATTTCGGGGAAGTTACCGTACACGGATACGCTGATTTTATGCCGACTATGGCTGCCAGAGTAAAGAATAAACTGGGGATAAGAAACAGAAAATGTGTAACTTACGATATGCTTTTCGGATGCCCTGGCTGGGTAGAAGCAATGATTTTAGCAGATACTTTAATAAAAGCAGGATCAGCTAAAACGATATTAGTAATCGGAGGAGAAACATTAAGCAGAGTAACAGATCCATCTGACAGAAACAGAATGATCTTTGCAGACGGAGCCGGAGCTGTTGTTGTAAAAGCTACCGATGAAGAAAATGTTGGAATTATTGCCCATAATACCATCTGCGACAATGGTATAGAACTGGATTATCTTGCCAACGGACCATCCATCAATAAAGATTCTGACCAGACGCGTTTATTTGTAAGAATGCAGGGAAGAAAAATCTATGAGTATGCGCTTAAAAACGTTCCTGCTGCCATTAAAGAAACTATTGAAGATGCAGGACTTTCTATTAAGGATATCGACAAAATCTTAATTCACCAGGCCAATGCTAAAATGGATTACGCCATGATCGAAAGACTTCATAAGCTTTATGATGTTAAAGATTATGACCACTCTATCTCGCCAATGACGATTCAGGATTTCGGGAACTCTTCCGTAGCAACTATTCCTACCATGTATGATTTAATAATTAAAGGAAAAATGGAGGGTCAATCGTTTAAAGAAAAAGGTAACGTTGTGATGACTTCGGTAGGTGCCGGAATGAACATCAATGCTATCGTTTACAGATTTCCTTAATAATATTTAATTTAAAATATAAAAAGCACAGGGAAACTATTCTTTGTGCTTTTTTTAAACTTGACTATGCAAAGAAATTTTTTAATAATTGCAGCAATTTTTTTATTCCTTGAAGTTTATATCTATCAGGCAATAAGAACTTTAACCGATAATTTCTGGATAAGACTGGGATACTGGGCGGTCACACTTGCCGTTTACGGGCTTTTCGCTTACGAAATTACCCACTTTCAGAAATCTGACAGAAGTACAATGAGAATGCAGATCATGATTTCCGTATTCCTTATTTTCATCTTACCGAAAGTTTTTATTGTTTTATTTTTATTGATTGATGATATTTTTAGGACCGGAACCTATCTGGTAGGATTGGCGAGACCTACAGAAAACTTTTTCCCGGAAAGAAGAAAGTTTTTAAGCCTTGTAGGGTTAGGACTGGGAGGTGTGCTGTCTGCTCTTTTCATTGACGGGATTACATTTGGAAAATACCGCCATACCGTAAGAAGAGTGAGAATCAACTTTAAAAATCTTCCGAAAAGCTTTAAAGGATACAAAATTATACAGATTTCAGATGTTCACAGCGGAAGTTTTTCTGATCCCGGCAAATTAGAACACGCCATTGAATTAATCAATGAACAGAATCCCGATCTGGTTCTTTTTACGGGAGATATGGTGAACAATGTCGCAGATGAGTTCAAGCCTTTTATTCCTTTATTTTCTAAAATTAAGGCAAAAGACGGGAAATTTGCAGTCCTTGGAAACCACGATTATGGTGATTATGTAACTTGGACTTCATTAGAAGCAAAAAAGAAAAACCTTGACACGCTGATAGACTATGAAAAACAAGCCGGATTCGATATGCTTCGAAATGAGCACAGAATTATCGAAAAGAACGGCGAAAAAATATACATTCTTGGTGTTGAAAACTGGGGTTTAAAGCCTTTTCCACAATTTGGAAGACTGGACGATGCTTTAAAAGACGTACCAGAATCCGCCACAAAAATTTTAATGAGCCATGATCCAACCCATTTCGATTACGTGGTGAAAAAACACCCGGCAGACGTTCATCTGACACTTTCCGGTCACACACATGGAATGCAGTTTGGTTTGGATCTTAAAAATGTAAAATGGTCTCCCGTTCAGTACCGTTACCCAAAATGGGCGGATTTATATGAAAGCGAAGGAAAAATGCTGTATGTAAACAGAGGTTTCGGAGTTTTGGGATATCCCGGAAGAGTCGGGGTACTGCCGGAAATTACGCTTTTTGAACTGGCATAAATGTTCAAGGTTCAGAATTTAAAGTTTAAAGTTTTTACTAAATCCTAAAACCTAATATCTGCAACCTATTTAAAAAATATAATCTTTCATACGGGAAGTAGCCATTTCTTTCTCGTTGATCCAGGTAAGGAGGGCATCTAATTTGTCCTCCATTTTTTTGCCCGAATTGATCTTCCGGTAAAAAGGAATTCCAAACTTATGGGTAGTAAAATCTGTAAACTGCCAGGAACTCAAATAAATCAAAACAAAATCGTCGTTTTTGAGGGTTTCAAAAACCATGCTCTGGTAATACTTCGTCGGTAAAATCTGAAATACAAAATCATTATACGGCAGCTGGCTGTAAGGCGAAATACTTTCCGGAACAATACTTAATCCATCCTCTTCGATGATTTCAGTATCCCTTTTCAGACGTTTGAAAGGAAACAGAATATTGGCGTTGTCGATATTGGAAACATAATTAAATTCCAGCAGCTTTAAACTTTCCTGAGGCTGCTTAAAATCTTTCTGACGAATGCCACGAACCTGTTTTTCCAAAGATTCCTGAATATTTTTCTTTGCTTCTTCTATTTCCGTAAGGCTGGAGTTTTTATTGTAAAAAGCAATTTCATGCCCTTTGGATGAAATTGCTTTTAGTAAGTATTCCAGTTTTTTTGACAAAGAGATTTCAACAAAAAAACTTGCTTTAGTATCATGAATATCTAAAATTCTAAGAATAGCTTTGGTATTATCAACTGTAATTTTCAACCTCTCTTCTTCAGAAATTGCATTGCTGTTTTTTGGTTCAGCTTCAAGATTCAAGATGTTGAAGGTTAATAATATCATTTAAACTTAATTTTATTTAAACTTTAAAAACAACTGATAATCAGATGTTAAAATATATTTTATTTAAACTATTACTTTAAGCAATTAATTTTTATTCAATTTTACTTTTAAATTTTTGATCATGTCCTTTGTCATTTCCGAAATACCGAAATCGTAAGATAATCCCCAATCTTTTTTAGCTACAGAATCGTCAATGGAAGCCGGCCATGAATCTGCAATTGCCTGTCTGAAATCCGGTTTATAATCAATCTCAAAACCAGGAATTTCTTTTTTGATTTCCTCTGCAAGTTCCTTTGGAGTGAAAGACATTCCACCCAGATTATATGATGAACGAACTGTTAAACTTTCTTTTGGAGCTTCCATTAATTTCAATGTTGCATTAATTGCATCATCCATATAAAGCATCGGCATTCCTGTATTTTCGGAGATAAAGCTTGTATATTTTCCCTGCTCAATAGCTTCGTAAAAAATCTCAACAGCATAATCCGTAGTCCCTCCTCCTGCAGGAGTTTTCCATGAAATCAGTCCCGGATATCTGATACTTCTTACGTCTACTCCATGCTTGTCGAAGTAATATTCGCACCACTTTTCACCTGCCATTTTTGAAATTCCGTAAACGGTGGTAGGATTCAAAACTACATCCTGCTCCACATTTTCCTTTGGAATTCCTTTTCCAAAAACTGCAATAGAGCTTGGCCAGAAAATCTTTTTAATCAACCCTTCTTTTGCCATTTCACAAAAATGAAGCAGTGGCTCAAGGTTTAATTTCCAGGCAAAAATCGGCTGCTTTTCTGATGTACCGGACAATAATGAAGCCAAATGATAGACAGTAGTGATTTCATAATCTTTAATGACCTGTCTTACCAATTGGGTGTTGGTAACATCCATTCTTTCGTAGTGACCTGCAGCAGTAATCCCCTGCTGCCATCTGTCCAGCCCGGAAGCCACCACGTTATCTCCGTGGATCTCAACAAGCCTGTTTGTAAGTTCGGTGCCTATTTGTCCTAATGCACCTGTAATTAGTATTTTTTCCGTATAGGATTCCATTTTTAGATTTTATTAGTTGATCAAAAGCAAAAATAAATATTTTAGACCCTATCTTAAAACAAAATTGTAAATTCGGCAATAAAAATTACAAATGAAAAAGATTATTTTCTCGCTAATCCTCTTTAGCAGCACTATTTCAGCGCAATACACAGATATCAATATCGTAAAGGATGTCAAGGTAAAAAATAAGGGCGTTGTAGTTTCCGCCCATCCCCTTGCCAGTGAGGCCGGAGCAAAAGTTCTGAAAATGGGTGGTAATGCGTATGATGCAATTGTTGCAACACAATATGCATTAGCGGTAGTTTATCCTCAGGCCGGAAACATCGGTGGCGGCGGTTTCTTAGTTGGAGTGAAAAATAACGGCGAAAAATTCGCGATAGATTACAGAGAAACTGCTCCTCAAAAGGCAACTCACGATATGTATGTTGATAAAACAGGGAAAGCCAATACAGATCTTTCTCAAAACGGCAGACTGGCAGTAGGAGTTCCCGGAAGTGTAGCAGGATTTTTTGCCACGCTCAAATATTGTAAACTTCCTATGAATCAATTGATTCAACCTGCGATTGATCTTGCCGAAAAAGGATTTGCGATTACTGATCAGGAAGCTGAACTTTTAAATTCCAGCAAAGAATATTTCCAGAAACATAATTCATCGCCCATTGTTTTTATTAAAAGTGTTCCCTGGAAAGCAGGAGATATTTTAGTTCAGAAAGAATTAGCCGAAACATTAAAATTAATCCAAAAATCTGGTTTAAAAGGATTTTATGAAGGGAAAACAGCCGAGCTTCTGGTTTCGGAAATGAAAAAAGGAAACGGGATTATTACTTTGGAAGATTTAAAAAACTATAAGGTAGCAGAAAGAAAAGCGCTGGAATTCAATTATAAAGGTAGCAATGTAGTTTCTATGCCATTGCCTTCAAGTGGTGGAATTCTACTTGCCCAAATGCTGAAAATGGCAAGCTATGAAAATTTAGAAAAATACCAGCAAAACTCTACAAAGGCCGTCCAGATCATGGTAGAGGCAGAAAGACGAGCATTCGCCGACAGAGCTGAATATATGGGTGACCCAGATTTTATTCAGGATAAAACCTCTTATTTAATTTCTGATGATTATTTAAAAAACAGATGGAAAAGTTTCAGCTTTAATAAAGCCACTCCAAGTTCTGAAGTCGGAAAAATAATTAAGCAGCCTAAAGAATCAACCCAGACAACGCATATTTCTGTAATTGATAAGGAAGGAAATGCAGCCGCGGTAACCACAACCCTTAACGGTTTATATGGCAGTAAAGTGGTAGTTTCCGGAGCCGGCTTCTTTTTGAATAACGAGATGGATGATTTCTCCATAAAACCAGGTGTCCCAAATATGTTCGGAGCAGTGGGCGGTGAAGCTAACTCCATTAAGCCTAACAAAAGAATGCTTTCATCAATGACTCCTACCATTGTTCTTAAAAACGGAAAGCCTTATATGGTGGTTGGAACACCGGGTGGAACTACTATTCCTACTTCGGTTTATCAGTCGATTGTAGATGTAATTGATTTTAAACTAAACGCCAATATTTCCGTTAATGCTCCAAAATTTCACCATCAATGGCTTCCTGAAGTAGTGGCTTTTGAAAAAAACTTCCCTGAAACCACCATTAAAGACCTGGAAAAGCTGGGCTACAAAGCCGAAAGATGGAACCAGATAGGACGAACGGAAATGATTCTTATTGATGATAACGGAACCATACATGCAGTTGCTGATGGACGAGGTGATGATTCTGTAGCTGTGGAGTAATTTTTTTAAACCTTCAAGGTTTCAGAAAACTTGAATTTTCTTGAATTAAATACTTTAGTTTCGGCGGGGCTTTCAGCCCCGCCGAAACTTTTCATGACTTTTATCATATTTTAAAGCAAATTTTCTTAATTTTCGCCCTTCAAAAATAATTTCATTGAAATCAAAAAAATTTTACCAGCAACTTTATTTTCAGGTAATTGTCGCAATTATTGCGGGAATACTCTTAGGAAGATTTTATCCGGAATTGGGTGAAAAAATGAAGCCTTTGGGTGATGGATTCATCAAACTTGTAAAGATGATTATCGCTCCGGTGATTTTCATTACACTCACGTTGGGAATTGCTCACATGACAGATCTTAAAAAAGTAGGCAGAATTGCGGTAAAAGCAATGATTTACTTTATTACATTTTCAACATTAGCCTTGATCATCGGTTTAGTTGTGGGTAATCTTTTACAGCCAGGACATGGTTTGAATATTGACCCCGCTACTCTTTCAGGCGATGTCTCGCAATATCAGCAAAAAGCCCATGAAACCACACTCACAGGTTTCATCATGAATATTATCCCGGAAACTCTGTTTAGTCCACTGGTAGGCGAAAATATCCTCCAGGTGCTGTTAGTTGCTATTTTGATGGGGGTTGCGCTGGTTTTAACAAAAGAAAAAAGCCACAAAATAACCAATTTTTTACAGGATCTTTCGGCACCTGTTTTTAAAATTGTCCATATGCTGATGAAGCTTGCACCTATCGGAGCATTCGGTGCGATGGCTTTTACTATTGGAAAATATGGACTGCATTCGGTGTTAAACCTGATATTTCTTGTCGGGACCTTCTATATTACTTCTGCTCTTTTTGTAGTCATTATTTTGGGAGCTGTAGCATGGTACAATGGTTTTAACATATTCAAACTTATGTACTACCTTAAAGAAGAACTGCTTCTGGTGTTGGGAACAAGCTCATCAGAATCTGCACTTCCGGGAATCATGGAGAAGCTTGAAAAGGCAGGATGCTCGAGGGCAATTGTAGGATTAGTGGTACCTACCGGATATTCTTTCAACCTGGACGGGACCAATATTTATATGACACTGGCTTCACTATTTATTGCCCAGGCTTTAAATATTCATCTTCCCATTGAAAAGCAGATCATGCTGCTTCTAGTGGCGATGTTGAGTTCTAAAGGTGCTGCCGGAGTTACCGGAGCCGGCTTTGTAACATTGGCTGCCACGCTTGCCGTAGTTCCTGAAATTCCGATTGCAGGAATGACCCTTATTTTAGGAATTGATAAGTTTATGAGTGAATGTCGTGCCTTAACGAATGTAATTGGAAATTCTGTAGCAACCGTAGTTGTGGCGAACTGGGAAAAACAACTGGATAAAACTCAATTGAAATATTCTTTGGATCATCCACATGACGTGGAAAAGAAATTGGAAATTTAATTTTAAAATTAATTGATATTCTTTAATAGATGCTTCGACTCCGCTCAGCATGACGTTGCTACTTATTGTTAAATAAAATAATTAGTATTAGAGTTATCATGCTGAGCGGAGTCGAAGCATCTATTACTGTGTATAATATATCAGATTTTAAAATAATCAATCCAGATAAAATTTCTTAGGCTTATATCAAAATATTCAAGCTTGAAGGCTGTACTTTTACATGAATAGGAGATTTTATTTTGTTGAATTCACCATCCAGATGCCAGTTTTTGGTATTAACCTTAAATTCAATTTCGGAAACCGGAAGATAAGTGATGTAATCATCATCCTTAAGCTTTTTTGTAAACATCCTGAAAGCAAAAAGAGGTGAATAAGTCAGTGGAAATTTTTTAACCAAAACCATATCCACGAGACCGTCGCTTTTACTTGCATTGGGAGCAATATAGGCATTGTTACCAAACTGACGCGTATTTGCGATATTCACCATAAGGTATTTTCCGTTGTACTGTTTGTATTCTTCCTTTAAGAATTTAACTTTAATCGGTTTATAGCTGAAAAAGGTTTTTAAGGATACTTTGATATAATTTTTAAAGCCCCGATTTGTTTTTTCAAATTCTTTAACCACTTTCCCGTCAAATCCCGTTCCTGAAACATTAATGGAAAGCCTGTCATTCACTGTAAAAGTATCAATCTTACGGGATTTTTTTTCCTGAAGCTTTTCCAAAAGCTCATCCAGGTTTTTGCTGAACTGCGTTTCGTTGGAGAATCCGTTTCCCGAACCAGCCGGAAATATAGCGAGGATTTTATCTGTGTTGATAATATTACGCGCTACCGTTGAGATAGTTCCGTCTCCCCCTATCGCTACAAAAAAATCTACCTCGTGAAAATGTTTCTGGATAAAATCATCCGTTCCAAATATTGATTCCGAAATATAATATAAAGGATCTTTGACCTTTGCTTTCAGCTCATTAAGAAAAGGCTGATAGTTTTTTTTGGCCGAAAAAGGATTGATGATAAAAGCTACTTTTTCCATTGCTGCAAAAATAAAAAATGCTTCCTGAATTGGAAGCATTAATATTAGTTAATTTTCATTCTTTCTTTAAAAGCAGGATTAATCTGACCTTCCAGTTTATCCCAGGATACAGCAACCACAATATCCCCCATCGGATAACCCGGCATGAAGACATTCATATTATAATGAAAATATAAATTATTCTTATCAAAATAAAAATTATTGTTAGGCACAATTTTCTTTACTGTAAGATCTGCAAACTTTATTTTCTTATCATTTTTATCGAAATTTTCCTGCAGGATTGTAGACAGTTTTTCCTTTGAAGCCGTGGTAATATCAGTTAACTCTACTTTTTTATTATTTTGAATATCAAAAACTTTTTCAGTGTAATCAGCTGTTCCACGGGTTTTCCCTTCGGTTTCTTTTTTATAATACTGAATATGAAGATATCCGTTTTCATAAGATTTCATCTTCATATCTGAAGCATATTCCCATGTCTGCTTATAATGAATATCAGCATTTTTGCGGTTTTTATTTACAAAATCATAGTATGCTTTAGTTTCTTTTGTAAAATTATCCGTCAGTCCCTTTGCAGAAAAATCAGCAAGTCCTTTTTTATCAAAATAAATGCTGTCAAGCAACGTTTTATCCTTCAGATCAGGAAAAACCAACAGCCTTGAATAATAATCAACGGTAACAGAATCAAATACTTTCTTAGAATCGCTCAATGAAAGGGAATCAACTCTGAAGTTTTCTGTTGTATTATTTTGCTGCTTGCTCTGGTGATTTTCTTTTTTATTGCACGCAAAAGACAGTAAAAGCAGGCCTGAAAATATGGTGCCTTTTAAGTAGTTTTTCATTTGTTGTTTAATTTATTGATTTTAAATGATAGTCTTATTATTTTATTTCATCCTGTTTTGAAACTCAGGATTCAGCTTTCCTTTAAGCTCTTCCCAAGAAATGGGGATTACTATATTTCCCAGAGCGTGTATGGCCACTTCTCCCGGGCTGTAATGGAAATACAGATTTTTTTGGTCGAAATAAAAATTATTTAAAGTAAGTTTACTATTTGTATCATACAGTTCCTCTGATAATATGATCGGTTTTTCAGAACCTTCATTTTTAAAGGTTATCTTTGCTGCATTTTGTTTTAATAACTTTTCTATATCGGTTTTTGCTAAAGAAGTAATATCTGAGAGCTCAACTTTTTTATCATTCTTAAGGTCAAAAACTTTATCCTGGAAAACTTCATTGCTGTATGGGCCTCCATTATTGGATTCCATACTGTATTCCATGTGAAGAAAGCCATTTTCATTAGACTTAATCTTCATTTTAGAATCTGCCATCCATAGGCTTTCGGGCATGCTTTTATCTTCTTCATTCTGTTTCTTCAGATCAGCATAATACATATTTTTCTCATTCTCCATCGCTTTCTGAAGCTCTTCTCTGGAAAAATCTTTCAATCCCTTATATTTAAAATAAATACTGTCAAGCATTTTTTTTCCTTTCCAGTCCGGAAAAAGTAAAACTTTTGATTTATAGTCTATTTTTACATTTGAAAATAACTGAGCAGAATCTTTGAACTCCAAAGAATCAATTTTAAGATTTTCTGAATTTTGTTCAGAAGCTTGCTGGCCTGCAACTGGTTTTGATTTATTTTCTTTACAAGAAGAAAATATGAGCAGTAAAGACATTGCTAGGAAAGTGGTGGTTTTTGTCATCATTTGGAATTTACTAAATAAAGTAGCAAAAAATATTCCATAGACAATACAAATTAACATCTGAAAATGAGCAACTAAATAATATAAACTTATTTTAAAAATAATATTAAAATAAGTTTATGCCGCCTCTATTTAAGTTTAATTTTTTTTGCAAAAAAACAAAACTGAATTTATTTAAAATTTAATATTATTTTATTTTCATCCTGGATTGAAATTCCGAATTTAATTTTCCCTTCAGCTCTTCCCATGAGACAGGAATTGTAATATCACCCGCCGCAAAAGCCGTGATTTCGTATGGACTGTAATGGAAATAAAGATTTTTTTCATCAAAATAGAAATTATCCGTTGCCGGGATTTTATCTACCAGCAGCATTTCTGAATTGTTGATATTCCCATTTCCATCAGTGGTTCCACTGTTTACTTTATTGATGTTTTTCATTAATAATTTTTCCAGCTCATTTTTAGGCATGGATGTGATATCTTTTAACTCAACTTTTTTATTGTTTTTAAGATCAAAAACTCTTTCTGAAAAACCATAATTATCATGTGCTCCACCTTCATAAGAACCCCATGCATACTCAATATGAAGATAATCATTGATGTTCGATTTCATATTCATTCCGGTATCAGAATACCACTTTTGAGCGTATCTAATATCTGCAAGCCAGTCTTTAGAGTCCTTTTTAACTGTATTAAAATATTCATTTTTATTTTTTTCAAGCAAAGCCTGAATACCTTTTTTCGAGAAATCCTGAATATTTTTATTCGTAAAATAAATACTATCCAATAGCTTTTTATCTTTAATGGAAGGAAAAACCAGCATTTTAGAAGAATATTGTACCATTAAAGAATCAGCAAGCTTAATAGAATCATTCATTTTTACAGAGTCTACTGTAAATTTTTCAGGTTGAGTGGTTGCCGTTTTTGTTGTATCAATATTGGTATTTTCAGATTTTTTGCAGGCAGAAAAAAAGAAAAACGTGGAAAGTGCTATAGCAGCAATGGTATTTTTCATAGTTTGATTTTCTTTCTTATATGCAAAAACCATTCAAAAAATGAATGGTTTGCAGAATTATTTGAATTTTGTTGTTATTTCTTATTTTTTAACGAGACTTATTACCTGATTTTCCTGTTTGGAAGCCACTCCCCAGATTTGTTTGAAGGCAGGGTAATACTCTTTCGGATAATCCGGGCTCATGATTTTTGTTGTAGAAACCACTTCCAGCTTATTTCCTTTTTGCTCAGCAATATAGCTGTACTCTATCTCCTTATCGTCGGTTATGATTTTCTTGTTTTTAGGCATCTCTTCAATGATGTATCCGTCAGGAATCTCAAGAACAATCTTTTTCACCCTTGTGAAAGACGAAGTAAAATCAATGGTGTATTTTCTTTCTTCCGTTTGATCAAATTCGTTTGAGTTTTTATTTAAAAACAACATCGGATTGATGATTATTTTCTTACCGACTTTATCAATAAGGTTATCAGAAGAAAACTTCATTGTACTTTCAAAATCTCCGTTTTCAAGAACTTTAGAATCAATATTTGTAAAATCAATAGAAAAATTTTCCTTGTACTGCTTCTTATATTTTTCGGAATTATCATCATAATTCTCCTTTGCAAACATGGCGTACGTTCCTGTATCCTTATCAGAATATGTTCCGGAAATACTTCCATCGTCATTTATTTTGGCCTCGGCAGTAAGATAAGTGTAGCTTGTTTTTGCGTTAACCATCGATAATTGCTGTACTTTTTCTTTGGCTATTAAAATACCGAACTGGTTCCAGTCTCGCGGAGGAAGCTGGTCCATTGAAGACTGCTTTGCCGTAGCATCATAAAGGTGAAAGCCATCTTTAGTCTGGATAGCAGCAATAACGAAATTCATGTTTGAAACATTGGGTGAAGCAAGATTGATCAAACCGTTGCTCACTGTGGAAATGACAAGCGGATCTGCCTTAATTCCCGCTTCACGAAGCATCATTACCAGGAAAAGATTCATTTCTGCAGCGTTCCCGGTCTTGGTTTCAAGCATTTTTTTGATTCCGTCTTCTACATAAATTCCACGGTCTTTATTCCATGTGAATGTGTTTTTTACGTAATTAAAAATAGCATTGGCTTTTTCAGTTTCATTTGAAATTCCGGAAATAGCAGCCGGCATATTTTCTTTTGCCAGCTTCGTTTTTTTCAATTCTCCACCGAAATCTTCATTATCATAGAGCCTCTGTTTGATCTGCTCCCAGGAAGAAGAATACAGTTTAAGTTCCCTAAAATTCGTAGAATGAAGCTCCGCACTTATTTTTGTTCTGTAATTTCTGTCATTATTAACGAATCTTTCAGTTTTAAAGCCTTTTACATTATCATATCCAAATCGGTATGTTTTGTAATTCATCCCATACATCATTTTCTCTTCCATCATTCTGTATTTTGGAATCAAAGAACCTGTATAGTTTACGTTATAAGCAATATTTGAAGGGGTATCCAGAACATATTCCGTATAAAGTGAAGGGGTGTCTGTTTCTATTAAGATTTCAGGAACAGTAAACAAAAACGGCGACAAAACCTCATACTGATATTCTATTATCGAACCATTTTTCACATTTGGAAACGCAAATTTTGTAATTGAAACATATTTACTTTCCTTACTTTTATATTTTGAGCTTTTATCAACCTTTGTAGCAACGGCAGCGCCATTTTCAAGGTTATAAGTAAAAGCCTTTATCTTTGAAAGAGATTCCTGATCACTTCCACTGCTCTGATAGAGTGGAATTTCAAGATTCAGCCAGTCTTCAGCTTTATCTTTATCATAAATTTTGACCCTGTAAAAAGCCTTTTTCACCAGATTTCCTGTAGTATTATCAATACTAAAATGCAATGATTTATATAAAATTTCCGCAGGAGCATTTTCATCAAGAGCAGATTTTTGTTTTGATAAATCTGCATCATTGAACTTTGGAGTTTCCAGGAATTCATGTTTTTGAGCCCCAATGAATATAAAATTCATTGAGCATAAAGCTATCATCAGTACTTTTTTCATGCTTAGATTTTAGATATTAAAATTTTTGAATTGTCTATGTTTATCGTTTTTTTTCTGAAATTGATATAATCGTTGTATTTTTCTTTAGGATAAAGACCTTTATTGATTCTGATCGTTCTGTTTACCTTTAGCTCTTCACCATTTTTCACAAAGTTCAGCTTATACATTCCAAACTCTGAATTAATGGTAACATTTTCCGGTAACTCCTCAATTTTATAATTTTTTGGAAGCGTAAAATTAATTTCATATTCATCTTCAAAAGACTGCCCCAGCTCAAAAGGCAGTTCCCTGTTTTCATCAGTCTTATAAACATTATCCGAATAAATAGGTACCGCCCTGAAAATCATACTGCTGCCTGCATTTTTAGAATAATTGTTGGCTTTAAAATCAAGATCATACTTGGTTATAGCATGATCTCTGTCGTTCAGCAGGTTCTTCAGCTCTACTTTTTCAAAATTAAGAATGTTCAGCATGCTTCTCATCGCTTCATTTCTTTCTTTCGGAGACAGTGAAACAAGTGGCATGGTAGTGTCATACTGGCTTCCGCTATAGGAAAAGTTTCCTTCTCCCAGAATGCTGTTATCTTCGTTAAGCTTAATCTTAAGTACCTGCTTTTCCTTGTTCTGTTCGGCAGGATAAGTGGGTGTATCAATGAGTTCAATTCCATTTTTTCTGATGGAAAGAACATTCCTGTCCGTTGTTCTATAACTTAAATGATTGAAAGCCACCTGTTGTGAAGTGTTTTCCAGCCAGATATTTCCTTTTTCCGTAGGAACCATCAAAATCACATGGTTCCCGCCCATTTTCGGGAAATCTTTATCAAATGAGACCGGCGACGTCCCGGAATTGACCACCGAATAATAAGATGGAATCCCAGCTTCATCCAGTAAGGTTTTCATATAATTGGTAAGACCTTTACAGTCCCCATATCCTTTTTTCTGAACCTCATCCGGGAGCATCGGCTGCCATCCGCCTATTCCCAAAGCCACGAAAATATAACGTGTTTTGGCCTGCATATGCTGATAAAGCTTTTTAACTTTTTCTTCCGTTGTTCCCTGTAAATTTAGAGCTGCAACTTCTGCTTTAATCGTAGGGGTAGAAACTGAAACCGGCTGCAAAATACTGTTGTAATACCACAATCCGAAATCCTGCCAATTATTAAGCTCGCCCTGTTTTCCTTCCAGATTAAATTTCGTTAAGGCAAAACTTACTTTTGGTAAAATTTTTACAGGCTCAGGAACTAAAGAGGCTTCATCAATTGCCGGAACATTTTTATAGGTGTACGTTTTTTCACCATTGCTATCGCTCTCCGCAACTGCAGTATAATTGTACTTTGAAGGATATGTTTTGGTTTTAAGCTCAATTCCGGATTTATTGATAATTTTCATCTGGGCTTCTTCAAGCGCCACATTGGTAGATCTGAACGGAATAAAATCTGGCAGAAAGATTGTATTTTCATCACCTATCTGGTAAGAAAATTCCACCGTATAAGGGTACTGAGTAGGCGTGTAAGACAAAGCCATCACCCTGTTGTCCGAATAAAAAGTTCCCTGATTATTATTCGCGAAATCACCAAAATCTGATTTTGAATATGATTTCATCTTTTTCCCTGATTCATCATAGATGGTCACTTTCACATCTGAAATGCTATTACCTTTTTCATAAGGAATATAAATGAGCGCATTAGAATCACCATCTTTGTTCAGGACCGTCGTTACAGTATAAAACTGATATTTAATATCATCAATTTTATTAATCTGAATTGTTGTAAGATCTTTCCTTACGACAGCGTTGGCATTCTTTTTCAGGTTTTCCGGAATTGCAGACGCAGGAAAGCTTTGTGCGTAATACAATGAAGCTATAGACAATGCTCCGATAGAGAGTATTTTCATCATGGTTATAAAATTGAGCAAAAATAGTGAAATCTTAATAATTGTTAAAAAATTATTTATTAAATATTGTAAGAATTGTAAATTAAAGTATTGTACAAAGTATGCTCAGCAACGAGCGACGTTGATAGAAGTGAATTTTTCATCTTTGTTTGTATTTTGACGCAAAAATATATTTTTTAAATTTAATTATATAATATTTTGACACATTTTATTATTTTCTAAATAAAAAAAGACCTCATTTCTGAAGTCTTTTATATTATATTTTCAAGAATTAATTATGCATCAATCTTAGCATATTTTGCATTCTTCTCAATAAATTCTCTTCTCGGTGGCACCTCATCCCCCATCAACATGGAGAAAACACTGTCTGCCTCTACCGCATTGTCTATTGTTACCTGCTTCAGGATCCTGTGTTCAGGATTAAGAGTGGTTTCCCAAAGCTGCTCTGGGTTCATTTCCCCAAGACCTTTATAACGCTGAACCTCAACACCTTTACCATCAGGAGATAGATCTAAAGTAAATTCTTCACGTTCTTTTTCGTTGTAGGCATATACTTTTTTATTTCCTTTCTTTAATAAATATAAAGGGGGCTGAGCAATATAAATATATCCGTTCTCAATCAATTCCTTCATGTATCTGAAGAAGAAGGTTAAAATCAGGGTAGAGATGTGAGAACCGTCAATATCGGCATCGGTCATGATTACGATCTTGTGGTATCTCAGTTTAGACATATTCAAAGCCTTACTGTCTTCCTCCGTACCTACGGAAACTCCAAGTGCTGTATAGATATTTTTAATCTCCTCGTTATCGTAAACCTTGTGAAGCATTGATTTTTCAACGTTCAAAATTTTACCTCTTAACGGAAGAATAGCCTGGAAAAACCTGTCACGCCCTTGTTTTGCCGTTCCACCCGCGGAGTCACCCTCTACAAGGAAGATTTCTGATTCTGCAGGATCTTTTGAAGAGCAATCCGAAAGCTTACCCGGAAGTCCTGAACCTCCCATCGGAGATTTTCTCTGAACCATTTCACGGGCTTTTTTCGCAGCCTGTCTTGCTTTTGCAGCTAAAACTACCTTCTGAACGATAATTTTTGCTTCATTTGGATTTTCTTCCAAAAAGTTGGTAAGCATCTCCCCTACAATCTTATCTACAGCCCCTGAAACTTCGGAGTTACCTAATTTCGTCTTGGTCTGTCCTTCAAACTGAGGCTCCATTACCTTTACAGAAATCACCGCTGTAAGTCCCTCACGGAAGTCATCCCCGGTAATTTCTACCTTTTCTTTCTGTGGAATACCCAAATCATCAGCATACTTCTTCAAAGTTCTTGTCAAAGCACGTCTGAAACCCGCTAAGTGAGTACCTCCTTCATGCGTATTGATATTATTAACATAAGAATGCAGATTCTCGTTGAATGAAGTATTGTAACGCATTGCTACTTCCACCGGAATCTCATCTCTTTCACCTTCCATGAAGATTACATTTTCCATGATTGATTCACGGTTTCCGTCTATATAGGCAACAAATTCTTTTAATCCGCCCTCAGAATGGAAAACTTCTGTTCTGAAAGTTCCGTCTTCCAGCTTTTCTCTCTCATCTGTAAGGGTAATTGTAATTCCTTTATTAAGATAAGAAAGCTCTCTTAAACGGGTTGCCAGTGTATCATAATTATACACAAGCTCTGTAAAAATAGTATCATCCGGCTGGAAGAACTGCTTAGTTCCTCTCTGATCGCTGTGACCTATCTCTTCAACACCAGTCTGTGCTTTCCCTCTGGAATATATCTGCTGATAAACATTTCCGTCTCTGTAAACGGTTGTCACCATTTCATTGGAAAGTGCGTTTACACACGATACCCCAACTCCGTGGAGACCTCCGGAAACCTTGTAAGAATCTTTATCAAACTTACCACCGGCCCCGATTTTTGTCATTACAACCTCAAGAGCAGATTTTTGTTCTTTTTCGTGGAAGTCTACCGGAATACCTCTACCGTTATCGCTAACCTCGATTCCGTTCCCTTCTTTAATGCTGACGAAAATAGTATCGCAGTATCCTGCCAACGCCTCGTCAATAGAGTTATCTACTACTTCATAAACCAAATGATGGAGACCTCTCACTCCCACATCACCAATGTACATTGAAGGACGCATACGTACGTGCTCCATCCCTTCCAATGCCTGAATACTACTAGCTGTATATTGTTTCTGACTCATATCAAATATTAAAGCTTTGCCTGTTGCAAAGACCCACAAATATCGTGATTTTTTTTGAGGTATGAAAGTTAAAAAGTGTCAAAAAAGAGGTGATTTTTCCACAACATTTTAATCATTTTAGAAGTGTTGATTTTTTCAGGCACTATAAATTTTTAATATTAAAAAACTTAGTACAATTAATAAATTAACTCTTAGTAAAATGCTAATTAATTTATTTTCTTAACTTCAATACAACCATTCATCTTCTTCATTTAAGTATTAAAAACCTAAATTCTTATTGTTTTAATGTTAAAAATATTTGAAACAAAATTTTAAAAGCTTACAGAGTGGATTTCTTTTAAAAAATATCAAAGTTAAAACCTATTCTCCAAACCAATACTGTTGTAAATCATACCGGACATCTCTAATTTATGCTTAAATTTATTTACTCAAAAATTGATATTTATGGACGATTTCATGGCAGCCCGTGCCCAGATGGCAATGTCCCTCGGTTTTCACATTATTTTTTCCTGTGTTGATATGGTAATGCCTTTTCTGATGGCATTTGCCCACTGGAAATACTTGAAAACGAAAAACGAAGTGTATAAAGGCCTCACCAAAGCCTGGAGTAAAGGTGTTGCCATACTTTTTGCTACCGGAGCCGTTTCCGGGACCATGCTTTCTTTTGAGCTGGGACTTCTTTGGCCACAATTCATGAAACATGCAGGCCCCATTTTCGGGATGCCTTTTTCTTTAGAGGGAACAGCTTTCTTTATTGAAGCCATCGCCATTGGTTTCTTCCTTTACGGATGGGACAGATTCAACAAATGGTTCCACTGGTTCTGTGGATTTTTAGTTGGTTTAAGTGGTTTAGCTTCCGGAATTTTAGTGGTTGCGGCCAATGCCTGGATGAATTCGCCTGCCGGATTTGATTATGTAAACGGACAGTATTTAAATATAGATCCTATAAAAGCAATGTTTAATGAAGCATGGTTTCCACAGGCTTTACACATGACGGTAGCTGCTTTTTGTGCCACCGGATTTGCTGTTGCGGGGGTTCATGCTTATTTGATTATGAAAAAAAAGAATGTAGAGTTTCATACAAAAGCATTTAAAATTGCTGCAGGGTTTGCATTAATTGGTGCGTTTGGAGCCCCTTTAAGCGGCGATATTGCTGCAAAGTCTGTAGCGGAAAGACAGCCTATCAAATTAGCTGCCATGGAAGCGCATTTTGAAACAGAAAAAGGAGCCGCTTTTGTAATTGGAGGAATTCCCGATGAAGAAAAAGGTGAAATAAAGTATGCTATAAAAATTCCAAAAGTATTAAGCTTTTTAGTAAGCAACGATTTTAATCATGAGGTAAAAGGCCTGAATGATTTCCCAAGAGACGAATGGCCGCCGGTTGCCGTCGTACATTATGCTTTTCAGATTATGATCTTCTTCGGGGTAGTAATGATCATCATTGGAATGGTTTATCTGTATGCTTATTTTTTCAGAAAAGAATGGCTCACGAAAAACTGGCTTTTAAAAACATTTTTAATAGCTTCTCCATTCGGATATATTGCACTTGAAGCGGGATGGACCGTAACTGAAGTCGGCAGACAGCCGTGGATCATCTACGGAATCATGAGAACCGCAGATGCCGTAACACCGATGCCCGGAATTCAGTATTCATTTTACTTTTTTACTGCGATTTTCGTTTCATTGTCTTTAATCATCATTTTCCTTTTAAGAAGGCAGATACAGATGGTTCCGAAGTTGTATGATCCCACCGATCCTCAGTTTAACTCTAAAAATAAGCAATCATGATTTATGTAGTTATAGGCTTTCTCTGGCTTTCGATTTGTCTTTATGTAATTCTGGGAGGTGCTGATTTCGGAGCCGGAATTGTGGAGCTTTTTACCAAGAAAAAAAACCGCCCGAAAACCAAAGTGATTATGTATGAATCCATCGCGCCGGTCTGGGAAGCGAACCACATGTGGCTGATCATTGCGATTGTTATACTTTTTGTAGGTTTTCCTGAAATTTATACTACTCTTTCCACGTATCTTCATATTCCACTGGTTTTGATGCTGGTAGGAATTATTGCGCGGGGAACTGCTTTTACTTTCAGACATTATGATGCCGTAAAAGACGACTGGCAGCAGGTTTATACGCAGATTTTTTATTTTTCGAGCTTACTTACTCCATTTTTTTTAGGATTAATTGCAGCTGCGACAATCTCTCATTCCATAGATTCTGAGGCTAAAGGATTTTTAGAACTATATATTTTCAGCTGGCTGAACTGGTTTGGAATTGCCGTGGGGCTGTTTACAGTGGCTATTTGTGCTTATCTTGCTTCTGTTTTTGCCTTACGGGAAACCATTGACAAGGTGGAATTAAGTTTAATGATTAAAAAATCGAAACAAACCATGATCTTTGTGGTCATCACCGGAATTTTGGTTTTTGTAACGGCTTATCTTTCGGATATTCCTTTATTAATGTGGGTATTTTCGAAACCTTTGGGAATGATGGCAACAGTTTTTGCAACGATTTGCCTGGCTTTGATCTTAAGAGCAATGCACACGCGCAAACTGCTTCCTGTAAGAGCTTTAGCGGGCTTTCAAATTATTATGATTCTGGTAGCAGCCACTTATCAGCATAACCCGAATATTATACTTTTTGCCAACGGGCAGCATCTTTCTTTGCTGGAACATGTAGCAGCTCCTAAGACAATTTCAGCTTTAGGATGGGCTTTAATGTTGGGATCTGTTTTTATCCTTCCGTTTTTATTTTATTTAATGATTTCTTTCAGTAAGCAAAGAAAATAAGCTTATTTAGTTTTATGTTCCGGCCATTGAACATCCAGAGTTCTGATAGGGAAAGGGATGGTAATCTTATGAAGATCAAAAGATTTTTTAATAGCAATAATTGCCTTATGCCCCATACTTAAATAATGACTCTGTTCAGTAGAGCTGCACCATAAACAGATTGTAAAGTTAATGGAACTTTCATCAAATTCTGTATATACTAATGTGACTTCTTCAGAAGGATCTAGGCCTTCGATATCTTTTACAGCCTCCAAAGCAAGTTTTGCAGCATATTCCAAATCGTCATTATAGGAAATCCCTATTTCAAGATCAAATCTTCTTTTTCCCAGAAGAGAATAATTTTCAATTGCGCTTTGAAAAACATCCTTATTAGGAATAATTACCATCTTACCCTGAAAGGTTTTAATTACAGTATCCCGAAGATTAATCTCCACTACCTTTCCCATATAATTTTTAATAGAAACTATATCACCAATCTTAAGTGGCCTTCTGAACGTAATAAAAATCCCGGATATAAAATTTGCAGCAATGTCCTGAAAAGCAAAAGCTAATGCCAAACCGAGAATACCTGCTCCGGCAAGAATTGAAGTAACCGCTTTGTCAAGTTTTAAAATACTTAACGTTGTGAAGATAACAATCCCTAAAGCTGCTACATAAGTGAAAGTACTGAATAAATGATTTATTGTATGATTAGTAAATATTCTTCCAAATATTTTATGAGAAGCTCTTCTTATATATTTTGCCATCCAAAAACCTATAACTAAAACTAAAGAAGCCAGTAAAAGGTTAGGAAGAATTTTCACAAACTCTTGAAACCAAAATTCCAACTTAGTATTTATAAGTTCCCATGCCTTGCTAAGATCAAACATATCAAAAAAATAGAGTAAAGTTTATAAAAAATAAAAGCAGGAATATATTTCCCGCTTATAAATGTATTAAAATATTTTTAAACCAGTTTCATCAAAACATTTTCGTCGATCTTCTCTACTTTCACCAGATTATTTTTAGTTAAAGTTTTTGAAGCTTTGTCCCATTTTTTACCGGACAGCTGGCTTCTCTCCTTTACTTCGGCTAAAGAGAACGGCTCTTCCTGAGAATTTAAGATTTCAAGAATCACTTTCTCATCTTCACCCAGCTCTACCTGAGGAACAGTTTTTTCCGGCTTCATCTGAGGGAAGAACAGCACTTCCTGGATGGATGCATTATTCGTTAAGAACATGATTAACCTGTCCATCCCGATTCCTAAACCTGATGTTGGCGGCATTCCGTATTCCAGCGCTCTAAGGAAATCCTGGTCGATAAACATCGCTTCATCATCTCCTTTTTCAGAAAGCTTCATTTGCTCTTCGAAACGCTCTCTCTGGTCAATAGGGTCATTAAGCTCCGAATAAGCATTCGCGATTTCTTTTCCGCAAACCATTAATTCAAAACGCTCGGTAAGGCCTTCTTTGCTTCTGTGCTTTTTGGTTAAAGGTGACATTTCAATAGGATAATCTGTAATGAAAGTCGGCTGGATGAAGTTTCCTTCACACTTTTCACCGAAAATTTCATCAATTAATTTTCCTTTACCCATGGTTTCATTCACTTCAATACCGATGGATTTTGCGAAGTCATATAGTTCCTGCTCCGTTTTCCCGGTAATATTAAAACCTGTAAATTTCTGGATAGCTTCCGTCATCGAAACTCTCGGGTAAGGTGCTTTGAAATCAATTTCATACTCTCCAAAAGTTGCTTTTGTAGTTCCGTTTACCTGAACTGCACAGAATTCCAATAGTTTCTCCGTGAAATCCATCATCCAGTTGTAATCTTTGTACGCTACATAGATTTCCATTGCTGTAAATTCCGGATTATGGGTTCTGTCCATCCCTTCATTTCTGAAGTTTTTTGAGAATTCATAAACTCCGTCGAAACCACCCACGATTAATCTTTTTAGATATAATTCGTTTGCAATTCTTAAATATAATGGAATATCCAAAGCATTATGATGTGTGATAAATGGTCTTGCCGCAGCTCCTCCCGGAATTGACTGTAAAATTGGCGTTTCAACTTCAAAATATCCGGCATCATTGAAGAAAGTTCTCATTGCGTTGAACAATTTTGTTCTTTTAACGAAAATTTCTTTTACCTGAGGATTTACCGTCAAGTCTACGTAACGTTGTCTGTATCTTAATTCAGGATCTGTAAATCCGTCATGCACTACTCCGTTTTCGTCTGTTTTTGCTTGTGGTAAAGGTCTTAAAGCTTTAGTAAGAAGTGTGAAATTTTTTACCAAAACTGTTTTTTCACCCACCTGGGTCGTGAACAATTCTCCTTCAATACCAATAATATCTCCTATATCTAAAAGGTGTTTGTACACTTCATTATACAAAGTTTTATCTTCACCTGTACAGATCTCATCTCTGTTAAAATATACCTGGATTCTGCCTGTAGAGTCCTGCAGTTCAGCAAAAGAAGCCTTTCCCTGGATTCTTCTTGACATTAATCTCCCTGCAATCTTAACCTGTTTATTATCAGCGAAATCCTGTTTTATAGATTCTGTAGTATCTGTAATTACATATTCATCTGCAGGGAACGCATTAATTCCCATTTCAACAAGCTTGTTCAGCTTTTCTCGTCTAATGATTTCTTGTTCTGATAATTGCATTGTATTTATTTAAAATAACGTGCAAAATTAGTGATTTTTGAATTGATGGTCAATGGCTTTTCTCAGAAATCTCATTTATTTCATATAAAATTTAATTCAAAAGATTTTTAAATCTAAATTATAAGAACCAGTCTATATGGTTTTGCTGAGGAATAAAAGTCCAGGCCAATATTCTGCTGATCTTCTGGCCCTGAGCCATATCAATTATTTTGACATCTATGGCTTTCAGCTTTTTTAAAAGCGAAGTCAATTTGAAAAGATTATCTTTTTTTGAAACCAGACATGTAAACCAAAGTATCTGTGATGAATACAGCCTGCTTTCATGGATCATTTTTGTAATAAAGGCCAATTCACCGCCGTCGCACCATAACTCAGACTGTTGTCCTCCAAAATTCAGCAAGGGTTTGCTGACTTTTGACCGGTTCAGGTTTTTTGTTTTTCTGAGATTTTCCTTTAGTGCAGATTCTTCAGAATCATGAAACGGAGGATTACACATGGAAAAAGTAAACCTGTCTTTTGAAGTAATTATACATTTAAATATATGATCGGGATTGAGCTGGTGTTTTAATTCAATTACAGATAACAAATCAGGATTATGATCTAAAATTTTCTGCGCATTTTCCAGAGATTTTTCATTAATATCTGTACCCAAAAGCTTCCAGCCATAAGATTTATGGGCAATTAAAGGATAGATAAGATTCGCCCCTGTTCCGATATCCAGGCCTTGTATGGAGGGGCCTTTCGGAACTTCATTCTGTTGCCCGGCCAATAAATCCGCAATATAATGAATGTAATCTGCCCTTCCGGGAATGGGAGGACAAAGATTAGTATCCGGAATATCCCAGCTCTGAATGTTATAAAAATGCTCTAATAAAGCTTTATTAAGTAATTTTACGGCTTCTGGAATGCTAAAATTAATCGTTGCCGTTTGATAAGAATTTTTGAAGACATAATGTTTCAGTTCCGGCACACAAGAAATAAGCTGATCAAAATCGTAAGGATCGCGATGCAGATTTCTTGCGTGCAGACTGGTTTTTTCGGCGGACATTTTCTACTTTTTCTTTAAAGTCAAAATATATTCCACCATTTTTTTAGCATCATCTTTAGACACCTGAGGATGGGGCGCCATTGGAACGCTTCCCCATACCCCGCTTCCGCCTTCTATGATTTTTGAAGCAAGCAATTCAATATCCTTTTCAGAATATTTATCTGCGATCTCCTGATAAGAAGGTCCTATCATTCTTTCATTTACCGAATGGCAGCCGGAGCAGTCCAGCGTTTCGATAATCTGGTCACCGGAAAGATCAGCTTTCGGAGCCCGAGATTTCTACCGGCGTATTTTCTTTTTTGGAACAGGAAACAATCAGCATACCCAGACATCCTGTCAAAAATAATTTTTTCATTATTACTTGGTAAGAGTATCTGCTTTTGCATCTTTTGCAGGAACGGATACTGCTGCATTTACGTCTGCTTCAGGAGTATCACGTGTTGTTGCGCTGGAATCCTGAACTACTGTAGGAGCGTCCGGTTCCGGCAGCATAGTGTTGCTGTCTTGTAAGTCATGATTAGGCTTCTTTGAGCAGTTAGCTACCAATAAACCTCCGATAAATGCGATTGCTAATACTTTTTTCATTATTTTTTCTATAAATTATTTAAGCAAAAATATAAAAAATAAACTTGTAAAATCATGACATCTGTCCATTTTGACTATATTTTTCAGTAAAGATTGTAATTCATAATGATTATATTTAAGTAATTTTAAACTAAAACTATGATTTTCGTTTCAAAAGTTCTATTCTTCACCAGCCATCATGGTTTTTACACGGTGGTTATTGTTTTTTTCCTCTTCGGACTGCTGTCTGCGGTAACGAAAAAGTGGTGGTTTTTAGTCCCAATACTCCCTTTGTCTATATTAAATGGCATTGGCGGACAGTTTTTGAACGCCTGGTTTCTCAATAAATACGGCGTAGAAAGTACAGCCATAATCACCTCTGATGTAGAGACGAATTCTACCTTAAACGAACAGTATATCCATGATTATGAAGCCATTGTAAAAAAGCAGGACGGAAAATACGTTACTACATTCTTTTCTACAACTACGGCGGCGATCTATCCTATAGAAAATGCTATCAGGATTCCGCAGAAAGAAAAACCTTTTCCTGTGAAATTCATTCCGGGTTACGAAAAAAATATCGTTATTCTTTATCATGAATCCGAAGAAGGAAAATTACTTTTAAAGTATGAAAAACAAGCCCCGATAGAAAAAGCAAGAATAAAATATGAAGCTGACAAAACAAATAAAGATTTCATTGAAGAATATATTTCTGCTTTAGAAGATTACACAAAAACTTATCCTGACGAAAATTATTCAATTAAAATAGAAGAACTAAAGAAAGAACTGCAACAACTGAAATAAAAGATCTTCAATTTTATATACGTTTAATTTCATTATTTTTATTTTTTGTATTAAAAAATTCCATACATTTGCCATATGTTTAATATAAGCAACAATATTTGGTGGTGGCTTTCAAACTCTTCGTCGGGTCTGGAAGTAGGATCATGTTGTTAATTTGTACAGCAGGAATAATACTTAAAACAATATATAAAGACTTTGACGTGTGCGTTGAAGTCTTTTTTTGTTTAAATACAATTGAATAATACACAGCAGATGTTGACTAAAAAAATAAAAATAAAAACCGTATCCAAAAAAGCATTGGGAGACCTTAAAACCCCGATGAATATTTACCTGCAGCTTCGGGATAAGTTCCGGGATACAATTCTTCTGGAGAGTTCGGATGCTAAAAATATTGATCATAATTTTTCTTTCATTGCTATTAACGCCATTGCAGGAATTGAAATAAAAAACCTTAATGAATATGAAATAAAACTACCGGGAGAAGAGCCTGTAAAGCAATTTATCATCGAACATAAAATTGCAGATATCTTTGAAAACTTTTCCCAGATTTTTGAATGTGAAAAAACAAAAGATCCTGTAGAAGAAACTGCACAGAGCCTTTTCGGGTATACAAGCTTTGAAGCCGTTCAGTTTTTTGAAAATATCATGCTGAAAGCACAAAGCCCCGAAGTTGAAATCCCGATCCTCCGGTACAGGCTGTATCAATACGTCATCGCCATTAATCATTATAATGACGAGATGTATATCATTGAAAACCAAATCAAGGGTATAAAATCTGAGCTTTATCTGCTGGAAAGCCTGATCAGAAATCAGAATTCCATCATTTATCCTTTCGAAAAAAACGGAAAAGAAACATCCAATATTACTGATGAAGAATATATTGAGCTTGTAAAAACCGCTCAAAAGCACTGCATGCGGGGCGATGTTTTCCAGCTGGTATTAAGCAGAAGGTTTGAGCAGAAGTTCAAAGGTGATGAATTTAATGTTTATCGTGCATTGCGAAACATTAATCCTTCTCCGTATCTTTTCTTTTTCGATTATGGAAATTATAAATTATTTGGCTCAAGCCCTGAAAGCCAGCTGATTATAAAAAACAACAAAGCTACCATTCATCCTATTGCCGGGACTTTCAAAAGGACCGGGCATTTTGAAACTGATCTCAAGTCAGTGGAAGCTTTAAAAAATGATGCTAAAGAAAATGCAGAACATACGATGCTGGTAGACCTTGCAAGAAATGATCTTGGAAAATTGGGGAAAAATGTTACTGTTACAAAATTGAAAGAAATACAACTTTTTTCTCACGTAATCCACATGGTAAGCGAAGTAACCGCAGATTTACCGGAAAATACAAATCCGTATGAAATGGTTGCCACCACCTTTCCGCAGGGAACATTAAGCGGCGCACCGAAACATCAAGCTTTACAGCTGATCAACAAATATGAAAAAGATTCCCGCGGCTATTACGGTGGCTGCATCGGAATGATCGGCTTAAACGGAGACTGTAACCAGGCTATTATGATCCGTACTTTTTTAAGTAAAAACAATACTTTGTATTATCAGGCCGGAGCCGGACTCGTCGCAAAATCTGACCCTGAAAATGAACTGCAGGAAGTCAACAATAAACTTAATGCCCTGAAAAAAGCAGTAGAAAAGGCAGGAAGCTTGGTTGAAAACTAATAAATGAAGAGTAAATTAAACTTTAAACAAGAAAAAAATGAACAACAATATAAATAAGGAAAAACAGGAAATTAAAGTGTTGGTTTTTGATAATTACGACAGTTTTACCTATAACCTTGTGCAAATCATTGAAAGGGTTTTGAATGCAAAAGTAGATGTGGTAAGAAATGATGAAATTACCTTGGATGAAATTGAAAAATACGACAAAATAGTCCTTTCACCAGGCCCCGGGATTCCTGAAGAGGCAGGGATTTTATTGGATGTAATAAAAAAATATGCTCCTACAAAAAGTATTCTCGGCGTATGTCTCGGTCAGCAGGCTATTGCTGAAGCTTTTGGAGGAAAGCTCATCAATCTTTCCGAGATTTTCCATGGAGTGGCAACTTCGGCAGATTTTGTGAAAAATGATACCAAGCTTTTTAAAAATCTATCATCCGGTATGGAAGTCGGAAGATATCACAGCTGGGCTGTAGATAACAATAATTTCCCTGAAGAACTGGAAATCACCGCAGTAGACAAAGACGGAATGATCATGGCTTTGCAGCATAAGCAATATGATGTTCACGGAGTCCAGTTTCACCCTGAGAGTATTTTAACGCCTGACGGGGAGATTATTATTAAAAATTTCCTTTTAAATTAAAAAATGCGAATGTTTTCATTCTTAAAACCCCGGTAATGAAAGAAATCCTACAATATTTATTCAACCATCATACCCTTTCAAAATCTGAGGCAAAAGCTATCATGATTGAAATTGCGCAAAACAAGTTCAATGCCATGGAAGTTACTGCATTTATCAGCGTTTATCTCATGCGGAACATTACCCTTAAAGAGCTTGAAGGCTTTCGGGAAGCCCTGCTGCAGATGGCTGTTCCCCTGAATCTTGATACCAGTGATGCCATTGACATCGTGGGAACCGGCGGTGATGGGAAAAATACCATCAATATATCCACTCTGGCAAGCTTTGTAGTAGCCGGAGCCGGACAGAAAGTGACAAAGCACGGCAATTACGGAACTTCTACCGTTGTAGGTTCTTCAAATGTGCTGGAAGAGCTTGGTTATCAGTTTAAAAATGATTCGGAAAGGCTTACCATGGATCTGGATAAAGCAAATATCTGCTTTCTTCATGCGCCGTATTTCCATCCCGCCGTACAGTCGGTAGGCTTGCTCCGGAAATCATTGGGTTTAAGGACATTTTTCAACCTTTTGGGTCCGCTTGTGAACCCTGCAAAGCCGCAATATTCCATGATTGGGGTTTATAATCTTGAAATTGCAAGGATTTACCAGTATATTTTACAAAAGGATAAGAAGGATTTCATCCTCATTCACGGAATGGACGGCTACGATGAGATCAGCCTTACCCACGACACCAAAGTAATCACAAAAAACGGTGAAGAAATTTATTCTACGGAAGACCTCGGGTTTGATTCTGTGAAGCCGGAAAGCTTAAAAGCGGGAGCAACCGTTCAGGAAACTGCAAAAATTTTCAGGAACATCCTGAGTGGTAACGGTACCGATCCGCAAAATTCTGTGGTTTTAGCCAATGCTGCAATGGCACTTCATCATACGAATAAGTTCGGGAACTATGACGATTGTCTATTTCAGGCTCAGGAAAGCTTATTCGGAGGAAAAGCTTTGAAAAGTCTTGAGCTGCTTTTAGAATAATTCAAAAAAGTAATGATGATGAATATTTTAGACAAGATAATCCAAAGAAAAAAAGAGGAAATTTCTGTTTCAAAATCAAGAATACCAGTTGGTGATCTTAAAAATACAATGTTTTTTGAAAGAGAAAATTTTTCGTTAAAACATAATATAAAAAATAAAAGCGGCATTATAGCCGAATTTAAAAGAAAATCTCCGTCAAAAGGTATTATTAATGATACAATATCACCTTTGGAAGTCACTTCAAAATATCAGGAATTGGGTGCAGGCGGAGTTTCTATCCTGACGGATACGGAGTTTTTTGGCGGAAGCATTGAAGATATTTTAAGTGTAAGAAATCATATCAATATTCCTATTCTGAGAAAAGATTTTATGATTGACGAATATCAGTTTTATGAAGCCAAAAGTATAGGTGCAGACGCTGTTTTATTAATTGCAGCCTGTCTTTCACCACAGCAGGTTATGGAATTTACAGAGCTGTCTCATGAATTGGGAATGGAAGTTTTGCTTGAAATCTATACAGAAGATGAGCTTAAGCATTTTAACCAAAATATTGATCTGGTAGGAATTAATAACAGAAATTTAAAGGATTTTAAAGTTGATCTGCAGCATTCGGTTAATTTAAAAAACCAGCTTCCTGAAAATGCCGTATCTGTTGCAGAAAGTGGGATTTACAGTGTTCAGGATTTTAAATTTTTAAAGCAAAAAGGGTTTGACGGGTTTCTTATGGGTGAATATTTTATGAAAAATGAAGATCCGGGAGAAAAATTTAAAGAATTTATGGCTGAAGTAATATTATGAATTTACAAAAACCAAAGTTAAAAGTGTGTGGTTTAACCAAAACCAGCCAGATTAATGAACTGGCTTCTATAAATATAGATTTTCTTGGTTTTATTTTCTATAAAAAATCACCAAGATATGTTTTGGATCAATTGTCCCTGGAAGAGATTTCGGAAATCAATCACCATGGGAAAGTCGGGGTTTTTGTAAATGAAAATATTAATAAGATAGTAGAAATTTCAGAAAAAGCAAACCTGAATTATATTCAATTGCACGGTGATGAAAATGAAAATTTTATTTTCGAATTAAAGAAAGAAATACCTGATATTAAGATTATTAAAGCAATAAGAATAGCAAACAATGAGATTAAAATAAACGATAAAATTACTGAAAATACAGACTATTTTCTTTTCGATACCGATTCAAAAGCTTTTGGCGGAACGGGAAAACAATTCGACTGGAATATTTTAAATACCGTACAGCTGCCGCTTCCCTACTTTTTGAGTGGCGGAATTTCAGAGGAAAACATTGATCAGGTGAAAATTTTAAACCAAAAACCATTTGCCATAGATATCAATTCAAAATTTGAAACTGAGCCGGGAATTAAAAATATAAGTAAAATAAAAACGTTTAAAGAATTATATTAGAATACAAAAACACAACAACGAAAAACAATACAATTTTGAAAAAATATTATTCAAAAAAGCTTAAGCTTTTAAAAATCAAGCGAATGAATTTACAGTCTTTAAAAAAGACGGTGAATTCTGCATTATTTCCTTTAAAATTTGAGAACAGGAAAATTGACGATTTACATAAGTTTATTACCCAGAATGACAGCAATACGGAACACTGGGAAATTGACGGCCTTCTGGGAGATTTCATCAGCATTATCGGAAAATTTGAGAAAGAAGATATTCAGTATTTCTTTAAAAATATAAGCCGGTGGGAAAGCTACCACCTTGTGATTATTGCCGATAAGTTATTGGATAACAATGTGAAATCGAGCGTGAGTTTTGATTTTGGATTTGTGTATTGTAAGATTTTCTGCCTGTATGAAAAACTGGATTCCTATTTTCTGGTGGATAATCTGGAAATTGCCGTCAATATGTACAATTCCAAACTAAACCTGAATATGATCGTGAATTTAACGGCAAAAATTAACCTTTTGTACCAAAACAAGCTGATTAATAAACAACAGTTTGATTATAATATTTCATTGATAAATAAATTACAAAATGACTTACAGAAACCCTGATGAATACGGATATTATGGAGACTTCGGAGGTGCATTTATCCCCGAAATGCTCTATCCCAATGTAGAGGAGTTACAGAAAAACTATCTGGAAATCATAGAATCGGAAAGTTTTCAACAAGAATATCAGGATTTATTAAAAAATTACGTTGGAAGATCAACGCCTTTATATTATGCTCAAAATCTAAGCGAAAGATATCAAACCAATATTTATCTGAAAAGAGAAGACCTCAACCACACCGGAGCCCACAAGATCAACAATGCTCTTGGACAGGTTTTGCTCGCAAGACATTTAGGTAAAAAAAGAATTATTGCAGAAACCGGAGCGGGTCAGCATGGCGTTGCAACAGCTACTGCATGCGCTTTACTGGGTCTGGAATGCATCGTTTATATGGGTGAAATTGACATTCAAAGACAAGCTCCGAACGTTGCAAGGATGAAAATGCTGGGAGCAGAAGTCATTCCCGCAACATCAGGTTCGAAAACGCTGAAAGACGCTGTAAATGAAGCATTAAGAGACTGGATCAATAATCCGGTTACGACTCATTATGTGATCGGAAGCGTGGTGGGACCACATCCTTTCCCTGATCTGGTGGCGAGATTTCAGAGCATTATTTCAAAAGAAATCAAAGAACAGCTTCTTGAGCAGGCCGGAAGAGAAAACCCGGATTATGTAATTGCCTGCGTAGGCGGAGGAAGCAATGCTGCAGGGGCTTTTTACCATTTTGTAAATGAAGAAAATGTACAATTAATCGCAGCCGAAGCCGGTGGCCACGGAGTTGATTCAGGAATGTCGGCAGCGACTACTTTCCTCGGAACTTTGGGTGTTTTACACGGAAGCAAAAGCCTCGTCATGCAGACGAATGACGGCCAGGTCATTGAACCCCACTCCATTTCCGCGGGATTGGATTATCCGGGAATCGGGCCTTTTCATGCGAATTTATTCAAAGAAAAACGGGCAGAATTTTTCAGCATTAATGATGATGAAGCGTTGGAGTCTGCATTTGAACTTACTAAAATGGAAGGTATTATTCCGGCTCTGGAAAGTGCTCATGCCCTAGCGGTTTTGGAAAAAAAAGCATTTGAAAAAAATGATATTGTAGTGATCTGCCTGAGCGGCCGCGGTGATAAGGATATGGAAACGTATTTAGAGAAATTAGAAGCTAGAAATTAGAGGTTAGTTATTATTAAAAATTTCTGCTTGCTAAATACTAACTTCTAATTTCTAACCTCTAACTTCTATTTTCAAAATAAAATGAAAAAATTAAACATCTATTTCACAGCCGGAATTCCAGCACTGGAAGACACCGCTGAGATTATAAAACTCATACAAAATTCCGGGGCAGATATGGTAGAAATCGGGATGCCTTATTCGGATCCGGTAGCTGATGGGCCAGTGATCCAAAAAGCACACGAGCTGGCTTTGAAAAACGGAATGATAATTTCAACATTATTTTCACAACTGAAATCTATAAAAAATGAGATAAAAATTCCACTTATTTTAATGGGATATATTAATCCCGTTTTAAGTTTCGGATTTGAAAAATTTTGTCAGGAATGCGCTGAAAGTGGTATTTCAGGATTGATTATTCCGGATTTACCGCCTATTGAATTCGAAAAAAATTATCAGAAAATTTTAGAAAAATACCACCTTAATTTTACTTTTCTGGTGACACCCGAAACTTCGGATGAAAGAATTATGTATCTCGATTCTTTGAGTTCGGGGTTTTTATACGCTGTAAGTTCCTCATCTACAACAGGAAATAAAAATGCTGATTTGAAAAATGAAGATTATCTTTCAAGACTGGGATCTTTACCTTTGAAAAACCCTGTGATGATAGGATTTGGAATTAAATCAAAAGAAGACTTTGAAAGTGTAACTGAAAAAGCGGATGGCGGAATCATCGGAACTGCCTTTGTGAATATTTTACTACAAAATAGAGACTGGAAGAAAAAAGCAATAGATTTCATCCATGCTGTAAAAGCATAAAAATCACTAAATTTGTGTATCAAAAAATGATATGAACACACATCAAAATAAAGTAGTAGAATTTGAAGATTTGGGAATCAAAGAATATCAGCCCGCCTGGGATTATCAGGAAAAACTGATGAAAGATATTATTGACACCAAAATAAAAAACCGTGATCTGCCTGCTGACCAACATATTACAACGCCCAACCATTTTCTTTTAGTAGAACATCCACACGTTTACACGCTTGGAAAAAGCGGTCATGAAGAAAATATGCTGGCCGGGATGGATCAGCTAAAGCAAATTGACGCTACTTTCGTAAAAGTAAATCGTGGCGGAGATATTACTTATCACGGTTACGGGCAAATTGTAGGCTACCCGATTCTTGACCTTGAAAATTTCTTTACGGATATTCATAAATATATGCGCAATCTTGAAGAAGTTATCATCAGAACTATTGCTGAATACGGCCTGAAAGGTGAACGCTCTCCGGGTGAAACGGGAGTCTGGCTTGATGTAGGAAAACCTTACGCCAGAAAAATCTGCGCCATGGGAGTAAAAGCTTCCCGCTGGGTAACTTTACACGGTTTTGCCCTGAATATAAACACAGATATGCGTTATTTTGAATATATTATCCCTTGTGGAATCAAAGACAAGCAGGTAACTTCCTTAAAAAGAGAGCTTGAAAGAGAGTTGACTCCTGAAGAAATGGAAGATATTAAGGCGAAGATCAGAAAGCATTTTACGGATGTTTTTGAGGCGGAATTGGTGACTATTCAGTAATAATTAAAGTTATGTTAGAAATTCTTATTCCTTTAATATTGATTCTTTTAATTTTTTCAATTTCTCTTTTTCGTATTAAAAAAGTATTAGAAAATGAAACAAAAAAATTAAAAATTAATCTTATTAATAAAGAAAAAGATTTTAAAACACTTGAAAATAGCTCAAAACAATTAGAAGAACAAAACAACAATTTAAAGCAATGCATTATTGAAAAAGACGAGCATTATAAAGACTTAGATAAATTCAATAACGATTCAATAAAAAAAATAATCACTTTACATAACGACTTTCTTTTATTTCAATTTGATATTAGTTCAAAATATTTAGAAAATAAATCCAGACCCGCAAATGTTGAAGCAAAAAGAATTAAAGAACTTAAGCAAGAGTCTAGATTGTACCTTGAGCAATATAAATTAATGCTTTATAAATATGAATATTTATTAAATATATTTCCTGAGCTTTTAAATTATGTTGATGACATTAGTTTTCTAAAAGAATTAGAAGACAAACAAAATATAGAGAAAATAACTAATGAAGATTATGTTTCTAGATATATTACTAAAGAGCAATATGCTCAATTAGATGATATACAAAGAAATCAACTGGCATTAGACAACTATATTAAAGGTAAAAAAACTAACTGGCAAATTGGGAGAGATTATGAGTTATTTTGTGGACAACATTACCAAAATTTAGGTTGGAATGTTACTTATTTTGGTATGGAGCAAAAACTCAAAGATTTAGGAAGAGATTTAATTGCTGTGAAAGATGATAAGACACTTATAGTACAATGTAAATATTGGTCTAAAGATAAATTAATTCATGAAAAACATATTTTACAATTATTTGCAACAACTTATATTTATAAAGTTTCTACCCTAAAATCTAAGAATAATTGTAAGGCAGTATTTATAACTAATACTGCACTTTCAGATACAGCAAAAGAATTTGCAAAAATTTTAAATGTTGAAATTATTCAAATGCAATTATCTGAATTTCCAAGAATAAAGTGTAACGTAAATAGAGATTCTTTTGGTGAATCAAAAATTTACCATCTCCCTTTTGATCAAAAATACGACTTTACTCACATAAAAAATAAAGGTGAGTTTTATGCGTATACAGTTAAGGAAGCTGTTGATAGAGGATTTAGAAGAGCCTTAAAATATTATGGCTAATTCAAACTTTACCTCGTTACAGAATCACTTTTCTTAAAAGCGTCCACTTTTTAATAAGAATCATTTTTCTCTTTTTCTTTTTTATCCGAAATTAAAATACCAAAGAGATGGTCAATCTCGTGCTGGAAAATTACGGCCGTGAAACCTTCTACAATTTCCGAATATTTCTGCCCTTTTAAATCAACATATTCAAGCTGAATAACCTTGCTTCTGTAAAATTCATCCCTGAAATCAGGAATGGATAAATCCCCTTCCGGACCGAGATTCTGCAGTTCCGACCTCCAGATGATTACCGGATTAATGAAATATTCCAACGGGCTTCCCTCTTTATCAAAACGCTGAACCCAGATCACTTTCCTATTGATTCCCACCTGTGGAGCTGCAATTCCCACTCCGCCGTCTGTTGAAAGCAAAGATTCTTTCATTCTCTTAACCAGAGTTACCGTATTCGGATCCAGTGGATCTATTTCTGTTGATAAGTTTAACAGCGTTGTATGCTGAGATTCATCCGTAGTCTGGTAGATGGGCAAGGCAGAGTTTTTATCTCCCTGATTGATAATGGAAAGTTCTGCTGAAGTTAATTTTTGAGCATTAACGAAACTGATAAAAAATATGAAGAAAAAGGATAGCTTTTTCATTATTATTGAATGTTTTACAAAGATAATAATGCTGATTTAAGTTTTGGTTAAAACTAATTTGAATTTTGATATTGAAAACGGGCTAAAGCCCGTTCCTATTAATAAAGAAAGTAAATTTTTCATTGTTTTGATTATTCTGCAAAGATATATTTTACAAAGAAAATAATTTAACGAAACAAGAAAATAGTTCAAACAAAAAAGGAAGCTTTTCGCTTCCCTTCTTTCACAATTTACCTTTATTTGTTCGTGTAAAGCAGATCAGCTTTACTTTTTTTTTTCTCATTGTGTGTTTTTAATCATTGTGTTTTTACTGAGGTAATTTGCTGATACAAAGGTAGAGACTATAAAAGTCAAAAAAGTTGAACTAGTTCAAAAAAAACATTTTACAAAAAAATAATTGTCTCTTTTTTTGCTTTTTAGTTTAATCAATACGTTTTCGTCATATCGGCCGGAATAATCAGATTAAAATCCGTTGGTTTGTAATCCTTCTCAGGCACCTTCAATTCAGGGTCTTCTGATTCAAAAACTGAGATTACCGCCATTTTAAGGTTAGGATTTTTCTGTTTGATATACCAATAAATCCCTCCAAACTCTTTGCTGTGATAATTTCCATTATAATGAATAAAAGTTTTCCCTGCCTGAAAATTTTTCAGGATAGACTCTGCCATTGTTGCATCCTTCGTTGCCTGCGCGGAAATAAAATTCATCACTTTTGTACCGTCTGTATGATCTCCCATCATGGCTTTCATTTCGGGATAGCCCGGCGTGTCAAGGGTTACTTTGATTGGCAGCTGAGCAATGTAAGTTTTTTCTTTTTCAGATAAATTATTCAAAGATTCAAGGCCTTCTTTTGATGTTTGGGAAGCGTATCTTCTGGGAATATTAGTGGCGATAAAATTCAGTTTTTTAGCTTTAGCAAAATCTACCAGCGGCTTGTAGTCCGTAGTAAAATTATTCCATAATCTTGCAGAATCCTTTAATATTTTTGCATCAAATTTCCCGCTTAGATATTGGTTCAACTGAGACTGGTTGTCTCTTTCAAACATTTCCGCTCCCAGGATAACCTGCCCGTTTTTCTCCCGGTATAAAGCTTCGGTAATTTTCAGCTGAAGCCAGTGATTGATAGAATTGTTATGATTTTCTCCAAAAAAAACAACATCATATTCCGCCAATTCTCTGACTAATTTTTCTGTCCGGATTTCCTTTCCTTTTTGATTATAAAACTGATAGGCTTTGAAGTCCTGAGCATTGAATGAACAGAAAGCTGTAAGAAGTATGGTTATGAAAATATTTTTCATTTTAATTATTTTTTTAACACTAATATTTTCCACAAATATCACAATATAATTTTAAATATTTCTTTTATTAACCATTAAGGATATTTAAGTTGTTAAGATTGATTAAGAAATAAAATTTTTAACTTCTAACAAGTAAAATTTAGTGTAATCCGTGAAAAATATTTGTGTAATTGTGTTTAGATTTAAAAAAGCCGCCCTGCAAAAAACAAAACGGCCTTATAAAAAAATCACCTAACTATTTTTATTTTTCTAAATTCGCTACAAGGTCTTTCCACTCCTGCAGTTCAGGAATTCCAGGTTTTCTTTTTCCAAAGAACTGAACGATGAAATCACCTTCTTTATTGAACACCTCAATAGCCGTTACTTCTCCGTCTTCCGTTGGTTTTTTCACGATCCAAGCCTCTGCAATTTTTGTTACATCAAGGTGTAAATTGAAATCAGGATCCATCACGTTGAACCATTGCTGGTGCCAAAGCGTTTTCTTCACATTTCCCGTATGAATCTGGATGATTCCTCTGTTTCCTACAAAAATCATGATCGGAAGCTCTTTTTCTGAAGCATCTTCCAATACATTTACCACTTTAGCATTGTCAATTTTCTTTGCAAATCCTTCCGGAGCCAGTCTCAAAGCCTGCGTTCTGCTCACGCCGAACTTTCTGGTCATCATGAAGAAATCATGAGTATCTTTAAGCTCTGTCCACGCTTTTTGGAAGCCTTCAACATCAATTTCTGAGTCTGCTTTTTCAGGAGCTTTAGGAGCCACAGCCTCAAATTCCAAAGCCTGAGTTTGATCTTCAGCCTTGAATTTTCCAACAATTGTATCAAAAGCAGCTTCGTTGCTGTCTTTTGTTAAATAAATCTTGTGAAGCGCCAGACCGTCTTTACCGAAGAACTGTAAGCTTTTTTTGTCACCTTCCACTACCGCGAAAGCGAATTTCCAATGGTTAAGGAAAATTCTAAGATCAATATCTTCTCCCACGAAAAGCTGAGCATGCGGGCTGCTGAAGTCTCCGTTCAGGTATGTTCCTTTTCTTTCGTGAACGCATTCGTCGTTACGAGTAAGAGCCATTACTTTTCCCAATTGCTCTGCTTCAGTGAGAATATCTTTAAAATCCGGCTTTAAAACGGTTACTCCTTCACCAACGTTTGTTGATAATAATTCTGCTTCGCTTACTCCAAGTTCTGCAGCTGCATTTCTGATTCTCAAATGTGGATTTTCTGCTTTTAAAGCTTCCCATTTTTCTTTCAAATCATTGACTAATGTGCTCATTATTTTATTTTTTTATGGTTAAAACTGTATAATTTCTTGTTATTGATTGTCGATTACTATTTCTTGTTTCTCCATGAAGATTGGCGAGATTCTTAGCCAATATTTTCAAATCTTCTTTTTCCATATTATCCAAAAATAATCATTGGGTTATTCGTGATCGGGTGCCCGCAAATGGTACAGGGAAAATTGTAAGCTGCACTGATATTCTCAGCGGTGAAAACCTCTTCCGGGGTTCCGTAAGCAGATACTTTTCCGGCTTTCATCAGTAATATTTTATCTGCATACTGTGCTGCAAGATTCAGGTCATGAAGAACAACAATCGCAGAATTGGCTTTTTTAGTGAAATTTTTAATAATTTCTAAAGCTTTGTACTGATGTTTTATATCTAAATTATTTAGAGGTTCGTCGAGGAAAAGAAGCTTATGTGCTATTCCGTTTTGCAGCTGAGCCAGCACTCTTGAAAGATGTACACGCTGCTTTTCTCCACCGGATAAAGTGTTGTACTCCCGGTCTTTCAGATGAAAAACATCTGTTTCATACATTATTTTGTTCATGGCTTCATGGTCTTCATGCTTCGGCTGTGCATCGAAATAGGGATAACGGCCCATCATCACGACATCTTTTACCTCAAGGGGAATATCATTGCTGTTGTGCTGGGAAAATTTTGCCTTGTGTTTAGACAGTTCTTTTACTTCCCAGTCAGTCAGGCTTTTATCTTTAAATAAAATTTTCTGTTTTGATTTTACTTCATTGGCCAAAACACTTAAAAGGCTGGATTTTCCGGCTCCGTTCGGACCTACAATCGCTAAAAACTCACCGTATTCCAAATGAACATCAACCCCATCCAGAACATGGAATTCTTTATGTTTGTAAATGATTTGATGCGCTTTAATCATTAGAGTGATTTTTTAAATTTAATTAAAATCGCGATGAAAATAGGACCTCCCATTAATGCTGTAAGAATCCCGATCGGCAGTTCTGAAGGTTCTACAATGCTTCTGCTGAAAGTGTCTGCCGTCAACAGTAAAATGCTTCCGCAAATGGCTGATAACGGTAAAATGAACGCATAATTTGATTTAAATAAAAGCCTCAAAATATATGGTACAATAAGACCGACAAAACCAATCGTCCCTGAAAATGCTACAGAGCTTCCCACCATTAATGCCGTAATGATGATGATCTGCTTCTTTAATCTTTCTACATTAATTCCCAAATGCTGTGCATCTTTTTCACCTAACATCATTGCATTCAATGCTTTACCTTTCGGCAGTAAAATGATGTATGAAATTATTAAAACAATGGCCAGAATGATATTCTTCGTCCATGTGGCAGCCGCTAAACTTCCTAAGTTCCAGAATGTTAAATCTCTTAACTGGTCATCTTTCGAAATATAAATCAAAAAACCTGTAATAGAGAAACCGATGGCCGTAATGGCTACTCCGGTCAATAACATCATAACTACATTGGTCTTTCCACCGCTCGTAGAAATCCTGTACACCAGCATCATTGATAAAAATGAGCCTATAAAAGCTGCAATACCCACCAGCGAAAATTGTACGGCCTCAGGAAGATACTGCTTAAAATGCCCTCCTAAAACAATTGCAATAGCTGCAAGTAGTGTTGCTCCTGAAGTAAGCCCTATCAAATCTCCCGTTGCTAAAGGATTTTTAAACAATCCCTGCAGTCCTGTCCCGGAAACGGCAAGCATACTTCCGATAAAAATAGCCATGATAATTCTGGCTGCACGTACGTCCCAGACTACATATTTATCACTCAGCGATACATCCTGATCCCCTTGTATTACTTTTCCTAAAACTTCAAAAGCAGATTTACCACCAAAGTCGTAAACGCCTGTATTAAGTGACCATACTGCTATGATAACCAGCAGTATGGCACTTATTGTAATGTAAAAGTATAATTTACTTTGTGTTTTCAATTAAAAGTTTGTTTAATCCTACAGCAGCCTCTCCTAATCTCGGTCCGAAACCTGAAACCAGGCCTCCGTCCATGGCGATAATCTTTTTGTTTTTACCAGCGTTTGTCTGTGAAACACCCGGCATTTTAAGTGCGCCTTCGTTTCCTCCTGCTCCCTGTAAACCGCTTGTGAAGAAGAATAACACATCTGGATTTGCTTTTACTACCGCCTCAGGTGTTAATGGCTTGAAATCTTCGAAATCATTTACTGCGTTTTCACCTCCTGCAATCTCGATTAATGAAGCCATTGGCGTATTTTTTCCTGAAACCATAAGCATATTTCCTCTTGCGTAGATGAATAATACTTTTGGTTTTTTAGCGATAGGCTGGATTTGTTTTAAATCAGCATCTATTTTATCGTTAAGCTTTTGATAATCTGTACTTCCGACTGCTTTTGCAACGTCAGCAATTAATTTTTTAGTCCCTTCAACAGTAAATTCCTGCTTGAAAATTTCCGTCTGGATTTTTGATTCCTGAATTTTTTTCATTAATTCCGGGTTGATATCTTTATCAGAAGCCAGGATTAACGTAGGAGAAACCGCCATGATCGGCTCGATAGTCATTGATCTTACGTGTCCCAGATCTTTAGCCGTAGCTTTCAAAGATTCCGGATATGTGCTGGTAACATCTGTGCCTACGATTTCTTTTTCGTGTCCTAAAGCCGCTACTATTTCTGTAATTCCGCCGTTTAGGGTAACAATTTTATTGTTGGATTTTGGAGCTTCAGCGCTTACTTCCGTAGTATTTTCTTTTTTAGCACCTTCTTCTTTTTTGCAAGAATATACTGCAACGAGAACGGATGCCGCAAGGATGAATTTTTTCATGATATACTATTATTTGATTTATTTTTTATAATGGTTTGTATTCAAACTGTGGATTACCTCTTTCGCCGGATGTACTTGTAAGTCTTGTGAATCTGAGCTTAAAGTAGTAGCCTTCAGCATCTTTCATCACGTAGAAGCGGTCTCCGTAAACTTCAAGTCCGTTTGTTCCTACGGGATTCCTCCAATTGGCCCCGATAACGCGCTGATCATTGTAGATAAATTTAGACTGATCAATATCCGAAGCTTTGAAATTATTATAGGCTTCCACGCCTGACCCCGAAGTCACTACAACCTCATAAGCTCCTGCTCCACCTACATTATTAATGGTAACAAAATCTGCATAAATATAGCTCCCGGCCCCGGTAATCGTATTGGTGAATACCGTAAAACAGATATCCCATTTCTTTTTCTCCGGCTGAATAGTAACTTCTTTATTATTTTTTAAGCTTACAAAATTGTAGTTGTAGGCTGTATTTTTTGCGATGGTAAGCTCTTTATGCGTCGTTGAATTAAGCTCTGCATATTTCACTTTGTATCCTTCACCGGATCTTATCACCTGTACTTTCATCCATCCTCTGCTGTCACCTCCCGTTGCTACAGAACCATTGGCCACTGTTCCTGTGTAGATCTCCTTCCCCATATTGACAAGGTAAACTGCATTTTCGGAATCTGTGGGTTTTATCTCTTCAATGGCCGTGTATCCACCGGGAAAGTTACCCTTCACATCATCAATATAAATTTCATTGGCAGGATTAAAATTCGCTACCTGAACCTGATCTTTAAATGATGCAACACTGGCTTCAGTTACCAGATCTATGTTTGTAGCATTAGGAATTTTTCCTGCTGCCATCATAATTGATGAATTTAAAACTACTTTAAAAGCGCTTCCGGAATAGAATGCAAGATCCCAATCTGTTCTTTTAGTAAGAATTTCAGTTTTAGTTCCCAGATCAAACCAAACCTGATTGGGCTGAGTGGCCCCTCCCACCTTAGGATCTACCCGTGCACCGTCTGAAGGAAGCATTGCTACCGGATCTTCATTATCGTTAATACATGATTGCGAAATAAAAGAAGCTCCTATTAAAAGGCAAAAAAGTATTTTTTTCATTTTTTAAAATGTTTAAAAATTATAGTTTAATCTGGCAAAATAACTTCTGCCATAGAACAGATTCTGCTGATCCAAAGCTGCATTGTGGCCATCGCCGCCTTGTATTGTATTTCTAATGGATGATATATCAAAGATGTTTTTAATCCCTGCACTAATCTCAAAGTGATTATTAAAGAAGGGCTGACTTACCGTAAAGTTCAGCATGCTGAAATCCCCAAGCTCACCCAAAACATACCGCCCCGGATCCTGCGGATTATTGGCATCAGTAATATGGGTATATCTTTTTTGAGTTCCGGTATATTTGTAATAAAGGGCAAACAGAGTTTTTGTGGCAGGCAATGTATAATTAGCAGCCACATTAGCTTCCGTATAAAAATTAAAGTCATCGGGCGAAGTGATATTTCCTGTATTTAAAACTTGGGAAATACCCATAACGGAAACTCCGGTATTGAAAGAAAAATCACCTTTTCGAATGTTAATTCCGCCGCCTAATAATATTGATTTATAGTTATCTACATTTAAATAAGTCAGTTTTAACGGGCTGTTGCTAATCACAACATCTACAATCCTGTCTTTCACATCAAGATACATTCCCGAGGCACTGAAATTGAACTTCCAGCCTGCCGCAGATGTTGTATTGTAATCCCAAAATGCGCCGGCCGAATATCCCGTTTCCGGCTTTAGATTTTCATTGCCTCTTATATCATGATTAAAATCCACTCTCATGGTATACAGCTCTTCATACGTTGGAAACCTGTTTGCAGAACCGACTACTAAACGGATATCTGATTTTTCGGTGGTTTTGAATCTTGCTGTTACAGAGTAATTATATTGAGAATTAAATTTATTGCTTACTGCAAATCTCACTCCCGGACGTAATGAAAGCCAGCTTGTGGCGTTCCATTCTGCTGATAAGAAATTAGCATAATTGAAGATAATCCTGCTTATATCTGTATTTTCTCCTGTAGTCCCGAAATTTCCGTCCTTGTTACTGGCAAAGCCTTTCGTCCTGTCCAGCTCGTAGCCTAATTGGAAATTAATCTTATCGCTGTTCAGGAAATTGCTGAACATTCCTCTTGAATACATGACTTCAGATTTAAAGAAGGTCTCATTCTCGCCCCGCGACAGTTCGTACCTGTTCGGAACATCATACACATAATCCTGTAATTTTCTTTCCTGGGTCTGGTAAGAAAAATCTCCGCTGTAATTGATTCTTGAGCCTAATTTTGTCTGAATATTAAACTGGTGAATCCATCTCTTAGTGCTAAAATCCGTATCATTTGAAATATAAGTTCTGTTTCCTCCTCCAAGGTACAGTTCTTCAACAATAGGATTGTATGAATTAATTTTTTCCGTTAAGAAATTAACTTTATAGAAAAAGCTTGTGCTATTTTTATTATAACGGATGATTCCGTTTGTAGTGAGCTGATCTTTCGGCAGCCATTCGTAGCCTCGGTTTCCGTCATTATTCTCCGTGAAGTATTTATAACCTCCCAAACTACCTTTATATCCCTGAAAATCATTATGATTAATATCTGCAGAGACAGACCAGTGGTCATTAATTTTATATCCTACATTCAGAAACTGTATATGCCTTCCGTTTCCTTTTTTGAACCAGTCATAATCTTTATTAACGGTTTCTTCCTGTAATGAAGCCTGTATCGTTATTTTTTTTCCGTAATTTTTCTTTGTGATAATATTAATTACACCTGCTACTGCATTATTACCGTACTCTACCCCCATTGATCCCTTTACAACTTCAATACGTTCGATATTATTTACGTTGATTTTAGTAAGGTCCACCAGGTTTCCCATTCCCTGATCACTGACTACAGGAATATTGTCGATAAGAATTTTAGTGTATTCCCCGCTCAGCCCCATAATATTGGCGTTGGAATCACCGGAGCCTCTGTTGGGTTCTATAAGAATATTAAGGTTTTGATTAAGAACTTCGGCTACATTGGTTACAGCCATGTTTTTAATCTGCTGCGCATCAATCACCTCCACTTTATAAATTGACTTATTAATGGACTGCTGCATATATTGCCCGGTGATGACAACCTCTTCTATTTTCTTCTGATCAAGAGTATCTTTTTCCTGTGCATTCACCCAAAAAACTGTGGATAAAGAGAGAATGGAAAGCACTTTCTTCTTCATAGATGCAAAAAATTTTCGACAAATATAGTGCTTTATTTAGAACAATTAAAAATAAATAACTATTTTTGTGGAATAATTCTAAATAAAAATAACGTTATGAAATTAAGACTACTTATTGGAACTTTAATGCTTACGGCTATTTCGGCTAATGCGCAAGTAGCTACTATTAATGAAAATTTCAACAACTTTACGGCAGGGAACAGCACTTTCCCACAAAACGGATGGTCTGCTGTTTTAGCACCCAACCCAATGCCTTTCCCTCCTGGACCGTTAATGATTGTTACCAATACTACCGACAGGGCTGTACAAGCATACTCTGGTAATAATACCAACGCACCTTCTTATCTTATTTCTCCACAGATTGTAGCACCAGCAGGTGATAAGACACTAACTTTTGCTGCAGCAAAAGCTACCGGGTCAGGCGGTAACGGAACATTGGAAATCGGACTTGCTTCCAGCCCAACTGATATGAGTACATTCACAGCTTTGGGTTCTCCAATTTCTTTAACGAGCGAAACATATCAGAACATTACAGTTCCAGTAACAGCTTCTACGTCTACTTATATTGTATTTAAATTTACTCCTACTGCAGCTCATACCGCTTTACAGATTGATAATGTAGTTTATAATGTGGGCAGTGTTTTAGCTGTTTCAGATAATTTTAAATCAAAAGAAGACATCAAATTCGCAGTAAATGCTGATAACACAGCACTACATTTCATAGCTAAAAAAGATCCTAAAAACATTCAGATCTATTCTGCTGCAGGTCAAAAAGTAGCGGAAGGAAAATTATCAAGCCAGCAATTTGATATTAATAATATCCAGACAGGGGTTTATTATATCATCATAGAAACTGCAGAAGGTACTGTTGTAAAATCAAAATTTATTAAAAAGTAAAGATTTATTAGACTATAATTTGCACTTTAAAGTCGGCTGATCATGTATTAGCCGGCTTTTTCTTTGTTTAAATCTTTTTAATATTACTATAAATTAATATCAAACCAGACAAAAATCATGTTTTTATTTAGAATGATTAAAAATAAATTATATAGTTTTGTGGAATGATTCTAAATAAATAAAATTAAAATATTATGAAAACAAAACTACTTTTTGCTTCAATGCTGGCTTTGGGTATACAGCAGAATGCTCTCGCTCAGGTGGATGCTAATGGCTATACAACAGTGAATATGACGATGGGGGCAAGCTATCAGAACAGAGTTTTTTTTGACCTGAGTGCAAACAACATGGTTTCTCAGCCTGCCAATACCTGGGATATTGCTTTTTACAGAAATTCAAGCATGAATTTTGGAACAAGGATCAATGATGCGCAATATATTGAAGTATATCAGGCTTCAAACAATCCAAATGACTGGAATACCATCACAACCAATAATATCTCAACCTTCGGGGCACCTTTATATAATCTGGATAATACTACAGCCATTCAGGAAGGCGCTTTTGAGCAGGGAACGGCTACTTACGGTTGGGGAGAATACAATCCCGGAACTCATCATGTAGAAGGAAAGGTAATTTTCATCCTAAAATATGTTACTACCAACACGTATTATAAATTTATGGTGGAAGATTATTACGGAGGTTATACTTTTAAATATGCAAAATGGAATTCTTCTACCTCTTCATGGGATCCTGCCGTTACAAAAAATGTTGCTAACGGTACAGATGACGCTTATTTCAACTATTTTTCTTTCGCGACTAATGATAAAGTAGCTAATCTGGAACCATCAAAAACCAACTGGGACCTGATGTTCACAAGATACTGGACAGATTACCCATACACCGACCCGAATACAGGCCAGCCGGCAACCATGAAATACAGAATGGCAGGCGTAATCCAGAATTCTAATATCACCGTGGCTAAAGTACAGCCGGAAACACAGGCTACCTCTACAGCTACTCTTCCTGCTGCCAACACATTCTCGAACAATATTACAGCAATCGGGCACAGCTGGAAACCAACTATGGGTGTACACAATGATGTAGTTTATTACATTAAGCAGGGTACGGAATACTACAGACTGTATTTTACTTCAAACGAAGGCTCTTCCGCAGGAAATATGTATTTCAAATATAAGAATATCACATCTTTTTTAGGAACAACTGATATAGCAAACAAAAAAGCATCTTTCGGGATGTATCCAAATCCTACAACGGCTGATAAAAAGGTAACGGTTTTATTTGACATTAAAGAAAAAGCAAACACTAAAGGCAATGTAGAGGTTTATGATATGTCCGGCAAAAAAGTATATTCTGCAGAACTCACTAATCAAACTGGCTTCTACAAGCAAGATCTAAATCTTTCTCACCTTTCTTCAGGAAATTATTTAGTAAAAATAACTTTTGGAGGAAGTACGGAAACCAAAAAGCTGATAGTGAAGTAATTAAGGTGAATTGTTAAATGTGAATTATTGTACTGTCAATTGTAAAGGTTGAAATTATACTATTATATTCACTTTCAAAATAATACTTTCTATTTTTTCTAATAAAAGGCTGCCCGCAATTGTGGACAGCCTTTTAGATTTTATGAATCCGGAAACTTTTACACAATGGTATTTACTTCTATCTTCCGGCCTATAATGTCTTATATCCTTTATAAACCTGTGTTGAGCTTTCCAGCATTTTTGCAACATCTCTCCGGAAATTCAGCAGGTGATCCTGGCCGTTGTGACGGTTCAGGTGTTCTTCACTTTCCCATAATTCTATCATAAGAAAAGTTCCTTTGTTATCCTTGTCTTCTACCAGGTCATATTGCAGGCAACCCTCTTCTTTCCTAGTTTCTCTTACCAATGTCTGAAAATGTTCCACTGCTTCCATAAGGTAATTTTCATTAAACTTAAAAAGCGCAACTACATGTAAATTCATTATTAATTTTTTTAATGGTGTAAATGTAGAATATTTTCAAGGCCGAAAGTATTTTACAGGCTTTTATTTTTCCACAATAAAGCATTGATTACATTAAAAAACAGATTTACAAATTGTTATCGAGCTCATTACAATAACTAAAATCCCGATGATGATAAACATACTTTTTACAGGAAGCTTTGCGGTAAGCATTGCAGAAAACGGTGCGGTGACAATACCGCCAAGCAAAAGGCCCAGAATGATATTCCAATGCTGAATTCCCAATGTAAAAATAAAAGTAATGGCTGCAGTAAGGGTTAAAATAAATTTTGCAACGGTAGAACTTCCTACTGCAAACCTCGGTGTGAAAGAATTTTTAATTAAAGTGCCCGTTACCAAAGGCCCCCAACCACCTCCGGCGAAAGAATCGATAAATCCACCAATGATTCCCAGTCTTGTAAGGTTGGTTTTCTTTTTCAGTTTCTTGTCCTGCTTGCTTTTAAAAGCATTTGATAAGATCTGGATTCCAAGGTATAATGTATAAAAAGAGATAATGGTTTTAGTAATTTTAGAATAATATTCTCCGAGATAACTCAATAAAATTGCACCGATGATCGCTCCGATTATAGCCGGAATCGCTAATTTTTTAACTAAACTTTTGCTTACATTCTTCAATTTGATATGGCTGATGCTCCCGGCTGCCGTTGTAAAGCTTTCCGCCGAGTGAATGCTTGCACTTACTGCATGCGGCGGAATTCCTATGAACAGAAGTGTTGTAGTGCAGATCACACCATATCCCATTCCCATTGATCCGGCCACAATTTCGGCTAAAACACCCACCAAAAGCATCCAGTAGAAAATGTAATTATCTTTTGCTAAAATGGCACCCAGCTCATCAAGGTAACCCGTTTCATACATGGCAAAAACCACGATGAACAGGATTGCAAGTGTCACTAAGAACACATTGAGCCTGATTTGAATTTTCCTTGAAATTACCATTTTATTTGTTAATTGTTTAAATCAATTTAAATTACAAAATCATCACAGCTCCCACCGTAGAATTACTCGTTTCATCAATCAGAATGGCGTTTCCCGTATTTCTGCTTTCATCAAAGCTGTCAAAAACCAGTGGCGAAGCCGTTTTAAGACGAAGTTTCACGACTTCATTCAGTTTGATGCTTTCCGTAATCGGTGTTTTTTCTAAGGTATTGACATCTATTTTATATTCGATTTCCTTTATTACAGCTTTTAAGACCTTGCTTTTATGCTGTATAAAATATTTATTTCCTTCATTAAGCTCTTTTTTATCCAGCCAGCAGACTACTGCTTCTATTTCATTTTCCACCTTTGGAAGGTTTTCTGATTGTACTAAAAAATCACCCCGGCTGATATCAATATCATCTTCAATATGCAGAACCGCCGGCTGATTGGTAAAAACAGATTCCACTTCTTTTCCGCCTGTTTCTATTTTTGAAATTTTTGTCTGAATATGTTGGGGAAGAACAGTAATTTTGTCCCCTTTTTTATAAGTTCCGGAGATAACTTCTCCTGCGTAGCCCCTGTAATCGTGCAATTCATCGGTTTGCGGACGGATCACATACTGAACCTGGAATCTCGGATTTTCAAATTCTTTATTTTCATTAATCTGTACATCTTCGAGAAAGCTTAACAGTGTAGAACCTTCATACCAGGGCATATTTTCTGATTTTTCAACAATATTGTCTCCATGAAAGGCGGAAATAGGGAAATATCTCACATTTTCCAGTCCTAATTTCTTAGCCACCAGGCTGTATTGAGCTTTAATATCATTAAAAACTTCCTCGGAATAATCTACCAGATCCATTTTATTGATCGCAACTACAACATTTTTCATCTTTAATAATGAAGCGATAATAGAATGCCTTCTCGTTTGTTCGATCACACATTGTCTCGCATCAATCAGAATCACAATCAGCTGCGAATTCGAAGCTCCTGTAATCATATTTCTGGTGTACTGGATGTGTCCCGGTGCATCAGCAATAATAAACTTCCTCTTCGGAGTTGAAAAATACCTGTAGGCTACATCAATAGTGATTCCCTGCTCTCTTTCGGCCCTTAAACCGTCCGTTAAAATAGCAAGGTCTACCCCGTTTTCATTTTTATTTTTTGATTGTTTTTCTAATGCTTCCAGCTGATCAATCAATATATTTTTACTGTCGTACAAAAGCCTTCCGATCAGGGTACTTTTCCCGTCGTCTACACTTCCCGCTGTTATAAATCTTAATATGTCCACGTAAATAATATTAATAATGAGTAATTGGTAATGAGTGATTTTTTCAAACCGCTCATCTTTTGTAATTTAATATTAAGCTATGAGTAAAATATGCAGGATATTTTGCATTACTTATTACTCATTGCCTATTACTTATTAAAAGTAACCTCCCTTCTTTCTGTCTTCCATTGCTGCTTCCGTTACCTTATCATCGATCCGGGTTTCGCCGCGTTCGGAAATTCTTGAGGCTGTAATTTCACTGACAACCTCATCCAAAGTTTCTGCTGAGCTTTCAACGGCGGCTGTGCAGGTCATGTCTCCCACGGTTCTGTAGCGGACTTTTTTGTTGACAATCGTATCATTTTCATCAATTTGGATAAAATCTGAAACCGCAATTAACTGTCCGTCATATTCTATCACCTCTCTGTTATGAGCAAAATAAATTGATGGCAGCTGGATATTTTCTTTTTTGATATAATTCCAGACATCAAGCTCCGTCCAGTTGGAAATCGGGAAAACTCTTACATTTTCTCCTTTGTTGATTCTCCCGTTGTAAATATTCCATAATTCCGGCCGCTGCAATTTCGGGTCCCACTGCCCGAACTCATCACGAACAGAGAAAAAACGTTCTTTGGCCCTTGCTTTTTCTTCATCTCTTCTCGCTCCTCCGATACAGGCATCAAACTGAAACTCCTCAATCGTATCCAGTAAAGTATGCGTTTGTAGCCAGTTTCTTGAAGCAAATTTTCCTTTAGGCTCTGTGAGTTTTTTAGCTTTAATGGTATCTTCTACTTTTCTTACAATCAGTTCAGCACCAATATTTTCCGCTAAATAATCCCTGAACTGCAATGCTTCCGGAAAATTGTGTCCCGTATCAATATGAACAAGAGGAAATGGAATTTTCATCGGGGCAAAAGCCTTTTTCGCCAGATGAACCAATGTAATGGAATCTTTTCCGCCACTGAAAAGCAGCGCAGGCTTTTCAAACTGGGCAGCAATTTCACGCATAATGTAAATGCTTTCCGCCTCCAACTGTTCCAGATAGTCTAGTTTATGTGTACTCATTTTAGTTTTAAATTTTTGAATTAATGGGTATGCAGACCACACTCCTTTTGTGAACTTTCCCACCACCAGCGTCCGGCACGCGGGTTTTCGCCTTCTACAATTGCTCTTGTACATGGCTGACAGCCCACACTTATGAAACCTTTTTTATGTAAGGGTAATTCCTGGACTTTATTTTGTTCTAAATAATTCAAAACATCCTGATAGTTCCACTGAATCAATGGATTATATTTATAAACCTGCCGTTCTCCATCCCATTCTATGATCGGCATATTTCCCCGGTTTTCAGATTGTTCTGAGCGGAGTCCTGTGATCCAGATTTTTGCATTTTCCAGTGCTCGATTTAAAGGTTTAACTTTTCTTATAAAACAGCATTCCTTACGGTTTTCAATGGAATGATAAAAAGCATTCATCCCTTTTTCATTCACATATTTTTCTACATCGGATGCTTCCGGAAAATAGACTTCGGTTTTTATTTTATAGCGGGAATTGTTCTGTGAAAGCAGTTCGTAATGTTCATAAAAAAGCCTTCCCGTATCTAAAGTAAAAACTTTTATGGGCAGCTGGTTTTTGAAAATAATATCGGTAATTACCTGATCTTCCTGACCAAGCGAAGTTGAGAAAACAGCTCCTTCCGGAAACTTTGCAGAGATGAATTTCAATCCCTCCTCTGCTGAAAGCTGTTTTAGTGTATCTGCATCTTCTTTTGAAATCATAGTTCGTTCATTTGAAGTAATGCAAATATCAGATAAAATTATTATCCTACCAAATGAGTAGACTAATTATTTTAAAAAAAGAAATGATTTTAATCCACCAGATCCATCAGAGTTTTCTTCTCTAAAATATTTAAAGAAGCATCCCGAACCTCGATCAGTACATCATGGAGTCCGCAATGATCTTCATTACAATCGTCACATTTTTCGTAAAAATTGAGGCTTACGCAAGGAAGAAGTGCGATGGGGCCATTCACAAGGCGGATGATTTTTGCCAGCTTTACATTTTCAGGGTTTTCTTTAAAGAAATAACCGCCACCTTTTCCTTTTTTACTATCAAGAATATCCGCTTTTTTAAGCTCAAGCAAGATATTTTCCAAAAATTTCAAAGGAATTTTCTTATGTTCCGCAATTTCGGAAATAAGAATAGGGCCTTCATTCCTTTTTTCTACAAGGTATGAAAGTGCTTTGAATGCGTATTGAGATTTTTTAGACAGCATTACAGCAAAAATAAGAAAAAGTTTGGATATAAAGAATGGAAGCTGGAGACTGGAAGTTGGGAACTATTCCAACTGCATTAATGCTTCACTCTTCTTACTTCAAGCATCCAACTTCAAGCCAAATTACTATCTTTGTCACATGTTCAGTAAGCAGGAAGCACAGCAGTTAAAAAAAGAGTTTTGGACGGCTTTCGGGAAGTCGTTTCCGCGGAAATGGATTTTATATGATACCAAGGTAAAGGATTTATCATTCAAATTCAATGCGGATAATAAAAAGGCGGAAGTTTCTTTAGATATAGAAATGAAAGATGAAATCTTCCGGAATGCTTATTATGAAAAGATCTGGTCTTTAGAAGATATTCTGAAAGATTTTATCGGAGAATTTCAAAAGGAAGAATATTTTACACTGGACAATGGAAAAGTAATTGCTAAAATCTGGATCGAAAAACACGGAGTTTCTATCTTCAATAAAAATACATGGCAGGAAATCTTTGAATTTTTTGTTGAGAAAATGGATGGTTTTGAAAGGTTTTATTATGAATATGAAGATTTCATAAAAGACGTTTAAAAATTTTGCTATCATCTTTTTTCCAAAACAAGTCCCCACATAAACAATCCGTTTCATCTGAGATTCTAAGATTTACAAATATGACTTGAGTCATAAATCAAAGAATGGAGAATTAATACTTTTGAAAGGTATCAATTCTGCTATGTATATTTTTATAATAAAAAATAGCAGTAATCATACCTAGACTGATGAATAAAAACTTCATCAGCAATTATTTCAAAATTAAATTAAAACACTTCATTATGGTAAAGACTTATATTTCAGATAATATTAAAAGGTTTTTATTGCTTATAATTTTACTGTCCACCGCCGCAGTAAAGGCACAAGTCGGTATTGGCACACCCAATCCCAATCCGAGTTCCATTTTAGACCTTTCTTCTACAACCAAGGGTTTGCTTGCCCCAAGAATGACTACCGCACAGAGAAACGCAATAATTTCCCCTGCCGACGGGCTGATGGTATATGACACCACAGCAAGGCTGCTTTATTATTACGTAGGTTCTACTGCATCATGGTCTCCACTGACAAGCAGTGTAACGGAAAGATTGAATTTTAAACGCATTAAGTCTACAGACGTCCTCTCAACAGTTCTCGCTGCTGAGCTTGCTGCAGGAGGTGGTGCCAGATATGTTATGAATTCCAGCACTTTGTACGAAATCAATGGCCAGGTAGTTTTCGATCTCCCTATCGATCTTAACAATGCCTATATTCACGGGCTGGACAGTGAAAATGATATCATAGCAAGAACCTCAGGCAATATTTTTGAGGGTGCAACAGGCGGGAGCATCAGAAGCTTAACGCTTACGGCTCCTAGCGGAAGTATTTTTAATTTGAACGGATCTAATACCCAAAATCTTATTTTCAGGGATTGTATCGTTGCTAATTCTAATAATGTAGGAACAGTTTCCGGATTCGGGCTGGTATTTTTAAGCATTATCCAGTTTACCGGGAACAGTAACGGAATCACATATAATAATATTAACCAGTTGCTGCTGAGCAATATGGGGTGGTTCGGGAACAATTCCGGGACGTATGAGAGACTCACAGGAACTTTCACTTTGGTGGAAAAGCAAGGCGGTTTCAGCCAGGTGAATGGTTCAGCAATAGGATTTGATGTTTCAGCATCCGGACTTACTATTACCGGGGATGCCGTAATGGAAACCGTGGTTTTTACCGGAACCAACACTGCCGGATATGTAAGACCTTATACCTCCGGAACTTACAGCGGATACAATTTTAATAACAGCTGGACCGTGAGAGCCGCCGGGATCCCTACCGAAACCGATGCCAATGCCGTAGGTGATTTCTCCGTAGATTACGCTGTGGGAACAGGTATCGGGGTAAGTTTTTCGAATACAAACCCAAGTAATATTGTAAAAGTAGGTACAGCCACTTCAGTTTCCACATCCTCTAACTTATTCCGTTTTTCTACAGATGGTGTTCCCAACAGACTAAGGTATTTAGGTAAAAAGAAAAGAATCTTCCAGATAACAGGGTCTATCTCTTTCCAGGTTCCGGCAGCAGGTACATATATCATCTATATTGCAAAAAACGGCGCAGTCCTGAACCAGTACAAAGTCTACGGCCGTGGATCCGCTACCAATGACATTGTTGTATTGCCGATAAATGGTACAACTGAGCTCAACAATAGCGATTATATTGAAATATTTGCGCAGCGGTATACAGGATCAAATGGTGATATCGTTGTTCCTAACATGACCGTTACAATAAAATAAGACATAACCGGAATTTGTAATACAAATCAAAAATTCCGGAGGATTAATTAAATGAATATAATAATAAGACTGCCCGCACGGGTGGTCTTATTTAGTTAAAAGATATACTTTTTTACCAAATGACAAATGTTGTAAGATTTTCTTTATTTAACTTGCATTCATGAAAGAATTATTTGATTTTATATTAAAATTCGGGAATCTGAATCAGCAGCAAATGGATTTCATAGCCAGTAAAGTCACAGAAATTCATCTTGCCAAGGAAGAATACTTTTCCGAAGCCGGAAAAGTCGCCAAACAGGTAGGTTTCGTACAGGACGGTATTCTCCGCGTCTGCTATTACAATAATCAGAGTGAGGAAATCACAAAATATTTCATTGACGAGAATAATCTTGTCGTTGATATGATAAGCTTTGATAACGAAATTTGCTCCAGCTCGTACGTTCAGGCTGTGACAGACTGTACCATCCTTGCTTTTTCAAAAAAAGACTGGACGGAGCTTCTCAATACCATTGTAGGTTTTGATGCCATTGTTCATAAAATTATCTCAAGGGCGCTGATGCAGAAAGTAGAAAGAAGAAGCCCGCTGGTAACGGAAGATGCCACGACCCGCTATTTAAAATTTTTAGAAATTTATCCTAATGCCGTCAACCGGATTCCGCTTTCGTATGTGGCTTCTTATTTAGGCGTTACTCAATCATCATTAAGCAGGATAAGGAAGAATATTAAGTAAGTTGGGAGCTTGAAGATGGAGGCTGGAAGTTATCATCAGAATGAATTTTTTTAGCCTTTATTAACTTCCAGCCTCCATCTTCCAACTTCCAGCTCAAAAAGCTTCTCTTTTTGCCAAATGACAAATGCTGTGTAAATTAATTAACGGAATTTTACATCATTAATTAAACAATAAATGAAAACAGCATTAATAACCGGAGCCAACAGAAGTATTGGCCTTGAAACAGCAAAACAACTTTCAGAAAAAGGTCTGTTTGTGTATCTTGGAAGCCGCAGCCTTTCAAAGGGTGAAGAAGCAGTAAAGGAACTTTCTGAAAAAGGATATCAAAATATCAAAGCCATAGAAATAGATGTAACCAATCCTGAATCTATTTCAAAAGCAAGAAATATTATTGAAAATGAACAGGGAAAGCTGGACATCCTTATCAACAATGCCGGTATTTTAGGAATAAATCCCCAAACTGCAGCTGAAACACCTGTAAATGATATCAAAGAAGTTTTTGAAACCAATTTCTTCGGTGTAATCAACGTTACACAGGCTTTTTTAGACCTTCTGAAAAAATCCGGTGCACCCAGAATCAGCAATATTACTTCTGGATTAGGCTCATTAACACTGCACAGCGACCCAGACTGGAAATATTATCACGTAAAAGGTGCAGCTTACGGCCCTTCAAAATCTGCTTTAAATGCCTACACCATTGTACTGGCCTACGAATTGAGAGATTTACCTTTCAAAGTAAATGCTATTGATCCAGGCTACACCGCTACAGATTTCAACCATCACAGCGGACCCGGATCTGTGGAAAGTGCAGCATCTTTTATCATCAAGCATACCTTAACCGACGAAAACGGGCCTACAGGGCAATATTTCAGCAATGATATTGAGGATGAAACCGGAATCAGTCCGTGGTAATTTCAGATAAGAGGCCGAGGTTAAGGTTGAGGTTGAGGTTAAGATTAATTTTAAATTATCTTTCTTTTTTGTCAAATGGCAAATGCCATCCTATTTTATTGACGGAATTTTACATCATTAATTAAATTTAAAAAAATGAAAAAAGCATTAATTACAGGAGCTAACAGAAGCATAGGATTAGAAAGCGCAAGACAATTATTACAAAAAGGTTATCACGTTTATTTGGGAAGCCGAAGTGCAGAAAACGGACAGGAAGCTGTAGAAAAATTAAAAAACGAAGGTCTGGATCATGTAGAATTCATACAGATAGATGTGGCGGATCAGGAATCTGTTAATAGAGCTTATGCCGAAATTTCTGAAAAGACGGATGTTCTGGATGTATTGATTAACAATGCGGGAATTTCCGGGGTTATTCCTCAAAGTGCTCTTGACTCCGAAATTGATAATTACAAAAATGTGTACGATATCAATGTATACGGTGTAATCCGTGTGACACAGGCTTTTTATCCTCTTTTGAAAAAATCGGATGAGCCAAGAATTGTGAATGTAAGCTCAAGTGTGGGCTCGCTGTCACTTCAAAGCAATCCGGAGTGGGCTTTTTACGACCACGCAAAATTTGCCGTGTATTCATCGTCAAAATCTGCGCTGAATATGTACACCGTTACCTTGGCTTATGAACTTAAGGATTCCAATTTCAAAGTAAATGCAGTAGATCCCGGTTATACAAAAACCGATTTCAATAACCATCAGGGAACAGGAACCGTGGAGGAAGCTGCAGCACGTGTTGTAAAATATGCGCTTATCGGCAACGACGGGCCTACAGGAAAATATTTCAGTGAAGAAACCAATCCTGAAACCGGGGAAATTGCCTGGTAATTTCTATGATTTCAAAAATTAAAGAGAAGCCTTCTGGTTTCTCTTTTTTATTTCCATTCACGATTTAGATACATCATTCGTGGATTCGGCTACTTTTTTCGACTGCAGACTTTCCATCTTTGTACCATCAATTTAAAACAAATAAAATATTTAAAAAATGGAAACAAAAAAAGTATGGTTCGTAACAGGAGCCTCAAAAGGTTTAGGACTAGTTTTAGTTAAAAAATTATTATCTGAAGGATTTCAGGTAGCAGCTACAAGCCGCAGCGTAGAATCTTTGATTTCAGAAATCGGGGAAAGCTCTGAAGACTTTTTACCATTAAGCGTAAGTCTTACAGACAACAACGATGTAAAATCTACCATTTCAAAAACCGTTGAGCATTTCGGGAAAATTGATGTGGTAGTGAACAATGCCGGATACGGACAGCTTGGAACTTTGGAAGAACTTTCAGACGAAGAAGCAAGAGCAAACTTTGATGTGAATGTTTTCGGAACATTAAACGTGATCAGGAATGCAATGCCTTATCTGCGTAATCAAAAATCAGGTCACATCTTCAACATCTCCTCTATCGGAGGCTTTTCAGGGAATTTTCCGGGTTGGGGGATCTACTGTTCCACAAAATTTGCAGTTGCCGGACTTACGGAATCACTGGCTGAAGAAGCAAAAGATTTCGGAATTCACGCAACGGTAGTTTATCCCGGATATTTCCGTACCGATTTCTTAACTAAAGACTCTGTAAGAACCCCGAAAAATTCTATCGAAGCCTACGAAGCAGCAAGAAACTCTGAACAGGCTCACCTTAACGAGATCAACGGAAATCAGCCGAACGATCCTGAAAAAGGCGCAGAAGTTTTGATTGCCATCAGCAAAGAACAGAATCCGCCGGTGCATTTGCTGTTGGGCGTTGGTACAATGGAATATCTTAATAATAAGATTGAAACGATCTCAAACGATGCTAAAAACTGGAAAGATTTAGCAGAATCAACTGCGATTTAATTTTTATATAAACTTAGAGATCCTTCGACAGGCTCAGGATGACATTCCGCTAATACTAACCGTTAGCAATGAGCAGAAATAATTTGCCGGTGTCATCCTTAGCGAAGTCGAAGGATCTTATTTTACAAATAATTTCAGTTTCAACTTTCAAATTAATTAAATAACTTAGTATTATGAAAGAAACATTTCGTTTTAATTCCATATCAGATTTTCATTCTTTCTGTGATCTTCCGAAGCCGGATCATCCGCTGATCAGCCTCATAGATTACAGCAAGGTAAGATATCCTGTGAATGATGATGAGCTGAAGTGGATTCAGAATTACTATTCCATCGGCCTGAAAAGGAATGTGAATGCAAAGTTCAATTACGGCCAGCAGGAATATGATTTTGATTCCGGGGTTTTATGTTTTGTGTCGCCACTGCAGTTTTTGAGGATCGAAATGAAACCTGAGGTTGAAGTAGAGCCCACCGGTTACCTTTTGCTGATTCATCCGGATTTTCTTTGGGGAACTTCCCTGATTAAGAAAATGAAATCCTACGAATTTTTCACTTACCAGATCAATGAAGCGCTTTTTCTTTCGGAAAGGGAGGAAAAAATTATTGTTGATTTGTTTAAAAATATCGAAAAAGAATACCAGAACAACATCGATAAATTCACGCAGGAACTCATTGTGGCCCAGCTGGAATTGATGCTGATCTACTCCGAGCGTTTTTATGAACGCCAGTTTTTAACCCGTAAAAAATCCAGCCACGAATTATTAGTAAAATTTGAGGAAGTCCTTTCCCAATATTTCAACAACGGCAATCTTCTGGAACATGGAATCCCGTCCGTAAAAACCATCGCCGAACAGATGAATATTTCACCAAATTACCTGGGAAGCCTACTCAGAATTCATACCGAGCTGAATACACAGCAACACATTCAGAATAAGCTGATTGATCTTGCAAAAGAACGCCTGAGCACGACGAGTTTATCCGTAAGCGAAATTGCTTATGAACTGGGATTTGAGCATCCGCAATCTTTCAGTAAGTTGTTTAAGCAGAAGGCGGGGCAGTCGCCGGGGGATTTTAGGAGGTTGTTTAATTAATCATATTTTGACATCAAAACTTCCGATTTATTTCTGTCAGACACTTCAGATACCTTATATTAAAAGGTTGCTTAATTTTAATAAACCAAAATTATTATTTTAATATGGATGTTTTAACAAAGGAACAACGAAGAAAGAATATGCAAGCTATAAAAAGTACAGGAACAAAAGACGAAGTTCTTTTGGCTAAAGCTTTATGGAAACTTGGATATCGTTACAGAAAAAATAATAAGAATGTCTTTGGAAAACCTGATTTGACTTTCAAAAAAAATAAACTTGCAATTTTTGTTGACAGTGAATATTTTCATGGAAAAAATTGGGATACAGAAAAATTTAGAATCCAAACCAATAGAGATTTTTGGTGGAAAAAAATTGAACAAAACATAAAACGAGATAAAATCGTAAATGAAGAACTAACTAAAAATGGCTGGAAAGTTTTACGGTTTTGGAGCAAAGATATTCGAAAAAATTTAGCATCTTGCGTAATGAAAATTGAAGAAAATTTAAAGAATAATGTTGAAATACAGTGAAATAAAAGAAGAACTTAATATAAACATTGACAAGCACTTAAATGATGGTTTTGCAGCTTTAACACATTATTGGCAAAATCATAAAAATGGTGTATCTCAGTATTTCAAGCCTGCTGCAAAAGAATACTTGCAAAAAGAAATTTTATTTACTATTGAAGAACCTCACCAATTATATATACCTTTTAAATTTGATATACCTTTTCCTCCAAAACAAAACTCTAAATTTAAATTCATTGATCTGTTTGCCGGAATTGGAGGCATAAGACTTGCATATCAAAATGTTGGTGGAAACTGTGTTTTTACAAGTGAGTGGAATAAATTTGCAAAAAAAACCTACGAAGCAAATTTTGGAGAAGTTCCTTACGGAGATATAACCGAAATTAGTGAGAAAAATATACCTGATCATGATGTTTTATTGGCCGGATTTCCTTGTCAACCATTTTCTATTGCAGGAGTCTCCAAAAAAAATTCTCTGGGAAGAAAACACGGATTTTTAGATGAAACACAAGGAACTTTATTTTTTGATATTGCAAGAATTTTGGATTACAAAAAACCAAAGGCTTTTATGTTGGAAAATGTAAAAAATCTTGTTTCTCATGATAAAGGAAATACATTTAGAGTAATTAAAAACACTTTAACAGAACTGGGATATTCTATTCATTATAAGGTTTTAGATGCAAAGCATCTTGTTCCACAACACAGAGAGAGAATCATTATTATAGGATTTCGAAACGATATTTTTAACGGCAATGAGAATTTTGAATTTCCTGACTTACCTAAACCAAAAGCTAAGATTAAAGATATTCTGGAGCCGGTTCCAGACCTAAAGTATACTTTATCTGATAAACTTTGGAACTATCTGCAAGATTATGCAGCAAAACATAAAGCAAAAGGAAACGGGTTTGGCTATGGGCTTACTGATTTAGAAGGTATTTCAAGAACAATGTCAGCAAGATATTATAAAGATGGAGCAGAAATACTTATACCGCAGGCAGATTCAAACCCACGAAGATTAACCCCAAGAGAGTGTGCAAGACTACAAGGATTTCCTGATAATTTCATAATTCCTGTTTCTGATAATCAAGCATATAAACAATTTGGTAATTCCGTGGCAGTACCTCTTATTCAAGCTGTTGCAAAACAGTTAGTAAAAGCTTTGGAAAATTATGGAAAATAGTATTTTAACTGAAGTAATCCAATCAGTACAGAGTTCTGAAATTGCATTTTCAAAATTTATAACAGCAAATGATGCCGGAGCAACAGGCGGACATCAAGCTGGATTTCATATGCATAAAAAGAGTTGGCCTTTATTTTTTGATTCTGAAGGTCAAAAAGGGGAAAACAAAGATAAACTTGTTACAATAAAATGGCAAAATAGTTTTGAAACTCAAAGTAGATTTATTTATTATGGAGTTGGAACTAGAAACGAATACAGATTGACAAGATTTGGAAGGAGATTTCCTTTTCTTCAGGACGAAAACATTGGTGATTTACTTGTAATTACAAAACAATCAGAAGAATTTTATGAAGCTTTTGTTCTTCATTATGACGACGAAATAGATGGTTTTTTGGCAGCTCTCAATATTTCAACAACAGAAATAAATGGAATTATTCCCAAACAAATTGAACAAACGGCAGAAGACAGGCTTATTGAATGCTTTAATGCTTTTATATCTACTTTAACTGCTAATTTCCCTCCAACAATTGAGCTTGCAACAAATGCAAGAAATTGTTATAATAATTCATATCATATAACTCCACAACTAATCAAAGCAAATCCTGATAAAGAAATTTTGCAATGGATTAACACCGAATTTCAACTTTTCAAAACACTTGAAAATAATAGATATTCTGAAAGGATCACATCACCTTTTATATCTGTAGAGGAACTTGTTGAAGTTGCAAATACTATTTTGAATCGAAGAAAAAGCAGAGCCGGGAGATCATTAGAACATCATTTAGCTGAAATTTTCAATATTTTTGATTTGCAATATGAAACTCAGGCAGTGACTGAAATTAATAAGAAACCCGATTTCTTATTTCCTAATATTAAAGCCTACAGAAATCCTAATTATGATGAAAGTAAGTTAATTGTTCTTGCTGCAAAAACAACTTGCAAGGATAGATGGCGACAAGTTTTAAATGAGGCTGACAGAATCAAAATAAAACATTTATTCACTTTACAACAGGGCATTTCTAGAAATCAACTTGAAGAAATGTATAAATCCAACGTAAATCTTGTTGTCCCTAAACCATATTTAGAAAGTTTCCCTAAAGAATTCAGGAATAAAATTTTAACACTTGATTCTTTTGTAAAAAAAGCCAAAAATTATCAAACAAAAAATTTAAATGGATGATTATAAACAAAAAAGAGAAGCCCAAAAGCCTCTCTTTTTCTATATCATTTATCCAAACTTCCTCTTCCTCAACCAGAAGAACAATCCTCCCAAAATTCCGATAATCAGTAACGGCAGCAGCAAATTAAACCATTGCCAGTTGCTTTTTTCTTCGGTGATTCTTTGTCGGTCAAGAAGACGTTCTTCGATGTTTCTGTTTCTGAGTTCCATTAGATTGCTGTCGTCCAGAAGATAGTCCAGTGCATTTCTCAGGAACTGTTCGTTTCCAAACTGTTCGTTGGTCAGCAAATCTACACCCAGCGGCAGCGGTTCACCTTTCAGTACCTTATTTCTTCCTACGTCCCCGTCTGCAATGATGATCATCTTATTTTCAGGGCTTGAGCCTTTGAAACCGGGATACGACTTCCTTTCAATCCTTGAAGCGTAAGCGGAATTGAACTTTCCTTCCAATGAAACGGCGTAGATTTTCGGAGTGCTTGGCTTTTCCATCTGCCCCAAGCTGTCGACGCTGGAAATTTCCTTTAAATCAACATAATTCGGAACCTGCTTCAGCAAAGTTCTTTCACTGGATTCGAAAAGAACGTTGGTTTTAATATTTTTTCTTCCTCCCAATGTATCAATTGAGGTCGGGAATTCAAATTTTACAGGGTTGATGTTTTTTGTGATCGGATTGTTGTGTTCCGCGATTCCCAGCGGGAAATACGGCCACGGAAGACTTGTGTACTGCGGGTTTCCGCCCACTTCCCCGGTTACGAGCCTTAGCAGGGCAAACTTTTTCACATCTTTCACCAAAGCCGGATTGATCCTGATTCCGTAATTGAAGAAAAAGTCGGTCATATTGATGTCTACAGGGAAAGGCATCACCTTTTGAGACCCCATCAGGGTATCCATTTCTGCGTTAACGGCATCGATCATCCAAAGGGTTTTCCCACCGTTCATTATATATTGGTCCAGGATTACTTTTTCATTGTCGGTGAAAGCTTTTCTTGGTTTTGCAATGACCAGCGCGCTCATCTGCTTCAGCATCGGAACATCAGCCAATGTAAGCTCAGTCTGGTTTTTCGGGATAATTGGCCCTGCATCATAGCTTTCAAGCGCCAGTTGCATAAAACCCTGAAATTCATTAGGGCTCAGCTCATCCTGATTCACTAAAACTCCGATTTTCTTTCTCTTGTCAACCGCAATATTTTTGATGTTGGAAACCAGGTTATATTCTAAATTCTCGATAGATTTTGTTAACAACTCTTCTCTGCTAATTCCTGCTTTTTGAATAATTAATGGTATTGAATACTCAATTCTGTTATGTCTTATTAAAGCGTAGGGATATATATCGATAAAAGAAACTTTCCCATCTTTAATATCTTCTAACTGTGACGCTGCCATTCCCATAGCAGCAAGTGTATCTTGAGGTATATTACTTTTGATAGGATCGATGAATTTGAAATCAATTTTCGGATTAATTTTTCTGAATTCCTCCAACATGAATTTCGTTTCGCTCTGCAGCTGCTTGAAGCTTGCCGGAAAGTCTCCCTCCAGGTAAACATCCACTGTCAAAGGTTTTTTTACAGATTCCAAGACCTTAATCGTGTTGTCGGAAAGGGTATATCTTTTTTCTTTGGTTAAATCCAATCTGATTCCTGAAACTGCAAGGATAATTACCAGCGGCAATACTACGAAAAGTAAAATTCCTAATGGAGATTTGAATTGTATCTTCTTCATAATTCTACTTCTTTTTATTAATAAAATGATTGGACAAAACTAATGTAACACCGATGATTAAAGTAAAATAAGCAACATCTTTAAAATCAATAAGCCCTCTCGTAAAACCTAAAAAATGCTGATAAAAACCTACATTCTGCAAAATAAAATCTGCACCTCCCAGCAACTTATAGCTTGCCAGCTGCTCGATTCCAAAATACATGATAAAGCACATGAAAACGCCCAGCAGATAAGCCATAATCTGGTTCTGAGAAAGCGAAGACGCCAAAATTCCCACTCCGGAAAATGCTGCAATTAAAATAATCAGCCCGATATAGCTTCCGAACGTCATTCCCATATCAATATTCCCGGCAGGAACGCCCAAAACATACACTGTATAAAGGTAAATTAATGAAGGAATCAAACATAAAATACCAACGATCCAAACGGAAAGAAACTTCCCAAACACAAGATCCGAAACCTTCAAAGGCTGGGAAAACAACCAGTTTAATGTTCCCGTCTGCTGTTCTTCCGCAAAAGTTTTCATAGAAAGTGCCGGAATAATGAACATTAATAACCACGGAACCAAAACGAAATAACTTTGTAAAGAAGCCATCCCGATTTCAAAAATATTAGAATCATTGTCGAAAAAAAACAAAAAGAGAGTAGCAATGAGGCTGAAAGCCGCAATGATGACCCATGCGCTCCAGTTCCCGAAGTAACTCCAAAGTTCTTTTTTTAAAATTGCAAACATGTTTTATAGTTATGAATTATAAATTATGAGTTATGAATTACCAGCTATATGTTGAAAAGTTTGAAATAAAAATGTATTAAAATCAACTTATAACTAATAATTCATAACTTATAACTTTATTACTTTCTTTTTTTATTAACCAATTTAACGGTCATCATGATCAAAAATACCAGAACGAAAAATCCTGTGATTAATTGCCACCAATATTCAATGACCTGAGACTTTAATATCACGGTAAATACGACAAGGAACAAAATAAAGGTTGCGATTTCATTGGCCTGCCTTAATTTGATATTAGCCGTCTCCAGAGTATTTCCGTTTAATTGTTTCAATTGTAAAACTTTTTTCCAGCACCAGTAGTGATAAACAGCAAGACCGATGAGGAATGTCAGTTTTAAATGAAACCACGGGGTCTTCATTAATCCTAAGTTCAGAAAAATCATGATTAACCCGCACACCGCCATGATAACACCGGCCGGAACGGTGATGATATTCCATAATCTGCGGGCCATAAAAGTATATTGTTCCCTTAAAATCTTTTTTTTGTCTTCCGCAAATCCGTCCGTGTCTTTGTAGTAAACAAAAATCCTTACGAGGTAAAAAATTCCCGCAAAATAGCTTACCATGAAGATAATGTGTAAAGCTTTTATTATAGTGTAAAGCATTCGAAAATTAATTACTACGGATAGTTCTTGTATAATTTAAATTCTTATTTTTTGGGAAATGACATCGCTACAAAATTACGTCAAATAAAGCAGCTAGTATTAGAGTTGTCATGCTGAGCCTGTCGAAGCATCTCATTATTTTATTTTAAATCTAATCAAAATTAAATCTAAGAAATTACCCCCAATTCCTTTCCAACCTTTTCAAAAGCAGCAATTGCCTTATCCAAATGCTCTCTTGTATGAGCCGCAGAAAGCTGAACCCTGATTCTGGCTTTTCCTTTCGGTACTACAGGATAGAAGAACCCGATTACATAAATTCCTTCATCCATCAGCTTTTCAGCCATTTTCTGAGCCAACGGCGCATCGTAAAGCATTACCGGAACTATTGCAGCATCACCATCAGGAATATCAAATCCTTTCGATTTCATTTCTGCTCTGAAATATTCTGCATTTTCCATTACTTTATCGCGAAGAGATGTGTCTGCCGAGATCATATCCAATACTTTCAATGCTGCACCCACGATCCCCGGAGCCAGTGAATTGGAAAATAAATAGGGTCTTGAACGCTGTCTCAGCATATCGATGATCTCTTTTTTCCCGGATGTAAATCCTCCCAAAGCACCGCCTAATGCCTTTCCAAGCGTAGAAGTAATGATATCTACCCTACCCATCACCTCATTAGCTTCATGAGTTCCACGGCCTGTTTTCCCGATGAAACCTGTTGCGTGAGAATCATCCACCATTACCAGAGCATCATATTTATCTGCTAAGTCACAAACTCCTTTCAAGTCTGCAACGATTCCGTCCATTGAAAAAACACCGTCCGTAACGATGATTTTGAAACGGTGATTCTTTTCTGAAGCTGCAATCAACTGTGCTTCAAGATCCTCCATATTATTGTTTTTGTAACGGTATCTTGCCGCTTTACAAAGACGAACCCCGTCAATAATGGAAGCGTGGTTCAGTTCATCAGAAATAATCGCATCCTCTTCCGTAAATAAAGGTTCAAAAACACCTCCGTTCGCATCAAAGCAGGCTGCATAAAGAATAGTATCCTCAAGACCTAAAAAATCCGCAATTTTTTGCTCCAATTGCTTATGAATATCCTGAGTTCCACAGATAAAACGTACAGAAGACATACCGTAGCCGTGAGATTTTATCATGTCCTGAGAAGCTTTCATGACTTCAGGATGGTTTGATAATCCCAGATAATTGTTCGCACAAAAGTTCAGCAGCTTTTTCCCGTTCGCCTCTATTTCTGCACTTTGCTGGGAAGTGATGATTCTTTCTCTTTTGTAAAGCCCGTCGTTATCGATATTCTGTAGTTCGTTCTGTAAATTTTCAAGATACTTTTTAGAGATCATTTCTAGTAATTTTTAAGATGCGCTAATTTAATAAAAAAAGCTGTTTCAATCTTATGAAACAGCTTTCTTATTTTAGGTTTACTATATTTTGTTTATTTCTTTAAGAATTTAATGTTTTTATCATTAATCTTAAAAATATAAGTCCCTGGAACAAGCTCTGAAATATTTATTGGTCTTTCAGGCTGATATGTTCCTTTTCTTACCAGTTTGCCATCCGTGAAATAAATGGTAAACTCGGCAGGTTTTTTAATCCCTTTTATATTTAATTCATTTTTTGCAGGGTTCGGGTATAATGCAAATTCTTCTTTCGTTACGTCTGAAGTATTTAAAGTAAGATCCTGTGTTACCGTAGAATTTTTCTCTAAAATCTGATATTCATAATTAAATTCTACACTTGCCACCGGAAAAGCCACGGATTCTACAAAATATTGATTATTCGATGTATTATTTAATTTAAAGTAGGCTGTCTGGCCTCCTGTTCCGTTTACTTTTATTGGTAACGGCATTTCATAGAAGCTTACAGTAGGGCTGCTTTGCGTTTGAGCCGCTTTAATAATAATTTGACCTCCTGACTGTTTCCATCTTATATCGTAAATAGGATAACCTTCACCATAAATCCAGTCATTGAAAAACTCTGTAAAATTAACGCCTGTTGACTGTAATAAAGAAGCATTCAAATCCTGAGTTTTTACATAATTATAAGCAAGAGCCGGTCTTGCATGATACTCCTTGATGGCCTGATAAAATGCCGTATCACCCAGGATCCATTTTAACATTCTTACCACATATCCACCTTTGGAATAGGTAAGTCTGCTATTGAAAATAGTTCCAACACTTCCCAGATTAGAATTAGCTACATATACACTACCTCCCGGAGCACTTGTAACATAATCTTTCTGATCCAGCAAATAGTCCAGAAACTGATCATTGGTCATCAATAACTTTTCATTGGCCAAATGCTCTCCGAACGTGGCAAAACCTTCATTCAGCCAGATATCGTTCCATGCGCCGCAGGTTACTTTATCACCAAACCACTGGTGAGCCAGCTCATGAGCAATCAGCCCTCTTCCCCATGATCCCATTGATGACATCGTCTGGTGCTCCATGCCGCCACCCGCCTGAAACTGCATGTGTCCGTATTTTTCATTTCTGAATGGATAAGGCCCCAAATAAGTTTCAAAAGTATTCATCACTGTTTTTGTCCATTCGATATTACTCATGGCGCTTGCGTTGGAGGCCGTTGAAGGAAAAACATAATTTACAAAAGGAAAGGGCGGATTTCCCATTGTATCATTAAGCTTCGTAAAATTTGTAATCGAAAGTGCCACAAGGTAAGCAGCCATTGGGTACATCGTTCTCCAGAAAGTAAGCTTCTGGCTTCCTGATATTGCCGTTTCCGACATTAATTTTCCATTGGAAGCAACGCTGTATTGAGATGGCGTTCTTATTTTAAAGTCAAATCTTTCGATTTTGTCATTAAGGCTTTGTTTGGTTGGAAACCAGTCCTGAGCGCCGTAAGGTTCGCTTAAAGTCGACAAAACAGCAGTTCCCCCCTGGGTCCCGTTAAAGAATGCATTATTTGCATTGGTAGGAGCACCAGAATAGCTGATTGTTAAAGAATCCAGAACATTCGCCGGAAGAGCACTTTGAAAATCGATTTTGATTTCCTTGGTTGAAAGCTGTTGGAAGGCAAGGGAGTTTCCATGATACTGAACCTGAGAAACCGACATCTGATTATCCAGATCAAAATAAATGCTGGTCATACTCTGATTTGGCTTAAAATGCGAGGTCACCGACCCCGAAATATTCAATACGGCAGGATTAATGGTGACATCCATCCTCTGATACTGAAGATCATAGTTCAATGTATTCGGGTTGACATTTCCGGCAGCCATTTTATGGGTAAAAGACTTCATTTCCTTTGCAATAAGACCCTTCTTTTCAATGTTGTCATTTTTTTGTGCGCTGATCTGCTGAAAAACAAAAACACTCCAGAATAAAAAATAGAATTTTTTCATATAGATGATATAATGTTCAAATATAAAAAAAACCTTCTAATCATTGATTAAAAGGCTCTTATAATATTAAAATAAAAAAAATTTTAAAGATCCAATGCCGGTTCCAGGATTTTTTCCATTCTTTTCTTTACCATATCTACAGATCCTGCGTAATTGTTAACCATTAAAGAAAAAACTAAAGTCTTGCCAGAATTGGTCTTCATATATCCTGCTAATGTTTTAACTTTATTTAAAGTACCGGTTTTAGCAAAAACCTGTCCGTTTCCTGTTCCCATGAACATTCTCTTCAAAGTTCCTGACTGCCCTCCTACCGGTAATGAATTGAAATAGGTTTTATAATATTTTTCTTCCATTAAAGAAGATAAAAACTTCACTTGTGAAATTGGCGTTACATTATTGCTTCTTGAAAGCCCGCTTCCATCCATATAATTTAGCCCCAACATATCAAAACCTTCACTCTTCAAATGTTCCGTAACCACTTTTCTTCCGGATTCTGTAGTCTGGTCACCCAGGCTCTGGAACCCTACCGTTTTTAGTAAAGCTTCCGCAAGTCCGTTATCACTATGCTGATTGGTATAATAAACAATATCGCCCAGTGTAGGAGATTTGTAAGCAGAAACCAGCTTTCTTGCTTCAGGATTAGCATCCGTCATTCTTGGAGTTACTTTTCCAGTTACTGCAATTCCGCTTTTAACTAAAGTTGTTCTGAAAGAATTTGCAAGATAGGCCGGCGCATCCGGTAATTTTGTTGTTAAAATCGGTTCGCCGTCATATTTTTCTGCATAAACCATCTGGCTGTTGTAAGGAGAAACATAGAAGAATTTCTTTTCCCCTGCAAAGCCTGTTCCTTTCTTCACGATCAGCTTTTCATTCGCAGGATTAATCTCACGAGTAGTACCAGCAGGCAAATAATAGTTATTGTTTTCTAGCCAAACAACATTTTCCGGAAGTCTTGAAATATTACCTTTGAAAAGCGCTGTCTGGATGATAATATCACCATTCACCTTTTTGATTCCCTCACGAGAAAGCCCACCTACAAAATCTGAAACGATATCCCTGTAAGACCATGCTCCTGCTTTGTTTGTTCCCAAAGACGGGTCGCCGCTTCCCACGATATAAAGATTTCCGTTCAAAACTCCGTTTTCATCCACATTTCCTGAATATTCCAGCTGTGTCATCCAACGGTAATTTTCACCCAACAGGCTCATTGCTGTTTCTGTGGTCAGTAATTTTGTTGTAGAAGCCGGAACCAAAGGAGAATTTTCATTGTACGAAGAGATTATTTTCTTCGTTTTAGGATCATACACTACGAATCCCCAGTTTGCATTTTTCAAAACCGGGTCGCTCATCATTGTGTTTACATTAATGTCTACAAGTTCTTTTGCCGACAGAATAGTCTTTTCTACCATTGATGTAACGGGAGAAGGTAAGTTTAAACTTTTCTGATTTTCGTATGCCTGAGAATATAGAACTGTAGATACGGTAGACTGTGCTAGGAAGAAACCTGACGCCAGTACCGCAAAACCTGAAATATACTTTCTGTAATTTACCATCTATTTTTCATTTTGCTATAGTTTGGATAGGTTAAAAATCAATTGGTTAAATCAAAAGTTAAACGCCAAACATATAATCAACGGTCAAAAGTAGAAAATATTGCTATAAGTAGTTTATTGCGACCATTATAAAACACTATAAAGTTTGTTAAAAATTGTTAAAAATCCACAAAAATGTCTTTTTTAATGCTTTGATAAGCAGTGATTTCGTCAAATTCTTTTAAACTTAACAAAATCAGCTTTTTATATTCTTCATACTTTTTGCCACGCGGCAGCTTGAGCATAATCTGAAACTGATACAGGTTGTTGAGCCTTGCAATTTGTGCTTTTTCAGGGCCCAGGACACATTCTCCGGGAAGATATTTTCTGAAGATCGAACCTAAAAACTGGGATGCTCTGTTTGCTTTGTCTTCCCTCCTGTGTTTAAGCTCAATCATGATTAATTTTGTAAATGGCGGATAATGAAATTTTTGTCTTTCCGTTAAAATATATTTATAAACCCTGGCCGGATTATTCATTTTAATCAATTGAAAAACAGAATGATCCGGATTAAAAGTCTGGATAATTATTTTGCCTTTTCCAGAAACTCTACCCGCACGTCCGGAAACCTGGGTGATAAGCTGATACGCCCTTTCTTCTGCCCTGAAATCCTGCACATACAGCAAAGAATCTGCCTTGGGAATTGCAACCAATTCAATATGATCAAAATCTAATCCCTTGGAAATCATCTGTGTTCCGACCACGATATCGGTTTCCCGGTCTTCTATTTTTTCGTACAGTTTTTCGTAGGCAAATTTTTTCCGCATTGAGTCTACATCCATCCTGTCTACCTCATGGTCAGGAAATATTTTTGAAACTTCCTCATGAATCTGTTCAACTCCCACTCCTCTTTCATTGAGATTTTCCGAATGGCATTTCGGGCATGTTTTGGGTTTGGAAGCGCGCTGGCCGCAGTAATGGCATTTCATTTCGTTGGCAGCTTTATGGTAGGTCATCACCACGTCGCAATTGGAGCAATAATTCACATATCCGCAGGTTTCACATTCTACTACATTGGCGTAACCACGGCGGTTGTGAAGTACAATGGTTTGATTTTTTTCTTCTAATGTTTTCTTGATTTCGTCAATCAGCTGTAAAGAAAAATTCCCTGAAACTTTTTTGGAATCCTGAGCTTCTTTAAAATTGATTAATTCATATTCCGGAAGATTCACATTCCCGAATCTTTCTTCAAGGAAGATATATTTCATTTTATCCTTCCGTGCATTGTAATAGCTTTCCACTGAAGGTGTTGCAGAACCAAGAATTGCTTTTGCCCCGTAAAACCCGGCTAAAATTAAAGCCGCATCTTTTGCATTAAAATAAGGAGAAACTTCTCGTGGTTTGTAAGCGGAATCGTGCTCTTCATCCACGACAATCAATCCTAAATTCTGAAACGGTAAAAACAGAGAATTTCTCGTTCCGATAAGGATTTTAATATCATTCTGCTTAATTCTTCGCCAGACTTCCACCCTCTCAAAATCTGTGAGCTTCTGGTGATAAAAACCAAGCTGTCTGCCGTATTTTTTTTCCAGCCTTTGGGTGATCTGCTTCGTTAAAGAAATTTCGGGAAGCAAAAACAGCACATTTTTTCCTTCATTGATAGTTTCCTCTATTTTCTCCAGATAGATATGCGTTTTTCCAGAAGAGGTTACCCCGTGAAGCAAAACATTTTTCCCTTCCTCGAAAGCTTCATCAACTTCTGTTTTTGCAGATTTCTGAGCTTCTGAAAGTTCTTCTATGTCTTCAATTTCGCCCTCGTAGCTTTCAATTCTGTCTTTCTGGATATAATATTCTTCTACAAGATTTTTATCCGCCAATGCCTTAAAATGCGAGCCTGCAAAATACCCATCCTCAAATAATCCCGATTTTTTAATGGGTGTATCTGGTTTTTCCGTCTGTATTTCCAGAATATGAAGGAAAAGTTCTTTCTGCTTTTGGGCTCTTTTTAAGGATAAAAGTATTTCTGTAAAATTCCGGTCTTTTATAACCTCATCCCTGATTTTAACGTAAGCTACTTCTTTTGCTTTATATTTTTCAGCAATTTTTTCATCAATTTCGATGTATTGTAGATCAATAAGTGAATTGATGGTTTTAATAATGTCTTTTTTGGGAATAAAAGCTTCAATATCAGTCAGATTGATTAACTGTCTAACCTCCAGAGCCTGAACGAGGTACATTTCATTCACGTCAAGGTTTTCAAAATCAACCGTTACATTTGGTTTTAATTTTAAATAAGTTTCACTTTCCAGCTTCAAAGATGAAGGAAAGGCAAAACGGTAAATCTCACCCAATCCGCACAGATAGTAATCTGAAAGCCACTGCCAGAAATTAATCTGCTCCTGCGGAACAATCGGCTGGTCATCCAGAATACTGATCACCTCCTTTGCCACAAAGCTTTCCGGCGCATTATCATGAAGTTCAAAAACAATTCCCGTATAAATTTTCTTGCCGCCAAACGGAACCAAAACCCGCATCCCAGACTGAATTTCAGACTGCAGTTCTTCGGGAACTTTGTAGGTGAAAGATCCTTTTAAGTTTAATGGTAAAACAATTTGGGCGTAATTCAAAGGAAATATTTAAAGTGTAAAATTAAATTTTTCTTTTGTGAACTGCAATTTTTTGTTTAGTCATTGCAAGGAGCGAAGCGACGAAGCAATCTTTTTAATTCATAATTAAACATAAAATTTGTCATTCTGAAAGAATCTAAATAGCAAAAATTTTCAAGATTTACATTAACATGAGATTGCTTCGTCGCTTCGCTCCTGGCAATGACATACACAACGATATACTTAGATAAAAAGACTACTTTTCTGGGGTGGCTGAGGCACTCGAAGCCACCCGTCCTGACATACCAGCCCGGATTGCAACGGCATCCTTTTGGGTTGCGGCGGAGCGAAGCGGAGCCGTAACCCAAAAGATATAGTACTTCGACTTTGCTCAGCATACATTACAAGCCGGAAATAGCTCCTTAAAAAAATAAAATACAATTCGACATAGCCAAATAGCCAGCAAAAATTAAGCATAAAATTAATTCTGTGCATCCCACAAACTCATCACTTCCACTTTCTCCAAAGGTTTTGAAAGGGTAATTTTTTTGGAAGTTTTTGGAAGAAGATCAAAGTAGTTATCACTGAAATGAGTATCGCCCATTAAATAAACATCTTTAGCAAGAACATCAGTCGAAATTTCAATTTCTGTTGGTGAAATGGCTTTGATTTTAATGGTTGGCTTTGTAAGGCTCAAATCTTTTGGTTTTACAAAAAAATGATTGTTTTGAGCAATAATTTTGCTGTTTTTATCCTTTAAGGTTAATTTTAAAAAAACTCCGTTTTTATTAGAATATTTAATTAAATTCTTAATTTCTATATGATCAAATCTCACAAGATCCTCCAATGTTTTCCCATTGGAAACTGTGGTTACATCATTCAGGATTTTTCCATCAAATTTCACCACCTGAATTTCAACCTTTATATCTTCAAATTTTTTGGGTTCATCATTAATTGCATAAAAATTCAAAAAATCCTCTTTTTCTTCCGTTAAGATCACCTGATTTTCAAAACTTCTTTTAACCTGATAATGAAGCGCTTTCCAGTTGCCCAAATAATCAATGGAAGACCAGGAAACTACCGGCCAGCAATCATTCAGCTGCCAATATAAAGTTCCCATATTGTATGGTTTTGCGCGTCGGTGGGCCTCAATGGCAACCTGCATTCCTCGGGCCTGAAGCAACTGGGAAATGTAATTGTATTTCACAAAATCAGTCGGAATTTTATAATCCCTTTTCATGTACAGATCAATAATTTCCCAACCCCTGGAATGTTTTTCGTGCGCTTTTATTGTACCGTTTTGCAGGTTTAAATCGGGAGTTCCCGAGAACATGGATTTGGTGGTCTCTAACGTAGACATTCCCTGAAAACCATACTCAGAAGCAAATCTCGGAACTTTTTCATTAAAAATTTCAAACGGCTGCTCGCCCCACCAAACACCCCAATAATGGGAATCTCCCTCGGTAAGGCTTTCTTTGTGTCCCCAGCCAATGGATGGTGAGCTTGGCCAGTAAATGGATTTGTCACTTGTAGCGTATTTTTTTATCGCATTTGGAATTACTTCATGAAAAATTTTCTTGTAATCTTTCCAAACCTGTAAAGAGTCATCTTTTGAGTATTTAAGCTGTTTTTGATAGCCCCAGTTGACTATAGCTTCATCAATTTCATTATTTCCGCACCATAAAGCTAAAGATGCATGATTTTGAAGCCTTTCTATTTGATCTTTTACTTCTAATTCCACATTTTGCTGAAAATTTTCACCCGCTGGATAAAAACTTCCGGCAAACATAAAATCCTGCCATACCAGAATTCCGTTTTCGTCGCAAGCCTTGTAAAATTCGTCGTCCTCATAGATTCCGCCACCCCAGACACGGATCATATTCATGTTGGCTTCTTTAGAATCCCTGATTAATTTTTGATATTTTTCCTTTGTAATTCTTGGTGTAAAGCTGTCAGACGGAATCCAGTTGGTTCCTTTTGCGTACATAGGCTTTCCATTGACCTTAAAATAAAAAGATTTGCCTTTTGCATCTTTTTCCTGAATTAATTCAATGATTCTCAATCCAATTTTTTCCGATTTTTCCGCTATTTTCCTGGAATCTTTTTCTAATGAAACATTTATATCATACAAATTCGGATCGCCCCAACCGTTTGGTTGCCAAAGTTTTGGATTTTTAATCTGATAAGGAACCGTAATTTTATTTAAGCCTGATTTTAAAGCAATATTTTGAGATTGATTATTAATTATAATTCTATATTTCCCCTCTTTTACAGCAAAAATTTCAGTATGAATATTTAAGTCTGCATTTTGCCCTGTTATATTTTTCTGTTCAATTTTTACAGTATTCAATTTTGCCTGATTCCAAAAAATTAATTGCACATCTTTCCAGATTCCTGCAGTCACCAGCCTCGGACCCCAATCCCATCCAAATTGATATTGCGCCTTTCTTACAAAACTGCGCGGAGATTCCGGCATAGTGAAGGGAATTGTTTTCGCTAATTCTTTCCCTGTATTTACCGAAGATTTAAATTTAATCAGTAAAATATTTTCACCATTTTTTAAATTTTGCTTTACAGGAATTTCCCATTTCCTGAACATATTATCAGTTTTTTTCAAAAGTTTCCCATTAAGATATATTTCAGAAAACGTATCTAACCCTCTGAAAACCAAATCAACATTTTGATTTCCCAGTTCTTTTGAAGACACCTTAAACCTGGACTGATACTCCCAGTCTTCATTTTCAACCCACTGAACTTTTTTCTCATTTTCATCTTTAAAGGGATCAGGAATAAGATTATTTTTCATTAAATCCAGATGAACCGTTCCCGGCACGGTGGCCGAGAGCCATTTATTTTCTTTTGAATTCCTGAACTGCCATTTTTCAGAGGAAAGATTACGCTCAGAAAATTGTGCTAATACTATATTCTGAATAAAAAAGAAAGCAAAAAGTATAGTTTTGTTCATCAATAATATTTATTACATTGGAATTTCAACAGTACTGTCATTCTGACGAAGGAAGAGAATCTAGCTTTAAAAATAGAGATTCTTCATTTCACTTCGTTACATTCAGAATGACAAATGCATTACATTTTATCACTAAAGTTTATTTACTTTTCAAAGCAACCACTTCATCCGCACTCGCAAAAGCACCACCATCAGTAATCGCTGAAGAATGAAAATATGAAGCCTTAGTAAAGTCCCTGATTTCCTCGATATTTGTTGATCTAAGTCCGCCGCCTACCAGGATTTCAATTCTTCCATCCGAAAAATCAACCAGTTTTTTCAGGTTTTCTTTTCCTTCTGAAACATTGGGTTTCTGACCGGAAGTAAGAATGGTTTTAAAACCACATTCAATGACTTTTTCTAAAGAATTCTCCAAATCTTTTGCACGGTCAAAAGCACGGTGAAAAGTGCACGGAAGAGGTTTGGCCAGTTCCACCAGCTCTTTGTTTTGCTCAACATTAACCTCATCATTTTCATCCAAAATTCCAAAAACAAAACCATCAACCTGTATCGATTTTAATTGAATTAATTCCGATTTCATCTGCTCAAATTCTGCATCAGAATATGTGAAATCACCTCCACGGGGGCGGATCATCACGAAAATCGGGATGTTTATCTTTTCCCGGAGTTGTTTTGCTGTTTCGAAATCCGGTGTGGTTCCGCCTTCGCTTAATCCGTCACATAATTCTATTCTGTCTGCTCCATTTTCGAAAGCTGTAACCGCTGATTCAGGATTGAAGCACGCTATTTCTATTTTTGACATTTGGGTTTAGGGTTTAGCAAAATTAATTTCTAATTTCTAATTTCTAATTTCTAATTTCTAATTTCTAATTTCTAATTTCTAATTTTTATACTTATTTCAAAGCAAAACCCGGTTTTTCCAGGCGATTTCCTTTCTGGTCATACACCGCAAAATTAAATCCGTCCTGAATACAATAAGAACCATATTCTCCTTTTTTATTGATCGCTATAAAACCAACCTGAATATCTTTCAAGTTTTTGTTTCTTCTTTTTGTAATCTGTACAATCCGTTCAACCGCCTCTTTACAAGCCTGTTGAGGATTTCTTCCCTGTCTCATTAATTCAACCACTAAATGCGTTCCCACCATTCTTATCACTTCTTCTCCATGACCGGTTGCCGTAGCTGCGCCTACCTCATTATCAACAAATAAGCCTGCCCCAATGATCGGTGAATCACCAACTCTTCCATGCATTTTGAAAGCCATTCCGCTCGTAGTACATGCTCCCGAAAGATTTCCGTTCGCATCCAGGGCAATCATACCTATTGTATCGTGATTTTCAATGTTTACGATAGGCTTATACTTGCTTTCCTTTAGCCATTCTTTCCATTCCTTTTCGGAATCAGGAGTGAGAAGGTTTTGTTTTTTAAACCCCTGAGAAACCGCAAACTGTAACGCTCCGTCTCCCACAAGCATTACGTGCGGCGTTTTTTCCATTACTGCTCTTGCTACAGAAATAGGATTTTTGATATTTTCGAGACAGGCAACGGATCCGATGTTGTAGTTTTCATCCATAATACAGGCATCCAGTGTCACCCTTCCGTCTCTGTCCGGACGTCCGCCATAACCTACACTTCTTTCATTGGGATCATCCTCCACCAAACGAACTCCTTTTTCCACCGCATCAAGGGCCCGTCCCCCTTTTCCTAAAACTGTCCATGCTTCTTCATTAGCTTTTAAGCCAAAATTCCAGGTGGAAAGAACAATAGGTTTATTGATTATTTTACTTCCATTTTCCGGCAGATCTTTAGCCATTAAATCCAATGGATTCAACAGTAATGCGGAAGATGCCAATGCTGTATTTTTTAGAAATTTTCTACGTGAGTTCATAGTTTTTAAGGTATTAGATTGCAGGGTTTGGGACTTAATTGGCTCCGATTTCGTCGACGAAAAGCCATGCTTTTGAGTCTGCACCCGGATTTCCTGCCGGGATAATTCCTGCGTTCTCTATTTTAATTTTTAAATATTTAGAATTTTGATTTCCTACATTCAGCCTGATTTTTCCATTAGCTTTAAGGATTTCATCTTTTCCGATTTCCTTGATTAATTTAAAATTAGTTCCATCATCAGAAACAAAAATCTGTGCTGATTTTGCCATGTGAATCCAGCTTCCTTTATTATCCAACGTATTAAAATATACTTCCTTGAAAGCTGTTTTCTGTCCGAAATCAATAGTCGCCACCACATCTTTTCCACTAAAGCCAAGCCATGTTTTTCCTAATTGTCTTTGATTTCCGATGATTCCGTCAATTAAAGTAAAAGAACCTCCAAAAGAATAATTTTCGCTCGGCTGCTGTTCAAGCATTATTTTTTTTCCCGTGGTTTTTGAAACCGTGAAATCCTGTGAAGAAACTGCACTTTTCAATTGTCCATTTTCAAAATATGCAGATTTTATTGTTGCGGATTTTGATACAGGAATGGCATTTTTATAGGTCTGAGAACCAGCTGCAGGCTCACTTCCGTCAAGTGTATAACGAATTCCGTCAGGATTTTGAGAGGTTGAAAGCTCATAAGCTACCCCATTATCAGCCGCTATTACTTTTCCCGTTACATTATAGATACTTTTGGCATAATTCACATTCATTTTATCTAAAATTTTAAAATGATTGATCACACGGCCTTCAAATTCTTTATAATTCTTGGGATCAGATGTTCCCCATCCCACTTCGGAAAGGGCCATCAATCTTGGGAAAATCATATATTGAACCTGCTTAAAATCCAGAATATATTCAGTCCATAAATTCGCCTGAACACCCAGTATGTATTTTGCCTGTTCAGCATTTAATTCTTCAGGGATCGGGTTGTAGGAATATACTTTATCCAATGGTGTAAATCCTCCGAAAGCATTGGGCTCGGTAGACGGATCTCCCTGATAGTGATCGAAATAGCAATAAGAACCCGGTGTCATAACTGCGAAGTGGCCGGTTTTGGCGGCTTCTACCCCACCTTTGATGCCCGTCCAGCTCATTACGGCTGCATTAGGAGCCAGTCCGCCTTCCAGAATTTCGTCCCAGCCTATAATTTTTCGACCTTTTCCGTTTACATATTTTTCAATTCTTTGGATAAAATAACTTTGCAGCCCGTGTTCGTCCTTTAAATTATTTTTCTTGATTAAAGCCTGACAGTGAGCACATTCCTTCCATCTTGTTTTCGGGCATTCATCACCACCGATGTGAATATACTGTGATGGAAAAAGTGAAATAACCTCATCCAAAACATTTTCTAAAAATTTAAAAGTTTCATCTTTCGGACAGAAAACGTCATCAAAAACGCCCCATTTTGTAGCCGGTTCAAAAGGTCCTTTTGTACAGGCCAATTCAGGATATGCTGATAATGCGGCCAGCGCGTGACCCGGCATTTCTATTTCCGGAACCACCGTAATATGCCTTTCCTGTGCATATTTTACAACATCTTTAATCTGCTCCTGCGTATAAAAATAAGGACCGTAAGGTTTTCCGTCAAAAGTATTATCTACATAGGCCCCAATCATTGATTCTTTACGTTTTGAACCAATTTGCGTTAATTTTGGATATTTTTTTATCTCAATTCTCCATCCCTGATCATCTGTCAAATGCCAATGAAAAGTATTTAGCTTATACATAGCCAGATAGTCAATATACTGCTTTACTTCTTCTACAGTGAAGAAATGGCGGCAGACATCAAGGTGCATTCCCCGCCATGAAAATTTAGGCTGGTCTTCTATTGTTAAGACCGGAATTTTTTTATCTTTTTTATAAGTTTCTATTAATTGGATCAATGTCTGAAGCGCTAAAAAATATCCCTGCTTAGTATAAGATTTTATTTGAATCTGCTTCGGAGAAATTTCAAGAGAATAAAACTCATTCGAACCTGCATTGTTTGATTTTGGAAGCTGAGAATACACCAAATGAGCACCTGAACCTTTAGAATCCTGAAATTTTACGCTTGAACTTAATTGTTTTTTAAAATATCCTGTTTCATCTTTTGGGAGATTACTATTTAACATAATTATTTCAGGAATAGTAAAAAATCCTTCTTTTATAATAACTTTTTGGGGATAAGGAATTAAATTCAGTTTTTCTTGAGAAAAAAATACATTTGAAATTAAGATAAAAAATACAAAAATAGCGCGTACCATTGGATTTGATTAAGGTTTTAGCTAATATAATTATTTTCTGAAAACTTACCCTACCTTTTTAACTTATTAAAAAATAAAACATCTAAATTTGCAAAAAATAGACAAATGAGAAAGAACTTTATAACAGCTGCAATTCTGCTGTTTTCTATTTCGACACAAGCTCAAATCCTTGATGCCATTAAATCCGTAGTAAAAGATAAAACAGGTGTTGACCTTAATGCTCCTGTAAAAAGCGGAACATCAACCACCCCTACTACGACAGCTCCTACAACTTCATCACCTGTAAATCTGGGAAGCCTTACTTCCACACAGATTTCCTCAGGTTTAAAAGAAGCTTTAAGCATGGGAGTAACCGAAGGGGTTAAAAAACTTGGGGTAACCGACGGTTTCTTAAAAAATGAAGCGGTAAAAATTTTAATGCCGGAAAAATTAAGAAAAATTGATACTACTTTACGTTCCATCGGTATGGAAAGCCTGGCAGATCAGGGGGTAAAACTGCTGAACAGAGCTGCAGAAGATGCCGTTGTAGAAGCGGCTCCTATCTTTACAAAAGCCATTACATCCATGACGATCACCGATGCAAAAAATATCTTATTGGGAACGGATAATGCAGCAACCAACTACCTTCAATCGAAAACCCAAAGCCAGCTGTTCACAGCTTTTCAGCCGAAAGTAAAAGCCTCGCTTGGAAAGGTGGGCGCAGATAAAGTCTGGGCAGGTCTGATTTCAAAATATAATACCTTCACCGGACAGTCTGTAACAACAGATCTTAACGAATATGTTACAAACGAAACCATTAACGGTGTGTTCAAAATGGTGGCTCAAAAGGAAAGCGGTATCAGAAATACTCCCGCAATGAGAACTACTAGTATTTTGCAGAAGGTTTTCGGAGCACAGGACGGAAAGTAATTGTTAAATTGAATAAAAATACTTCGAGAACCTCTGCATGATATTTCTAATACTAGCTGCTTTATTAACAGCCAATTTGTAGCGGTGTCATGCTGAGCGGAGTCGAAGCATCTATTTTTTAGCAATCATAATTGTATCCTTATTTGAATTTAATTACGATACAATATTTTCAATAAAAAACCTTGTCGGTGACAAGGTTTTTATTTTATTAGAACTGCATTTCAGGAACTTCTCCGTCAATGATCAAATCAGCTTCTGTTGCTTTTATTATATCTTCCACCGAAACTCCCGGAGCTCTTTCTATTAGCCTGAATCCGGCCGGTGTTACATCCAGAACAGCCAATTCGGTTACGACTCTTTTTACACAGTTAACTCCCGTAAGAGGAAGTGTACATTTTTTAAGGATTTTGCTTTCTCCGGCTTTATTAACGTGCATCATCGCAACAATAATATTTTCTGCGGAAGCTACCAGATCCATTGCTCCACCCATACCTTTTACCATCTTTCCCGGAATTTTCCAGTTGGCAATATCTCCGTTTTCCGAAACTTCCATCGCTCCAAGAATGGTAAGATCTACTTTCTGGCTTCTGATCATTCCGAAACTGAAAGCCGAATCGAAAAATGAACCTCCGTTTAAAATAGTAATCGTCTGTTTTCCGGCATTGATGATGTCCGCATCTTCTTCCCCTTCAAAAGGAAAAGGGCCCATTCCCAATACTCCGTTTTCACTCTGAAATTCTACTGAAAGGTTGTCCGGAACATAGTTAGCGACCAATGTGGGAATTCCGATTCCTAAATTTACATAATATCCGTCTTTTACTTCTCTGGAAATTCTTTGTGCAATTTGTTCTTTAGTTAGCATAGCATAATCTTATCCCGCCAAATTAGCCATTTTTTCAGAATTACGAAAATACTTTCTTTCTTATCCTATGATAAATTTTGAGCCTTAAATTGTTGTAAATTTGTGAACTTTTGATTTTACTATGAAAATTCTCTTACAATATTTAAAACCATATAAATGGCTGATCTTCATCTCGCTATTATTAGCTGCTGTAAATCAGGTTTTTTCGCTATTTGCCCCTGCAATTACCGGGAATATTCTGGATCAGCTGGTAACCCATCCCAATTTTTTTGATAAGGAAAAAACACTTCCCCGAAACCTGAACGACTATCTTTACGGAACGGATATTTATCATGGTGTATTCTATTTTCTTGGGCTGCTGATAGGAACTGCGATGATAAGCCGTATTGCAAAAGCCTTTCAGGACTATGTGGTGAACGTGATTAACCAAAAATTTGGGGCAAAAATTTTTACAGACGGTCTTAAACATTCCATGAGGCTGCCTTATCAGGAATTTGAGGACCAGCGTAGCGGTGAAACGCTTTCTATCTTAACCAAAGTGCGGGAAGATACCGTGAAGTTTATTAACAATTTTATTAATGTTTTTTTCGGGATTTTGGTAAGCATTATTTTCGTTTCGGTGTATGCGATTCGTCTGCATTGGTCTATTATGCCGGTATATGTACTGGGAATCATTTTCATTGCCGTTATCACAAATTTATTGAGCAAGCGGATCAAAAATATTCAGAAAAACATCGTTAAAGAAACTACCAATCTTGCGGGAAGCACTACTGAAAGCCTTAGAAACATTGAAATTGTAAAAAGTTTAGGCCTTACCAACCAGGAAGTTGAACGTCTGAACAACAACACCTACAAAATCCTGAATCTTGAATTGAGAAAGGTGAAAAGCATCCGTTCGCTGAGCTTTGTGCAGGGAACTTTGGTTAATTTTCTACAGCAGGTTATTACGTTTACGTTATTGTTATTAATTTTTAAAAATATCGTAACACCGGGGCAATACTTATCATTAATGTTTTACGGTTTCTTTATTTTCGGGCCTATGCAGGAAATCGGAAATATTATTATTTCTTATCGTGAAGCACAGGCATCACTGAATAATTTTGACCGTGTAATGAAAAAAGAAGTGGAAGCCAAACCAGCCCATCCAAAAACAATCGGAGCTATCGAAGACCTGGAATTCCAGAACGTTTCCTTTCAGCATCAGTCCGCTCATTATAAAGCGCTTAATTCTATTTCATTTAATGTAAAAAACGGTGAAACCATTGCTTTTGTGGGGCCGAGCGGTTCCGGAAAAAGTACCTTGGTGAAATTGCTTGTGGGCCTTTACAGACCACTGGAGGGAGATATTTTTTATAATAAAATTAATGGAAAAGAATTTGATTTTGATGAACTGAGAAATCAGATCGGTTTTGTAACGCAGGATACCCAGCTTTTTTCAGGAACAATTAAGGAAAATCTTTTATTCGTAAATCCTTCGGCTACGGAAGAAGATTTACAGTCAGCTTTAAAAAAATCCAGCTGTACGGCACTTCTGGAGCGCGCAGAAAACGGAATTGAAACCATAATCGGTGAAGGCGGATTAAAATTAAGCGGCGGTGAAAAGCAGAGAATCGCCATTGCCAGAGCATTATTGAGAAAACCTCATTTATTGATATTTGATGAGGCCACTTCTGCACTAGACAGCATCACCGAAGAAGAAATTACAACGACCATTAAGGAAATTTCGAAGGAAAAGGAACAGATTACGGTTCTTATCGCCCACCGATTGAGTACAATTATGCATGCCGACAGGATCTATGTTCTTGAGCGCGGACAAATTGTAGAAACAGGTTCTCATCTTCATCTTATTGAAGAAAAAGGCTTGTATTATGCGATGTGGAGACAGCAGATTGGGGAGCGTAAACTTACGGTAGAAGCTTAATTTAAATTACTATTTTCTGAGATTTTTTCTTCGTCAGAATGACAGTTAATAAAATACCCCGAATGTTACTTCGGGGTATTATTTTAATTATTTTAATAGAAATTAATCTCTTTTTCTCACAGTTCTCTGCTCGATTCTTTTTTCAAATTTTTCGCCCTGGAAAATCCTCTGGATCATAATTCCCGGAATATGAACCTGGTTCGGGTCTAGCTCTCCCGGTTCTACCAGCTCCTCAACTTCTGCAATTGTAATTTTTCCTGCTCCGGCCATAGGATGATTAAAATTTCTTGCCGATCCTTTAAAAATAAGGTTTCCAGCATGATCACCCTTCCAGGCTTTTACAATGGAAAAATCTGCTTCGTAAGCGTGCTCCAGAATGTGTGGTTTGCCTTTGAAATCCTTTACTTCCTTACCTTCCGCTATTTCCGTTCCATATCCTGCAGGAGTGTAAAAAGCAGGAATTCCCGCCTGTGCAGCTCTGCATTTTTCCGCCAAAGTTCCCTGTGGAGTAAGTTCCACTTCCAACTCGCCGGAAAGCATCTGTCTTTCGAATTCTGCATTTTCTCCCACATAAGACGAAATCATCTTCTTAATCTGTCTCTTGTGAAGAAGCAGTCCAAGACCGAAATCATCCACACCAGCGTTGTTTGAAATACAGGTAAGATCTTTTACATCACTCTCTACCAAAGCATTAATTGAATTTTCAGGGATACCGCAAAGACCAAACCCTCCCAGCATCAACGTCATTCCGTCTTTAATTCCTTCAATGGCTTCCTTTGCGTTTTTTACTCTTTTATCTATCATGAAATATTAGATTTTCTGTTGGCTTAAAATTAATAATTTTTCTCATATATCCGATGTTTCTGATTTTTGTCTTTCTAAAACAAATTTCATACTTTTACAATATATTATGTTAAATGTTTCGCCTCAGAAATTGACAGCATAAAAAAAATAATTAACCCTCATAATTATTATACAAATGAAACAAGAAAATTTTAACAAAATCGGGGACATTTTCTATGTCATCTGCAGGCTAAGCATTGGATTATTCTTCTTTATTACCGGCTTCAACAAACTCTTCCACCCTGTTTTTCAAGGCTATATGCTGAAAACTATTACCAGCCTTGGCTTCTCAAATCCGCAGTTTATGGCAAATTTTGTTGCTGCCAATGAAATGATATGGGGATTCTTCCTTCTGATCGGGCTTTTTACAAGGTTCAGCTCCGCGGCTTTAATTGTAATCATGCTTGTTGCTTTAGTTACAAAAGATATTCATTCTATCCCGACTGAAATGGTTGGCATTGATACAAAAACAAGGCCTATGGAAAATTATACATGGCTTACCTATTTCTTTTATTTACCGCAGGTTTTATATATCATGCTGCTTGGTTTATTTGCTTTATACGGCTATAAGACTTTTGGTTTTGATAAGTTCCTGAAGAAAAAAGTTAGTCTTTACAGGTAAATTTTAAAACAGAAAATTTTAATCCGTTATTTTGGAAAGTATTACTATTTTTTATGGTCTGATTTTGGTTTAAAATAATTAAAACCACCACAAAATTTATTAATATGGAAACGAAAGACATTTCAAGAATTGCTCTCGGAGCATTTCTTATTACGGCAGGAATAAGCCACCTCACTTTTGCAAGAAAAGAATTTCAGGCGCAGGTTCCGGATTGGGTACCTCTGAAGAAAGATGATACGGTAGTATATTCAGGAATTGCAGAAATCCTTCTGGGAACAGCAACCATTATCACCCCTGAAAAACATAGAAAAACAATTGGTAAAATAGTGGCCGGATTCTTTGCTGCCGTTCTCCCCGGAAATATTGCCCAATACAAAAACAGGAAGGACGGATTTGGCTTAAACAATGATAAATTACGATTCGGAAGGCTGTTTATGCAGGCTCCTCTCATTGCTTGGGCACTAAAATCTACAGATAATGTCTAAATACAAAAAGCGGGAAATTTTCCCGCTTTTTCTTTTCTATAAACTTTAAAATTTAGTTGATAATTAACTTTAAAGTAAATAATTTTCTTGTGTGAACTTTCACAAAATATACACCTTTCGGAATGTTTTCATTCACCAGTGAGAAACGCTGGTTATTGATATTTTTAGATTGATACAAAAGATCTCCGTTGGCAGAAAGCAGCTCTATTTTTTCAATAGGATAATCACTTTTGATGAAGGTAGGCTCTCCCGGCTTTGAAGGGTTTGGATATAAAATTACATTCTTTTCAGTAGTTTTTGTCTCTTCCGTACCCAATGTAGGCCCTGAAACCTGGAACTGCACCCTGTTTGAAACTTCCGTATAAGAATCATTGGTGAACATCACCATATAATAATTCCCCGGAGTTGCCGGCAATGCCGTTCCGCTGATGGTTTTTGTACCCTGCGTTATTCCATCAAAATAAGTATAAGAAACAAAATTATCATCCGGTACAGAAACACTCTGAGGGTAAATTCCCAGCCAGTCTTTGATAATTCCAGGGGAATCCGTCCACGAAGCCGTAATATTTTCACCTAAAGTATAAACCGGTTTATTGGTCCAAAGTTCTGTAACAATATCTCCGACTTTAAAGAAAACTTTTTCGCCAATTGCTGTATATCCATCTTCAAGGAAGTATTGTGCATAATAGTATCCTTTTGCAAGACCTGTGAAATTAAGAGTTCCTGCAGGTATCGTCACATAGCTCCACTGGGTAGAAGGATTTGGCCCCGGAGTGTGCCCCATTTTGTAAATCCCGATCCAGTCTTTCGTTAAATTCGGTCCGTTTGTAAAATTCACGGTTACTGTTCCTCCTACAGGATATGTGTCTGCGGTAGTGCTCAATACAACTTTTGGCCCTACATAGAAATTTTTTCTCGGGGTAATTTCTGTGTAGCCGTTATTGGCAAAAAACCCTGCAAAATACTGTCCTTTATTAGCAATACCACTTGGGAAACTGGCGGTTCCGGCTGTCTGGCCGTTTGTATAAACGAAAGCCTGTGAAGTTACAGTGGCAGGATTCTGTCCTTTTTTATAAATACCCACCCAGTCCTGATTATTTCCCGGACCATCTGTGAACGTTGCTGTAATAGGCTCGTTTTGTGTGTATTCAGTTTTATTTAAAATAAACGTAGGATTGGAAACCACACTACCGGTAATTTCAAATTGTTTTGAATCACTCCATTCGCTCCACTCCATATTTCTGTCTCTGTAACGTACTTTTACATAATAAATTCCGTTTGTAATTGAGTTTGCAGCTATGGTAGCTTTTGTAATATCTAGATTTGCATTCTGGTTTTTGGTGATATCCGGAGTTCCGTTTCCATCTTTCCCGTACCAATTTTCGTAGTCTCTGTAAAATTCTTTTTCGATAACTGAAAAATCAGCAGCTTTACTGATCACAAACTGAGTCGTATTAAGCAACTCCCCGCTTGTTGTAGAAAAAGCGCTTCCATTTAATGTTAAAGGTAAAGTAACCGGGGCCGTAAACGTATTTGAAATAGATGGCTTTGCCGGCTTTGGCTTATTTTTATACCTATGGAAAGAGTCAACCAGCTCATTATATTTTTTATGATAAACTCCCCCAATTGAGTATGATTCGATATCAACTTTTCCCGTCGGTACATCCACTTCCACAATCTGATACGTCCAGTCTGTCAATGTTTTTTGAACATCATCAAAATCCTGTTCCGTAGACATTCCCCAATACTGATCCCATGCCGTTCCGCCGGAGATGATCTGGTAATTCGGGGTTTCTTTCAACTGTCCTCTATGATAGAGATGATGGTGCGCTCCAACATGCATTAAATATTTATTTGATGTCGTCAAAAGCGGTACGGCATTGTTTCTCACCCAAGTGGAAATATCTCCCACATACTGCTCTGCCTGATAAGGTCTGTGACTTAAAGAAATGATCCAATCTACTGTGGAATCGTTATTTGCTTCATTTAAAATCTGCTGAAGCCATGTCATCTGTGCGGCACCCGTATGTTCTGAACTTAAACTGATAAATAAAACATTTCCGGCCTGCTGAGCATAATAATTTTCATTCCCGGAAGAGATGTTCTTGTATTTAATTTCATCAATATAAAAGTGAGCATAATATGAGTTCATTCCTAATGTTCCATAAGTTTCGTGGTTTCCTACCGTAGTCTGAATCGGAAGATAAGGCGAAAGCTTGATATTCTTTTTAAAATGAACGTTTTCGTAATGGTCCAACGTTCCCACATCTACCTGATCGCCAACCATAAACGTTAATGCAACATTATCAGATGGATCAGAATCCGGCCCGAATTTTTCTTTCAGCTTTTTGAAAGCATTTAAAGTTAAGGTATCATATCTCGGTTCCGCTTTGATCTGGTTGTCTCCCATGATCAGGAAACGGATTTTTCCGTCAGCAGTGACAGGCTGTCCCGGAGCCGGCAATGTCCTGAAGTTATAGACAGCAGATTCATTGGTTCCGGTTTTGATTTTATAATAATATTTTGTGTTTGGCTGAAGGTTGGTGATTTTTGCCGTGTGGTAATAATAATTATTATTGTAGCCCGTATCCGAGAAGATGTTTGTAGTTCCCGTTACAGTAACACCCAAGTTGGTGGGTGAAGTTCCGTAAATCACTGTGGTTTCGTTATTGGAAGATGTTTTCCAGTTCACGATCATGGAATTGGGCGTAGGATTCTGCAAATAAGGATACAGAGCCTGGCCAAAAGCCATCTGGACAGCGAAACAAAAAAAGAAGAAATAATGCTTCATTGTAGTTCAGTTTTAAAGTGTATATGAATTAAATTTGTGTGTAATATTTAAAAGAAACTGCTGTTTTTCTATCGTGCAAAAGTAGAATTCCCATATAAACTCTGTTTGATGGTAATTTAAAAGATGTGTTAATTTTTCAGGGAGAAATCAGAATAAAAAATCAGTAGATTTAATATGAATTTGTTTGGAATATTTCAAAAATGTTTTGTACATTTGCAACCTGTTATTCAACCTCTGACGAAAAACGTGTAAGTTGCTTAGCTTTAACATTTTATTTTATTAATAATGGATTTATTAAAGTACGTACAAGACAAGTACATTGCGAAAAAAGAATTCCCTGAATTCAAAGCAGGTGATACAATTACTGTGTATTACGAAATTAAAGAAGGACAAAAAACAAGAACTCAGTTCTTCAAAGGAACAGTAATCCAATTAAGAGGTACTGGTTCTACAAAAACTTTCACCATCAGAAAAATGTCTGGTGATGTAGGTGTTGAGAGAGTATTCCCTATCAATATGCCAGCTTTACAAAAGATTGAAGTTGACAGAAGAGGTAAAGTTAGAAGATCAAGAATCTACTACTTCAGAGACCTTAGAGGTAAGAAAGCAAGAATTAAAGACGCTGCTTACAAGAAGAAATAATTCAGACAACAATAAATACAAAAAGAGACTGCTAATTTTAGCGGTCTCTTTTTATTTTGATGAAGTATAAGAGTGAATGTTGAATGTTACTTCGTAAGTGAATTGTGAATTGTGAATTATTGACTCCTTAGAATTGACAATTCAGTATTCATTTTTTATTTTATAAAATCATATAAAGCATTCCAGAATTTATCATAAACTTCAATATGAGGAAGATGGCCTACATTATCAATCTCCACTAATTTTGAACCGGGAATCTGCTGCTGCGTTCTTTTTCCTAATTCCTGGTACTGTCCCATCTTTGGCTGTAATTCTTTTGGAGCCCTGTCTTTTCCAATTGCCGTCCTGTCTCTTGTTCCAATAATTAGTAATGTTGGAACTTTAATATTTTTAAACTCATAACAAACCGGCTGATTGTAAATCATATCTGAGGTTAAAGCCGCATCCCAGGCTACTTTTGGGTAATCGGGATGTAAAGTCCAGCCTGCAATTAAATCCAGCCACGGCTGATATTCTGCTTTCCATTTATTATCATAGTAAAATTTCAGCTGATAATTTTTATATGTTTCGGCAGTATTTTTTAATTCCGACTGATAGGCCTGATCAATGGTTTGATACGAAGCAAAAGTTTTATAATCTTCCAGTCCAATCGGGTTTTCAAGGATTAATTTCTGAACCTTTTCAGGATAAAGCAAAGTAAACCTGGTGGCCACCATTCCACCCATTGAATGACCTAAAACAATAGTTTTATCTATTTTTAATTCATCTAAAACTGCTTTTGTATTTTCAGCCAGCTGAGAAAAAGAAAACTGATAGCTCTGCGGCTTTGAGGATTTTCCAAAGCCAATCTGATCCGGAATAATAACCCTGAAACCCTTCCCTGAAAGATCCTTAGCTGTTTTCTCCCAATATGCTCCATTAAAATTTTTCCCATGAAGAAGCATGATGGTTTTTCCGTTCGACACTTTGGGCTGAACATCCATATAGGCCATTTTCAAGTCATTATTCTGAGACTTTAAACTAAGAAAATGAACTTCATACGGATAAGTGTAATTCGTAAGTTCCGCATCCAGGGGCCTGATCTGGGCAAAAGCCAAATTTGAAGTAATCGACAGCATTAAAATGACCGCTGCATTCTTAAAATTTTTCATTAGAATTAAATTTATATAAAAATAAAAAAACCGCTTCAAAAGAAACGGCTTATATTCATTAATTATAATTTATTTATGATAATCCAACGGTTATATTTTCTTTTTTGGAGGGCAAATTCATTAGAACAATTGCAAAAAGGATCAATAAAATTCCTATCCATTGAATCAAAATAACTTTTTCACTTAGTAAAATAAAGGCCATTGCCACAGAAACCGGAAGCTCCAGAGAGGAAACAATACTTCCCAAGCCCAAGCCTGCATTTGGAAAACCGATATTAAACAAAATCGGCGGAATTATAGTCCCGAACAACGCTAAAACAAAACCATACTTCCATAAAATAGAATACCGGAAAGAATGAATGTGCTCTGTATTTTCAGTAAAATTTAAATAAATTGATTTTAAGCCTTCAAAATGAAGCGGCCCGATCTGCGCAAAAAACAGGAACGCAAAAACGACAATTGAACCTCCTGAAAGCATGATAATGCTCTTTCTGAAAACCGGCAAATGAGTACCCAGCGTATTGGATGTAAACATGGTTCCGGTATAAGAAACTGCAGCCAGTAAGCCCCAGGCAATCCCTTTAAAATCCAGTTTAATCTCTGTATTAACAAGGTTTGTAGCTAAAACAGTACCCACTAAAACTATAATTACGGATACAACCTTTCTCGCAGTGGGTAATTTTTTTGTGAGAATACTTTCAACAACTACACTGAACCAAACAGACTGCATCAGCAATACAATTGCAATAGAAACATTAATGTACTGTACCGCGATATAATAAAATAAGCTTGTACATCCCATCGATGTTCCGGCCAGCATTAAATTTCTGATTTCTTTTGCATTAGGTGACGGCAAAGCTTTCTTTGAAGTAATTGTCTGAATAAAATTCAAAATCAGTAATCCTACCAATCCCAATAAAAACTGCGAAGTTGTAACCTCTGAGGTTGTGTAGCCTTCCTGATAAGCCAACTTAACAAAAGTTGCCAACATACCATATATACTTGCCCCAATTCCTACAAATAAAACTCCCTTTAGTATATTTTTCTTCTCCATAAATCATTTTAACAGCCCGCAAAGTTACAATTTTATTCATTAGAATATCCGGCATGGTTAAAGTGATAGATAAATAGAATCGGCGGAAGCTTTGCTTCCGCCGATTTTTAAATAATTAACTAAACTTATTTTTTAATCAGTTTTTCAATAAATACTTCGCCTCGGTTAGAAATTACTTTCACCAGGTAAATACCTTCTTTCTGATGCGTCAGATCTATATCGATCTCTTTTTGCTGCTTAAATGATTTGGAAGATACTTTGTTTCCGGTAAGATCAGTAATCTCAACAGTTCCGCTCTCAAAACCTTTATTTAAAACAATCCTGAATGCTCCCAGAGTAGGGTTCGGACTCAGTTGGAATCTTTTATTTTCCGTTACCGTAACAAGATTATTTTTAACATGGTTTGGATCCGCATTTCTGTTGATCTCAGTATTTTGAGTTCTTTTTGAAACTGATGACGGAGCCATTTTTGAACAAGACAAGTCAAAATCAATCGGGAAGAATGGATACTGATTGAGTGATGCTGCCACATATTGTACCCCGGCTACATCATAATATAATTTCATTACAAATTTATGCTGTCCGGACGTTGGTGGGGAAACGAAAGCGGCTGTAGTAAGCCATTCGTAGAAATCTGTTCCTGTGAAGGCCGGGTTATAATCTACAGGAACTTCATTACCCGTAGCAATATCTCTCAGGAATAATTTCAACGCTCCAAAAGTAGCACCTGGAGGAAGAGAATAACTTCCGTAAACTGATTGTACTGAGTTTAGATTACACATATTAGACTCATGCCAGAACTGAACGGAACCGCCACCCCATGAGTAATCACAGATATTTATAGCTATTTCTTTTATATCCTGATCATCCAACACAAAATTAACTCTAGGATAATACATTCTCGGAACATTATTATTCTGAGGATCTCCCGGCTGTACCTCAATATTTCCCATATAAGAACCTCCTACACTTGCAATTGCCGCTCCGGCTTCCGTAGAAGCTGTATCGTAGTTCATATGTACAACTGCAAAAATGGCTTTTCTATTAGTTTTAAAATCATTGATATTACTAAAAGCTGCTGCTGTATTCACAGTAGGGCTATAATAATTGACCAGATAAGAACCTCCATTAAGATCACCCGCTCCTCTTATGCCGTCCGAAAAAAGAATCACTTTAAGTGGCTGTGAATAATCTCTGTTCAATGTGGTCTGCGGGCTTACGATACTTGCATTCGGGATATTGTCGATTGCATTTCCCACAAGTCCGAGCGCTTCATGAAAGTGATCTCCAACGTTCAATCTTCTTACAAAACCATGCGCTATTGTCTGATCATTTGTAAAATCTGACTCAATGTAGATTCTCGGCATGTACGTGGGATTGGCCTGGTTATGAAGCCCGGTTCCATAATGAACTACAGAAACCCTGTTTTTTTCATTACACCCAAGAATCACATCAATAAGGCGGTGAACACTTTTCTCCATATCATCATAATAGGGAGTGATTGATCCGCTGTTATCCAGGATGATAACGTAATCTCCACCCTGAGACTGGGCTTTTAATGGATTGAATGACATAAGAAATGCCATGAGCAAGAATAAAAATGCTTTTTTCATAGTTAAAATTTTGTTTTTGATTCATTTAAAAGTAATATTTTTTCTTTATACTGTGAAATAAATTTAAAATTTTAACTATTTTAATTTATATGATTAAAAATAAACACAAAAAAAAGCCACTCAGTTGAGTGGCTTCAATATCATAAATGAATCAAGGATTATTTACCTTCTTCCATTTTTCTTTTCAATTCTGCTAATGCATCGATATCACCTAAAGTAGATCTTTCTTCGTTGTTTGAAGAAGATGATGTATTATTAGATCTGTTGTTAGAGTTTTCTCTAGCATTTTTCTTCTCTTCATCTCTGAAGATACCTGTGTGAGAAACTACAACTCTCTTGAATTCTTTGTTGAATTCGATTACTTTGAAGTCAGCTTCTTCACCTTTCTTGATTTTAGATCCGTCTTCCTTCTCTAATAATCTTGATGGGCAGAAAGCTTCTACTTCAGCATCTTCGAACTGTACAGAAGCACCTTTATCGTGTACTTCTACCGCTTTACCAGCGTGGATAGTTCCTTCAGCATATTTAGTTTCGAATGCATCCCAAGGGTTGTCAGTCAATTGCTTGTGACCTAGAGATAATCTTCTAGCCTGGATGTCTAGTTCAAGAACGATAACATCTAATTTGTCACCTACTGCACAGAACTCAGACGGGTGCTTGATTTTCTTAGTCCAAGAAAGATCAGAGATGTAGATCAAACCGTCGATACCTTCTTCCAATTCTACGAATACACCGAAGTTTGTGAAGTTTCTTACAGTTCCTACATGCTTAGATCCTACTGGATATTTAGCTTCGATATTTTCCCATGGATCTTTGCTTAATTGCTTGATACCAAGAGAGATTTTTCTTTCGTCTCTATCTAAAGTAAGTACTTCAGCTTCCACTTCATCACCTACTTTTACGAAATCTCCGGCAGATCTCAAGTGAGTAGACCAAGACATTTCAGAAACGTGGATTAATCCTTCTACACCTGGAGCGATTTCTACGAATGCACCATAGTCAGCAAGAACTACTACTTTTCCTTTTACTCTGTCTCCTACTTTAAGATCAGCAGAAAGAGCATCCCAAGGATGAGCTTCTAACTGCTTCATACCTAATTGGATTCTTGTTTTCTCATCATCGAAATCAAGGATTACAACTTTTACAGTCTGTCCGTCCTCAAGGATTTCAGATGGGTGGTTCACTCTAGACCAAGAAAGGTCTGTAATGTGGATCAATCCGTCTACACCACCTAAGTCGATGAACACACCGTAAGAAGTGATATTCTTAACAGTACCTTCAAGAACCTGTCCTTTCTCCAATTGAGAGATGATTTCTTTTTTCTGACCTTCGATATCTGCTTCGATCAATGCTTTGTGAGATACCACTACGTTTTTGAACTCAGGGTTGATTTTCACAACTTTGAACTCCATAGTTTTACCTACAAACTGATCGTAATCTTTAATTGGCTTAACGTCGATTTGAGAACCAGGTAAGAATGCTTCGATTCCGTGTACGTCTACGATCATACCACCTTTAGTTCTAGATTTCACAAAACCATTTACGATTTCTCCGGTTTCGTGAAGCTCATTTACTTTATCCCAAGCTTTAAGCGTTCTTGCTTTTCTGTGAGATAACTGTAACTGACCTGTTTTGTCTTCTCTTCTGTCTACCATTACTTCTACCTCGTCACCTACTTTTAGGCCTTGGTTGTAACGGAATTCGTTAAGAGAAATAACACCTTCAGATTTGAAGTTGATGTCTACGATAGCTTCTTTGTCAGTCAATCTTACAACTTTTCCAACTAAAACGTCGTTATCGCTTAAGTTGTTAAGAGATCCGTTGTAGATTTCTTCTAAATCGCTTTTTTCTTTTCTCGCATCTGCATCAAGACCTGATTCGAATGAATCCCAATCAAATTGTTCTGGTGCTACGTTTTGGTTTAAAATAACCTCTGCTGAATTTGTCTCTTTTGACATTTTCTAATAAAATTTGTATTCCTTCTTTTTTAACGGTCTGAATAAATGCGGATTAAAAAATACGGAAGTAATTAATTTTTAGTAATTTACTCATCAAACCTTTTCGCCACAAAAGTGGGTGCAAAGATAAGGAATTTATTTATAATAAACAATAGTTTGAACCTTCTCAAAACAATACATAACTTATTCATAATCAATATCTCTATCAAAAATAGAATTTTCGGATAGGTGGCTTCGAGTGCCTAAGCCACCATTGGAACGATTGGCTTTTTCATCAATTGTGGTGATAAGTTGAAAATATTAAAGTAATAGTTATGAATTATGACTGAGAGTTGTAAGGTGGCTGAGGCACTCGAAGCCACCTATCCTGAAACCCTAGCCCCGATTGTAATGAAAATCCTTTTTTGCAAAAAAAAGATTGTAATGGAAAGCGGGAGAAAGCTTCTTATGATAAAGAAAGGAAGATGGAAGCCGGATGCGGGAAGTTTACATGATTGAAAACAGAAATTCTTCATTAAACTAAAAAACTAAACCTTAAACTCTAAACTTTAAGTTTTAAACTTGTAACAAGCAACCAGAAACCAGCAACCATCAGCGAATTCCGTATCTTTGCACCATGGAACTACAATCAATCTACGAAAAACTGCAGATTCAGGACATGAACCAGATGCAGAAATCTACCTATAAAGCTACTGAAAACCAACAGGATGTTGTTTTACTTTCTCCTACAGGTTCGGGAAAAACACTGGCTTTTCTGTTTCCTGTTTTAAGAAATCTGAAAAAAGAATCTTCCGGAATCCAGGCTTTAATTTTGGTTCCGGCAAGGGAACTGGCCCTGCAGATTGAGCAGGTTTTCAAGGCAATGGGAACGGATTTTAAGGTTTCCGTCTGCTACGGAGGTCATGATAAAAAGATTGAAGTTAATAACCTGATTGAAGCACCCGCCATTCTCATCGGAACACCGGGAAGAGTGGTTTACCATTTGAGAAATAATAATTTTGACCCGAAAACAATTCAAACCCTGGTTTTGGACGAATTTGACAAAGCTCTTGAGCTTGGTTTTCATGATGATATGGAATTCATTTCCAATTCTTTAAAAGGTCTTTCGCAAAGAATTCTGACTTCCGCGACAGCCATGGATGAAATTCCAAAATTTACCGGACTGAAAAATGAAAAAATAATTGATTTTTTAAAGCTCAGTGAAGTAAAACCGGATATTCAGTTTAAAAAAGTGATGACGATTTCTGAGGAAAAGCTGGATACATTGTTTAATCTGATCTGTAAAATAGGAAACAAGAGAACTTTGATTTTTTGTAATCACAGGGAAGCTGTTGACCGTATCTCCGAACTTTTAAGACAGAAAGGAATCGACCGCGAGACGTTCCACGGCGGGATGGAACAGGACGAAAGAGAGCGCGCTTTATTGAAATTCAGAAACGATTCTGCGAGAATTTTGATTACTACGGATCTTGCTGCAAGAGGCTTGGATATTCCTGAAGTTGAGTCGATTGTACATTATCAACTTCCCCCAAAAGAAGATGCCTTTATTCACAGAAACGGCCGTACCGCAAGAATGAATGCAAAAGGTTTTGCCTATTTAATTATGACTGAAGAAGAGAATTTTCCTTTCATAAAAAATAATACTCCGGAAGAAAGTGTTGCCGGCTTCAACAAAGTTCCTGAAAAAACGCCGTTCCAGACAATTTACATCAGCGCCGGAAAAAAAGATAAGGTGAATAAAGTGGATATTGTAGGTTATTTAATTAAAAAAGGCGAGCTTCAAAAGGAAGACATTGGACTTATTGAGGTAAAAGATACAACCTCTTACGTTGCGGTTTCCAGAAATAAGGTAAACACTTTATTGAAAAAATTAGCTAATGAAAAACTGAAGGGTAAAAAAGTAAAAATGGAGGTTGCTTATTAATTTAAACGCGAATTTTTCACGAATGACACGAATAATGGCATCAATAGGAACGGGCTTTAGCCCGTTTTTTAAATGTAAATCAAACATTTGGCTTTAGCCAAAACTTAAACGTTCAATAATTTGTGTCATTCGTGAAAAATTCAATCTATTAGTATTTACTCCACTCCTTTCACTTTTGTCGGCAAAATATACACCGATTTAGAAGCAGTGATGAATAAAATATCGTTGTTCTTCCCGCCGAAAGTAACATTAGACGTCCAGTCTTCCTCTATCGGGATATGGTAAATTTTCTTCCCATCTTTATTGAAAACATGTACTCCGTCACCTGTAAGATATAAATTTCCATGTTTATCGAGCGTCATTCCGTCTGAACCCATTTCACAGAAAAGCTGCTTATCGGATAATTTTCCTTCACCAAGAATGTCATAAACATACGTTTTTCCTGCATCTATATCCGAAACGTATAATTTTTTAAACTTCTCACTTCCCACTACTCCATTTGGCTGTGTGAAGGTCTCAATTTTTGTAATTTTTCCGTCCTTACTTCTGTAATACAAGCTTTTATGAGGAATTTCCTGCTTAAAATCCACCCAATAATCCCTTTCATATAAAGGATCCGTGAAGTACATGCCACCAAATTCGTCGTTCCAGACATCATTCGGGCCGTTAAGCCTTTTTCCATCAACATTTTTAAGCAACACTTCCACTTTTTTATCCTTAGAAATTTTCCAGATCTCTCCTTTGTTGTCGGAGCAGGTGATCAGATTATCATCCTTATCAAAATGGGTCCCGTTGGCCCGGCCGCTTTTATCCAAAAACTCAACAATCTTATTGGTTTTCCAGTCCCAATAGTAAATTTTATCATTGGGTTGGTCTGTAAAATAAACATTTCCTTCCTTATCAGACGAAGGCCCTTCCGTAAAACTAAACTGATCTGAAACTTTTTCCAGCTTTATATCATCATAAAACATATTAGTACTATTTACTGATTTGCAATTAACTAATACTAAAACCAAACCAAGGTAGCCTATTTTGAGAATATTTTTCATACCACATTATTTTAAGATGCACAATTTACGACAGAATTGACTTATTTTCTCATTTTGATGTATTAAATTAAGCTTTAATTATAAAAAGTAAATTCAACTTTTTTATGACAGTATTTTGTAACAGATTTTAAAAATTTTTATCTTTGAAAATTAGGATTCTAAAAATGAAGATAAATTTACCCGATAAGCTGTATTATTCAATAGGAGAAGTTGCAAAAGCATTTGATGTAAACACCTCATTGATACGTTATTGGGAACAGGAATTCCCCATCATAAAGCCTAAAAAAAACAAAAAAGGCAACCGGTATTTCACTCCCGAAGATATCAAAAACCTGCAGATGATCTATCATTTGGTCAAAGAAAAGGGTTATACGCTTGACGGAGCGCGTGTTGCACTGACCACCAACAGCAAAATTTCCGAGACCGTTACCATCATAGACCGCCTGGAATTTGTAAAAGCCGAACTTCTTAAGCTTAAAGAATCTCTGGCAGAAAGGGACACCGAATAATTGATATTTTATTTTGTTTCATCTGTTTTAATTTATTTTCTGAAAGAATAAATCACTATTTATATTCTAAAATAATTCATTTTGATATTACCCATTGCCGTGACTTGAAATAATGATTAAGTTTACAGCGATGAAAAAAATCTATTACCAAAAAGTAGCATTCATGGGTATGCTGCTCATTATTTTATTAGCTTTTCAAAAGTTTACGAGCAAAAATAAAGAAGATTTTTCTGACGTAAAATTTATTTCAGAAAGTTCAGCTCCTTTGAATATCACAGAATTCGACCCGAACGACCTGGATGCAAAACAATGGCAGAACTTGGGTTTCACAGAAAAACAGGTTTCCACCATTCTTAATTATAAAAAAATCATAGGCGGAAAATTTATTTCCAAGGCTCAGTTTAAAAAATGTTTTGCCGTTTCTGAAGAAAAGTTCAATGCACTGGAATCTTTTATTTTATTGCCGGAAACCAATAAAGAAACCGGTTCTGGCGGATTTAAAAGCTATGAGAAAAGGTCAATTGCTATTCCCGGAAAATTCAATCCGGATCATTTTTCTGTGGCTGACTGGGTAAAAATGGGTTTCAGCGAAAGGCAGTCTGAAGCTATTATAAAATATAAAAACTACCTCGGAGGAAGTTTTGTGAGTAAGGAAAAGTTTAAGGAATGTTTTATCATTAATGAAGAAAATTACAAAAAACTTGCACCTTATTTAATTCTTCCTGAAAAAACACCTGCCAATTTCAGAAGCTTTGCTAAAAATTTCAATGGTAACAATAAAAAAATACAGTACCATCCATTCGACCCCAATACTTTACCTCTTGAAGGCTGGAAGTCCTTCGGCTTTTCTGACAGACAGGCACAAACCATCATCAATTATCGCGACAGAAATTTAAAAGGAAGCTTTAAAAACCTGGAAGACATCCAACATTGCTTTGTAATTTCCGCAGAAAAGTTTGAAGAACTGAGACCTTTTGTAAAACTTAATTCATCTACGATTGCGAAAACTGAACTCCAAAAGCCTGAAATCAAACAGGAGAAAATAGATTTTTCAAAAACAGATCTTAATACAATTACTTTCAAACAGCTGATAGAATTCGGGCTTGATGAAAGGGCCGCCGGCTCCATCATTGGATTCAGAAAAAGCTGGGCGGGTTTGTCAATAAAGAACAAATCCTAACAACTTATAATATTGATGTGGAACTGGTGAAAAAATTACTGGCAATTGCTCCGCTGAATACTTCCAATGTTCCTAAATACAATCTTGTCGATGCTCCTGAAGAATGGCTGAAAAATCATCCTTACTTCAAATATTCTGCAGACAAAATTATTTTTTATCGTTTAAGTGAAAAAGACGAAAAGAAAATTTGGAAACTTTTGAAGGTAAAACCTGAATATGAGGCCAGGATGAAGCTTTATTTGAAATGATGAATTAATATTGAAGATGCTTCGACAGACTCAGCATGACAACGCTACAAAATAAAATAAGATGATTAGTATTAGAGATGTCATGCTGAGCCTGTCGAAGCATCCTTATTTATTAAGTATTAGAGTTTAAAAACAAAACAATTTTTAATCAAAAGTCTTGCTGGAACCTTCCAAAAGCTTATTCAAATTTTCCAGCTCATCATCAGTCAGATCTCTCCACTTCCCGATTGGGAGATCAAGCTTTATGTTTAAAACACGGATTCGTTTCAGCTTTTTTACTTCGTAACCAAGATATTCGCACATTCTGCGGATTTGTCGGTTCAGTCCTTGTGTTAATACGATCCGGAAGTTCATTTCATCAATTTTTTCCACTTCACATTTTTTAGTGACTGTGTCTAGAATCGGGACTCCATTTCTCATTTTTTCAAGGAATTTTGGAGTAATCGGCTTGTCCACTCTTACGATATATTCTTTTCCGTGATTGTTTCTTGATCTTAAAATTTTATTCACAATATCCCCATCACTGGTTAAAAGTATTAATCCTTCACTGGGCTTATCCAGCCTGCCGATCGGGAAAATTCTCTTGGGATGGTTAATATAATCGATGATATTGTTTTTTTCACGCTTAGTATCTGTTGTACAGACAATTCCTACAGGCTTGTTGAAGGCGATGTACACATGATCCTGTTCCGGCTCGCGGATCGGTCTTCCATCTACTTCAATGACGTCTTCATCGGAAACTTTGGTTCCCATTTCGGGAATTTTACCATTGATTGTAATTCTTCCCTCTTCCAGAAGCTTATCCGCAGCTCTTCTGGAACAGTAACCTACTTCTGATAAATATTTATTAATTCTGGTTTTCTCCTGCATCACCAACTTTTAATGTTTCAAATCTAAAGTCATTTTCTAACAAATCAGAGGTTGCATCTTCAATTCTGTAGTCTCCGATTTTTGTTCTTCTTAGCTGAGTAAGGTAAGCCCCAACAACCAATTCCTGTCCTATATCATGAGCCAAACTCCTGATGTAAGTCCCTTTTGAACAGCCAACTGTAAAACTTACCAACGGAAGATCAATATTAATATCATTGATATAAAAAATGGTAGTTTTTCTGGATTTCATTTCAACCTCTTCCCCAGCTCTTGCCAGGTTATACGCTCTTTTTCCATCAATTTTTATTGCTGAAAAAACGGGTGGCGTCTGATCAATTTCACCAATGAATTTTTCCAAAACTTTTTTGATCTGCTCTTCTGTAATATGCGAAAAATCCTGGTGAAGAATTTCCGGCTTTTCAGTATCGTAAGACTCGGTCTGAACTCCGATTTTTATTTCCGTCCAATATTCTTTCGGAGCATCCTGAATTTCGGGAATTTTCTTTGTGAATTTTCCGCAGCAGACAATTAAAAGTCCTGTTGCTCTCGGGTCCAGCGTTCCTGCGTGACCAATCTTAAATTTCTTGGGTAAATTAAACTCTCTTTTGAGCTTGTATTTCATTTTATTGACTGCCTGAAAAGATGTCCAATCCAAAGGTTTGTCTAATAAAAATATGTGTCCTGACTGTAGATCTTCAGCTGTCATTAATTCTGAGTAATGAGTAGTAAGTAATTTTTTAATCTATTATTTAAAAAAATAAAAATAAATCAACAAAGCCAGTCCGACAAAAATACGATACCAACCCCAAGGTTTAAAACCATATTTGTTTAAAACTCCGATAAATGCCTTGATAGCAATTAAAGCCACAATAAATGCCACAATATTTCCAACAATAAAAATGGTAATATGATCCTGTGACGCCATAATCATCTCATACCCTTTTTGTGGATTTGCCGTTTCTTTACCCCATGTTTTTACAAAAACGGAATAAACTGTTACCGCTAACATGGTAGGAACCGCTAAAAAGAATGAAAATTCTGCGGCAGCTTTCCTTGTAAGACCCTGTGCCATCCCTCCGATGATAGAAGCAGCACTTCGGCTGGTTCCCGGCATCATGGCGAGACATTGCCAGAATCCTATAGTGATTGCATTTCTTATTGTAATTCCCTTTTCATCGTCAATTCTGGGATTTTTGAACCATTTATCAGCAAATAATAAAACCACTCCGCCTATGACCAAAACTGCCGAGATGGCAATCTGATTTCCCAGAACCGCTTCGATTTTATCATCAAATAAATATCCCAAAACCAAAGCAGGGACCACTGCAAAACCCAGCTTAAAATAAAACTGTAAATTTTTTAAATCAAAGAATTTTTTCCAGTAGGCAATCACCACAGAAAGAATGGCCCCAAACTGAATGGATACCTGAAACATCTTTAAAAATTCGTCTTCCGGCAATCCAAGTAAATTGGATGTGAAACCCATGTGCGCAGTGGAAGAAATGGGAAGATATTCCGTTAAACCTTCTATAATGGCAATAATTATTGCTTTGATTAAATCCATAATTTGTTTAAATTAAAAGATTAAGAAATTAAGAGATTTAGACATTATATCTAAATTTCTGAATTCCTTAATCTCTAAATAAAAATTTATTTCTATTTTCTTTTTAAAATTGCAAAAGCTTCAATGGCAAAACCAAAGATAACGAACAGTGGAGCAATTCTGATTCTGCGGATGGAAAAAATGTCGTCATTCCATGCATTCGGATCAAATTTTCCGTCTACTGTATTGGCATCCGGGCCCAGCATCAGAAGGAAACCCACCACAATGAATGCTAAACCGATAAGCATCCATTTAAAGTTTTGCTTTCCGAAGTAAAAAGTGTTTTCCTGTGGAACTTCAGCAGTTTCTTTACCAAAGTTATCTGCGGAAAATTTATTTGTTTTTTTGCTCATTTTCTAAGAGTAATATAAGTCGTCAACATTTGATCTTAAGAATCTCCAGGTTGCAACAATTGTACTTAAAACCGTGATGAAAATCCCTACTCCAAGTACCAGAAGCACCAGCCAGAAGTATTGGTTTGTATCCTGTACGAATGCCGACCCGATCTGGCTGGTAAAATAATACCACACGCCAAATAAGGCTAATAGACCGATTACAGAACCAATAGCTCCCAATATCACAGCTTCAATAATGAACGGCTTAAGAATAAATCTCCTTTTGGCCCCCACCAGCTGCATGGTTTTAATGATAAATCTTTTGGAAAATATTTTCAGACGGATCGAGTTATTAATTAAAACAACCGCTAAGATCAGGAATAGTATAGAGAATCCTAAAATCCATTTAAGAATTCTGCTCAGGTTGTTGTAAACGTCTACCATCAGGGTACTGTCGTTTTTCACATCAATCACACCTGGAACAGACTTGATGGCTTTAATCGCCTGGTCAATCCTTGTAGGGTCTACATATTCCGGTTTCAGAGCTACTTCTATAGAGGAAGGGAAGATATTTTCTTCAAAAAGGGCGTCGGTATCAATTCCCATACTTTTTTTAGCTTCTTTGGCAGCCATTTCTCTTGAAATGTAAGTCGCTTTTTTTACGGGAGCCAATGCCTGAATTTCTTTGAAAACCTCGGCTTCCATCTTTGCAATTTTCGCAGAATCTTTTACGTTGTAATTTTCGTCAAAGTAAGCATTTACCACAAGTTGTTCTTTAATATAATCAGAATATTTCTGGGCATTGATTAATATAAGACCCATTAATCCTAATAAAAATAACACTAAGGCAATACTTATTACTACTGTAATATTGCTAGACCGAAGTCTTTTCTTATTAAACTCATCTACAGATTTAGCCATTAAGATTAAATTTTTTGGCTAAAATAGAAAAAAACTTCCGAAATTTGGGAACGAAAAAGAGAAAATCACTGTTAATAAAATCATAAAAACATTGAGTGTAAAAGCAAAAAAGCATCTTGGTCAACATTTTTTGACGGATGAAAACATCGCAAGAAAAATAGTAGAAGGTCTTAGTTTTGAGGGCTACAAAAACGTAATGGAAGTTGGCCCCGGAATGGGCGTTCTTACCAAGTATCTTTTGGAGAAAGACCAGCATATTTACCTTGCAGAAATAGATAAAGAATCTATTGAATATCTTAAAAATAACTATTCTAAAGTAACGGAAGAAACTTTTGTAGGGGATTTTCTAAAACAGGATTTCGCATTTACGAACGGAGAACAGATCGCCATTATCGGGAACTTTCCTTATAATATATCGTCCCAGATTTTGTTTCAAATCATAGATCATTATGAGCTGGTTCCGGAGATGGTGGGGATGTTCCAGAAGGAGGTGGCAGAAAGAACTGCTGCTGTTCCAAGGACCAAAGACTATGGCATCTTGTCTGTTCTCATCCAGGCTTATTATGATACGCAATACTTATTTACAGTTCATGAAAATGTCTTTAATCCGCCGCCAAAGGTAAAATCCGGAGTAATAAGAATTACAAGAAACCCGAAGGAAGGCCTTGCCGGAAATGAGGTTTTATTTAAACAAATTGTAAAAGCCGGATTCAATCAAAGGAGGAAAAAGCTTTCCAATGCCCTGAAAATTTTAAATATCCCTGAAGCTTTGAAAACTCATGAATTTATGGATAAAAGAGCTGAAGAATTGAGTGTTGCAGATTTTATTACCTTTACGCAGTTATGGTTTGAACACAAGGATAACTAACTTTCATACGAATTCACAGTATCATTTTTAAATGTTTTGGCTAAAGCCAATTTGAATGTTTTAAACTTGAAAAAGGGCTAAAGCCCTTTCCTATTGAAAGAAATTATTATTTTTTAAATTATTTAGCTTCAAGTTATAATAAACTTCTCATTTGCAATCAAAAATTTAAATACAAAAAAGGCCCTTCAATTTCTTGAAAGGCCTTTGTTTTTGCATTATCGAATTTAAATTATTCTCTGTTCTTAAGCATAATCCATCCGGACTGGCTCATGTTTGCTTTTGATTTTGGATACTGGAAGTTGAATTTATACCAGTATGTTGCGGTTGGCAATCTCTTACCTCCTACTGTTCCGTCCCAGATCGGTGTATCTTTTGTAAATCTGAACATTTCAGATCCGTATCTGTCATAAACAGATCCTGTGAAGTTATTGAACTTACCTAAAGATGTAAGGTCTAATACATCATTGATACCATCCTGATTCGGAGTGATAATATTCGAAATATGAAGCGTAAAGAACTCCAGTGCACCCACACAGCTGGTACCTACTGTTCTTACCTGTATTTCATACGTTGTATTATTCAGCAAGCCTGTGAAAACATTTGAAGGCTGCCATGAAATACCTCCGTCTACAGAATATTCTACTGTTTGCGGAATATTGTTGATCATAGGAACTTCTGCCGTAATTGTTAAGGTATTATTACTGTAGTCCACATTCGATACATACGGAGATGCAGCACCTAAAACGTGAGCGGTGAATGTTTTTTCACAATATCCATTTTTGATTGTTACCGTATAAATTCCCAATTCGTTTACATTGATAGTCTGGGTAACCTCACCTGTACTCCACAGATAAGAATAATTAGGACCTGCTCCTGCATCAAGAGTTACTCTGTCTCCTATACACATTTCAACGTCTCTTAACGGAGATGTAAGCTCAGGAACCACTTCTACCGTAATAGATGCCGGCTGTAGAGATTTACATCCTTTCGGACCTAATGAATATACTGTGAAGGTAGTTGTATTAAAAACTGTTGCAGACTGTGTATTCCCTGTTCCCGGGAAATTACCCCACTCATAAGTAGCACCGCCTGTTGCAGTAAAGTCTACGGTTTCTCCCGGACATACTTTTAATTTTGATGCAACGAGATTAACGGTAGGGGTAGCTTCTTTTAATAATTTTAATTCAATCATTTTGCTGCAGAAGCCACCGTTGGAAACTACTACATAAAGGATCTGCCCGTCATTACCCGTGTAATGTAAAACATCCTGAATATAATCACCATTCTGTGCTAAAGCATCTGCCTGATCTTCATAAAAATAAAACACTGCACCCGGAGTTGTACTGATAGACGGCATTGCATCCGTAAGATCAAACCATGTAACATCCGTAGTTGTACATAAAAGCAGTGATGCATCTACAGCTGCAGGTGTTGTACCGCCGTTTATTTTAATATTTGCTTTACCCGGACAAGGATTTCCAGGGAAACTCACCTGAATTTCATAATTACCCGGCTGTGTAGCTGTAATAGTAGGTGTGGTCGCTCCCTGAATGGCAACACCATTGTAGAACCACTGGTAGGTCATGTTAGGGTCACTTACGGAAGCTGTAATCACCTGAGGAACATTATCACAAACATTAATTTCTTCCGGCAAAGTAGCTCCCGAAGGGTCTAATAATTCTACACCGATGTTAAAAGATCCACCTTCCAGGAAAACAGCAGAATCATAGCTGCTGTCAATAGCATCAGCCAAAACCATTTTAAAGTGATAAGACTGTCCCGGTATTACAGTAGCCGTAGCCTGTAACGGAACGGTTTTACCATTAAAGTTTGTTTCTATAGCACCAGTATTGTATCCACCGAAAAACGCTACATTGGGTGCTCCACATCCCATATCAAATCCCGTAAAGCTATTTTGCGGGTGAATGTTGGTAACACTTACTGGTCCTGTACCCGGAGCCGGTACAATTGCCATGTTTACGTAAGGCCCTCCTGCTGTTGGCTTCAACAATAAAGCAAAAGCATCAGAGAAGCTGCATGGAAACGATCCTGTATATTCCTCAGAAGCAAAAAGATAATTAAATTTTACCTGAGAAGATGTAGGTACGAAATCAAATTCCAGAATTACAGCATCATTAAGAGTGGCCGTAGGATTAGTAGCTGCTACAAGATCCGGATCACTTCCTGTCGACAAATCGTCACCAAGTGTATTTGCAATATATGAATTCCCTGCCTTATTTGCATATCCTGTAGTAAGTACAATCCCATCCTTAAAAGGAAAATTGGTGGTTCCTTTGTGGAAATATCCCCAAGATCTGTTGGCATCACTTGCAGGCAGATTTGGCGTTACCTGAACATTGGATACATTGGGTGTCACACATGAATTGGTTCCCGAAGAGATTAGTACGTCTTTTACCAACTGTAAAGGTGTGTATGCAGAAGGAGCATAACCAGGGTCATTAACATCAATAAAGGTACCCGCTTTCATAGATAAAGCCGAGGGTGTTTCTTTCTGAGGTTTTCTGGGTGTAACAGTTTGGGAAAAGAGACTCGACGAGGAGGCTAAAAAAAATGAAAACAATAGTAGATGTCTCTTCATAATAAGTTTGTTTTAACAAATTTAATTTTTTTTTAAATAAACTACACACATATTTAACATTTTTCTATAAAAAAAACAAAAAACCTCTCATATGAAAGGTTTTAATTTGTTTATAATTATTTATATAATTAATTTCTATTTTTCAACAGGATCCAGCCGCTTCGGAGCTCCAGTTTTTTGGATGCAGGATGCTCCCACTGCACACGATACCAGTACGTAGTCGTAGGAAGATTGAGGCTGTTTCTTAGTCTTCCGTTCCATACTGTTTCTGTTTTGCTTGCTTTAAATACCTCCTGCCCGTATCTGTCGAAGATTGAAGCCGCAAAATTATTGTATTTGCTTATTCCTGTAAAGTCTACCGTATCATTGATGCCATCATCATTCGGTGTAATGGCATTGCTGATAATAAATGTAAAATATTCCAGTGTTGTACCACATTTTGCATCTTTTACCTTTACCATAAGATTATAGCTGGTATTATCCATGACATTGTAGAAAATATTGGAACTCTGCCATGTAAGCCCTCCGTCAATAGAATATTCTAGTGTTCCATTGGTAGGGTTGGTTGCTGTGAGTGTAAGAACGTGATTTTCATAGGTCACATTTGTAAACTGAGGCAGCGCAGGATTTATTAACTGCGCGGTAAATACCTTAGAACAGGTTCCGTTGCTTATGGTTACGGAATAAGTTCCCGGCGTGTTTACAGAAATGGTCTGTGTAGTTGCGCCTGTATTCCAAAGGTAAGTATAGTTTGGCCCAGGACCTGCATCCAGAGTTCCGAAATCTCCGGCACACACATACACATCCTGTAATGTAGAAACAATGGCAGGTACTACTTGAATACTTATACAAGTAGGAGTAGCTACTTTACAACCATTTCCTCCCAAAGCATAAACGCAATATGTTGTATCGGCAGTAGGCGAAACAATCTGGGTATTTCCGTTTCCGGGCAGCCCTACCCATTCGTAGGTAACTCCCCCTGAAGCCGTTAAGGTGACTGATTCACCAACACATATTTTAGATTTTGAAGCTGCTAATACAGCAACCGGCGGTCCTACAATAATAGTAACGGTAGCAGGTGTCGCGGAAACACATCCGTTTGCACCTACTGCAAAAACCGTATAGGTAGTAGTAACTGTTGGAGAAACCACCTGCGTATTTCCGTTCCCCGGAAGTCCCACCCAGTTATAGCTAGCCCCTCCGGAAGCCGTTAAAGTAACAGATTCTCCCGGGCAGATTTGCAGTACAGTAGATGTTACTGTAGCTACCGGAAGTGTTGTATTTTGCGTTACCGTTACGTTTGCGGTATAAGAACAGCTTAGATTTCCAGGCTGGTTTACATTGGTTACTGTAAGAGTGTATACTCCTCCTGCGTTTACTACAGGGTTTAAAGTATTAGCTCCTGAGACAATATTTCCTCCTCCCGTAGTTGTCCACGCAATAGTAGAGCCCGCAGGCACTACTGATCCCGAAGCATTCAGTGTTACCTGTGGTGTTGTACAGGTAATCTGCTGTGGAGGTGCAATCGTTAAAGTAGTTTGCGGTGTTGCATTCAATTGTAATGTAACAACATATCTACATCCGCCATTGGAAACTAAAACATAAATAGTCTGTCCTCCCGCACTGTTAAATGTTGTAGGAGTAGGAATTGTATTCGTATTTCCTGCGTTGGCATCAGCCAGATTTAAGTAATAGGCAAAAGTAACTCCTGTAGCGGAAGTGATTTGTGGTTCAGCTTCTGTTAAGTTATAATTAATTCCACCGGTCTGATAACATTTAAATAAGGTGGCATTTTGTGCCGTGAAAGGCTGGGAAACCTGAATAGTAATCGTCGCCGGATTTTGAGAAACACACCCGTTTGCTCCTACAGCTGTCACGGTGTAAGTTGTGGTAGTGGTAGGGGAAACAGTTTGTGTATTTCCTGTTCCCGGCAGACCAACCCAGTTATATGTAGTACCTCCCGAAGCCGTTAATGTAACAGACTCTCCGGAACATATCTGAATTTTAGATGCAGTTAAACCTGTCGTAGGCGGTGCACTGTCTCCGGTTACGGTAACGTTTGCGGTTGCTGTACAGGTAAGGTTTCCTGGCTGATAGGTATTTGAAATCGTTAATGTATAGGTTCCTGCCAAGCTTACAACAGGATTTAAAGTATTCGCTCCCGAAACAATATTTCCGTTTGCAGTCGTCCAGCTGAAAGTAGATCCTGCCGGATAAACTGAAGTAGTTGCATCTAAGGTAATCTGTGAATTGGTACATGTTAAAATACCTGGCGGAGCAATGTTAGCCGTCATTTGTGGAGCTTTTACCAACTGGAGCTGCGCCACTTTTGAACAAAACCCGCTTTTAACCAAAACATAGATCGTCTGTCCCGCACTTGAAAATGTAGTAGGGGCAGCAATGGTATTCCCGTTTCCAGCCAAAGCGTCTGCCTGATTGACATAGTAAGCAAATGTAGCTCCCGGCGTTGTACTTATCGAAGTTTGAGCTGATGTTAAATTAAACGTAGCATTTCCCTGGGTATAGCAGGCGGTAAGTGTGGCATTCTGTACGGTAGGTGATGTCCCGCCAACTATTGTGACGCTCGCTGTTCCCGGACATGTATTTCCCGGTAAAAATACCTGAACCGTGTATACACCCGGCTGAGTAGCTGTATAAGAAGCATTGGTAGCTCCAGGAATTGGAGCATTATTAAACAGCCACTGATAGGTAGCTCCTCCACCCTGCACAGAGGCTGTTAATATCTGCGGTGCATTATCACAAACGTTAATAGAAGAAGGCAGCGCAACACCTGCAGGATTTAAAATTTCAACCCCTATATCAAAAGACCCGGCTTCCAGAAAAACTCCGGAATCAAAGCTTGAATCCTGATAATCTGCCAATACCATTTTAAAATGATACGTCTGCCCCGGAATTACGGTAGAACTAGCCGTTAAAGGTATTGTACGTCCATTGAAATTGGTTTCAATGGTAGGATTATTTATCCCTGCAAAATACTGAACATTTTTTGGACCGCAGGGAAGACTTGCAGGAATAATATTGGTAACACTTACAGGTCCGGCTCCACCCGGAAGAACGGCAAGGTTCGTATAATTAGGATCTCCTACTTTTTTTAACAATAGGGCAAAACCATCTGTAATATTACAGGTAAAATTACCCTGATATTCTTTGGATGCAAATATATATCTGAAGGTTACTTTAGTAGAAGCAGGCACAAAATCGAACTCAATATAGGTAGCATCTCTTAATTCCGCATTTGAAACTCCCAAAGCCGTTGCAAGATCTACATCTCCTCCACTTCCTAAGGGATCACTAAGTGTTCCCTGAAAATCGTTTCCGGTCTTTCTTGCATAACCTGTAGTTAGAACAATACCTTTAGCAAAAGGAAAATTAGTAGTTGCTTTATTGAAATATCCCCAGCTTCTGTTTGGGTCGGTAACTGCTAAATTAGGAGAAACCACAACGTTGCTTACATTCGCAGAAGAGCAGGCAGATCCGCCGCTGATAAGCACATCTTTTACCAATTGGGTAATACTGAAATTTGTTTCCGGATAACCTGGCGCATTTACATCAATAAAAGCTCCTGCCTTCAGGCTTTGAGCCGAAGGTTTTTGTACTGCTACTTTACTCTGTCTGTCCTGAGCAAACGTGAAGCCGTACGTAAGAACCAAAAATAAAGTCAAAAATAAACTTCTCGTCCTCCTATTTAACATTTTATATTATTTTAAACAAAAATACTATTTTTTTTGATTGAAATTCAATTCAGGTTAAATTACATTATCATCAATACAACTGTTATTATTTTAAACTATCAATTTAAAACTTGTTTAAAACAAAAAAAAGACCGACAAATTGCCGGTCTTTTCTTATATATTATTAAATATTTTATTCAAAATTCTTTAGTAAAATCCAACCTGTTTTTATCGCAGGCTTTTTGCTTGCAGGATCTTCGAAACTTACCTGATACCAGTAAGATGAAGTAGGAAGACGTTTTCCCTGGAAATATCCGTCCCAATAAGGCTGAAGACCGCTTGCTTTATACACCTCTCTTCCGTAACGGTCGAAGATGGAAGCTTTGAAATCTTTGTATTTAAGAACTCCCCTAAGGTCAATAATATCATTGATATTATCCCCGTTTGGAGTAATAACGTTCTGCATCACAAATGTGAAGTATTCCAGGAATCCTACGCAGCTTGTATTCTTTACTCTTACTCTGATAGAAATTACAGTATTTCTCGGAACATTGGAGAACACATTAGAATTCTGCCATGTAAGTCCGTTGTCGATTGAATATTCTAAAGCTCCGTTACTTGGGTTGCTCGCGGTAAGAACCATAGTATCGTTTTCATTATAATTCACATTGATAATTTCAGGAATAATAGCCTGGATAACCTGAGTAGTAAATACTTTTGTACAAACCCCGTTGTTGATCGTTACAGAATAAGTTCCCGGTGTACCTACACTGATTGTCTGTGTAAGATCACCTGTATTCCATGTATAATGGTAATTAGGGCCTGTTCCTGCGTCAAGGGTAATCACGTCTCCTACGCAGATCATACCTCCGGAAAGAGATGATGTAATAGCTGGAACCACTTCTATGGTAATTGAAGCCGGCTGAAGAGATCTACATCCCTGAGCTCCGATAGCATATACGGAATACGTTGTGGTCTGAGTCGGGGAAACCGTTTGTGTCGGTCCTGTTCCGGTCATTCCTACCCACTCGTATGTTGTTCCGTTGGAAGCCGTTAAGGTTGTGGATTCACCTGCACAGATTCTTACTTTTGTTGCTGCAAGCTGCGCTACCGGTGTTGCTTCTTTTCTTAGAGTTAAAGTAACCATTTTGCTACAGAAAGCACCGTTTGAAACCACTACATATAAAATCTGCCCGTCTGTACCGTTGTATGATGAAAGAAGAGTAGGATTAATATAGTTATTATTTTGAGCAATCGCATCAGCCTGGTTAATATAATAACGTACAATAGCCGTTGTAGAAGAAGTAATCATCGGCGTTGCAGTATTCAGGTCGAATGTTGAAACGGATGGCGTTGTACAAAGCTTCAATGTCGCGTTCTGTGCCGGAGGTGTTGTACCGCCAACAATGGTAACACTTGCATTCTGACACTCTGTACCGCCTACATAAGTTCTTACAACATATACACCCGGCTGAGTTGCCGTATAGGTAGCACTTGTAGCACCCGGAATAGCAACATTATCTTTAAACCACTGGAACGTCATACCAGGCACAGAAGCAATCTGAGCCTTTAAAAGTTGTGGTGTATTATCACACATATTCACATTGGTGATAGGATTTCCATTACCGTCAACGATTGTCATCCCGATATCAAATGATCCTCCTTCAAGGAAAACAGCAGAGTCAAAACCTGAATCGGAAGCATCTGCCAATACCATTTTAAAATGATAAGTCTGCCCCGGAATTACAGTAGCTTTTGCCTGTAAAGGAATTGTTCTTCCATTAAAGTTTGTTTGAATATTGGGAGTAGGATTTATCCCTGCAAAAAAGGTTTCATTGATAGGACCGCACGAAAAGCCGTTTCCTGCAGGAACGATATTTGTTACACTTACAGGTGTTCCGTTAGGAAGAATTGCCATATTAGTATAGGTAGGATCTCCTACTTTTTTAAGCAATAAGGCAAATCCGTCGGAATATACTCCACATGGAAAATCGCTGGTGTACTCTTCTGAAGCGAAGATATAGTTAAATTTAACTTCCGTACTGTTTGGAACGAAATCAAACTCAATAAATACAGCATCTTTCAAAGCTGCCAGAGGGTTAATTGCAGCTACTAAATCCGGATCACTTACGGTAGATCCCGCTACTGGATCACCTAATCCTCCCTCATCTACGTTACCCGCTCTTCTGGCTTTACCTGTAACAAGCACGACCCCGTCCGTAAAAGGAAAAGCAGTAGTACCTTTATGAAAATACCCCCATGCTCTCTCCGTATCGGTAACCGGTTGGTTTGGTGAAACCGTTACATTAGTTACATTCGCTACTGCACAGCTGGAACCTCCCGAAATAAGGATATTTTTCACAAGCTGTTCAATATTATAACTGGATGGTGTGTATGTTGATGCATTTACATCAATAAACACACCTGCCTTAGATCCGGTAGCTGGTTTCTCTGTTGAAACTCTTTTCATCGTTTTTTTCTGCCCGAAAACACAACCAGAAACTAATACCAGAACTAGTAAAAAAAGGTAGTTTTTTAATCTATAATTTAACATTTTGTAGTTGTTTGTTCAAAAATACTATTTTTTTAAATTAAAATTGAATATAAATAGCAGGAATTCACACCAATAATTTAATTTATTTCGAATTTTATCAAAACAAAGATATTATATCTAAAAAAATAAAAAAGACTAATAAAAATTATTAGTCCCTTTTTATTGATATCAATAATATATCTATAAATTATTAATATTAATTAACTTAAATAGAAAAAATTTACTCTTTCCTAAGCTCATCAATTTTATTTTGCAGCTCTTCTATTTTATCTTTTAAAGCTTTTATTTCATTTTTATTGGAGCTTACATTACTTTTCAGCATTACAGTTTTGGCGCGTTCGCTGTGGATTTCTTCATCTTCATCCTCGTTGATCTCCTCAATATCTTCCTGAATATCTTCAATATCTTCATTAATTTCTTCAATATCCTCGCTGATCTCTTCTATGTCTTCACTGATCTCTTCAATATCTTCCTGGATGTCTTCAATATCTTCCTGGATATCTTCAATTTTTTCGTGACTTTTATTCACCGACATCTGGATAAAAATGGCCAGATAAATTGCCTCCAGAGAAACCACTGTTGTAAGGATGAGCAGCATTTTATCAAACTCAACGATATGCAGCAGCGGCAGCAAAAATGAGATCATGAAGAATAAAGTATGGGCAATCAATGAAGGTATAGAGCCTATCCACCATGTGATTCCGTTTGCAATTCTTTCTAAAACTTCAGATTTTTCAGTGTCTTTTTTCATTGTGTTTCTATTTATAATAGTTCTTTGGTAACTCCCAGTCCGAACAGTGCAAAATCATACTTTGCCGGATCTTTTTCATCAAATTTTCTTATCACTAAGTCAAACTCTTCCACTGTTTTCCAGTCGTTTTGTGTCCTTGAAATGAGCCCAAGTTTTCTGGAAATATTTCCTGTATGTACATCCAGCGGAATGGAGAGGTGTTTCTGATCAATAGTTTCCCAGATACCAAAATCCACGCCACGCTTGTCTTTCCTTACCATCCACCGCAGAAACATGATGATTCTTTTAGTGGAAGAATTTTTATAAGGTGAGCTCACATGCTTATGGCTTCTGTGTTTTTCGGAGCCCAAAAAATTGTTTCTGAACCTTTCAATAGCGTGGGAAAAATTGATTTCCGGATCATTTACTTTAAATAAATCCTCAAGGCTTTCATTTTCCTTATAAATACGGTTAAACTGTTTGATAAAATAGGTAAAATCCTCCCCGTTGAACGTTCTGTGAATGCTTTTATCCTGTATATCTTTTAAGTCTTTTTCGGAATAATTTAATATAAAATCATACGGAGAATTCCCCATAATGTCCAGCATTTTTTCTGCTGATTTTATGATCGCCTTTCTGTTTCCCCATGAGATGGTTGCCGCAAGAAATCCCGCAATCTCAATATCTTGCTTTATGGAAAACCGATGCGGAATCTGTATCGGGTCATTTTCTATAAATTCAGGACGATTGTACTGATCAGCCTTTTCATCTAAGAAGATTTTTAATTCTTCAAACTTCAACATACATTATTTAGATTTTTACAGGCTCTAATGCCTTCGGTAAAAACGTATTCGGGAAAATCTCTCTGGCTTCATCCGTGAATACGGTAAGATCTCCATATCTGTTAGAAAAATGTCCCAGAATAAGTTTTCCTACCTCTGCTTTTTGAGCAATCATTGCTGCTTCAAGAGCCGTTGTATGACCTGTATAATCTGCCATTTCCTTCAGATCATGCAAAAAGGTAGATTCGTGATATAAAACCGTTACATTTTTAATAATAGGGATTACACTTTCCAGATATCTTGTATCACTGCAGAACGCGTAAGAAACGGAAGGCGCAGGATCCACAGTAAGAACTTCATTTTTAAGAACATACCCATCGCTTAAAACAAAGTCTTTTCCAGCCTTAATATTATGATAATCACAGGTTTCTATTTCACTGTATTTTGCGATTTCCTTCATGTTCAGGTGCCTGTCTTTCGGTTTTTCCTTAAATAAATAACCGTTGCAGTAAATCCTGTGATCCAAAGGGATGGTATACACCTCTACCCTGTTATCCTCATAGATTTTTTCGGAAACATCTTTATCCAGCTCATGATAAACCACTTCAAAACCACGATGTGTTTCTGTAATGGTGAAAATGGTTTCCAGCATGTTTTTAATCCCTTTCGGCCCGTAAACATGCAGCGGGGTTTCTCTTCCCAACAGCCTGAAAGACGCAATAAGCCCCGGCAATCCAAAACAGTGGTCACCATGCAGATGCGAGATAAAAATATGGTTAATCTTAGAAAATTTTGCTTTTGCTTTTCTCAGCTGAACCTGCGTACCTTCCCCGCAATCAATCAGAAAATGTCTCTCCTCCATTTCCAGCAATTGTGAAGTGGGAGAAGAATTGATCGTAGGAATCGCTGAATTAAAGCCTAATATCGTTAAATATGTACTCAAAACAATAGTTTATTATCTTGGCAAATGTACGGAATTAGGTTAAGATTAAGGTTTAGACTGAGATCAAAATTAGATATAAAAAAGGTTAAAATACATTTAAACTCATTCGAGTCTAATCTAAACCTTAACCTCAATCCAAATATTATTCTTTTACTTTTAAAAAGTTCAAAAACAGATCTAAAGCCTGCTTTCTATGGCTGATTTTGTTTTTATCTTCAGGGTTCATCTCTGCAAATGTTTTGTCATACCCTTCCGGCACGAAAATCGGGTCATAACCAAATCCTTTGAACCCTTTGTTTTCAGTTAGTAAATTTCCGTGGACTCTTCCGTCAAAATATTTTGCACCATTTTCATCGTAATAGCATAGAACCGTTATAAAATAAGCCTTTCTGTTTTCGATACCGTTCATTTCGCTTAAAACTTTTTCAATATTTTTCGCAAAATCGTGGTCACCGGCATAGCGTGCAGAGAAAATCCCGGGTCTCCCGTCCAAAGCTTCCACTACAAGGCCACTGTCATCACCAAGGCTTGGAATTCCTGTTTTTTCGAAGCAGTATTTAGCTTTTATCAAAGCATTAGCGTTAAAAGAATCACCATCTTCTATAATTTCTTCATGAATATTGTAATCTGTAAGGCTTTTTACCAGAAATTCATTTCCTAAAATCTGCTGGATCTCTTCTTTTTTATGAATGTTGTGAGTGGCTACAAGTAATTCCATTCTTTAAATTTATTTTTTTAAAATTTTATAAACCTAACAGGTTTTTGAGCGTTAAAAAATTTACTCAAATTAATAATTATCAAAAAATCAAGACCTAAATCTCTGTATAATGCACTTTATTTCTGTACATAAGCAAATAATAAAACAGTGAAAAAAGGACAATTCCTACTGCCAGAATTATCCATTCTGAAACTTTAAAAGCTTCCGCAAAACTTTCGTTTTTAGTGTATGTTATCAATAATGTTGAACATAGATTATTAAAACCATGAAGCAGCATCGGCAAAAGCAGAGATTTTGTTTTATAATATACCAAACCAAGCACACAGCCTAATAAAACAGCACCTACAAACTGCCATGGATTGGCATGAACAAGTCCGAAAATAATAGATGCAAAGACAATTGCAGTCCATGGTTTGACACCTTTATTGATCAACCCTTTCTGAATGATTCCCCGGAAAATAATTTCTTCAAAAACAGGTGCACAAATGACCGCCGTAATTATCATCACCACCGGATCATCTGTAAGCTGCTCCATTAATCTGCTGAAAAATTCATAATATTCTCCAAAGAATGGTCCTGTAGTAGGAATCTGAGCGGTAATGAATTCTGCAATGAACATCATCCCGGTCATCATGGGGAAAATCAGCAGGTAAGTATAGAAATTGGTCGGTGAAAAATTAAAATTCAGCTTTTTCCCTGTCGTAGTTCTTACAATCAGAAAATCAAAAGCTGCAATAGCCGTAAGAAAACCCGCTGCATTGGTAAGCATAAAAAACCAGTCTTTATACTGCAGGCTCTCTTTAAAAGTAAACATCCAGAAAACATTAAAAAGTGAAGGAATCATTGTTCCTACGAATAATCCCGCCAGTAAGACAAGACCTCCGATCCATGTAAAGGTAAACTTTGGATATCTGCTGTTTTCCATGATAAATATTTAGTAAAACAAAGATAATTTTTTTGTATTAAAAAGTGAATATGTCAATGGTGAATTGCAAATTTCCGGGTTTAAGTCTTAAACTTTGCGTTTTAAGCTTTAAACCATCCAAATTCATTTTTAATTTCCATTAAAATTCACGATTTTTGCAACTTCAAAATACGATATGTCAGACTTAATCAAAGAAATACAAAAAAGAAAAACCTTTGGGATAATCTCTCACCCTGATGCCGGAAAAACCACTCTTACGGAGAAGCTGCTGCTTTTCGGGGGTGCAATTCAGGAAGCGGGTGCGGTAAAATCCAATAAAATAAAAAAAGGAGCTACCTCCGACTTCATGGAAATTGAAAGACAGAGAGGGATCTCCGTGGCAACTTCCGTGCTTGCTTTTGAATACAGAGACCATAAAATCAACATTCTGGATACTCCGGGCCACAAGGATTTTGCAGAAGATACGTACAGAACATTGACTGCCGTTGATTCCGTAATCGTTGTAATTGACGTTGCAAAAGGAGTTGAGGAACAGACGGAGAAACTGGTTCAGGTGTGCAGAATGAGAAACATTCCGATGCTGGTTTTCATTAATAAGCTTGACCGTGAAGGTAAGGATGCCTTTGATTTGCTGGATGAAGTGGAACAGAAATTAGGATTAACAGTTTGCCCGCTTTCTCTGCCAATTGGTATGGGAGCTGATTTTCAGGGAATTTATAATATCTGGGAAAACAACATCCAGTTATTTCTGGAAGAGAAAAAGCAAAAAGTTGGTGAGGCCATTAAGTTTGATGACATCAATGATGCTTCTATTGACGAAGTAATTGGTGAAAAAGCTGCAAAAACATTGAGAGAAGAACTTGACCTGGTACAGTCTGTTTATCCTGAATTTAATCGTGAGGATTATATGAACGGTGATCTGCAGCCTGTTTTCTTTGGTTCAGCTTTAAATAATTTCGGAGTTCGTGAGCTATTGGATGCTTTTATAGACATCGCTCCGATGCCACAGCCAAAAGAAAGTGATATCCGTCTGGTAAAGCCTGAGGAAAGCCAATTCACAGGGTTTGTCTTCAAAATTCACGCTAATATGGACCCTAAGCACAGAGACCGTTTAGCGTTTGTGAAAATTGTTTCCGGAACTTTTAAAAGAAACGAAAATTATTTACTGGTAAGAGAAGGTAAAAAGATGAAATTTTCTTCACCTAATGCTTTCTTTGCCGATAAAAAAGAGGTGGTGGACGAAAGTTTCCCGGGAGATATCGTCGGACTTCACGATACGGGAAGTTTCAGAATCGGGGATACATTGACCGGAGGTGAAAAACTGAGCTTTAAAGGTATTCCGAGCTTCTCTCCTGAACATTTCAGATATATCAATAATAACGATCCATTGAAAGCAAAACAATTGGCAAAAGGTATTGATCAGCTGATGGATGAAGGTGTTGCCCAGTTGTTTACATTAGAAATGAACGGTAGAAAAATCATTGGAACTGTAGGAGCGCTTCAGTATGAAGTTATCCAATACCGTCTGGAGCATGAATATGGCGCAAAATGTACCTATGAGCCTCTTTCCATGCACAAAGCCTGCTGGGTTGAGGCAGATGAGAGATCAGAAGAATTTAAAGAATTTGCAAGATTGAAACAGCGATTTCTGGCCAGAGATAAATACAATCAATTGGTTTTCCTGGCAGATTCATCTTTCACTATTCACATGACACAGGAGAAATTTCCAAATGTGAAGCTGCATTTTATCAGCGAGTTTCAGAATGCTTAATTGAGAAACACAAATTTAAAATATCACGAATTAATAATATTTATTTTGTGTAAAAATTAGTGATATTTGTATTTTAAATAAAAATAAAAAACCGTTCAGCGATTGTGCTGAACGGTTTTTATTTGTTGATACGTATCTATTTAAAATTTTTTCTACTTATTCCCACTTCCAATAAAACCAGATTACAGCTTAATTGTGATAAAAAAACTTTGTAAATCAATTGTAAAACAAAATTAATTTACTGATTTACAATCTATTAATAATTTACGAGCACAATACATTTCTTTTACAAGCTTTACAAAAATTCCCCATTTAATTTTACTTCATCAAAAAAATTAAGCTTATGAAAAAATTCATACTACTGATCGCAGTATCAGGAACATTCATTATGTGTAAAAAAGGGGAATCAGCAGCATCTCAGCTTGAAAATGCCGTACATTCTGCCGACAGTACGGTTTCTTCCGCATCTGAAAAAATAAATGAGGTGAGTGACAAAGCAAATGCAGCACTTGACTCCGCCAGTGTAAAAATCAAAGAATTTGAAGACACAAAAAATGAAGTAAAAAACAAAATCGAAAACACTTCAAAAATAGTAGACTCTTTATCTGAAAAAATTTCATCTGTAAAGCTTGAAACCAAAACAGAAAAGAAAGATTCTACTAAAAAAGAAGAAAAAATTGTAGTAAATGTACCTTCCCCAAAAGTGATAAGGGAAACAAAGATTGTTTACAAAGACAAACCAAAGAAAGAAAATTATGAACTTACTATTCCTCAGAATAAATTAGTGAAAACAGGCGTTCTGGAACTTACTGTAGATGATGCAGAAACAGCAAAAGAAATTGTAAAGCAGGAAGTTTCCAAATATGACGGATTTGTAAGAAGTGAAAATATTTCTCTGAATAACAATGAAAATAAAATAGCATACTTAAAGATCAAAGTTCCTATTCAAAAATTTGATTATTTAATGGATGATCTTAGTTCAAACCTGGGCACTGTAGAGAACAAAAACATAGAGCTTTCCGGGCAGGATTTTGTGCAAAATACCTTGTGCGAAGTAGACATTACACTGTATGGAAAAGCCGGCAGCTATGCAGAAACAGAAGAGCCAAAAACTTTTGGCGAGAAGTCATTTGCAGCCATTTCGTCCGGCTGGGAAGTGATCACTTCTATCTTTTTGTTTATTCTTCCTTTGTGGCCGTTATTTTTAATAGGAGGAATAGGATATTATTTCTTTAAGAAGAGACAGCAGAAGCCTTCAGAAAATCATGATAAATAATTTTTCAATTTTGACTTATTTTTAATAATATTTTAATCATAATTCTGTTTTTTTTAAAAATTATCATTTATATTTTTATCCAATAATGAAATATTTTAAACAACAATATTTAACCAAGGTAAAATATTCTAATCAAAGAAATAAACAGATATATTAATATTTTGTGGTTCGTGTGTATGTAAAAAGGCTCTCAGATCGAGAGCCTTTTGTTACTATTTCATATTGACAATTTTATCTACTACATACTTTGTGTTTCCTCTCCAGGGAAGAGCTCCGTTGTACTCTTTGTAATGAAGGTCGAAGGTTTTTCCGCTGTTCATTTCCAATTGCTTGAAAATTTCGGCATCCTGTACGGAAAACTCGAACTCATAGCTTGTAATGGTTCCCGTTTTTCCTCTCCCGAAACCTTCCTGAATCAACTTTCCTTCATAGGTTTTGAAGATATAGCCTTTTTTGATGGCATAATTCAGATAGCCTGACTTCACCCCTTCTCCGAAAACGAAGAAATATTTATACCAGATAAATACTCCTAACAAAAGAAATACTATCCCCAGTGTGATCCACAAAGATTTTTTCATAGATAAATGTGTTTAAGCTTTATTTTGAAATGCTTCTGGAAATCACAATTTTCTGGATTTCAGAAGTTCCTTCATAGATCTGCGTAATCTTCGCATCTCTCATCATTCTTTCCACGTGATATTCTTTTACATATCCGTATCCGCCGTGGATTTGTACTGCTTCGATGGTAGTATCCATAGCCACCTGAGAAGCATATAGTTTTGCCATTGCACCGCTTTCTGAGATATCTTTTCCGGCATCTTTTTCTACTGCAGCCTTGTAGCAAAGCATTCTTGCCGCTGTGATCTGAGTGGCCATATCAGCTAATTTGAATGCAATTGCCTGGTGGTTGATGATCTCAGTTCTGAAAGCTTTTCTTGTCTTAGCATATTTTAAAGCCAGTTCATAAGCTCCTGAAGCAATTCCTAGTGCCTGGGAAGCAATCCCGATTCTTCCGCCGTTTAAAACCGCCATCGCAAAGTTGAATCCAAAGCCATCTTCCCCGATTCTGTTTTCTTTCGGTACTTTTACATTATTGAAGATCAAAGAATGCGTATCACTTCCTCTGATTCCCAATTTGTCTTCTTTCGGCCCGATTTCGAAGCCTTCCCAGCCTCTTTCAACGATGAATGCGTTGATTCCTTTATGCTTTTTCTCTGGATCAGTCTGGGCAATTACAATATAGTAAGATGCAGTACCTCCGTTTGTGATCCAGTTTTTGATACCATTTAATAAATAATAATCTCCTTTATCTTCTGCAGTAGTTTTCTGAGAAGTTGCATCAGAACCCGCTTCCGGCTCAGACAATGCGAATGCCCCGATTACCTGCCCGCTTGCAAGAGGAGTAAGGTATTTTACTTTTTGCTCTTCAGAAGCGAATTTTTCAAGCCCGGCGCAAACCAATGAATTGTTTACAGACATTACAACAGCTGCAGAAGCATCTATCTTTGCAATCTCCTCCATCGCCAAAACGTAAGAAACGCTGTCCATTCCTGCTCCACCGTACTTAGGATCCACCATCATCCCCAGAAGTCCCATTTCTCCCATTTTCTTCACCTGTTCTGCAGGGAATTTCTGGTCGCGGTCTCTTTCAATTACTTCCGGTAATAGCTCGTTTTGTGCAAAATCTCTTGCCGCCTGCTGAATCATCAGCTGTTCTTCTGATAAATTAAAGTCCATAAAAATTAAATAATTAGATGGTCGCTAATTTACACTTTTTAGGCAAATCTGAAAACAGAAATAGAAGATAGAAGTTAGTACTTAGAAATTAGCAATTTAAAACTTATTTTTTATGAATAACATTCTTATGTAATTCTCCCGATTACCGTATCAGTATTCTTGTTTTTAAGATAGTTTAAATCAAAATCTTATTTTCTCTTTCATTAAGTCTAATTTTTAATTAAAAAAAATTCTTATATTTAAAATCATTTAACTTTTACAAAAAAATCATGACAATCAAAAGATTATTCGATATACCACGCTTTGCTTTAGAAAACTATCCCAAGCAGGATATGTTTGTAACCAAATATCAGGGCGAATGGAAAAAAACTTCCACACAGGAGTTTATTAATGAAGGCAATAAAATATCCAGGGGGCTCCTGAAATTAGGGATAAAACCTGGCGATAAAATCGCTTTGATTACCACTAATTCCCGTACAGAATGGGCCATTATGGATCTTGGACTTTCCCAGATCGGGGTGGTATCCGTACCCGTATATCCCAGTATTTCACCTGAAGATTATGAATTTATATTCAATAATGCTGAAATAAAATACTGCTTTGTTTCAGACAAGGATCTTTTGAATAAAGTAGTGAAGGTAAAGCACAACATCCCTTCCCTACAGGGTATTTTTACTTTTGACAACATCAGTGGAGCGGCCAACTGGCGGGAAATCCTTGATCTTGGTGAAGACGATTCTACCCAGATTGAGGTGGAAGATCTTGCCAATACCATCAATCCTGAAGATTTAGCAACCATAATCTACACTTCCGGAACCACAGGAAAACCAAAAGGCGTAATGCTTACGCACCATAATATTGTTTCCAATGTATTGGGTTCCATGCCGAGAATTCCTAAGAAAAAAAGCCTTGATTATAAGGATACAAGAGTGCTGAGCTTCCTTCCAATCTGTCATATTTTTGAAAGAATGCTTTTTTACCTTTTCCAGTACAATGGTTTTTCCATTTACTTTGCAGAAAGCATCGAAAAAATGGGTGAAAATGTAAAAGAAGTGAAACCTCACTACATGAGCGTTGTCCCTAGACTTGTGGAAAAAGTATATGATAAAATTTATGCAACCGGCTCATCTGCAGGCGGCTTGAAACAAAAAATATTTTTCTGGGCTTTAAATTTAATCTCTAAAAAGAAAACCGTTTCAAGGCCATCAGGATTACAGGAAATCATTGCTGACAAGCTGGTTTTCAAAAAATGGAGAGAAGGTCTTGGAGGCGAAATCATCACATTGGTTTCAGGATCCGCGGCTTTATCTACAAGGCTGAATTTAATGTTCCAAAATGCCGGAATTCCTATTCTGGAAGGATATGGTTTAACGGAAACATCCCCCGTAATATCGGTAAACAGCTTCGAGAAAATGAAAATCGGAACAGTGGGTTTACCACTTGACAATCTTGATGTTAAGATACAGGAAGACGGAGAAATTACCGTTAAAGGGCCATCAATTTTCAAAGGTTATTTTAAAAATGAACAAATGACTGAGGAGACTTTTACAGAGGACGGCTATTTCAAAACAGGCGACATCGGACATATCGACAGCGAAGGATTTTTACAGATTACTGACCGTAAGAAAGAGATGTTCAAAACTTCCGGAGGGAAATACATTGCACCGCAAACCATTGAAAATCTGGCTAAAGCATCGAAATTCATAGAACAAATCATGGTAGTAGGTGATGGTGAAAAAATGCCAACTGCATTTATTCAGCCTGATTTTGAGTTTGCAAAAAGCTGGGCAATGAGAAATAACCTGAGCATTGGTTCTACACCGCAGGAAATTGCTAAAAGCCCTGAACTTAAAGAAAGAATCAAGAAGGAAATCGATGATATGAATGAGCATCTCGGAAACTGGGAACAGATCAAAAAAATAGAGCTGACACCAGAAGTATGGACCATTGAAAGCGGACTTCTTACTCCAACCTTAAAGCTGAAAAGAAAAGCCATAAAAGAGAAATTCATTGATCTTTACAATAAGATGTATGAACATCATGAGTAAATAATAACCGCTTCTTTTGAGGCGGTTTTTTTTATGTCATTGCTCCTCGCAAGGACATAAAAAAAGCTGCTTCAGAATTGAAACAGCTTTATATTTTTAAAATCTTAATTAAATTAGAATTTAATCACAGATTTCATTTTTTCGTTTTCTTCCATTACCAACTCGTCGTCAACAAGGATTTTCCCTGAATGCTCATCAATAATAATCTTTTTTCTCTGGGCAATTTCCATCTGCTTCTGAGGCGGAATTGTAAAGAATGAACCTTTTGGAGCTCCTCTTTCAAGGCCTACTACTGCAAGTCCATTCGGAGAGTTTGTTCTGATTCTGTTGTAAGAAGCCAATAATCTTTCATCGATTTTAGCTGCAAATTCTTTAGACTGCTCGATCAGATATTCTTCTTCTTTCTTCGTTTCAGAGATCAGGCCGTCTAATTCTTCTTTTTTGAATTTCAAATGATTTTTAAGCTCATTGATCTTATCGTTCAATTCACTTAATGTTTCATTTTTGTGACTGATCTTAGCACCGAATTCTTTGATTCTTTTTTCTGCAAGCTGAATTTCAAGTTCCTGATATTCAATCTCCTTGCTCAATGCTTCAAACTCTTTATTGTTTCTTACATTATCCTGCTGAGATTTGTATTTTTCAATTAAAGTTTTTGCATGGTTTATTACTTCATGCTTTGTTTTGATCTGATCGTCCTGATCTTTGATATCTGCATGAAACTTTTCAGCTCTTTTTTCAAGACCTTCGATTTCAATCTCAAGATCCTCTACTTCGATTGGCAATTCTCCTCTTGTATTTCGGATTTCGTCCAATCTAGAATCAATGATCTGCAAATCGTATAAAGCTCTTAACTTCTCTTCAACTGAAATATCGTTGGTTTTTGCCATATTTTAAATGAAATAATTTACCGGGTTTGTTTTCTCAATAGATTTTGAGATTGCAAATGTACTAAATTTTTGTGACAAAATTTCAAATAATTGTTGAGTTACAAATTGTTCTGATTCAAAATGCCCTATATCACAAATCATCATTTTTGATTCTACCAGGAAAAAATCATGGTATTTCACATCTCCCGTAAGATAAGCATCACATTTTTTGGAAATTGCAGACCGAATGCCGCTTGCTCCCGAGCCTCCCAAAACCCCTACTCTTTTAATTTTTTTATTGTTAAAATCAGAATGGCGGATTACTTCAAGATTAAATTTTTCTTTTACCAGCTTTAAAAAGTCCGTTTCTTCCATTGGCTCTTCAAAGTCTCCGTACATGCCTAATCCCGCGTGATGATTGGTATTATCCAGACTGTAAATCTGATGGGCAACCTCTTCATAGGGATGCGCATTTTTCATTGCGGAAAGAATCTGCCCCTGCTTATAATCTTCAAAAATCACAGAGATCATATCTTCATCTGCATTTTCACGGATATTTTGCTGTCCGGAGAACGGATTTGACCCTTCTACAGGCCTGAAAGTACCGTTTCCATTGATCGTAAAACTGCACTCATCATAAAACCCGATATTTCCTGCGCCGGCAGAAAAAAGGGCTTCTTTTACTTTTTCGGAATAATCTTTCGGAACAAAAACCGTCAGCTGCTTTAGATTATTTTTTTTAGGCTGAAGAATTTTAAGATCTTTCAGACCTAACTGAGAACATATTCCGTGATTCACCCCAAAAAAATCATTGTCAAATGCCGTATGAATGGCATAAATGGCAATTTTATTCTCAATAGCTTTTACCACTGCTCTTTCCACATAATTTTTTCCTGTTAAAGATTTTAACCCTGAAAAAACAATCGGGTGAAAACATACTATTAAATTACAATTTTTATGAATTGCTTCTTCCACTACATTTTCAAGAGCGTCATGACAAACCAGAATTCCGCTTACATCACGATCCCAGGATCCGCACAGCAGCCCCACATTGTCAAAATCTTCTGCCTGATGGATTTGTATTCTTTCTTCTATTTTTGATATTACAGTTCTTAGCTTCATTTTCTTAAAAAATTTGGAGTACAGCGAAGATATTAATTTTTGGATTAAAATTTTTGTTTTATTGGAAGAGGCTTATAAATGTATTTTGCTGATCTCAATATTAAAATTATTAACTTTACCTTGATATAAATAAACAAAATGGAAAGAGAACATAACCTTGTTCCCGGAGATAAATTTTGGAAAAGGTATCTTTTTAGAATAATTTACCGCTCCGATACGAGGCTCGGAAAGCTGTTTGATATTGTTTTGCTATGCCTTATCCTCATTAGCACCTTTATTATCCTCATGGAAAGTGTACCGAAGCTTGATGAAAGATTTCATTACACCTTCATTGTTCTTGAGTGGATTATTTCATTGATTTTTACAGCAGAATACTGGTCCAGGATTGCTGTTATTAAAAACAAGAGACATTACATCTTCAGTTTTTTCGGGATTATTGATTTTCTGGCGCTGGTTCCGTTTTATCTGAGCTTTTTCTTTCCGGTTACTAAATATTTCCTGATTTTCAGAATGCTGAGAATGCTGAGGGTTTTCAGAGTCTTTAATCTTATGGATTTTATGAATGACGGAACTGTCATCGTAAGGGCCTTAAAAAACAGCTCGAGAAAGATTTATATTTTCCTTTTATTTCTTATTATTTTCTCTGTAATTGTCGGTTCGCTGATGTTTATGGTGGAAGGCGGCAGGCCGGGCTTTGAAACTATTCCGCAATCCATTTACTGGGCCGTGGTAACGGTAACTACCGTGGGATATGGTGATGTATCACCTATTACGCCCATGGGTAAATTTTTTGCCGTGATCCTGATGCTGGCCGGTTATTCCATCATTGCAGTACCTACCGGGATTGTAACCGCCGAAATGCGAAACAAAAGACAAAACCTGGAAAAGATATGTGAAAGATGTGGAAATGAAGATATTGATGATGATGCACGATATTGTAAGCAGTGTGGCAAGAAATTAGCTTAATATGAAATATCATAGTAATCTATTAACCAAATACCGCAAAAATCATGGAACCTAAAAAGAAAAACAAACCAAACACTTTAGTAGTAATATTATTTTCATTAGTTGTTTTAATGGTCGTAATTTATTTTATTCTTGTAACATTTTTCCCGGCCGTTTTTTCAAGTCTGAATACAGGAGATCTTCAGCCAGTGCAGGACAGATGATAAGTGATTAATAAATATAAACTATTATAAAAAACTTGTTTAAACTTCTTATTTTAACCACGAAAGACACAAAAGATTTTGATATTTTATTTAAAGATTGATTTCTTTTGCTTCTTATGGTTAATTTAAAAATTAGTTTAACAACTTTAAAAAGAAAAGACGACCGAATAAACGGCCGTCTTTTTTGGTTATATATTTTTTATCCTTTAGATATAATTAAAAATTACTTTTTAATTGTTTTGATTGTCTGTTTAGAACCATCTTTCATATTAAGTGTAACTAAATACATTCCCTGTCTCAATTCCCCAAGTTGAAGAGCAGAAGCCGGATTATCAATTACCCTTACCAATCTTCCTGAAATATCAGAAATAGATACTGATTTTACATTAGAAGCATCTGAAATGTTTAATACATCAGAGAATGGGTTTGGATAAAGCTTGATTGTATTTTTATTAGCTTTTACATCGCTGGTTGCTAAAACTCCTTTTGTGATATTAATAGAGAACGCCCCTTCAGGCTCATCTTGCCAGCTTCCATACTGTCCTACATTCACATAATATGTATTTCCTGCAAGTGTAGGGATAGAAACTGTTTCCGTACCTCCCTGTCCACCGTCGTCCACAGTATCCTCACAAGATAAAGCTGAGCAGCTTCCGCTGTAAACCCCGATCTGTGGGTCAAAATCACTTCCTGCAGGCATTGTAACAGTGATATTAAATGTATCTCCGTCTCCTACGAAAGTAAACCATGTTCCGTCATTCATTTCATTAGAACAAGAAGTAATCATTCCTGCGTTGTTTGTAGAACCTGCACCATCTACCTGGTTGTAGTCATACGGGAAAGTAGTAGCCGTAAGTGCTCCAAAACAATCGTCATTTACCGGTGGCGGAGGGAAAGTTCCTACACAGATATCAAAACTTTGATGGCTGCCTGTATCACCGTAGCTGTATACTCTTACCCAATATGTTTCTCCCACAGTAAGACCTGTAACAACTCCTGATGGCGGATCTGAACAATAGATACTGGATAACGCTCCACATCCTCCACTGAAGACCTGGAAGTAAGTATCTGTATCATCAGCATTAGAACCGACAGACTGAACATTAAGAAGAGAAATTTTATGAGTAGCTGCAGTTGCTGTAAATTTATACCAAACGTCATCATCTGCAGTTCCGTAACAAGGATCAGGAACAGTTCCTGAATCTGTAGCCCCGATTGTATATCCCGGAGTTACCGTACCGCAGTTCAGGTCAGAATTCACCGTTAAAGTAACTGCTGTCGCGCACTCATCATTAGTAGGTGCCGGCGGCGCAGATTTAAACATAATTTCAGAACATCCTGAAGACTCTCCTCCTGTTCCCACTGCGATTACTTTCACATAATGCATTGTATTCGGTGCAAGAGGTGTCGCAGGCATATAGCTGTTTGTAGCTGCAGATACCTGGTTTGCCACATCTGTACCACCCGGAGTAGTCCCAATGGAAACCTTATAACTTGTAGCTCCTGAAGAATTATTCCAGGTAATAGTAGGTGTTAAAGGAACGAATGTAGCATTATTAGCCGGATACGTTACGATAGGACATGCAGGAATCGGGCTTGCAGTTAAACCAAGAAAAGTGGTAACCGATTTATAATTCCTTAGCACTCCATCAGTAGCCGGCGGAGAAGCCGGATCCGGATCTGTATAATCATTTCTGTAATACAGTGTAGAGTTTGGAGCTCCATTATACACGTAGATTGCTTCATCATAATCGTTATCATCATAACCTGCAGAGTTTTCTTCTGCCGCAAGTACAAGATTCGAAGTATTGTTGTAAGCAAACGGTGTAGCGAAAGTAATCTCTATCACTCCATTGTTATTGGTTACAGTTCCCGAATAGACCTGGGTTAATTGAGCCAAAGGCACCCAATCCGTTTCAGAAGTGAAGGAAGTTTTAGTAGTATGCCCCAGATAAACCACCCATTGGGAAGAATTGGCGATTGACATCGAAGGATCCATATAAAACTTAAGACCAGTAATATTTCCTGCGGCATTGGCATTGATTTCCTGCTTTGTGAAAACCTGCTGCACATAGGAATATCCGTAATAGGTGCTGATAGGCGCAACACCAGTGTCCGTACTTCCTGTACCCAGATCAATCTGGGCAGATAGATTCATACTTAAAAATATCAAGCATGAGAGTAGAAATTTTGTCATAAATAAGGGTTTTTGCTGATTTGAACACTAAATTAATAATAAACTTTCGATTAAAGCATTAATATTTTAATTTTTTTAAAAAAAATATAGCGACTAGAAAAAATCCAGCCGCTATATTATCTATAAGAATAATCAGAAAATTATTTTTTTATTGTTTTTATTGTTTGCTTAGAACCATCTTTTAATTCTAAAGTAACCAGGTACATTCCTTGTTTTAATTCTCCTAAATGTAACTGTGCACCAGGATTAGCAATAGTTTTCACAAGTCTTCCTGAGATATCAGTTATCTGAACATTTTTAACGTCTTTAATATCAGAAATATTCAATACATCAGAGAACGGATTCGGATAAAGCTTTATCTGGTCTTTCTTAGCAGATGCTTCATCAGTAGCTAATAAAGAAGCGTCATAAGCAGAAAGCTTAAACTGTCCCGTTGTGCTTCCCCCTCCTGCTGTTCCTGTATATCTCCAAACACTAACATATAATGTAGTTCCCGGCGTCTGACCTGTAAGAGTAACTAATGAATAGTTATCTACCCCAGCGTCATCATCACAAGCAATGCTAGTAAGTGATCCGCAAGTACCTGAATGCACTGAAAGTATTGTATCCGTGAAACCAGAACCTGTAACACCCTGAGTTTCAATTTTAAGATTTCCACTCGCAGGAACTACAACGGTATACCATACATTATCTCCTCTGCTTGTCTGGCAAGAAGTAGTTCCGTCTGTTAAAGCTCCGGCATTTGTGGTAGTTATTGCATTAGCTGCAAAATTTCCTCCTACTGTTAAAGCTATTGCTCCGGAGCAAACGTCGTTTACAGGCGGTGGCGGCGGAGTTCCGACACAGATATTAAAGCTATTGCTATATCCTGCGCCGTTGCTGTTGTATACTCTTACATAATAAGTTTGTCCCGGAGTCAATCCACTTACAACAGTAGTGTTTGAAGTACCGCAAACTACACTTGCCAAAGTTCCGCAAGTCCCGCTAAGAACCTGGGTATAAAGACTTGTAGATGAAGAGCTTCCTGTAGATACTACATTGGACAAAGTAATTACATGCGCTGTAGAACTTGCTACAAATGTGTACCAAACATCATCATCTGCAGTTCCTGTACATGGAGAAACAGCTAAATTTGAGTTGGTGGCACTTAAAGTAGTACCTGCAGTAGTTGATCCGCACGCTAAATCCGGGTTAACTGTTAAAGCAACTGCAGAATTACATTCGTCATTTGCAGGTGGCGGCGGCGGAGTTCCGATACAGATATTAAAGCTTGCGTTTGCTCCGCTTCCTGCGTAGGTATAAACTCTTACATAGTATGTTTCACCAACCGTTAAACCGGTTACCGTTCCTGTATTTGGGTCAGAACATAGTAAGCTTGTCTGAGACCCGCAGGCTCCACTTAATACCTGAAAATACATATCTGTTGCAGAACTTGTTCCTGTAGATACTACATTTGATAAAGCAACTACGTGTACTGAGTTTGTTGCAACAAATTTAAACCAAACATCATCGTCCGGATTTCCGTTACAAGGCGTTGCAGCCATAGATAATGAAGCTCCTAAAGTATTTGCAGGCGTTGTCGCTCCGCAGTTAAGATCAGGATTTACAGTTAGTATCACTGCTCCGGCACAATTGTCATTAGCAGGCGGCGCAGCGGCCGTAGTTGTAAATGATCTTACCGTACACCCCGTTGAGCTTGAAGCCGTGTTATAAGCCGTTACCAAATAATAATATGTGGTAGAAGCACTTAAAGCCGAAGCAAAGGTATATGAAGTAACATTTCCTAAATCAACATTATTTAAAACATCTGTACCCCCAGAAGTTGTCCCTACTGTAAGCCTGTATCCGGTAGCTCCCGTTACTGTTCCCCAAGAAATAGTAGGAATAGTTGAAACTCCGGTAGCAGCTGAGCTTGGTGAGCTTACTGTAGGACACGGCATTGCAGCAGTAGTAAACATATTTCCATTACAAGCTACCGCCTGTCCGATGGCATTTTTAGGGATTACTGTTACGTAATACGGTGTAGAATAATTCAAAGGTGTAGCCGCAGGAATTGAATAGGAGGTAACATTTCCTACATCTACCCCATTCATGATATCTGTTCCGCCAGGCGTTGTGCCAAGATTTACAACATAGCTTGATGTAATAGGGGTAGCAGCCCATGTAATAGTAGGTGTTACGGAAACTCCGGTAGCCGCATTGGCAGGTGCCGAAATTGTAGTACAAGAAGGTACTGTAGTTGGAGGCGGCACTGTAGCATCAAAAGCAATATGTGGCCTTCTGTAATCTGATGAGGTAAGAGTTGCCCCGAAAGCGGAAGAAGTAGTTACATACTTTGTAGTATTGCTGTTTGACGTATTTACGCATGGTGAAGAGTATTCATACTCCCAGTTGATAGTAGACGTCTGGCCGGTAGCCTGAACATACTCTGTGAAAACCGCAAGATTACTTCCTGCAGTATAAACAAAATTTGCAGAATGCTGAAATTTTTTGAATCCTGCAGTGCTTCCCACAGCGGTATCAGGATTGGAATCATATACCAGAGTAGCACCAGTAATGGCAGTAGCCCAATCCAAAGCTCCGGAACCAAAATCCGTTGCTGTAGTATTTTTAAGATAAATTTTAAAGGTTGCGCTGGAATTCAAAGTTCCGGAGGAGCTCAATCTTTTCAAATAAGTGGAAGTAATAGTTCCGTCTGAGATATTGATAAGCTGCGAAGAAGGAATAATAAAAGCTCCACGGCTTTTTGCATTAGCTGTGGTATTACTGTTTAGCGTTCCATAGCTGTTCGTCCCGATCGTACCGTTACATACCGGTACGGTGTACGTTTGTCCTGAATACATCTGACAGGTGAATCCCGCCAGCAATCCAAATAAAAGTAATAGTTTTCTCATACTTAGTAAAAATTAAATTAGGGAGTAAATGTAAAAAAATTATTAAATAAAATTAACAAATATTAAAAAATAATTAACAATAACTTAATAAAATAAACGTTTGATTAATAAAAGATCATATTTATATTGGTTAAGTTATATAAATCACAAAATATTGATAATTTTCAATGAATTAAAAATCAAATATTTACAAAATAACTCTACTTTTATGATACCACATTTTATACATTTCAGAATAACTTCACCATCATTATTTACTCCATATTACTTAATTAATTTAAAATAATTCAAAATAAAAAAAGTGACTTAAAAGCCACTTTTTATCATTTATAAAAGAAAATAATTCCCTTTTTTAGTTTAAATAAAACTCATATTTATTAAGCAACTGAATTTCTTTAATCAATTCACCACTCAAATTGACTGAATGTTTCATGGACTGCACCTCAAGATGCTCCACATGTGATTCGTCATCATTATTTTTAATATAAAATTTAAGTTTCTGGCTGCCCTGATTTTTTTCCAGAACATTTCTGAAGAATGCAAGATCTTCCGGCCTGAAATCCATCACATCCATTACCAGAGAAATGCTTTTTGCAAACCTTTCAAAAGCCTCCTGAAGCTCAATTACGTCTACTACATTTACAAATACACGCCCGTCTTTCACCTGGGCAAATTTTATTTTAAAAATAACAAAACGCTGCACTTCAAGCTTTTCCTTCAACCTCATATAATCCCGGTCTCCCAATCGGAAAGAATATGACCCGGAATAGTCCTCAAGTGTCACGAAGGCCACTTTTTCACCGCTTCGGAAACCATCCTGAACCCTGTATTCCGTAATAAGTCCGGCTACAGTATATTCTTTTCCGCCGCCACCATTTTCTCTTTCTTTCTGTATGGTTTTCCAGTCTTTCTTCTTTTCTTCGAAAAGCTCTTCCTGCTTATTGGCAAACGCCTGGTCTTTGTAAGCATCCACCTCATCAAGGTTCAGGAATTGGAAAACTCCTTTTGGTTCTGCTTTTTTTGTGATTTCTTCTATAATCTCTTCCTCTTCACCCGCAATAATATCATCAGAAACAATTTCTACCAGGTCAGCCACATCTTCTACCACATCCTTTTCTAAAATAGGCACTTCATCCACCACCACTTTTGCTTCTTCATCCTTTTCCAGCACGGCTTTTTTAGAAAGCTGCCCCTGCATGAACTGAAACTGATATTTGAATTCATCCAGCGGGTGCGCAGAAAGGTAGAACCCAATGATTTCTTTTTCTTTATTAAGCTTGTGCATATTCGGCCACTCCGGGCATGGTGCCAATTTCGGCTGCTCGATCTGAACTTCTTCAGCAAAATCTGCAAAAAGGGAGTTTTCCATCTCATTTTTACTTTCCTGGAAGCTTTGCCCGTATCTTATCAGACGCTCAAGATTGGTTCTTCCGGCCATATCAATATCAAAATACTGTCCTCTGTGGAAATTGTCCAACTCATCGAAAGCTCCCGCTAACACTAAACTTTCCGCTACCCTTTTGTTCATCTGGGAAGGCGGAATCCTTTCAAAGAAATCATAAATATTTTTAAATCTACCATTAGCCCTCTCCTTTGTAATCGCTTCGCTCGGCCCTTCTCCGATACCTTTTATCGCACCTAACCCAAAACGGATCTGGCCTTTTTCGTTTACGGAGAATTTGTATTGAGATTCATTTACATCAGGACCCAAAACATCAACGCCAATACTTTTACAATCTTCCATGAACATGGTGATTGAGTCGGTATTGTTAATGTTATTACTCATCACACTCGCCATATATTCCGCAGGATAATTTGCCTTTAAAAATGCTGTCTGATAAGCAATAAAGGCGTAGCAGGTGGAGTGAGATTTGTTGAAGGCATACTCCGCAAACGCTTTCCAATCGTTCCAGATTTTTTCCAGCCTTTCTTCATCCAGGTTATTTTGTCTTCCTCCTTCAATGAATTTAGGATACATCTTATTAAGAACATCGATCTGCTTTTTACCCATCGCTTTTCTCAGCGTATCGGCTTCACCTTTGGTAAAATTGGCCAGTTTTTGAGATAAAAGCATTACCTGCTCCTGATAAACGGTAATTCCGTAAGTTTCCTTTAAATATTCTTCCGTTTCCGGTAAATCATAAACAATTTCTTCTATTCCGTGTTTTCTGTTAATGAAATTCGGGATATATTTAATAGGCCCCGGACGGTAAAGCGCGTTCATGGCAATAAGATCGGCAAAAACAGTTGGCTTAAGCTCCCTCATATACTTTTGCATTCCGGGACTTTCATATTGGAAAATCCCTACCGTTCTTCCTTCTTTAAATAACTGATACGTTTTATTATCATCCAATGGAATCAAATCCGGATCAATATCAACACCATGTCTGGCTTTAACAAGTTTTAACGCATCTTTAATAATAGTCAAAGTCCTTAACCCAAGAAAGTCCATCTTAAGAAGACCTGCACTTTCAGCAACAGAGTTATCAAACTGAGACACTAAAATATCTGCATCTTTCGCAGCAATGGTTACAGGAACCAGGTTACTCACATCTTCCGGAGTGATGATCACTCCACACGCGTGAATCCCGGTATTCCGGATGCAGCCTTCCATTTTTCTGGCACTCGCCAGTACATCGTGACGCGGATCTGTGGGACTATCCAGAACGAATCTCATTTCATCAACGAGCATCTGTTCTTCTGGCCTTAATTTATCATATTTTGTTAAAGCTTTGGCAATGTTCATCCCTGGTGTGGAAGGGACAAGCTTCGCAATATTATTGGTATCAGGAATCGGAACATCCAAAACCCTTCCGGCATCTTTAATCGCTGATTTTCCTCCGAGAACAGAGTAAGTAATGATCTGCGCTACCTGATTTTGTCCGTATTTATCAATTACCCACTTGATAATTTTATCACGCCCTTCATCATCAAAGTCAATATCAATATCCGGCATGGAAACCCTTTCCGGATTCAGGAATCTCTCGAAAAGGAGATCATATTTAATAGGATCCACATTGGTAATCCCGATACAGTAAGCTACCGCGGAACCTGCCGCCGAACCCCTTCCGGGACCTACCCATACTCCCATTTTACGGGCTTCATTACAGAAATCCTGTACAATAAGGAAATAGCCGGGATAACCTGTATTGGCAATTACTTCAAGCTCGAAATCAAGTCGTTCTTTTATTTCATCGGTGATTTCAGCATACCTTCTTTTTGCCCCTTCATAGGTTAAATAAGTAAGATAGGCCATCTCACCGCGCTTGCCGCCATCAACCTCATCTTCCGCATGGATAAATTCGGCAGGAATATCGAATTTCGGTAGAAGAACGTCCCTTTTAAGAGTATAAGGCTTGAATTTCGCAAAAAATTCTTCGTACGCTTCAAAAGCATCTGGATATGCAAGGAAAGCTTCTTTTATTTCATCTGAATTTTTGATATAATATTCTCCGGTAGCAAGTCCTCTTCTCTTTCCGAAGCCTTTACCAACTGGCGTTGACAGTTTCTCGCCATCTTTGATACAGCTTACGATATCCTGAATATTGGAATCGTCTTTATTGGTATAAAAAGTTTCGTTCTGTGCTAGTATTTTAACATTATATTTATCTGCAAAGTGCAATAAAACATCATTTAAATGCTCTTCTTCCGGTAATTTGTGATTCTGGATCTGAACATAAAAATCATCTCCGAAAGTTTCTTTCCACCATTTGAAAAGCTCCTCCCCTTTCTGTTCGCCGGTATTTAAAATAGCATCGGGAATATCACCATTAATCCCTGAGGTTAAAGCAATTACACCTTCTTTATATTGCGCAATCAACTCACGGCTAATCCTCGGAACTCCAAAATAAAAACCTTTCAAAAAGCCTATACTGGAAAGCTTTGCTAAATTTTTATATCCGTTAAAATCTTTTGCCAGAAGCACAACCTGTGTTCTCCTGTCCGGATCATCTTTGGTAAACTGCTTCTGCTCATAGCGGTCTGAAATATAAAATTCGCAGCCTACAACGGGAATTAAAGGCTCAGAAGACGGTTCCGCTTCAGTAAATTCTGTTCCGTTTTCTTCCGCTTCCTGCTTTTTTGCCATGTATTCTTTATGCTTTTTCGCCCGGTCTCCATTAGCTCCTTCCACCGCCGAAACAAACTTGAAAGCTCCCATCATATTTCCCAAATCCACCATTCCTACGGCCGGAAAATTATCTTCTGTTGCTTTTTTAATCAGATCATTGATGCTGGAAGTGGCAGTAAGTGTCGAGAAAACACTGTGATTATCGAAGTTGAAATATTTTCCAAGATCAATTTCATCAATGCTTCCGAAATCCTGCTGCTTTTTCTTATTGTGAAAATCCGCAACCTGCCTTCTGATAACGATACTGAAAGGCTTAATAGGATCCGGGTACAGCGTTTTAAAGTAGGTAAGCTGATCTTCAGAAATTTTCAAAACTTCCGCCGGAATCACCCCGATTCTCATCATTTCGAAGAAAACCTGAGCCGTTGCATTCACGTCGGCTGCTGCATTGTGAGCCTCGTCAAATTTATTGCCGTACAGCTTTTCGTAAAGCTCTTCCAGTTTCGGAGATTTGTATCTTCCGTTTTTTCCACCTCCAAGCTGGCAATAGTCTGTTCCCAGGATCATGGTATCAGCCTTAGGTTTTTCCTGAAGGTTGTCTTTAATATTTTTTCTGAAAAATTCTGCTCCTACAATATTATAATCAAACTCTACATTATGTCCGGAAACCACTCTCACTCTTTCCAGTACAGCAGCAAATTCTTCCAAAACTTCCTGCAGATCCCGGCCTTCTTCATTGGCAATTTTTGTGGTTATCCCGTGAATCCTTGCGGCGTTGAAGGGAATATCATACCCTTCAGGTTTTATAATATAATCCTGATTCTCAATCAATCTCCCGTCATCATCATGCAGCTGCCATGCAATCTGGACCATTCTGGGCCAGTTATCTGAGTCTGAAAGCGGTGCGTTGAAATTCTTTGGTAAACCCGTGGTTTCTGTGTCAAAAACTAAATACATTTATAATTTTTCAGCTTTAATAAAAAGAAAGGTAAAATTACTGCATTTTTTGATATCATTTTTAAATTTAACAAAAGCTATCACTGTTTTTATAGTTTAAAAATTTAATCAAATTAATTATTTCTAATAAATAATTTTTATTAAAAGCGTATAAAATAAATTAAAAAATCAACAATATGCCATTTTCATTAAACATAAATCAAATTAATGCTAATTTTAATATATATTTGTCAAAATTTTTTACAAATTATGAAGAAACAGTTACTTCTTGTAAGCACTTTAGCTTTTACAATTTTTAGTGCGCAGAAAAATGATGACTTAATGAGAGAGTTCCGTAAACAAACCCAGGAAAACAATCAAAGGTTTGAATCTTATGCGGCAAAACGTTACAGATCTCAAAGAACTCCAGAAATTGAAAAAGAGATTGAAAAAGAACGCAGCCTCCTAGCTGGTTTTTATCCCTCCGGACAACCTTACTTTCTTGAAGCTGATGATTTGGATCAAATAAAAAACTCTAATGCAGATTATCTTCAAAATGGAACAATTTCCGGCTTAACTGGTTCTTTTAATGGTGAAAACATTAAATATACAGTTTTTGATGGAGGAAGAGCTTTCCAGGGGCATGTTTTTTTTAACAATATCCCAAATAAAGTAAACAATAAGGAAGCTTCCACCATGAACTACAGTGCACACGCTACAGCCGTAACAGGTTTTATTGGTGCAAAAGATTATCCTTATACTTTAACATTTCCTAATGGTACTACCAGAGTTACTAATTTCAGAGGTATAGCACAGAATGCAACATTTGATAATTATTCATTTGCAACCACTGTACTACCCGGCAATACTGCTTCAAGTAATGTATTTGAAAAAATACTTATTGCCCAGCCAAAAATATCCAACCACTCTTACGGAACAAATACTGGATGGGATTACTCATACATCAATGGTACAGATGCATGGGTTTGGAATGGTGATTTTACAAGTCCAAATACAAGTTTCGACGTACAGGGAACTTATCTTTATAATGACCAAAACTATGACAATATAGTATACATTAATCCATCATATGTTATTGTAAAATCTGCAGGAAACTCATATGGAATGGGCCCTACTGGAAATACAATGCCTAAATATTATGAGAATGCAACTGGTAATTTAGTACAATTCTCTGCTACCGATGTTATTCCGCAAAATAATTGCGCACAAGGGTATGACTGTATAGGACCAGGTTCACTGGCTAAAAATATTATAGTAGTAGGTGCATCAGACATACTTACCGCAGCAGATAAGAGATATGCCTCAGCAGCCGACGTTATAAAATCCGACTATAGCAGCGCAGGACCAAGAGATGACGGAGGAATTAAACCAGATATCATCACCACCGGAACCAACGTAACACATGCTTCTACAGCTGAAAATACAACAGGAAGCAATTTAATAAGTACAGGGAGTGGAACATCATATTCCGGACCAATAGTAACGGGTATTATAGGTGTTTGGATGCAGGTGTACAAACAGCTATTCCCTACTCTTGAGCTTAATGCCGCTTCAGCAAAAACCCTTATGATCCATTCCGCTTCTGAAGCAGGAACTGTAGGCCCTGATCCATGGAACGGATGGGGATATATAAACTCTAAAAAGGGCGCTGAATTATTGGTAGGAAAGTCCAATAACACCGTTATCTTTAATAATGAAACCTTAAATAATGGTACCAACAATAAAAAAACAGTAACAGCATCAGGTACCGAGCCTTTAAAGGTTACTGTTTCATGGATTGATCCTGCTTATGTTATCCCATCTAACCTTACCTGGGCGCAGGCATACAACAATAGAGCTTCAAGACTGGTTAATGACCTGGATGTAAGAATCATTGATACTGTAAACAATACAGTTTATTATCCTTGGAAACTGAATGCCAATGCACCAATGACTCCTGCTACAAAGGGTGACAACACCGTTGATAACGTAGAACAGGTTGTGATAGAAGCTCCTACAGCAGGCCGAAACTACAGAATTGAAATAACCAATAAAGGAAACCTTGTTAATAACAGCGGTGCAGGTGCTCCTCAAAACTATTCAATCATGGTTACGGGATATTCTCAGGAGATATTAGGTACTAATGACACTGTTAAAAACAGCCTGGCCATTGCTCCTACCATTACAAAAGATTTTGTAAAAGTATTGAAAGCTCCTAAGAAAAGCACTTTCACTGTGTATGAGCTGACTGGTAAAAAACTACAGACCGGAACAGTGAACAGTGACGAAGCAAGCATTGATCTATCATCTTACCCTAAAGGAATTTATATCGTTGAAGTAAAAACAGACAAAGAGGTAATTTCCAAAAAAGTGATAAAAGAATAGGGGAATTCTTAAATAATTTATTGCAAAACACTAACAGTTGTTAGTGTTTTGTTTTTTGCTTATCTTTGCTTTCTATGGAAAATACACTTCACGAGAAAGTTTCTCAGGATATTTTGCTTAAAGCTTTTAATCACATGATGCTTGCAAAAGCAATGGCAGACATTTATGAAGAAAACAGAAATGTTACCAAATACGTTCATAGCACATCAAGAGGCCACGAAGCCATTCAGCTGGCAACCGCTTACCAATTAAAAAAAGAAGACTGGGTTTCTCCTTATTACAGAGACGAGAGCATTCTTTTAGGAATTGGCTTTGAACCTTATGAACTCATGCTTCAGTTATTAGCAAAAGCCGACGATCCTTTCTCAGGAGGAAGATCATATTACTCTCACCCTTCCAGCAGGGACGAAAATAAGCCAAAAATCATTCACCAGAGCTCAGCAACCGGAATGCAGACCATTCCTACTACCGGTGTTGCTCAGGGAATAAAATATATTCAGGATTTTAATTTACAGCAATTTGAAAATAATCCTGTAGTAGTCTGCAGTCTTGGAGATAATTCCGTAACGGAAGGTGAAGTGAGTGAGGCGCTTCAGTTTGCAGCTTTGCACCAGCTTCCTATTATTTTCCTTGTTCAGGATAATGAATGGGGAATTTCCGTAACCAAAGAAGAAGCCAGAACCTGTGATGCCTATGATTTTGTAGCGGGATTCACAGGACTGAGCAGAATGAGAGTAGACGGAACAGATTTTGTGGAAAGCTTTGAAGTAATGAAAAAAGCTGTTGATTTTGTACGAAATGAAAGAAAACCACTTGTTGTTTGTGCAAAAACAGTTTTAATCGGCCATCACACTTCCGGAGTAAGAAGAGAATTCTATCGAGACGAAGAAGATTTAACTAAACACAGAGCTAAAGATCCGGGAGAAATCCTTAGAAATCAATTAATTGATGCCGGAATTGATGAAGAATTATTAAAACAGATTACCAAAAAAGCAAGAATTGAAGCTGAAGAAGCATTCGAAAGAGCTCAAAAAGCAGAAGATCCGAAGCCTGAAACGGTAATGCAGCATGTTTTTGCCCCTACTCCAATTACAGAAGAGATAGGAACACGCGAACCGGAAGGCGGCGAAAAAATCGTGATGGTAGACGCAGCGATTCATGCTATTCAGGAATTGATGTGGAAGCATCCCGAAGCATTATTATACGGACAGGATGTTGGTGAAAGAATCGGCGGGGTTTTCCGTGAAACGGTAACCTTGGGTAAAAAATTCGGAAGCAAAAGAGTTTTCAATACAGCCATTCAGGAAGCCTACATTATCGGTTCTACAACCGGAATGAGTGCAGTCGGATTAAAGCCGATTGTGGAAGTTCAGTTTGCAGATTACATTTATCCGGGAATCAACCAGCTGATTACGGAAATTTCAAAATCAAATTATCTGAGCCAGGGTAAATTCCCTGTCAGCAATATTATCCGTGTCCCAATCGGAGCTTACGGCGGTGGAGGACCTTACCACAGTGGAAGCGTCGAAAGTATTTTAGCCAATATTAAAGGGATTAAAATTGCCTACCCGAGCAACGCCGCAGATTTCAAAGGACTTTTAAAAGCCGCTTATTATGATCCGAATCCTGTAATAATGTTGGAACATAAAGGTCTTTACTGGAGCAAAGTTCCGGGAACTGAAGATGCTAAAACCATTGAACCTGCAGAGGATTATATTTTACCTTTCGGAAAAGGAAAAGTAATCATTGAAGCAGATAAGGAAGAAACCGAAAAAGGCAGAACTTTATTGGTTGTAACTTATGGAATGGGCGTTTACTGGGCAAAAGAAGCATCAAAAAAATTCAATGGAAGAGTTGAGGTTATAGATCTAAGAACCTTAATCCCACTTGATGAAGAATTGGTTTTTGAAAGGGTAAAAGCTCATGGAAAATGCATTGTTTTAACTGAAGAACAATTAAACAATTCCTTTGCAGAAGCCTTTGCACACAGAATTTCCAAAAACTGCTTCCAATATCTTGATGCGCCTGTAGAAACAATGGGTTCACTGGATGTTCCGGCCGTTCCGATTAACTTAGTCTTGGAAAAAGAAATGCTTCCAAATGCAGAAAAGCTTTCCGCCAAAATTGAAGAAATGCTGAAATATTAAATCAGACAAAATATAAAAACCTCTAAATTATAGAGGTTTTTTTGTGCATTTTTATTATTTTTAATATTCTTGCACTAAACATTGAACGCCCATGATCACAACAAAATATGTCAATTACAGACAAGTTCTCAATTTATCCGGAATGCATCTTATCTGGATCTCCGTCTGGTGTACATTAATTGCCGTTCTGTTTCATTTTTTCCACTGGCAGTGGATGACGATTCCCTGGGTTCCGGTAGCATTGATCGGTACCGCAGAGGCATTTCTGGTTGGTTTTAAAAACAATCAGGCTTACGACAGGCTTTGGGAAGCCCGTAAAATCTGGGGCGGAATTGTGAACTCCAGCAGATCATTTGCTTCGATGGTTTATGCCTTCAATACAAATAATGAGGAAGTGGGAACTTTTGATCTTGAAGACCGAAGAAAAAAAATTGTTTACAGGCATATTGCATGGCTTTATCAATTCCGTGAGCAGCTTTTGATACCTACCGAGTGGGAACATATCAGTGCTGAGGAAGAAACACACCACAATATCAACCAAAGGAGAAACAGGCTTATAAAAGCAGGATTTCCCGACTACAGCAGGACTCCTCTTTTCCTTAACAAATACCTATCTGAAGAAGAAGCCGAGCGCCAGTCTGAATATAAAAATTTCGCTACACATCTAATTTCCCAGCAGGCAAAAGATATCAATGACTTAAAAAATATAAATGCCATTTCTGATTTTAATCAAATGCAGCTGCAAAATTCATTAAATGATTTTTACGGTTTTCAGGGGCAGGCGGAAAGAATTAAAAAATTCCCGTCACCAAGACAGTTTGCCAGTACAGCCTTTGTTTTTAATGTACTTTTCATTCTGCTGCTTCCATTGGGCCTCGTGAATGAATTTGAAAAGCTGGGAGACTGGGGAATCTGGACCTCCATTCCTTTCTGTATTATTATCGGCTGGATTTATATCATTATGGAACTTGTGGGAGATTATTCCGAAAATCCTTTTGCAGGATTAATGTTTGACGTTCCCATGCTCTCCATCTGCAGAACCATTGAAATTGACCTTCTACAAATGACCGGGGAAACAGATCTTCCTGAACCGATTTCGTCTAAAAATGGCGTTTTGGTTTAAATATTTCTTTTCTGATTTAAATTCTAAAGTGATCCATACAAAGGTTGTGAAATAAACGTAATTAAAATATCAAACCTACACCTAAAATTCACAAAACTATTGCCGTCGTATTTTTTACCTCAGAAATCATAAAAGAGCTGTGAGTACTCGCTATGTGCTGTAAAGTAGTAAGCTTTGTGAGCATAAAATTCCGGTAATCTTCCATATCCTTCACTCCTATTTTCAAAATATAGTCATAATCACCGCTTACATGGAAACATTCCGTGACTTCCTGCAGATTCATGATTTCCTTTTCAAACTGAAGAACATATTCTTTTTTATGCTGAGTCAATTTCACATGACAAAGTGCAATAAAATCTCTGTTAATTTTATGACGGTCAAGTAAGGCAACATATTTTGAAATCACACCCGTATTTTCCATTTTTCTAATGCGTTCATATACTGCTGTTATCGAAAGGCCAAGCTTATATGAGAGTTCTTTTGTGGTTTGTTTCGCATCTTCCTGCAAAAAAAGGAGCAGTTTCTTATCAATTTCATCAAAGGTCATAGATAAATTTTTGTTAAAAGTTTATATTAATTAAATATAATAAACTTTTTTTCTATTAAATATTATATAATTAGATTTATATTCTAATATTTTAAATTATCCTTGTAATTATTCTGTAATTCATTCATTTTTATCAGAGAAAATTTAAGCAATGAAAGACTTTAATGCAGCTAATGAAATCCAGGATTTACAGTATTTCGGTGAATTCGGTGGGGTAAATCCATCAATTTCAGACAGTTCAACGTATACATTCCTTTCGGCAAAAACCATGTTTGACACGTTTGAGGGAAATGCTGAAGGGTGTTATCTGTACTCAAGACATTCTTCGCCTATGAATCTTTACCTTGCACAGGCATTGGCAAAACTTGAAAACACGGAAGCCGCCAATGTTACCGCATCAGGAATGGGAGCTATAACCTCAGTATTAATGCAGGTTTGTAAAAGTGGGGATCACATCATTTCAAGCAGAACAATTTACGGTGGAACGTATGCTTTCATGAAAAATTTTCTACCTCCCTTTCAAATTGATACAACGTTTGTTGATATCAATAATTTCGAATCCATTGAAAATTCAATCAAAAAAAATACAAAGATTATATATTGTGAAAGTGTAAGCAATCCCCTGCTGGAGGTTGCGGACTTGAGAAAGTTGTCAGAAATCTGCAAAAAGCATAACTTAAAACTGATTGTTGATAATACTTTCTCACCACTTTCCATCTCCCCTACCTTGTTGGGAGCGGATATTGTGATCCATTCTTTAACGAAATTCATTAATGGAAGCAGCGACACTGTAGGCGGAGTTTACTGCGGAACCCAGGAATTCATTAATGATACAAAAAATGTGAACACCGGAGCATGCATGCTTCTGGGGCCGACAATGGACAGCCTGCGGTCTGCAAGCATCCTGAAAAACCTGCGTACGCTGCACATCAGAATGAAACAGCACAGCCATAATGCCATGTATCTGGCGGAAAGATTTGAACAGGATGGATTAAGGGTTGTTTATCCCGGATTAAAATCTCACAAAAACCACGAATTAATGAAAAGTATGATGCATGAAGAGTACGGATTCGGGGGATTATTAACTTTAGATGCCGGAACTACTGAAAAAGCTAATGAGCTGATGGAACTCATGCAGCAGGAAAACCTTGGGTATCTGGCGGTAAGCTTAGGCTTTTACAAAACATTATTCTCCTGTTCAGGAAGCTCAACCTCATCGGAGATTCCAGAGGAAGAGCGAGCCGCAATGGGGATTTCCGATGGATTGATAAGATTTTCAATCGGTCTGGATCACGACATTGAGCGCACTTACGAAAAGATGAAGGAATGCATGCTAAAAACAGGCGTTCTCAACCATGAAACCATATCCATATTCTAGTTATTGTTAATAAAGACTGTTCTGAATCGGCAGTCTTTATTTTTTTAATTTTGATTCACGATTATTCTGGATTAAAATAGAAATTTTAATGTAGAAATCCTTTCTTTATCAGAATGACAAACTAAGCCTTTAGTTATAATTAAAAATTTATTTTCTATGAAAATGTTTCGGGAAGGCATCTTCCGGTTTCATCCTGAAAATATTTAATAATATCCACGATTTTAAGAAACCGTATCCATAGGAAAACATTTGGATATAAGTGGAAATGACTGCCATTCCTGCAATGCTGATATTTTTAGTAACAAATAAAGCATGGAAAAGCACCATAAATGTGTATAACCCGTAAAAGGCAAGGATGATTCCGCGGCCTAAAATAAAATATTCCAAAAAGCCGATTATATAACCTAAAAGAAACAAAGTTGGAAATGCAAATGAAATTTTTACATAATTCGGATGTCTTTGGTTGAGAATTGGCCTTGCACATCCAAATTGATACACCTGCTTTGAAAACTTCCCAAAATCTACCCTGCGTTTATGATAAACAGCAATATCATCAAAAAATGCCGTAGTAAATCCATTTTCCCAAAGAGTCATCGAAAGATCCGGATCCTCACCGATTCTCATTTCTGAAAAGCCTCCCACTTTTTCGAATACTTCTTTTTTCACTCCCATATTGAAGCTCCGCGGCTGAAATTTAGAAACCGCTTTTTTACTTCCCCGGATTCCACCTGTTGTAAAAACAGAGGTCATGGAATAGGAAATTGCTTTTTGCATCAGATTGAAGCCTTTATGCGCTTTATCTGCTCCACCAAAGGCATCACAGGGAATTTCAAGGATATCTTTTTTAATATTTTCAATGTAATCTTTCTCTACAATCACATCGCTGTCTACAAACACCAACCATTCATTCTCTGCACGTCTGGCACCGTAATTCCTGCTAAGCCCCGGTCCGGAATTATCTTTTCTGAAATATTTTATGTCTAAAATCTGTTCAAAATTATGAATGGTAGGCTTTAAATCAATCAGCGAGCCATCATCTACAATAATAATCTCAAACTCTTTATCCGTTTGCTGGGTAAGAGAGTTCAATAACTCGAAAAGCTCATCTTTTCGGTTGAAAATAGCGACGACGATGGAAATTGTAGGCTTCAAATTGAAAATTTTTCAAAATTACTTATTCAGGGATGAATGCGCAAAAAAGTTTTACTATAAATTAAACGCAAAGCACAACAAAATAATATCAATACCATTAATTTTTATCCCTTTCACGAAAATCAATAAACAAAATTGACATTTTAAACAAAATAAATTGACATTTTGAACAAAATTATCCTTCCTGCAACAGTATAACTTTGTCTCAAGAAAAATGTAAAACAATTTTAAAATGAAACAGAATAATTTACAACAACCACTTCATTCAGGTTTTGATGCACAGTCTACTGCGCAAGATGTTATTAAGGGAATTAATCTTTCAGGAAAAACAATAATCATTACAGGAGGATACGCCGGAATTGGCCTGGAAACTACAAAAACACTGGTTTCTGCAGGAGCCACCGTAATTGTCCCGGCAAGAGATATGGAAAAGGCCGGAAAAAACCTCACCGGCATTGAAAATATTGAAATTGAAAAGCTGGATTTGATTGATCCCGAATCCATTAATGCTTTTGCCGAAAAATTTATTTCTACGGGAAGAAAATTAGACTTATTAATTAACAATGCAGGAATTATGTGGGTTCCTTTAAAAAGGGACAAGCGAGGAATTGAATCACAACTGGCAACCAACTATCTGGGACAGTTTCATCTTACCGCTAAGCTGTGGGAGGCTCTGAAAAAGGCCAACGGAGCAAGAGTTATCAACGTTTCCTCTTACGGCCACCAGATGTCCCCTTTTGATTTTGAAGATCCTAATTTTGAGAATAGAGAATACCATACCCTGCAAGGCTATGGACAATCAAAAACCGCAAGCAACCTTTTTGCTGTCGCACTTGATGAGAAAGCCAAGAAACATAATGTAAGAGCATATTCCCTGCATCCGGGCTCCGTCTACGGAACAGATTTAGGAAGGGAAGAACCGACTGAACTGTTCATCCAGATGGGAACTCATGATGAAAGCGGAAATATAAAACCGGAAGTTAAAGACAAATTAAAAACCATTTCACAAGGTGCCGCTACGACGATTTGGTGTGCAACAAATCCTTTACTGGAAAATATTGGAGGAGTTTATTGTGAAAATTGTGATATTGCAGAGATTGACAATGGGCAAATTGAACACAGATATGAAGATCCTTCCACAATTCGAGGAGTTCAGCCTTATTCCATTGATCCTGAAAACGCAGAAAGGCTCTGGAAGCTGAGCGAAGAAATGATAGGCTTAAAATTCGATGCGGAATAATTGTTTTACTTAAATTTATCCTGAAATTAAAATAAATGGATTTTCATTTTAAATATATCACACCAGATATCAAACTTTCAACGTATGATGACAAGCTCTTTAAAACAGAAAACGTTTTTGAGTTTCATATACTGGTGTGGTTTATTTCCGGAGAAACGAAAATAATTCAGGCAGATAAATCCTATCTTTTCAAAGCCGGAGACATTTTCCTGATCCCGAGAAATCATCTTGCTACGATAATAAACTATCCTAAAGATGGTCTTCCGCATAAAGCTGTTGTGATGCATCTTACGAAAGAAAGATTGAAAAATTTTTATTCAAATATTGAAATCGGAGAAAAAAATATTCGTGGAGAAACACGGATTTACAGCTTTGAAAAACATCCGCTTCTGGAAAGCTGTTTAGCATCATTGATTCCTTATTTTGATATGAAAGAAGCCTTTCCTGAGAATATTGCTTCGTTAAAAATAACAGAAGCCATCAGTATTTTGAGGGAAATTGATAAAAATATTGATTTTCTTCTTGCAGATTTTGAAGAACCGGGAAAGATTGATCTGGTGAACTTTATGGAGAGAAATTATATGTTCAATATGTCTCTGGATAAATTCGGATATTTGACAGGAAGAAGCTTATCTACCTTTAACCGGGATTTCAGGAAAGTTTTCAACACAACACCTCAGCGCTGGCTTACCCAGAAACGCCTTGAGCTGGCTTATTATCACCTATCTGAAAAGAATAAAAAACCTTCAGATATTTTTATGGAAGTGGGTTTTGAGGATTTTTCACATTTTTCTTATGCGTTTAAGAAGCAGTATGGTTTTGCGCCGTCGGTGGTTAAATAAATATTCCAGATTTAAAATAAAAACAAAAAACCAAAGAAATAAAAAGCAATATTACAGAACTACTGAAAAACAACCATTGGAAAACACTTTTGAAATAATATTTTCCTAAAACATACAGAATAAAAAACAGCAAAAGTGAAATAGCTAAACCTATCAGTGAAATGACTATTAAAGTTTGGGTATAGTTCTCCACCGGCAGAGGATTTTTAAAAACGAAAAACAACAGTAAGCCGGAAATTAAAAAAGCAGCTGCACTAATTTTTTCTTTAAGATATTTTATTTTCTTTTTGGTTTTTGAATTGTTATTATAATTAGTATTTGAGGATGAATTGCTTAATAAACTCAACGCATCTAATATCAATCCAATAATATCCAAAAAATTCCAATTCATCTTTCTGAGTTTCGGCAAAAATATAAATTATTGTGTAATAATTTACCCATAAAAATAGTATTTTTGAATAAAACACAGCATGAATCAATATTACGTATACATTTTAAAATGTTCAGATGATTCCTATTATACGGGATTTACCAGCAATATAGAACAAAGATTACAATATCATGAAGAAGGTATTAATCCAGATTCTTACACATACACTAGAAGGCCATTTGAACTGGTTTTCCATACGGTTTTTAACGATGTAAATCAAGCAATTGCATTTGAAAAACAGGTGAAAGGCTGGAGTAGAAAAAAGAAAGAAGCTATCATAAATGATGAATGGGAAAAGCTCCCAAACCTTTCTAAGAGAAAAACTCCGAATAAATAAAGAACTTAATTAATTATCCTTATTATACAACAAAGGTTAACTTTAAAGGTTAATATACTTTTGAAACTCACTGTCAGGCTGAGGTTCTCAAAGCCCATAGTTAAAAGCCCTTCGAGAGCCTCAGGGTGACAACCCTAATACTAACGATTATTTTATTGATACTCACTGTCAGGCTGAGGTTCTCGAAGTCCATAGTTAAGAACCCTTCGAGAGCCTCAGGGTGACAACCCTAATACTAACAGTTTTACATTTTATTGATACTCGCTGTCAGGCTGAGGCTCTCGAAGCCCGGAAAAATTACTGATTTTCCAGTTTATGCACTTTTCTCGTTCCCTCATACATCTCATACTGCAGAAATCTAGTTTCCAGCTTCCCATTGAAAAGCTTGATTTTTCTTGAAGGGCGTAAACCAATTTTCTTCACCGCTTCCAGATCAGATGAAATTAGCCATGCCAGCGTATTCGGATAATTTGTTTTGAAGGTATCCCCTATTTTTTTATAGAAATCATCATCATTGATAGAAATTCTTTCATCATACGGCGGATTGAAAACCATCAATAAAGGGAAAAGCTCTTTTTTGGAATCAAAGAAGTTCTGTTTTTTCACTTCAATTACATCTTCCATCTCGGCCGCTTCTATGTTGATTCTTGCAGCATTCAGCATTCTCGCATCGATGTCGTATCCAACAATTTTTCCGGTAAATTCCTTAATCCTTCCGATTCTGAATTCTTTAATTTTAGCAAATAAATCAGCGTCATAATTTTTCCAGTTTTGGAAAGCGAATCCTCTTCTGAAAATCTGCGCCGGAAGATCCATGGCAATCATTGCCGCTTCAATAAGCAGCGTCCCGGAACCACACATCGGGTCCAGGAAATTTCCTTTTCCGTCCCATCCGGCCAATTGCAGCATTCCGCTGGCCAATACTTCATTAATCGGTGCTTCACCCTGCTCTTTCCTGTAACCTCTTTTAAATAAAGGATCTCCGGAAGAGTCCAAAGAAATAGTAATTAATTCACGGTCGATGTGAAGGTGAAATTTTATATCCGGATTCCTTGTCTCAACATTCGGTCGCCTCTTAAATTTTTCCTGAAAATAATCTACGATCGCGTCTTTCATTTTAAGGGTTACAAATTGGGAATGCTTAAAAGTTTCAGAATTCACTGTAGAATCAATCGCAAAAGACTGGTCTACATCCATAAATTCTTCCCAGTCGAATTTAAAAAGCCTGTCATAAAACTGATGCTGATTAAAAGCTTTGAATTCATGAATCGGAACTAAAATTTTTAAAGCCGTTCTTGCGGAATAATTAATTTTATACAAAAACCCTAAATCTCCTTCACAATTTACAGCGCGGTTTTTTACTTCTACTTTTCTTCCGCCTAATTTTTTGATCTCTTCAGCTAAAATCTGTTCCAGTCCGAAGAAAGTTTTTATCTGTATCTGTATGTTTTCTATGTCCATATTTTTTTTAATTAAAAGATTTAAAGATTAAAAGATTAAGGATTCAATTTTTAAATTAATTGAATTTTTCAATATTTAAATCTTTAAAATACTTTTCCTTTTACCGCACAAAAATAGTTATTTTTGCATTATGGAATGGTTTGAATCTTGGTTTGATACCCCTTATTATCATTTACTTTATAGCAACAGAGACTATACGGAAGCAGAAAACTTCATTACAAAGCTCACTACAGAGCTGCAGCTTCCGCCTAATTCTAAGATTATAGACCTTGCATGTGGAAAAGGAAGACATTCGGTTTTCCTGAATAAGCTGGGCTATGATGTTTTGGGCCTTGACCTTTCCAGACAGAGTATAGAATATGACAAACAGTTTGAAAACCAACACCTGATCTTCGATGTTCATGATATGAGAAACCCGATTGATGCAGATCCAATGGATGCTGTTTTTAATCTTTTTACCAGTTTTGGGTATTTTGACAATGAAAATGATGATAAAAAAGTGTTTCATTCGGTTTACAATGTGTTAAAACCCGGTGGTTTTTTTGTATTGGATTATCTTAATGAAGAATTTGTAAGAAGCAAAATAGTTCCGGAATCCACCATTGTAAGGGGAAATATAGAATTTAAAATTTTAAAGAAAATCGAAGGAAGGCATATCATCAAAGATATTCGCTTCGAAGACAAAGGGCAGCAGTTTCATTTTTTTGAGAAAGTGAAGCTTCATACTTTAGATGCCATTAATTCCTATGCAGCAGATTGCGGTTTCGAAAGAGTCAAAATCTGGGGAGATTATCAATTGAACGAATTTAATAAAGAAACTTCACCACGTTGCATTAATTTATTTAAGAAAAACTCATGATAACCGTTGTTTTACTGATCTTAAGCGTCATTGCAGGCGTATTTCTTGGAAAATATTTCGGTAAAAAAGAAAAACTGGCAAAAAATCTACTGATTTTAAGTGCCGGATTTTTAATTACCATCTGTCTTAATGAGGTTTTCCCGCAGGTTTACACTTCTGAAACGGGCAGCAGCCTTGGCATATTTGTCATTGCAGGCGTATTGCTTCAGATGATCCTGGAGGCTTTAACCAAAGGCTTTGAACATGGGCATTTCCATCATCATAATGAGCATAATATTCTTCCTGTTGCTTTAATGGTGGGGCTTTTTATCCATGCCTTTATTGAAGGAATTCCTCTTGCGAATGAAGAACATGAGCTTTCGCCTTATCTTTTGGGAATTTTATTTCATAACCTTCCTATTTCGTTTATTTTGGGAGCTTTTTTATTCAACAGAAAAGATGAATCCAGGTCCACGCCGTCTTATCCTTCTTTCCTGATTGTTGCCTTATTTGCATTAGCTTCTCCAATGGGGATGCTGCTTGGTAATTATTTTAATCCTGATTTGCAGCCTTATTTCCTTGCTATCGTTGGAGGAATTTTCCTGCATATTTCATCCGTCATTATTTTTGAGAGCAATAAAAACCATAATATCGACTGGACTAAGATCGGCTTGGTGATATTGGGAGTTTCTTTAGCTTTAATTATGCACCTTTTCCACGATCATTCTCATGTGGGACATCATCATTAATTGAATCCAGTTATAAGTTGACACCACTTAAAATTTCTCGAATAGCATAAATTATTTATATTTCTCCTTATAACACTTGATTTTTTACATTAAATATTAACATAAGTATCAATTCATTTTATAATTTGTTCATTCAAAACTGAATTAAAAAAATATTTCACACAACCCGGTGAAATAAATGAAAATTTTAAAACAGCTATTGTGACAAATATAATTTATTTCATTTATTTTTATATATAAAATAATTTTATACAATTTAATTTAAATATAAAATAATATTTTAGCATAATTTAACAAAATAAATTTAAATTACTTGAAAAATTTTGTACATTAGCAATGACCCAAATTGCACATGTATGAAAAAAACAAAAAACCTTACCAAGGGAGCAATCTTTTTTTTGATGGGCGGATTAGTATCTGCACAAACCAAGCAAAAAACTGACACACTAAAAGAAACCCAAATAGAAGACGTTGTAATTGTAGGATACAAAGCACAGAAAAAATCCAGTCTTACAGCAGCTGTTTCTGTAGTTTCCAACAAGAAATTACAAGATTCCAACAATTCTGATGTTTCGAGTATGCTACAAGGGAAAGCCGCCGGGGCGCAGATCATGCAGAGCGGGGCTCCCGGCTCGACTGCTATCGTAAAAATCAGAGGAACTTCTACAATTAACGGCCCTACTGCCGCACTTTGGGTAGTAGATGGTGTTATCATGACAGGAACTCCTAATCTCGATCCAAACCAAATTGAGAGCATTAATATTTTAAAAGATGCCACTTCCACAGCGTTATACGGTTCACGTGGAGCCAACGGGGTTGTGCAGGTATTTACAAAATCCGGCAGTTCGGGAAAAGGAAGCTTAAATGTATCTATGAATACGTCTTTCAACACCTTTACCAATGGAAAGTTTAAACTGATGGACGGGGTACAGCTGTATGATAACTTTTATTCTTTAAAAAATGTACCTGACGATGCTGTTCCGAGCAGCCTGAGAACGCCCGGATACAACTGGCTGAAAAACGGAACCCAAACCGGAGTTGCGAAAAACTACACCGTTTATTTCAGAGGAGGCTCTCAAAACTCTAAAACCTATATTTCAGGGAATTATTATGATGAAACCGGAACGGTAAAAGGCTATGATTACAATAGATTATCTTTTAGAATTAATCATGAACAGACGGTAAAACCGTGGTTAATTTTAAAACCTAAAGTAAGCTTATCGTATACTACCGGAAAAGATGTAAGAGCTTCTTTATTCGAAATGTACCTTAACTTGCCCTGGGACAAACCAATAAATGAATACGGGAATTATGTAAATCCAAATACGGATACCTGGTACGGAAGAGATCATGCCAACTATCTTTATGACCTGCAATGGAATTATGGCAAGAACAATCAGTTGGATCTGATTGGAAATATGGATGCGGAAATCAAACTTACTGATTATTTAAAGTTTGTTACTACCAACAATGTTACCTACAAAAATCTCAATACCATGTATTATGTCGATCCCAGATCTTTATCCGGCGAAAGTACAAAAGGACAATCGTCAGAATCTGAGATCAGAGATATCAGTAAGTTTTTTAACCAAATGTTGAGATTTGATAAAGACTTTGGCGTACATAATGTTAATGCCCTTGCCGCTTACGAATATACCGACAGATTTTACAAAACCTCTACCGCAAGTGTTTATGGGATAGTTCCGGGAACAGATGTTTTTGACACAGGAGCAATCACAGGAGTAAAACCTTCAGGAAGTAAGTTTGACAGAGCCTACAACGCACTTCTATTCAATGCTGAATATGTATATGATAAAAAATATTTTGTTCAGGGATCTTTAAGAAACGAATCTTCCTCGGCCTTTGGAGCAAGCCATAGAAGTGGATTATTTTATTCTTACAGTGTGGGTTGGAATGTTAATAGAGAGAAATTCTTTCAGGTTAAACCAATTAATGAATGGAAATTAAGAGCAAGCAGAGGACTTGTAGGAAATACTCCGGCTCCTAATTACGGATGGCAGGATCTTTATGCTCTAACACAAAGATATGACGGACAGATCGGTGCAACATGGTATCAGCTGGGAAATCCCGATCTTACATGGGAATCAATTATTCAAAACAATATTGGAACAGACATTAGAGCATTTGACAACAGGCTGAATATAAATATTGATTATTTTAATAACAAAACAAAAGACTTGCTGGCATTAATTACTCTTTCTGCTTTAACAGGTGTTGACAGACAATATCTCAATATTGGAGATGTAAAAAATAAAGGTTGGGAATTTAATGTAAGTTATGCCATTATTAAAAATAAAGACATTACCTGGGATTTAGGATTTAATGTAAGTACTTACAAGAACGTTGTCACTTCCACACGAAATAACGGAACGCAGGTTTTATCAAATAACCATGCTACCATCCCAGGATATGATGTGAATTCTTTCTATATGAGAAAGTGGCTGGGTGTAAACCCTGATAACGGAATGGGATTGTGGGAAATTGTAAATGCTGATGGAACTACAAGCGCTACTTCCAATTACAACCAGGCTACAAGGCAAATTGTAGGTACTGCAACGCCGGATTATTATGGCTCCATTTTTACCAATCTTACCATAAAAGATTTTTATCTGAATGCTAACCTTTATTTTTCTCAGGGCGGACAGATCTATAATTATTACAGAGAATTTTTCGATTCTGATGGCACTTATCCTTATTATAATCAAATGGTTTTTCAGGAAGGATGGAAAAGATGGGAAAAACCGGGCGATATTGCCACACACCCAATCGCTTTATTTGATAATAATAATTTAACGAATAATACCTCGTCACGCTATTTGGAAGATGCAAGCTTTGTAAAATTAAGATCTTTAAGACTTGGATATAATCTGCCCGCTTCTTTAACGGAAAAAATAGGCATTAAATCCGCAAGCATTTATTTCATGGGAGAAAATCTGTTTACAATCACGAAATTCTCGGGTGTAGATCCTGAAATTGGCCCTGCGGACGGACAGACTACTTATTCAGGCGGCGCAGGAGCTATCTATCCGGTTCCAAGAAGATATTCTTTAGGCTTAAACTTTTCTTTTTAAAATTTAACATCATGAAAAAAATATTTATTTCATTAGTAATGCTGTCATTAGCTTCATGTAATATAGACCGCTCACCCTATGATTCGAAGGAATCTGATGTTGTATTATCAGATGCAACAGGAATACAGACAATTACCCTTGGAAACTATGCATTATTGAAAGGAGATGGCGGTTCGGGAGGTTTTTATAACAATCTATACCGGTACAACGAATATAGTGGAGACAATATTGATATCAGCGGAACTACCTCAGATAATTTTTTCTATTACTACAATTACAAAAACATTAAAAATAACTACCGTACCAACACAACATGGAATACCGGATATAAAGCTATTATCGGGTGTAACCGGATTATTTCTAAAATTGCCCAGGGTAAAGATGCAGAAACAGATCAATTGATTGGGGAAAACTATTTTCTGAGAGCGTATGTCTATTTTTCCCTCATTAATATGTTCGGAAGGCCGTATAACCAAGGAACTGGAAATTTGAGTGTTCCGTTAAAAACTTCTGACGATGTCAATGATCTTCCTCCGAGAGCCACAGTCGGTGAAGTTTATGATCTGGTTGTAAGCGACCTTAAAAAAGCAGAACAACTCATGACTGTGAATAAATCTCACATTTATGCTACTAAGGAAGCTGCACAGGCATTATTGTCGAGAGTTTATTTATATATGGAAAAAAATGATCAGGCTATAGAATATGCAGATAAAGTAATTAATTCAGGGAAATTTGCAATGTTATCCAAAGCAGAATTACCTTCATATTCTACAAAAACTCCTGAAAGTAATACAGAAACTATTTTTGCTTTTAAATTTAATAAAGATGGCGATTATACAGATGGTTGGGAAAGTATTGGATCCATGTATTCCACTATTCAGAATGTGGGTTGGGGTGAAATGTATCCTTCTTCTACCTATTTGGATCTCATCAATAAGCATCCGGAAGATGTAAGATTAAAATTCATTGCGCCTAAATATGCATCACCACAAGTTCCGGTTGCCTATTGGGTACAGAAAGGAACAAACGCTTCCGGGGGTATCAATTACAATTATGTTTTCCAAAAGACTTTCCAACAAAACGGAAATACATATTTCACAATGAACAATGTGAATTATCAGGTTTATCCGGAAGTGACCCCAGATAAAACAAATCATTATTTTATCAATTCTGCAGGGGATAAAGTGTATGTTTATTTAGATTATGACATAGAAAAAAGAAATGGTTACCCTAAATTCTTTGTTTTAAAATGTTCTTTGCAGGAAGGAGTTCCACAATTGTGGTCTCCACTTGTTATAAGATTAGCCGAAATGTATTTGAACAGAGCTGAAGCTTATGCTAAAAAAGGAAATACTACTGCTTCATTAGCTGATGTAAATGTAATCCGAACCAGGGCCGGAATTCCGGCTTACACTTCCGTTCCTGCAGGACAAACTCTTTTAAACACGGTTCTTGATGAAAGGCGTCTGGAGCTGGCTTTTGAAGGACATCGCAGAAACGATGTGTACAGAAATAAACTGGATATGAACAGAGAGTACCCGGGTTCGCATCTTAACGGGACAAATCCTTTCTACATCATACCTTACACTCACAATAGAGTTATAGAATACATTCCTGAACAGCAAATACAGATTCAGCCCAATTTAATTCAAAATCCTGATTAATAATAAAATAAAAGCTCCGAATCTAAAGATTCGGAGCCTCAATTTAATCACTCATTACATAATCCGGAAATTAGAATTTCCATCCGAATGTAAGAAAGAAGTTATTTCTGTTATTTTTCACATCCGACACCACATAGCCATCGCTTGCAATAAGACGGTTCGGTTTCGGTGAATAATATCCGTCCTCAAAATTACTGTCAATCACCCCTCTTAATAAAGGATTGCTGTATTTTGAAGTTATATTTTGATAAGAAGCATCTATATAGAATGATTTGAAATCATATCCAAGACCTACAGATAAGGCGTTTCTGTCATTTAATATCAGATTATTATATGATTGATCCGCCAAACCTTGTCCGTCATCAGTATATCTGCTGATGGTAAGCGCATCAAACGGGCTGGAGGTATAAGCATACCCTCCTCTCAGTCTGAATTGCTTAATTCTGTATTCTGCTCCTATTTTTAATTCTGATAGATTCTTATAATCATCTTTAAAGAAGCTGTTTAAATCTCTCTCGGCCGGGCCGTAATCTTTATACTTCGGCTTCGTTAAACCTAATGTATAGTCCACATTCAAGGCAAAACTTTTGCTTGCAATGAAAGCCGCACTTACAGTTGCCTTAAGCGGAGAAGTGAATTTTCTGTTTTCTGCCGCGTAATCATCTCCATAAATGGCATCATTATAGAAATTATAGCTTCTGTCGATATCCCAGAAAGTTGGCGTTTCTAAAGCCGCACCAATTCTGAAATTCGGGCTAAGCTTACCGATAACCCCTAATGAAGCAGAAAAACCGCTCCCTCTTTCTACAAAAGGTGTATTCTGCTTGCTGAAATATTCTGCCGAGCCATTATCCAGAGAATTGAATATAGCTGTATCAGACTGGTCTATTGAAGAATTAAAGAAATTTAATCCTGCTCCCAAATAGATGTTATTGTTATAATTTGCTCCTACACCCACGCTGGTTTTGGATAAATAGCCGTATCTGTCGTATGCATGTCTTCCGAACGAAGAGCTTCCGCCATCTGCAAAATCATAGATCAGATTACTGTTTCCAGGTGTTTCGATATAGTTTTCAATCGACTGGTTCGAGTAGTTGACCCCAACGTTAATGAATTTCCAAGCACTTTCCGTCATCAGCTGGAAGGTCATTACCGCCCCTATGTTTCCGAGATCTCCTTTATTAATATTGTATCCGTAAGAAGAACCTGCATAAGAAGATGTATTCTTATTGCTCATGATAGACAATGTACCGGAAATTTCTCCTGAAATTGCCACACCCAGACCCGCCGGGTTGGTAAGTAAAGAATTCGCATCACCTCCCAAAGCCCCATTCGAGCCTGCCATCGCATTAAACTTTGCAGAACCGATATTTGGCGAGCTTGAATATACATCCACAGTATTTCTAATCACAGAAACATCTTGAGCCCGCGCAAAAAATGCAGCAGAAATACTCATTATTGCTAAAGATTTTTTTAACATTATTTTTTTGAATAGTTATTAATTTTTAAATATTATCTGCCACCTCGGAAGCCACCGCCTCCACCGCCGCCGGATCTGAATCCTCCGCCGCCGCTTCCTCCGCCGAAGCCACCGCCTCCTCGGAAGCCGCCACCGCTGTTGGAATTATTATATCCGCCATTATTTCTGAATCCTCCGTCATTTCTTGGAGCCTGCTGATTGTAGTTAGGTCTTACCTGAGTTCCCGGGTTTCTGAAACCACCTTGGTTTCTTACACCATTCTGACCTCTGAAACCTCCGTTTGCAGGAGCTTGTCTGAAGCCTCCGTTTGTTCCGTTAGAATTTCTGAAACCACCTGTATTTCCGTTGCTGTTTCTAAAGCCTCCTGTATTGGAATTATTTCTTCTGAAACCTCCTGAATTCATACCGTATTTATTGGCAAAACCTCCGCTGTAGCTGTTGAATCCTCTGCCTCCTGAAGCACTTCTTCTGTAGATTGGGTTGTAATACCCACCGTAGTAGCCGCCATATCCCCAATAAGGATATCCGTAGTAGCCGCCCCAGAATGGATCATAGATACCGCCCCAATACGGAGAGTATCCCCAACCCATATTCCAGCCCCACGAGCTTCCCCAGCCCCATGAAAGTCCAAGACCCCAGCCGCGATTCCAACCCCAATATGGGCTGTAACCACCGTACCATCCCCAAGGATAACCCCACCCCCAGGAATTGTCATAATAGTTGGTTTCACTTCCTGCATACATTCCCCAGTCTGAGTCTGTTGCAGTGCTGTTCCAGTTGTAATTATTCCAGTCGTCATATTTTCTTTCTCTGGAATTAACTTCTGCGTTCTGAATCACGTTTGAATCATCCTGATAATAGTTGTAGTCTTCTCCTACTCTGTTTCCTCTATCATTGATGATCACGCCTTCCGGCAGTGTATCTTTATTAGGGTCGTAATAAACGCCATCTGTCTCGCTGTAACCGCCCATCTGAGCACCGCAGGACACAAGTAATAATCCGCCTGATATCGCTAAGATCCCTTTGGATTTTAACATACCAAGCAAATTTTTATGTATATTTCTTTTCATGATAACGTAAAAATTTTTAATTTAAATTATATTTGCAATCTGTACCAAAAATGTACCAAATACCGGTACTAAAAATCTATCAAAAATAGATTTTTATTTTTAGATAACAATAATAACGAAAAGTTAAAAAAATTAAAAAAAATAATGGCAAAATTAACCTCAAGAAGCGAAGATTACAGCAAGTGGTATAATGAGTTGGTGGTAAAAGCCGACCTTGCTGAAAACTCAGGAGTAAGAGGATGCATGGTAATCAAACCTTATGGCTATGCAATCTGGGAAAAAATGCGTGACGAAATGGATAAAAAATTCAAAGAAACAGGCCACGTAAATGCTTATTTTCCCCTTTTTGTGCCCAAGAGCTTATTTGAGGCTGAAGAAAAAAATGCAGAAGGTTTCGCTAAAGAATGTGCCGTTGTTACCCACTACAGATTAAAAACAGATCCTGATAACCCGTCTAAACTGATTGTAGATCCGGATGCCAAGCTGGAAGAAGAGCTTATCGTACGTCCTACTTCAGAGGCCATCATCTGGAATACTTATAAAAACTGGATTCAGTCTTACAGAGATTTACCTATATTAATTAACCAATGGGCGAATGTTGTCCGTTGGGAGATGAGAACCCGTTTATTTTTAAGAACGGCAGAATTTTTATGGCAGGAAGGCCACACCGCTCACGCCACAAAAGATGAGGCCGTAGAAGAAGCAGAAAAAATGAATAAAGTATATGCAGATTTTGCAGAAAACTTTATGGCAATGCCGGTAATTCAGGGGCTAAAAACTCCTTCCGAAAGATTTGCGGGGGCTGATGAAACCTATTGTATCGAAGCATTAATGCAGGACGGAAAAGCTTTGCAGGCAGGAACTTCACATTTCCTTGGACAAAATTTTGCAAAAGCATTTGATGTAAAATTCACAAACAAAGAAGGGAAAATAGAGCATGCATGGGCTACATCATGGGGAACTTCAACACGTTTGATGGGAGCTTTGATCATGACGCATTCTGATGATTTCGGATTGGTACTGCCTCCTACCCTTGCACCGATTCAGGTGGTGATTGTTCCGATCTTTAAAGGGGAAGAGCAGCTGGAGCAGATCAGTGAAGTAGCTTTAGACATTCAGGCTAAATTGAGAGCAAAAGGTATTTCCGTGAAATTCGACAATGACACTCAGAATAAACCGGGCTGGAAGTTCGCAGAATATGAATTAAAAGGTGTCCCTGTAAGAATTGCAATGGGACCAAGAGATCTTGAAAATAAATCTGTGGAAATTGCAAGAAGAGATAATTTAACGAAAGAAGTCCGTTCTATAGAAGGATTGGATTCTTATATCGAAGAATTATTAAAGACTATTCAAAAAGATCTTTATACAAAAGCAGCAAACTTCAGAAAAGACAACATCACGAAAGTTGATACTTATGAAGAATTCAAAAAAGTTCTGGAAGAAAAAGGCGGCTTTATCTATGCTCACTGGGACGGGACGGCAGAAGAAGAGGAACAGATCAAAGATGAAACAAAGGCTACCATAAGATGTATTCCTCTGGATGATGATATTGAAGAAGGTGTTTCCCTGATTTCAGGAAAACCATCAAAAAGACGGGTTTTATTCGCAAAAGCTTATTAAAATCCAATTTAAATTAAATTAATAAATCTTTAAGAATCCGCGTGATTTTTAAAGATTTTTTTGTTTAAATGATATTTTGGCAAAATTTTTATTAAATTTATAACACATTAATCTCAAAAATATATTATTATGTCTTTAAACATCATTGATTTAATTAAAGGCCAGCTAGGCCCTGCTTTAGTATCCCAGACTGCATTGCAGTACGGAGAAAGTGAATCCGGAATTTCTAAAGCAATCGGAGGACTTTTACCCGCTGTGGTGGGAGGATTGGCAAACAATTCGGATAACCAGGGCGTACTGAATGCCATTACAACAGCTTCTTCAAGCGGTATCTTGGGGAACCTGATGGGAGATTCTTCCAACAACACCTGGATTTCCGGTCTGCTGACCTCTATTTTTGGTGATAAAGTGAGCGGCGTTGTAAATGCTATTGCCACTTACGCTGGTATCAGCAACAATTCTTCAAGCTCTTTACTGAATCTGGTAACCGGAGCTACCGTAGGCTCAATCGGGAAATATGCTGCTGATAATAATTTGGATCAATCCGGTATTTCAAGACTTCTTGATGACCAAAAAGGGATTGTTTCTACATTATTGCCTGCAGGACTTTCTCTGGCATCTTTAAACGTTGGAGATTGGGCTGCAAGATATAAATTCGATAATGATAATGACCAGATTAAAACCCCCTCTCACGAAGAGCCGGCCATAGAAGTTACCAGAAGTACTGCTCCCAACGGAACTTTCCCGGAGAGAAATAACGAAGGCGGAGGATCTATCTGGAAATGGCTTCTTCCTCTCCTGCTTTTGATTGCAGCGGCTTATTTCCTGTGGAAGCAGTGTGAGAAAAAAGAAAGCACTACTACTGTTACAAATACTGACTCCACAGGTACAATGCAGGATACGGCTGCAGCAGTTTCTTCGGCAGATACAGCTTCAATGTCAACTTCAGCATCAGGAAAAGTAGATGAAAATATCGACCTGAATGGTACGGCATTGAAAGGTTACAAAGGAGGAATGGAAGATCAGATGATCAATTTCATGAAATCCGGGGCATATACCAACGCAGCAAATGATGACGCTTTGAAAAACCAATGGTTTGATTTTGATCATGTAAACTTCAAGCTGGGAAGCGCAAATGCTTTAGAAGCAGGTTCAGAAGGCCAGCTTCAGAATCTTGTAGCTATTTTGAAAGCTTATCCTGATGCAAAGATAAAAATTGGAGGGTACACTGATAAAACCGGAGATGAAGCTAAAAACATAAAACTTTCTGCCGACAGAGCCAATTATATTAAAACGTGGCTGGAAAAACAAGGAGTCGGAAGTCAGATACTTGATGCAGAAGGCTACGGCAGCCGATTTGCGAAAGCTGATGCCAGTGCTTCTGATGCGGAAAGAGCTTCAGACAGAAAAATGTCTGTAAGATTTGCGAAATAATCTTTTAGAACAAATAAAAATTTATTCCCGAAAAATTGTTTTCGGGATTTTTTATGTGAATGGTTTTGTGTTTACATTTATTTAATTAAATTTGTTAGTCATTTCTAACATTTTATGAATCTGAATTTGAAAAGCGCCTGGCGAAAAGATAAAACATCACATTCTCTATCCGAAGTCTATTCTTCGGTGAAAGTTCCTAAAAACGGTAGTTTCTGGAGAAAATACCTGGCTTTTGCAGGCCCTGGACTTATGGTTGCCGTGGGTTACATGGACCCCGGAAACTGGGCAACTGATATTGCCGGAGGTGCTCAGTTTGGGTACACCCTCCTGTCTGTGATCCTTATTTCCAATATTTTTGCGATGGTTTTGCAGCATTTATCTGTGAAATTGGGTGTAGTTGCAGAAAGGGATCTTGCGCAGGCCTGCCGTGATCATTTCAATCCTACCACTAATTTTATTCTCTGGGTTTTCTGTGAAATTGCCATTGCAGCCTGTGATCTTGCAGAAGTAATTGGTTCTGCGATTGCTCTGAATTTACTTTTCCATATTCCATTAACATGGGGAATTGTCATCACAACAGTTGACGTATTGATTATACTTTTACTGCAGTCAAAAGGTTTCCGATGGATAGAAAGTATCGTCGGCGGCTTGATTTCCATTATTCTTGCCTGCTTTATTTATGAGCTTTTCATTTCACAGCCTGCTGTTAACGAAATTTTAGGTGGATTGGTGCCGAAAGCGGAAATCATCCAGAATCCGGCCATGCTTTATATTGCGATCGGGATTTTGGGTGCAACTGTAATGCCCCACAATCTGTATCTTCACAGCAGCATTGTTCAGACAAGAGATTACCCGCGAGACAGGAAGTGGAAAAAAGAAGCGATAAAATTTGCAACTTTAGACAGTACAGTTTCTCTCATGCTGGCTTTTTTCATTAATGCCGCTATTTTGATTTTAGCAGCAGCCACCTTCCATATTACCGGAAACAAACATGTTGCGGATATCCATGATGCTTACAAAATGTTAACACCTATTTTAGGAGTTTCAATGGCAAGTATTGTTTTTGCAATTGCACTGCTTGCTTCCGGACAAAACTCGACTTTAACGGGAACTCTCGCCGGCCAGATCGTAATGGAAGGCTTTCTGAATATCAGGTTAAAACCCTGGCTAAGAAGATTAATTACAAGATTAATAGCTGTAATTCCGGCTTTAATTGTAACCATCATTTACGGAGAAAAAGGAACAACGGAATTATTGGTTCTAAGCCAGGTTATCTTATCCATGCAGCTGAGCTTTGCGGTGGTTCCGCTTGTGATGTTTACGAGTGATAAAGCAAAAATGGGCGAATTTGTTAACAAGCCTTTCTTAAAAACCTGCGTTTGGATCATTTCTTTCATTATCATCATTCTAAATCTTTATCTTTTGTACCAGACATTTTTTGGATAATGTCATTGCGAGGAGCAAAAGCAATGAAGCAATCTCCCATAAGCACAAATAAATTAGCCTTCGTAAAATTGGATTATCTGATGATAATTTTATATTTATTTATTTTTAAAATATATCATAAGATTGCTTCATTGCTTTCGCTCCTCGCAATGACTGGAAAGAAGTAAATAAGAACCAGCCGGAAAAATTGACCATTGGTTGCTAAGTCCTGATTTCAATTTCTGCCTTAATGTCCAGATTTTTTTCTTTGGCAGAATGTTTGTCAATAAAAAGGAAAATAAATATTGAATTATGGACAATCAGGATATTAACGAAGAAAGCATCAATAATCAAGAAAATACGAATACTCAAAACGAAACGCCTTCTGAAGACAATGTGACAGCAAAACCTACTGCAGAGGAACTTTTGGCAGAAGAGAAAGACCGTTACATCAGATTGTACGCAGAATTCGAAAATTATAAAAAAAGAACCAGCAAAGAGAAAATGGAGTTCTTCCAGTACGCGAATCAGGATATGATGATCTCTATGCTTGGTGTTCTGGATGATTTTGAAAGAGCTCTGAAAGAAATCGCTAAAAACGGAAACCCTTCTGACCTGCAAGGTGTTGAGTTAATTTACAACAAATTCAAAAGCAAGCTTACTGAAAAAGGCCTTAAAACAATGGAAGTAAAGGCTGGTGACAGCTTCAATGTAGATTTCCATGAGGCAATTACCCAAATTCCGGCTCCATCAGAGGATCTGAAAGGTAAAATCGTAGACGTAATCGAAACAGGATATACGCTGGGAGATAAAGTGATTCGTTTCGCTAAAGTGGTTACAGGAAATTAAAACATAAGCAATAAGTAATCAGTAATAAGCAATTTTGTAAATTACTCATTACCATTACTAATTACCCATATAAAAAGATGTCAAAAAGAGATTATTACGAGGTTCTTGAGATCAGCAAATCTGCATCAGCCGACGAAATAAAGAAAGCATACCGTAAAATGGCGATCAAATATCACCCGGATAAAAATCCTGGAGATAAGGAAGCCGAAGAAAAATTCAAGGAAGCAGCAGAAGCCTATGAAGTTCTGAGTGATGAGCAGAAACGTGCAAGATACGACCAGTTCGGCCATGCAGGAGTTGGTGGAAACGGAGGTTTTGGAGGCGGCGGTTTCGGCGGCGGAATGAATATGGAAGATATTTTCAGCCAGTTTGGAGATATTTTCGGTGGCGGTTTCGGAGGATTTGGCGGCGGAGGCGGCCGTCAGCAGGTGAAAGGTTCTAATTTAAGAATCAGAATCAAGCTGAGCCTTGAAGAAATGGTAAACGGAACTCAGAAAACCATTAAAGTCAAAAAAATGAAGATGGCGGAAGGCGCCACTTCAAAAACCTGCCCTACCTGCGGCGGTTCCGGAGTTCAGCTGAAGGTGATGAACACTATGTTTGGCCAGATGCAGACCCAGACAACCTGCGGAACCTGTCAGGGAATTGGGAAAGTTGCAGATAAAATTCCGGCAGGAGCCAATGCACAAGGTCTTGTAAAAGATGAAGAAGAAGTAACAATTAATATTCCTGCAGGAGCCAGAGACGGCATCCAGCTTAATGTAAGAGGAAAAGGTAATGATGCGCCGTTTGGAGGTATTCCGGGGGATTTATTGGTTATCATCGAGGAAGAAGTAGATAAAGTAATTAAAAGAGAAGGTGATAATCTTCACCAGGAATTATATATTTCATTTGCAGAAGCGGCTCTGGGAACCAAAAAAGAAGTTCCTACTGTTGGCGGAAAAGTAAAAATCACCGTAGATCCGGGAACTCAGTCCGGAAAAATCCTCAGACTGGCAGGAAAAGGTCTTCCAAGCATCGACAGTTATGGAAAAGGTGATATGTTTATCCACATCAATGTATGGACGCCTCAAAAGCTCACTAAAGAGCAAAAAGATTTCTTCGAAAAGCAAATGAGCAGCGGAGAAATGGTTGCAGAACCTTCCGGAAAAGAAAAAACTTTCTTTGATAAGGTGAAAGATTTATTTAATTAAGATATCTAAAGCATCCCAAAGGTTTACAAAGTAAATCTTTCGATAAAAAATAAGCGGTTTCAATTTTTGAAGCCGCTTATTTTTTTATAATGTAATAACTATTTACGTTTAACCAAAGAAACAATCCCCTTCCCCATTGTGAAAAGAAGAACAGCTCCCAAGCCGCCTATCAGGCCAAAAGTAAGCTCTTTTAAAACATCAGGCCAGGTTGAAAATAAATGATGAAGGAATTCCACTCTGTGTGCAAAAATACCGCCTGCTACCATAATCAAAGCGATGGTACCAATGATTCCTAAAGCTTTAATGACAATAGGCAAAGCTTTTACTAACAAATGCCCGAGCTGACCGAAAAAGCCCTTATCATTACTTTTTTTAATCAATTTAAATCCTGCATCATCCATTCTCACGATCAGCGCAACAATACCGTAAACCCCAACTGTGGCAATAAATGCAACCAAACTTGTTACTAAAATCTGAGTAATAAAAGGGTGATTTTCTTCCAATACAGTTCCCAGAGCAATAATTACAATCTCAATAGATAAAATAAAATCTGTAGTAATGGCGGATTTTATCTTTACTTTTTCTAAATCTTCCGGATTTTTTTCGTCTTCCTCAATCTCTTCTACCACTTCATGTCCTTTTTTGGAACGGTGAAAAAGGAATTCGATAATTTTTTCCACCCCTTCAAACGCTAAATACAGACCTCCGAGAATCAGAACATAGTTAATTGCCGGAGAATAAAGCCAGTTGAGCAGAAATACGATGGGCAGAATGATCAGTTTATTGATAAAGGAACCTTTTGTAATAGCCCAAAGCACAGGAAGCTCCCGTGAAGAAAGGAAACCTGTAGCCTTTTCTGCGTTTACAGCAAGGTCATCCCCTAAAATTCCTGCTGTTTTCTGAGTAGCTATTTTACTAGTAACCGCCACATCATCCATCAAAGCAGCAATATCATCCAAAATTGCAAAAAAACCAGATGCCATAAGATTTTAATATTTTTTTAATAATTGTTAAGAGCAAAAATAATTATTTAATTCGACTTTTAATATGACCGGAATGCTTTCTTTGTACTTTATTTAAAGTTAATGTATAACAACAGAGTTTAACCAAAGTAAAAATTTTGCATCAAAAAGCAGGATTACGTCTGATGACATAAAACTAAACGTAAACCTGCTAACAATCATTTAATTTAAATTTCAAAATCCACCTTATTTCTGTACATTTATTTTATGAAAAAGCTGATACTTAAATATCATTTCTTTGTTTTAGGCTTAATCGGCTTTATATTAAATTCATGCAATACAAAATTCCGGGTTTGGGTAGGAACGGGTAATGAACAGAAAATCTACAACCTGAAATACGGGGAGCATAAAAAACAAAAAATGGATGTTTTTCTTTCCTCTGGCTATACCGAAAATTCTCCTGTAGTAGTGATCGTACATGGCGGTGCCTGGAAATACGGAAGAAAAGAACACATGATCCACATTCAGAAAATGCTTTTTAAAAATAATATTCCGAGCATTAACATGAATTACAGACTGGTTTCGAAAAAAATCACCTACCGCGAACAGCTGGAAGACATTGATTCTGTAATTAAAAAGTTCAATTCTCTGGCTCAGAATGCAGAACTTCAGCCGGACAATTATATTATTCTGGGAGAAAGCGCCGGCGGACATCTGGCTTTATTATACGGCTATCAAAATCCGGATCATATTAAAAAAATTATTTCTTTAAGCGGCCCTACGGATTTTTATTCCCGGGAATATCTCAGCTCCTTTTATTCAAAATACTCTTCGCCCACCATCCAGAAAGCTGTGGGTGAAAAATTTTACCGTAAAAACTTATCCGAAGAATTTAAAAAAGCCAGTCCGATTGCTAACATATCGAACGTTCCAACCTTGATTTTTCAGGGAAATCAGGATTTTTTGGTTAATCAGAAGCAGGGATTGGCTTTGGACTCTGCTTTAAGTGCCAGAAATATTCCGCATAAGCTTGTTTTTATGGAAAATTCAGGTCATGCTCCGCGTTTTTTTAGCAAGAAGAAAAGGGATAGTATTATTTATCCAAATATTTTGAACTGGATTAAGAATGAGTAATGAGCAATTGATACTTTTATACTAAATATTTGAAAATGATAGCTTGGATTTTTTCAAGAATAATTTTTGCTCTGAAATATATTAAAAAACCCACTTGAAAAGCGGGTTAGTAATTTATAGTATTTTAATTTTATTCTTCGTCTTCATCAAACTTGTGATTTTCATATTTCGAGAAGTCCTGTTTTTTCCCGAACAAAAATTTGATGATAATCGGTAAAGTAGTGACTAACACGATAACGATGATAATTAATTCTAATTTTTTCTTTAAATCAATTCCAAATTGCTCAATAAACAGTTTATCTAAATAATGCCCCGCGAAAATCAGAAGGAAAGACCATAAAACTGCACCAATAACATTATCCCTTAAGAAATCTTTTTTATCCATCTTTACAATTCCTGCCACGATAGGGGTAAAAGTTCTTACAACCGGTAAAAATCTAGCCATAATAATCGCCAGTGCCCCGTTTTTTTCAAAGAAATCATGAGCCTGGTATAGATATCTTTTCTTGAAAAGCATTGTATCCTGCTTTTTATATAAAGCCGCACCTGTTTTTCTACCGAAATAATATCCTACTTCATTACCAATGATAGCAGCAGCAGCTACACTGCTCGCCAAAATAAACGTATCTAAAAAATCGCTCCCTGTGGAGCCAAAAGTCTCTTTGATAATATCAACAGCATAAATTCCCGAAACGAAAAGCAGAGAATCTCCCGGTAAAAAAAATCCTACAAAAAGCCCAGTTTCAGCAAAAATAATAAACAAAATAAGCCAAAACCCTCCAAGTTTTATATAAAACTCAGGGTTTAATAAATCTCTCCAACTATTGTAATCTTCCATACGTTTTGATAAGTAACAAAAATAAGATTAATAAACGTCAATCAGAAATTTATTATGAGATTTTAACTAAATTTAAACATGACATTTATAAGTCCATATCATCGTCTGAAACCGCCGTTCCGTCGGCCATCAGAAAAGCTTTCAGGAATGGGGTGATATTTCCGTTCATTACAGAATCTACGTCAGAAGTTTCATGTCCCGAACGTACGTCTTTTACCAGTTTATAGGGGTGCATTACGTAATTTCTTATCTGGCTTCCCCACTCTATCTTCATTTTGTTGGCTTCGATCTCGTTACGGGCTTTCATTCTCTCCTCCAATTCCATTTCATAGAGCCTTGAACGCAGCAACTGCATTGCTTTTTCTTTATTCTGAAGCTGTGAGCGGGATTCTGAGTTCTCAATAATAATTCCGGTAGGTGCGTGGCGAAGACGAACAGCGGTTTCTACCTTGTTTACGTTCTGCCCTCCCGCTCCGGAAGACCTCATCGTTTCAAATGAAATATCAGCAGGATTGATGTTGATTTCAATCGTATCATCCACCAAAGGATAAACATACACTGAAACAAAACTTGTATGGCGTTTCGCATTACTGTCGAAAGGAGAAATCCTTACCAGCCTGTGAACTCCATTTTCCCCCCTCAGATATCCGAAAGCAAATTCACCGTCAATTTCAAGCGTTACAGTTTTTACACCCGCCACGTCGCCTTCCTGAAAATTAAGCTCGCGGATTTTATATCCTTGTTTTTCTGCCCACATGGTGTACATTCTCATCAGCATGGAAGCCCAGTCGCAGCTTTCCGTACCTCCGGCTCCGGCGGTAATCTGGAGAACGGCAGACAGCTCATCCCCTTCATTGGAAAGCATATTTTTGAATTCCAGGTCTTCTATTTTTTCCACCAGCTTCGGAAATGCTTCATCCAGTTCTTTTTCGGAATCCGGATCTTCCTTCGCAAATTCCGCTAAAACCTGCAGGTCTTCAAACTGGGTATTGATTTCCTCATAATCTTCCACCCACTTTTTCTTGGAACGAAGCTGTTTCAGAAAACTTTCTGCTTCCTTTGGATTGTCCCAAAATTCCGGAGCGGCGGTTTTCTCATCATCATTGGAAATTTCTATCTTCTTTTTTTCGATCTGAAGATATTTATGAAGGTCGTCAATTCTGGATTGAATTTCTTTTATCTGGTCGTTGTTGATCACGAAGTTTTATTTTTTGCAAAAATAAAAAATTTTTATTCCCTCAGATTTTCACCTTATTAAAACTACCGGTTTATGCGCCATTGGTTAACGGCTTTTGTCTGGAGGTTATACTTCACCGCAAGATATCTTAACACCGTTGCAACAATAATGGCTGTAGTGGCAGCAACTTCAGCATCAAAACCCAGCCATACTCCCAATAAAATAAAGATGGCTATGGCTACAATAGAATTTACAGCATAATATTGTCCCGGCTTAAAAAAATGAGATTCTTCCTTCATCAGTATATCCCGCAGCAAACCGCCCCCAATTGCATTAATAAAACCAATAATGAAAGCGGAAAATATACTTAACCCTAATACAATCGCTTTCTGGGTTCCAAAAATAGCATACATCCCGAGAGAAATAGCATCAATAATGTTAATAAGTACCGTAAAATGCCTGCTATACCGATATAAAAGCATCCCGATGCTGCCTGCAAAAAAGATGCATACAAGATATTTATAATCTAATAGCGGAGCCGGAACCCCATTTTGAAGAAGTGTATCTCTTATCAGGCTTCCGCCTGTGCTTGTCACCATGGCAACAATATAAACTCCTACAAAATCATAACCTCTTTCAATAGCTTTGATAGAGCCGGAAAAGGCAAAAAGAAAAACGGCAAAAAGATCAAAAAAAACGGGAAGCATATAGCTTCCATGCAGGCTGGCGTGTAACATTTCGTGTTTTTAAAAGGCTCCAAATGTACTCCTTTTTCATTTTTTTCCCTTGCCAATTTTATTAAATTAAAAAAAACTGTCCTGATTGAGATTAATCAGGACTAGTAATAGAATATTTTAAATCAAATCTATTTTATGAATTAAAAATTTACTTTTCAGAATCATTTTTGTCGGCATCTTCTTCATTATGCGAAAAACCGATAGCTCTTCTTGGTTCTTCAACCACTCTGTAAGCATCGAGCTCGGTTTTTAAGCTCTGAATTCTGTATTGAAACTGATCGAAATTATTCACAATAACATCTTTCAGAAAAACAGCCACCTGATCAAGGTATTCTCCGGTAAGCTTTCCGGCAGCATCCCTCAAAGCACGGTTGAGAAGGTTCTGATCTATTATAAGATTTTCATTTCTGGTTCTTTCATAGAGATTTTTAATTCTCTTCTTAAGGCTTTGGGTAAAATCAATCAGCATAGTATTGCTGAAAGCTTTCATTTGTGACGAAATCTCGTGCCAGAAAGGGATTTTATCAGCTTTGTTGTTTTTTAAAATTTTAAATAAAAGAGAATCCTGATCAAGATTTTTTGTCATTGCATATAAGATGATTTCAGATCTTTCCGTACGGTTCGGCGGGAAAACGGGAATCATAACATCAAATCTTCCGGGAGCAAGAATTTCCTCATCAATTTCCGAAACAGAATTTGCAGAGCCTACCATCAAAACATCTTCCTGCTCAAATTTACTGATGTGGTGAAGAATAATTTCCTGTGTTTCCAGATTGCAGGAAGCCACATCGGTTTCCGCTTTTCTTTCCATCATTATTTCATCAAAATCTTCCAAAAACAGCAAAACTTTGTCTTCTTCCATCATGGTCACCAGAAAATCGTTGAAATTCGTCCTGCTTCCGTCTACAAAGGAAGTTCCCAGGTAGAATTTTTTAACTTCCTTGAACTTGTACCCGATGATTTCCGCAATTTTATTCGCCCAGAAAATTTTTCCGCTTCCCGGAGGCCCGTATAAAATAATTCCGGATGGTTTATTGATTCCCCAGTCTTTGATCTGCTGAGGATTTAAAAATGGTTCCAACACACCGGAAATATGAAAAAACAAATCTCTGTAACCAATAAAATCTCTTTGCTGCAGGCTTGTTTTCTGCCCGAAGTAATTATAGACAAACTGGTAATTTCCACCCAGCTTATTATCTATTCCGTAGCTTGAAATGGATGATTTGAAAAAGCCGTTATCAAAAATATTAGGATGTGTTTCCTTGATTGCTTTTTCCACCTTATCTTTTGGCTGATTGATGGTTTCTGCAATCTCCTCCAGGGTCTTTGTTTTATCTAAATCCTTTTCGTAGATCTTTAAAAATTCTATATTCTCGCGGGCAAACTTTTCAAAATCTTTTTTTAATTCAAAATTTGTACTCATGCAGACTCCAAGCTCGAGATCAAAATCCTGGATAAATTGTTTGATGGCTTCCACCGAAATATCCAGCTCTTTTGCCAGTTCAATTAACTTCATAAATTCCTGATTAATTCTATCAAATTTAATATTTAAAATAAGGATGCGCAATAGGCTTTAAGCAGGAAGCAGGAATTCATAATTCAAAATACATCATTCATAATTTATATTTATAATTTTTTGTAACGTTTCATCATTTATATAGACTACTACTATGTAAAACAAATTACATGGAAAAAATTTTGTCAGTAAAGAATTTGACTAAAAAATTCAAGAGAATCGCTGTAAACAACATTTCCTTTGATGTAGAAAAAGGTAATGTTTACGGACTTTTAGGGCCAAACGGAAGCGGAAAATCCACCACTTTCGGGATGCTTCTTTCAACCATTAATCCTACAAGCGGAGAATGGTACTGGTTTGGGAAAAGGGGAACTGATCCAGATACATTAAAGAAAATCGGGGCCATCATTGAACAGCCTAATTTTTACCCTTATCTAAGCGCAGAAACCAACCTGAAAATTGTTGCCGAAATTAAAGAAACACCTCAACAGAGAATTGATGAAGTGCTGAAAACCGTAGGCCTTTTTGAAAGGAAAAAAGATACTTTTAAAACCTATTCTCTGGGGATGAAGCAGCGTCTTGCCATCGCTTCTGCAATGCTTAACAACCCTGAAGTTCTGATTCTTGATGAGCCTACCAACGGGCTGGATCCTGAAGGTATCATCCAAATCAGGGAAATCATCAATAATATTGCAAAACAAGGCATTACGATTATTATTGCAAGCCATTTACTGGATGAAATTGAAAAAATATGCAGCCATGTAATTGTCTTAAAGGAAGGAAATTCCATCTACTGCGGACGAGTGGACGAAATGACGGCTAACAACGGCTATTTTGAGTTAAAAGCTGACAATAACACATTGCTTTTAAATGCTTTAAATGAGCTTCAATGGTTTACTTCCGTACATCAGGACGGTGAAATTCTGAAGGCACAGATTAAGGATGATACTTCTATTTCGGCATCTTCCTTAAATCAGAAACTGGCTGAAAAAGGGATTTTCCTGTCTCACCTTACCAAGAAAAAACTGTCTTTAGAATCTCAATTCCTTGAACTTGTAAAAAACACGAATAACCATGCTTAAACTATTAAAACTAGAATATTATAAAAACTTGAATTACAGACCGTTCAAGATTTTTACAGCGCTTTATTTTGCCATTCTTATTGCATTGCTTTTTATAGGACTGGTAGATATTAACCTTTTGGGAAATCCCATCAATTTAAAAGAGCAGGGTATTTATAATTTCCCCGAAATCTGGAATTTTACCACTTGGATTGTTGCATTACTGAAAATTTTCCTGGGGTTAATCATAGTTTTCTCCATTTCGCAGGAATTCAGCAACCGGATGTTCAAACAAAATACGATTGACGGATTAAGCAGAAAAGAGTTTATCGGTTCAAAACTTTTAACCATCACTATTTTTACGGTGGTTTCAACATTTCTGGTCTTTGTAATCACCATGTTTTTGGGATACAAGTATTCTAAAATAACCGATTCTGCAAAAGTTTTCGAGGAAATATTCTTTATCGGGAATTATTTTGTAAAGCTGTTTACCTTCTTCTGTTTCCTGATGTTTCTTTCAATATTATTAAGAAAATCCATGTTTGTTTTTCTTGGTTTCTTCGTCTACTGGATTATTGAAGGGATTTTAATTGGGCTTGAAAGTTTCTCAAAAATCAGCGGACTGCAAGGTGCAAAGAGAGCGGAAGTACTGCAGAATGACTTTTTTTTCACGCATCTTTTGCCGCTGGAAAGCATGTCCAGCCTGATTCCTAACCCGATGATGCGCCTTGAGCTGGCTAAGATGATGGGATTAAAATATGAGTTTCACTACCCTACAGAAAGCTTAATTGCATGTATAATATGGTGCGGAATTTTTATTTTTTCGTCTTACTGGATTTTGAGAAAAAGAGACTGGTAGTTTTTAAATTTGAAGGATTAAAAGATTAAAAATTAAGATTAAAGATTTAATATATTAAGTGGTTCGTTTAGAATCACTTTTTTTATTAATTTTATCTGGATGATGTCATTGAGAAAAATATTTTATGTTCCGGGGTTGATCAGTGCCTTGATTATCCCTGTGCTTTTTTGGTATTACATGAGTCCTTATATTGATGAAACTAAATATACTGCAATGGATTTCGGACTTCCTGTAAAGTTGAAAAAAGATAAAAGTAATTTAAACTCTACCCTTGAACCAATAAGAGATTGGAACTATAAGAAAATTATTATTGATCCAGGCAAAGCAAAAGAAAACTCAGGCTTTTATGTTTCTGAAGTTAAAAAGCTTGAAAAAAGGAATGAAAAAATACCGGGATCGAATTTATTTTGGGTGAAAATAATACTTACGGAGATTTTGCTTCTTTGGTTAATGATATGGCAATTGCTAGACATGAGACTTATGGATTGGATTTGGAGAAAACAGGACATTTCTTTGTTCCTGTAAACTACAAAGATCCCAATGCTGAAGAATTCGAATGTCTTCTATGCAATGATGTTCTTATAACTTATGAAGACCCATCTGTAAGAGAAGGGATTTTATACTTTATTAAAAGAGAATATTATAATGCTTTTTTTCAAAGTATTTCTAAACTTCCAGGGGGAGCTTATTATATCATCTTTGCATTTTTACTATTTCTAAATATTTCAATGTTGAGCATTAAAGACAGATTTCAACTTCAAAGAATTCACTAGGAGATTCTTCCTTCGTCAGAATGCCATAAGAGACGGTCATTAAAACAAAAAAGACTGCCTTTCGACAGTCCTTCAATCACCTCACTCTTACACTTATTTCTTATCTTTTTCAAGTAAAGAAATATATTCTCCGTAACCTTTTTCTTTCATTTCAGCTTTCGGGATAAACTTCAGCGAAGCACTGTTGATACAGTAACGAAGCCCGCCTTTGTCTGCCGGGCCATCATTGAAAACATGTCCCAAATGTGCATCCCCGGTTTTACTTCTCACCTCCACTCTGGTCATACCTGCGGATCTGTCCAGTTTTTCGTCAATTAATTTTTTAGTAATTGGTTTTGAGAAACTAGGCCATCCACATCCTGATTCAAACTTATCCGTGGAAACGAATAACGGCTCTCCCGTAGTAATATCTACATAAATCCCTTCTCTGGTTTCGTCCCAGTATTCATTCTGGAAAGGTCTTTCCGTACCGTTTTCCTGGGTAACTTTATATTGTTCTGCAGTCAGTTTTTCTTTTAAAACTTTTTTATCCTGCTTTTGATATTTTGTTTCCTTCTTAGGAAGCGGATTTGCATTTCTTGCCATTTCGAAAAGTCCCGGTTCAATGTGGCAGTAGCCTCCCGGATTTTTATCCAGATAATCCTGATGATAATCTTCTGCTCTGTAGAAGTTTTTCAATGGGATTGTTTCTACTAAAACCGGCTTGCTGTAATTTTTTGCCAGTTTTTGAACCTCTGCTTTCACAATTGCTTCCGTTTCTTTATCTGTTGAATAAATCCCGGTTCTGTACTGGTCTCCCCTGTCATTTCCCTGCTTGTTTAAACTGGTAGGGTCAATTGTTTTAAAATATAAATCGATCAATAATTTCAAGTCTACCTGCTCAGGATCATACTTCACTTTCACGGTTTCCGCAAAGCCTGTGGTATGGCTTATTACTTCTTCATAAGTAGGATTTTCCTTGTTTCCGTTTGCATAGCCCACTTCTGTGCCTACCACGCCGCGAATTTGTTGAAAAAAGTGTTCTGTTCCCCAAAAACATCCCCCTGCAAAATAAACTTCTTTTACATTTTTAGTATCCATATTGGTCTCATTTTCTTTTTTAGTTGTTGTGGATTTTTGTTTTGCGTCTCCACAGCTGTTCGCAAAAACTGCTATTCCCAGAAGCATTCCGAGTAATATTAGTATATTCTTCATTTTTATCTTTTTATTCATTTTTATCTTTTTATTCATTTTTTATCATTTAAAATCATTAATCCAAATCCCAGCAGCATAAGGTCCTTCAAGATGAAAAAATCCGTAACAGGAACTCCGTCCACTATTTTCCAAACACCGGGTGTGGTAAATAAATAGCTCAGGGTAACCAGAAATGTGAGGATCATGCCTATTCCTGCAAACTTCTTTAGTGATGCAAATTTCAAACTAAAAAGCAGAAGTAATGCAATGATAATTTCTATCACTCCGATAGTATTTGACACTGCCTGAACGCTTGTAAAATTATATACGAAAAAAGTCAGGAAATGGTTTTCTATTAAAGGTTTTATTGCGGCTGCCTCGGTGGGGGTAAATTTAAAAATACCTATCCACAGTAAAATAAGCGCTGCTCCGAAAAGTGAAATGTAATACCCGGCCCGGGCCGTTCGGTTTTGGCTGATGGTTTGTGTAGTTCCGTTCATTTTTTAAGGTTTTGAATTAATACTTGTTTATTTTCAAAAGTATAGTCGGAACAAATTCAAAAACCTGACAATATTTTTATTGACTGTCTAATTTTTTAAGCATATTATCTTTAAACCTCTGAATTTCAGATTGATTAATATCAATTTTTTCTTCCTGTGAAAGTTTTCTTTTTAAAATATCATATAAAATTTCCAGTTTTTCTTTGTAAGCTCTGCACCATTTGCAGATTTTCAGATGCAGGTTAAGCTTCCGGCTTTCTGTAGGGGAAATACTTTCTGCGTTCCGTTTTTCCATTAGTAAAGTGGCTTCACTGCATGGTAAAAATATAATATGGATTATTTTTTTTAGCATTTTAATCATTTATGATTGGGTAAACCAGTTAAACTCCAGACATTCTCTCAGCTGCATTCTGCTCCGTTGCAAAATCTTCCAAAGATTAGTCGTGGAAATGTTTAGTTCCTGACTTACTTCCGGTGCTTTTTTTTCTTCAAGATAATATAATTTCATGGGAATCTTCCATCTGGAGGGCAAATCTTCAATACAATCTTCTAATGTTTTATTAAAATCTTTATCATCGAGAAGCTCGGTTTCCTTATTTTCTGCATTCCAATCATTCAAAACATCATTGTTTTTCCATGATCCGGATTCATCAAAAAAGTGATCCAGCTTTATTTCCGGTTCGGATCTGTATTTTTTACGGTAAAAATCTGCCACACGCCGGTTCAGGATCGTCATGAGCCAGGTCAGCGGCTGGCTTTTCCCTTCAAAAGAGTCATAAGACGAAAACGCAGCTATAAAAACTTCCTGAACGATATCTTCCGCCTCCACTTTATCTGAAAGCAGATATACTGCCCTTCTCAGCAATGGTTCGGAGTATTGTTGCACCCAGTTTTTTAAGATTTCGTTTTTTGTCATATTCAATTTTATCTTTTCAGATATTAGCGAAGATAATAAGTTAAAGGGAAAATGCAAAGTTTTGTTAATAGTTTGCTTATTCATAAGTTTGTCATTCCTTAGGAATCTCAACCCGGATTTATTGATCAGCATTGATTTTCATGACTACAACCCTAGCCCCGATTGCAGCATTGTTTGAGCTCATTTTTCAGGTTTCGGGGGTGGCGGCAAAGCCGCCACCCCCGAAACCTGAAAAATAGCGAGTGCGGAAAGCGGGAAAAAGCTCCTGAAATAAACAAGTTGGAGGGATAATAGAAGTTTCGATGCAAATAAGAGATTCTTCACTTCGCTCAGAATGACAATGTTTAAGCTCAAATTATTACAAATGGAGTAAAACCTAAAACAATATTTTTCTATTGCTTTAAAAACATTAAATTTGCATCTTATCAAAAATTTGTAAAAAGCAAAGCAATATATATCATTATGACATCACAAGAGATTCGTCAGAAATTTTTAGATTATTTTAAAAGTAAAGGCCACCTTATCGTTCCTTCGGCTCCTATTGTGCTGAAAGACGACCCTACCCTAATGTTTTCCAACTCAGGAATGACGCAGTTCAAAGATTATTTTTTAGGTTATAAAGAGCCTAAAGCCCCGAGAATTGCCGATACACAGAAATGTCTGAGGGTTTCAGGGAAGCATAACGATCTGGATGATGTTGGTAGAGATACCTATCACCACACCATGTTTGAGATGTTGGGGAACTGGTCTTTCGGTGATTATTTCAAAAAAGATGCTATTGCTTTTGCCTGGGAATTGCTGACGGAAGTTTACGGAATTCCAAAAGAAAACCTGTACGTAACCATTTTCGAAGGCGATGCTTCTGAGAATCTTGAGAGAGATCAGGATGCCTATGATTACTGGAAAGCTGTAATTTCTGAAGACAGAATTATCAACGGAAACAAAAAAGACAACTTCTGGGAAATGGGGGCAAGCGGACCTTGCGGACCTTGTTCTGAAATTCATGTAGACTTAAGAAGTGAGGAAGAAAAAGCTAAAGTTTCCGGACTTGAACTGGTGAATAATGACCATCCTCAGGTTGTGGAAATCTGGAATCTGGTTTTCATGCAGTACAACCGTAAAGCAGACGGAAGCCTGGAAAATCTTCCTGCAAAACATATTGATACCGGAATGGGCTTCGAACGTCTTTGTATGGCGCTTCAGGGCAAATCTTCAAACTATGACACCGATGTTTTCACTCCTTTAATTGCTAGAGTTGAGGAACTTTCAGGTAAAAAATACACCGGAGTTTTAGAAGATGAAAAGGACATCGCTATCCGTGTGGTGGTAGACCACATCAGAGCCGTTTCTTTTGCTATTGCAGACGGGCAACTGCCTTCAAACGGAGGAGCCGGCTATGTGATCAGAAGGATTTTGAGAAGAGGAATTTCTTATTCTTACAGATTCCTGGATATGAAAGAGCCTTTCCTTTACAAATTAGTTACTGTTTTACAGGAACAGATGGGTAAATTTTTCCCTGAATTGGAAAAGCAGGGAGTTCTGGTAACGGAAGTTATCAAAAGTGAAGAAGAATCTTTCCTAAGAACCATTGAAACAGGACTGATCAGAGTTGAAAAATTAATTCAGCAAACCATTTCTGCAGGTAAAAAAGTATTGCCGACTGAAGAAGTTTTTGAATTATATGATACTTACGGTTTCCCGGATGACTTAACAAGAATTATTGCTGAGGAGAAAGGGTTAACTATTGATGAAAAAGGATTCGAGGTTGCTTTAAATGAACAAAAACAACGTTCAAAAGCAGATTCTGCCCAAAAAGTATACGACTGGGTAACGCTGGAAGAAAGAGAAGAGAACTTCGTTGGTTATGATCAAATTGAATCTGAAACCTACATTACAAGATACAGAAAAGTAGAAAATAAAGACGGAGAATTTTATCAGGTTGTGTTAAGCAGCTCCCCTTTCTACCCTGAAGGTGGTGGACAGATTGGTGATAAAGGTATTCTTGAAAATGCTACGGAAAGCTTTGAAGTTTTAGAAACAAAAAAAGAAAACGGATTGATTATTTCTTTAATCAGCGGCCTTCCAAAAGATGCAGGAGCACTTTTCTATGCTAAAGTAAATGCATCAGACAGGAAAAACTCCCAGGCAAACCACTCTGTAACTCACCTTTTACACGAGGCGTTAAGAGAAGTTTTGGGAACGCACGTTGAGCAGAAAGGTTCATTTGTAGGTCCTGATTATCTGCGTTTCGACTTTTCTCATTTCAACAAAATGACGGAAGAGGAGCTTATATTGGTTGAAGACAAAGTAAATGCTAAGATCAAAGAAAGCATTGCATTGCAGGAATTCAGAAATATTCCGATTCAGGAGGCGCTGGACAGAGGAGCTATGGCTTTATTTGGCGAAAAATATGGCGACAGCGTAAGAATGATCCAGTTTGGAAGCTCAAAAGAACTTTGTGGTGGAACTCACGTAAAAAATACAATAGAAATAGGCCATTTCAAAATTGTTTCCGAAAGCTCTGCAGCTGCGGGAATCAGAAGAATTGAAGCTATTTCGGGAGATAAGGCAGAAGAATATTTCAAAAACCTGGAAAAACAAATTTCCGAACTTTCTCAATTGCTGAAATCTAAAGATATTGTAAAATCTATCGAGAAATTAATCCTTGAAAATTCAACATTAAAAGCAGAAGTTGAAGCTTTAAAAAAGGAAAAAGCAAAAGGTGAAATTAACGACTGGAAAAGTGCTTATGAGCAAAAAGGTGAGAAACTACTTTTAGTGAAAAGAACTTCCTTGGATGCCGGTTCTGTGAAAGACATCGTCTTCCAGCTGAAAAAAGAAATCCCAACTTCTATAACGGTTATCTTGTCTGATGCAGACGGAAAACCAATGATTACCGTTGGAGTTTCAGATGATTTGGCCGGAATTTATCAGGCTGGAGCTCTTATTAAAGATTTAGCAAAAGAGATCCAGGGCGGCGGCGGCGGAAACCCGGGCTTTGCAACTGCAGGCGGCAAAAACCTTGACGGTCTGGAAAATGCTTATCAAAAGGCGCTTAGTATTTAAACAACAGTAAATTCATATATAAAACTCCCGGGCTTTCGGGAGTTTTTTATTTGAAAGATAAATACAATGACAATGCATATTAATATCAATTAACAAAACTTTTCCAGAAGAATAAATATCACTAATTTTACCCAGTTTTTTCAGATGAAAAGGGTCTTACTGTTTATATTTTTATGGCTTGGTATTTTTGGTTTTTCACAATCAAAAATTACTGTTGTTGATGATACAGACAAGTCTCCTATTGCGGGCGCAGCCATTTCTTGTAAAGGGAAAATCCTCGGAAAAACAGATTCCAACGGCTTTCTTGAATTTAGTTCAAAATGCAAAAACATACAGGTTCAGGCACCCAATTATCAGAAAGAAACTACCGTTGTAGAAGATGATATTAAAATTTCACTGCTTAAAACATCTTCCAAAACCACTTCCATCGAAACCGTTATCATTGAAGATAAAAGTGACCCGCGGGCTTTGGAAATCCTGAAAAAGGTAAATCAACAGTTTAGGGAAAATTCTCCAAAATCACTGGATTCTTACACTTATAAATTCTACGAAAAAGTTTCTATGGATATTGATGAAGACAGTATTTCACAATTCAACCAGCTATTTGAGGACAGTAATTTTTTTAAAAAGAAAAGAAAAAAAGATTCATTAAATAACAGTACCGCAAGGAAAATATTTTCTAAAAGTAAACTTTTCCTTTGGGAAAGGGCTCAGGAATTTTTATACTCTAAAAAATACGGCGAAAAAATCAATATTCTGGACAACAGAATCTCAGGACTCAAACAGCCGATCTATGAAATGATCGCTCTCCAGCAGAGCAACAGAGACAAGCTTCCCTCTCAACTGAAACAGGAAAACAGAGGTCTTTACAGGTTTTTTTTAGCAGACACCATGGAAATGGACGGACGAAAAAATTTTGTTATCCGTTTCAGGGAAGTTAATTTTAAAAAACCGGATAAAAAAAGAAAATACAACGGCAGCATCTACATTGATACCGAAACTTACGGAATTAAAAAAATTGAAAATTTCAGTAAAAATAAAAATGACGGAATTATTACAAGCACCTGGATTTTCTTTAACAACAAATGGTTCCTTGCCCATGAAACCGTAAAGCTCAAAATGAGCAATATGGCCATGGAACAGGAAGACAAAGAAAATAAAGAGAAAACCGACAATATTCCCGCCGACAAGAAAAGCAAACAAAGCTTCGGAACCTATGCGTATCTGACTTCGAAATATTTTGATTTTCAATCACCCCTTGAGCACAGCAAGGATGATTTTAAAGGCTACACCTTTTCAGTAAAAAATACGGACGGAAAAACATTAGACCAATACCGTACAGAACCTTTAACAGCCAGAGAAAAAAATACGTACACCACAATCGACAGCCTTGGAAAAATTTATAATATTGACACCAAAGCCAGAGTATTAACCGGCTTACTGAACGGCCAGATCCGGGTTGGCGTTCTGGATTTTGCAGTAGATGAAATCGTAAATTATAACTCGTATGAAGGTGTCAGGGTTGGTTTAAAAGCTAAGCTTAATGAGACTTTCAATCCTTATTTCTCACCAGATTATTACTTTGCCTATGGTTTCAAAGATGATAAACTTAAATACGGAATCGGGCTTGATGTAAAGACAACTCTCGATAAAAACTCATTTTTCAGAATAGAATATGTAGATGACGTAACTGCTTCCGGAGAATTTTACAGAAGGCTCTGGAATTTCAAGATGAGAATGGCAAATTTTGGAAACAATCTTAATAATGATAAATATTTTCATTTTAAAAGTGCTTCCGTATCCTATTTAAATGACGTCAGCAACAGCCTTACGCTCGTTTTTGCGGCCAGAAGAAATTACGAGGAAGCAATGTTTGATTACCAGTTCAGAAACAAGGGAGCCGCGTTTGATAACTTTAATACGTTATTTACTTTAAAATATTCCCCGAATTCTACCAATATCATGACACCACAGGGAAAATCCCTTATCGATCAAAAATACCCGGAATTGTATTTTAATTATGAACAGAGCTACAAAATCTTAGGCGGGGATTTTAATTACACCCGTTTTGATGCTCTTTTTGTACACAATGTGAAGACAATGCTCGGAACCACTGGATTCAGGCTCTATGGCGGGATAGTTTTCGGAGAGGCGCCGATCTGGAAAAACTTTACGATGAACGGATTGGCATCTCCAAAAAGGGACTTTAATTTCAACCTCACTTCGTTCCTCGGGTTTGCAACACTGGAGGGAGGAAAATATTACAATGACAGGTTTGTAGCTTATTATTTTACCCATAAGCTTCCTTTTTATTTCAAAAGTTTTGGGAGAAATATTTCCAGCTTCGACTTTGTTTTGAGGGGAACAATTGGAAACATGAAGCATCCGGAGTATCACCAGTTCAGGTTCCGCCCGCTGAATCACCTGTATCAGGAAGTCGGACTGGAATGGAATAATTTTCTTTCGAGTTACTTTAATTTAGGATTATTTTATAGAGTGGGTTATTACACAACACCGAATTTTATGCAGAATTTTGCAGTTCAGTTTAAATTAAAGCTTTTAGAATTTTAAAATTAAAAACCACAATTTACGATCACGAAATTCCTCCTTTGGATGGGTGGTGAAAATTTCAAAGAAATTTTTGACGGGGTGGTTAACAATATAAGTAATAAGTAATAAGTAATAAGTAATAAGTAATAAGTAATAAGTAGTAAACAATAACAATGCAGAAAATCGAAATCAAAGCAGAACAGTTCTTCGAATTATTAAGGCTAAAGGATACTTCCATGTGGGAAATTTTTTCGCAGATGATTGATAAAGAAGAAAAAGAAATTATCTTTCTGGATGCAGAAAATAAAGTTTTGTTTAATTATATTCTGCCATCCACACAGGAAAAACTGGAAGAAGACCGAAAAGAATTCTCAAAACAATTCGCAGATAAACTCGCGAATCTGAATTAAAATATTGGAGAGTTTAGCATCTTAAACTCTCCCACTCTCAAACTCAATCATTGTTTTCTTCGCTTCCGCAACATCATGAACTCTGAGGATTTTTGCGCCCTGTTTTAGAACGTTCATGTGAAGTTTCTGGGTTTCTTCATTGATGTCGAGCGGAGATTTACCTAAAGGTTTATAAATAAAAGATTTTCTTGAAATTCCTATTAATAAAGGAAATTTTCCAAAGCCTAAAAATTCAACCTCATTAATCATTTTCATCTGGTCGTCCACCGTTTTTCCAAATCCAAAACCGGGATCAAGGATGATATCTTTCACCCCCTTTTTCAGTAATTCGTCTGTTTTTTGCGATAAATACTGATTCACAGAAAGCATAATATCTGCGAATTTTATTTTGTCATGCATCGTTTCATAAGAAGGATTTACATGCATTAAAATATAAGGAAGCCCGGTTTCTGCAGTAGTATCAAACATTTTCTCATCATAATGCCCGCCGGAAATATCATTAATAATATCAATTCCTTCATTAAAACCAAACTTCATCGTGTCCGAATAAAACGTATCCAGCGAAATTAGAGCTTCCGGAAACTCTTTTTTAATTAAAGAAATCATATTTCCAATTCTTCCGATTTCCTCTTCAGAAGTCAAGAATTCCGCATTCGGACGTGTGGACTGAGGCCCGATATCAATAATCTCAGCGCCATCTTTCAACATTTTTTCCGTCTGCTCCAAAGCAGATTTTTCATTATTAAACTTACCGCCGTCAGAAAAAGAATCCGGAGTCAGGTTAAGAATTCCCATAATTTTAGGCGCAGAAAGATCCACAAGCCTTCCGTTACAATTTAGTGAATGATGAGTGATGGATGATATATGATTTTGCATTCTGTAAAAATACAACTTCCGGCTTTTAACCTCCAACTTCAGCCTAAAAAACTAAGCCCTGATTCCTGATACCTAAAACCTAATTCGTATATTTGAAAGATTAAGAAATTTTATGTCAAAAACATCAGTACAGTTCGAGAAAATTATTGGCATGTGCCGTGAGCTTTTCAGCAAAAAACTACAGGATTACGGTGCGGCGTGGAGAGTTTTGAGACCGAGTTCAATTACGGATCAAATTTACATTAAAGTCAACAGAATCCGTACGTTACAGATGACCGACAAAAAAATGGTGGATGAAAGTGAAGAAGACGAGTTCATTGCTATTGTCAACTACTCAATTATCGGACTGATTCAGCTTGAAAAGGGTTTCTCTAATGATTTTAACGAAAATAAAGAAGAAATTTTAAATCTTTATGATAAATATTCCGTTGAAGCTCAACAATTAATGGAAAGAAAAAATCATGATTATGGAGAAGCGTGGAGAGACATGAGAATTTCTTCCATCACGGATTTGATTTATCAAAAGGTGTTACGAACAAAACAAATTGAAGATAATCAAGGAGTTACAATCGTTTCAGAAGGTCTTGATGCTAATTATTTTGATATGCTGAATTATGCCGTATTCTGCTTAATAAAATTCTCCGAAAAGGAAAACAACATTGAATCCAAAACTTTACAAGAATGAAATTACTCGATTTACATTTAAAAAATATAGGACCCTTTATTGATGATACGATAGAATTTGCAACTTTTGAAAACTCTAAAAAGCAAGTAACAATTTTGACCGGGGAGAACGGAACTGGAAAAACGATTATACTTGATGCAATAAGAGGATTGCTTTTGGGAAAAGTTTATGATAACTTTTTAACTAGGAAAATTTCAAATAACAATGAATTTAACTTAAATATTTCTCTATTTGTAGATAATAAGAGAATTGAAATAAATTCCCAAAAATATAATATACATTTCACTAATAGCTTTGAAACGAATTACCAATTTGGAAGTCGCTTAACCGATCAAGCTAAAGCTAAAGACAATCATTGGATAGTTAATTATTGGACATCACAAAATGATAACCAACCATTCAATATTTCAAGTTTAGATTTTTTGAAGCTCGAAGAATATTTAATTAATTCTTTAAATGGGATTCAAAAAAATGCTGAAACTACTAAAATTATAACATTTTTTGATTATTATAAATCATCAGATAAACTTGAACAAAAACAGGAAGGAGAATTTATTTATGAAACCATAAAGCGTATTTTTAAAATAAGTTTAAACGAAGGAGAATTAAAATACGTTGATAGAACTTCATTACTCCCAATAATAGATATTAATGGAAATGAGATTTCTCTAGAAAAACTAAGCAGCGGAAATTTATATTTAATCCAGAGAATGTTGGGGTTATTATCTCAAATGTATTCAGTTTATAAATTGAATAATTTAGCATTAGAAGACATGTTAAAAACTCCAGGAGTTTTATTAATAGACGAAGCCGAAAATCACCTTCATCCGAAATGGCAAAAAACGTTTTTAAATTCAATTTTAGAAATTTTTCCAAATCTTCAAATTATTGCCACAACTCATTCACCTTTTATTGTCGGATCTGTTGAAGGAGCAAAAGTTTATGTCTGTAAATCACAAGAAAATCACTCTATCATATCCGATGAAACGAGTTTCTATTCTAATAAACCAATTAATGAAATTTTGATTTCAGAAGCTTTTGCAGAAACTCAGCCATTTGCTTCCAAAGAAATTTCAGATTTAATTGAAAAAAGAAAATACGCTATTGAAAATGGCAATAAAGAACTAGAAAATGAAATTGAAGAAAAATTATTAAAATTAAATCCTCAATATTTTTCATATTTCAAACTTGACGATCTGATTGAAAAGATTAAAAATCAATAAATTATGAGGCATTTAAAAAGATTAGACAAGCCTCAAATTTTAGAGGAAAAACACATATGGACAGAAAAATTTATAGAATCTGGAAAAAAAAGACCGAGCTCTAAACAATATGACCATGAAAAAATTAAAGAAGAATTAGCGAAAATTAGCTTAAATAAATGTTTTTATACCGAAGTCTTATTTTCTGATTTATCCGAAGCGCAAGTTGATCATTATATTGAAGTAGCAGAGGATAAAAATAAAACGTTCGAGTGGGAAAATTTGTATTTAGCCCATGAAAAAAGTAACGTAGGAAAATCTTCAAATAAAGCTATTCCAAATTTAGAAACATTAGATCCATTCATTGATTATGATGACGAAATCGAAAAACATATTTTTTTTGTTGATAACAATGTCCGAGGGTTAACTGAAAAAGGGATAAAAACAATACAAAAGTATAATTTAAATAAAGGTATCTTTAATGGTTTAAGAGCAACAGAACTAATTAAATTCTACAAAGTATGGGTTGCTATTGGCGAAAACAAAAGTAATAGGGATTTTACAGACTTAGAAAAGCAAACTCTTAAATCATTTGCACAACCAGATGCACCATTTTCATTAATGTTTAGATTAATTTTAAAACAACATTCATTATTATGATAAAAGGTTTATTACGTTTCGTTATTGCTGTTATTTTCATCCTTTCAGGTTTTGTAAAAGCAGTTGATCTGGTAGGTTTTTCCTTTAAAATGGAAGAATATTTTTCACCAGCTGTTTTCAACATGCCTTTTTTTGAAAAGTTTGCCTTACTTTTTTCAATAATTGTAGTGGTTTTGGAGCTTCTTCTTGGCTTCATGCTCCTGCTTAAATTAAAACTGAAATTCACGCTATCTGCATTGATTGCGCTTTGTATTTTCTTTGGTTTCCTTACATTTTATTCGGCCTATTTCAATGTGGTTACAGATTGCGGTTGTTTCGGAGATGCTATTAAATTTACGCCCTGGGAAAGTTTTGTGAAAGATATTGTTTTGCTGATCGGGCTTATCATCGTTTTTATTTTGTACAGAAAAGAATTTAAAAACAAAGCTGATTATGATTATAACAACAAAAAAGAGCCATCAAGTAAGGTTAAATATATTCTGCTGGGAGTATTTTCATTAATCATGATTTTCATAATGTCTCAGGGAATTATGCATGAGCCGGTCATTGATTTCCGCGATTATAAAATCGGGACAGATTTGAAAGGAGAAAAGGAAAAAATTAATAAAAACCCATCTGAATACAAAACTTTTTACTCTCTGAAAAACCAGAAAACGGGAGAAGTTTTAAAGGTAAATCAGGATGATTATATTAAAGAGACAAAATACTGGGAAGAAGGCTCTCCGTGGAAGATTGAAGAAGGAAAAAATGAATCTGTACTGGTAAAAGAAGGATACAAATCTGAAATTGTAAAATTCAAAATTGAAGATCCTACTGGAATGGAAGTTACGGATGAAGTGATCCAAGCACCAAAAGCAATCCTTGTTTTTTCCTATCATCCAAAAGATATTTCACCTGAGCTGCTGCAAAAAGTGGAGGCTAAAGTTAAAAACCAGGGCGCCAATGTGGTTTACGGAGTTTCAACTGACCCGAATACTTTTAAAACCATAAAAAATATGATGATGGACGGGACAGCCATCAAAACCATTGCAAGAAGCAATCCTTTTGTCTTAATTTTACAAAACGGAAAAATTGTAGACAAGCAGCCTGCAAAGGACTATGTGAAATAAGTCAATTGTAAATGGTGAATTGTTAATTTTAAATAAACAAAAACAAATTTTAAAACACTAAACTTAAACTATATATTTTAAAATGCAAAAATCAAATAAATCGATTGCCGGTTACCACTTATTAATGATTCTCTCTTCTGTGGACGGAGAATTTGCGCCGGAAGAAGGGCTTCTTATCCAGCAATATCTTGCAGATGAGTTCCCTTTCAGAGTAGATCTTGATAATGAGCTGGAAACCATCGCTTTACTAAAGCCGGAAGACTGGAAAGATCACTTTGAATTTCATGCACGCTGTTTTCAGGATGATTCTACAGCAAAAGAGCGTGAAAAATTTATACAATTTGCTAAAACATTAATAAAGGCTGATCATAAAGTAACTGACGAAGAGCATACTTTTTACAAGCTTTTGAAAAATCTTTGGAACATTTAATAAAGAAACCAGAAGTCAGAAGCTAGATATTAGTCTAATTTCTAACTTCTAATATTTAACTTCTAAAAAATAGAATCTATGAGAAGAAAAATAGTTGCAGGAAACTGGAAAATGAACAAAAACGTAATTGATGCCCAGCAATTAATGGTTCAGTTACTAAGCTATAAGAACAATAATACCACTAACTGCGAAGTATGGATCGCACCGCCGTCTTTATATTTAATGATGGCAAAAGATATCTTCGAAAAAGATGAAATCGGTGTATTTTCCCAAGACATGAGCGAGCATGAAAGCGGTGCCTACACCGGGGAAATTTCTGCAGATATGCTGGAATCAATTGACGCTACGGGCTCGCTGATCGGGCATTCTGAAAGAAGACAGTACCATGGCGAAACAGATTCCCACTGCAATAGAAAGATAAAATTAGCTTTAGATAAAGGTTTAATTCCTGTGTACTGCAATGGTGAAACATTGGAGCAAAGAAAAGCAGGGCAGCATTTGGAAGTGGTAAAAAACCAGACTGAAGTGGCTCTTTTCACACTTTCTGCGGAAGAAATTAAAAAAGTGGTGATTGCTTACGAACCGATTTGGGCCATCGGAACAGGTGAAACTGCAAGCCCTGAACAGGCTCAGGAAATTCATGCTCATATCAGAAATATTATTGCTGCAAAATACGGCCAGGAGGTTGCTGATGAAGTTTCCATCCTTTACGGAGGTTCTGTAAAACCGGATAATGCCAAAGAAATTTTCTCTCAGCCGGATATTGACGGAGGCCTTATCGGCGGAGCTGCTTTGAAGCTGGATGATTTCTCTAAAATTATTGAGGCTTTTAATTAATTTGAATTTAAATATTATATGAAGATCGTCTTTGGGCGGTCTTTTTTATTTTCAATTTCCTACAGATTTTCACGGATTTACACAGATGATTGCGTATAATCATTAAAAAATAAAATTACATAAACATCGTATAAATCTGTGGTTGAAAAAAGCGGAAGTTAATCTCCCGCTTTACAAAATCTAATTATTGAATATCGACTATATACATTGTTCCCTTATCCTGTTTGCCGGTTTTGGGAAGAATTTTTGTTTTTGGATTGCCGTTTCCGTCATCTGTTACCCCGAAGTCATCGTCATTGAAAATGGCCAGCTTATTATTTCCTAAATACACAATTCCTTCAAATTTATCGTGCTCATACCCAATTTTTGAAACTAAATCAACCGCTAAAGTTTTAGTAACAGGCTTCAATCCGGCTGCGTTAATTTCATCCCAGGTACTTTGTTCAAGGGTTTTTCCGTTAATTTTCATTCCGTCAACGGCTGTAAGATCCGTTCCTGAGACATCAGAAGCCCCGGAAAGATTAATTCTGTATACTTTTTTAATTCCTCCTGCTGAACCGAAATTTCCATCTCTTTCAATTACTAAAAACTCAGTATTGCTGATCGGGGTAATATCGCAGACAGAATCTGATGCGCCTCCGTCCTGTTTGTATAAATACTGCTTTGTTTGTCCTGTTGCAAGATCAAAAGTTACAATTCTTGTCAGTGTTGTATTGGTGGCTAAAACTTTTGATGGAACATACATCGTAGACTGCATAGTTCCTACCAGCGTTTTTCCGTCCGGTGTCATACACATCCCTTCCATTCCTCTGTTTGGACGTCTTTTAGCGAAAACAGCCGGCAATTTTCTTGTTCCGGTATTCACCCCTATCGGGCTGATTCTTTCCATTTCTACTCCCTCTGCACTATAATGTACGATATGAGGTCCGTATTCATCAGATACCCAGAAAGTTCCGTCTGCGGCGGCAACAATACTTTCACTGTCTAATCCGTAATTATCTGTTCCCAGTACACTTCCGTCTGCTGCATAAGCGGTTTCTCCCGTACTACCCATTCCTACCGGGTTTGGAAGACCGGTGATCAATTGTCCCGAAGGATTTTTAAGCTTAATATATTTTATAACCTCAATATTTCCGTCTGCATTGATTTTAAAATGCATAATGGTAGGTGTAAAATTCGGAACAAGGATTTTAATTCCGTTTGAAAAGGCTACGTTCGGACCACGGTCTGTAATGGCGTAAAATTCTCCTTTTCTTGTAGGATGCGCCGTTGCTCCGGAACCGAAACCTCCATTGATTACATTTATCCCGTTCAGAGTCGTTAATGTTGTAAAAGGAAATTCCTGCGGAAGCTTTGAATAGTTAACATCCTGATTTGTTGTGTTGTCATCGTTATTACAAGCCAAAGAAATAACGGCAAATAATGGTAATAAGATTTTTTTCATACTCCTTTTTATTGGGAGCGAATGTAGATATTGAATATAAATTGGATATGAAATTAATGATAATTGTATTTTAATTCGCTCACAAAAAAAGCTCAGATAAAATCTAAGCTTTGTATTTTATTTTACTTTTGAAACTATATAGTCTGATCTTCGTGCTTTCCTTCCATAATCTCTTCCACCATTTTTGCATTGAAAGCCGGAAGATCTTTCGGTGTTCGGCTCGTCACCAGGCCGTTGTCTACCACTACTTCACTGTCTTCCCAATTGGCTCCGGCATTTTTGAGGTCTTTGCTGATGGAGTTTACGGAAGTCATATTTCTACCGCTTACTACCTCGGCGTTGATCAAAATCTGCGGGCCGTGACAGATGGCTGCCACAGGCTTTTGCTGCTGGAAAAAATCTTTTACGAATGATAAAGCGCTTTCATTGGTTCTCAACTGATCCGGATTAATAACTCCACCCGGCAAAACTAATGCATCATAATCCGAAGCATTAGCTTCATCCAAAGTTTTATCAACATTATATTCCTGGCCCCAGTCTTTTTCTGCCCAGGCTTTGATAGTTCCTGATTCGGGGCTGATGATGTGAGCGGTCCAGCCCTGCTGCTCCAGATGTTCTTTCGGTGATTTCAGTTCGCTTTCCTCAAAACCGTTGGTTGCTAAAATTGCAATTTTCTTTGACATAATTTTATGATTTAAGTGTTGTGACATTTTTAGTGGAAAAATAATGCCGTTCTGAGTTTTTGAGTTTATAAAAATTGTTAAAAATGACAATTGTATTTACATTAAAAAAGTCATTAATGAAAAAGACTGACATTCTTCGGTGGCTGAGGCTCCCGAAGCCACTGTTCCTGAGACCCTAGCCCCGATCGCAGCATTTGTCTGAGCTCATTTTTTGGTTTCAGGGGCGGGGCTTCGCCCCGCCCCTGAAACCAAAAAATAGCGAGTGCGGAGAGCGGGAAAAAGCTTCAAATAAAAATAAATCAAACAGCTCCTGTAAAAGCCTGGAAGATGGAAGATAGGTGATGGAAGTTTTCTACTATTGTGGAAATTTTTAATTTGGATATAAAAAAACGCACCAAATAAATTTGATGCGCTTGATTATTTCTGTGAAGAAATTACTTTTTCTCTGTTGATCTCTGTAAAACTTCGTCTACCATTCCAAAGCCTTTTGCTTCTTCGGAAGTCATCCAGTAATCTCTGTCTGAAGCTTTTTCCACCCAGTCGTAAGTCTGACCGGAATGTTGTGCGATGATATCATAAAGCTCCTTTTTAAGCTTTAACATCTCTCTGAGGTTGATTTCCATATCGGAAGCCACCCCTTGCGCACCTCCTGATGGCTGGTGAATCATCACTCTTGAGTGCTTCAGGGCAGAACGCTTTCCTTTTTCACCTGCAACCAGCAATACAGCTCCCATAGAAGCCGCCATACCTGTACAGATGGTAGCTACGTCCGGCTTGATGATCTGCATCGTGTCATAAATCCCCAATCCTGCATAAACGCTTCCACCAGGTGAGTTGATGTAAATCTGAATGTCTTTGGAAGGATCCGCACTTTCTAAGAAAAGAAGCTGTGCTGTTACGATATTAGCAACCTGATCGTCAATTCCAGTTCCCAAGAAGATGATTCTGTCCATCATAAGACGGGAAAAAACGTCCATCTGAGCAACGTTTAATCTTCTTTCTTCCATAATGTACGGTGTAAGATTGGTAGGACCATACATTCCCATATACTGATCGGTAGCCAGACCGCTGTTTCCTAAATGTTTTGTAGAGAAATCTCTGAATTCTTTTTTAATGTCCATATTTCTATTGTGTATTATTACATTTTACGAAAATTAAATTACAACTTTTATTCCTAAAAATTTATAGGACTTTTTGTCATAGACTTTTGGTTAAATGCAGTTATCGCCGACTTATCTGTCAGTATAAATTCCGGTAATTGCCGTGTAATTTAAAATTTTGGCCAATTCTACGGAAACCAGCGTGAGCATCTGGATTTTCTTCAGCTGTTCGAAATATTTTTCTTCATCTGAATCAGCGTATTCAGAAAGCTCTTTTTTAGTTTTCAAAATCAGATAATTTACATATCTGAATTTATGAATGAGAATATCCCCAGCTACCTGCTCCGGGATTTTGTCGCCATAGTTGGGAGAAATAATATTCCGGGTAGACCAGTCGTTCAACTCGCTGTAAATATTCATGGAATTTACGGCGGCTTTACTCAGCTCTTCATCCATTAAGCCGAAAAAAAAATTTCCTTTTCTCAGTTCTTCCTTTTCTATACCTTCTTTGATGTAATCAACAATTTTTTTGTTTAATTCCACCTGAAATTCGTAGCCGTCTTCTTCAAAATGATGCAAAATCTCCTCGATAACTGTGATATCATATTTCTGCTGATCCGGGGTGGTTCTTTGAAGAACAACATCTCCATAGTTCAGCATGTGATTGATAAGATCATTTTCAAGCTTTGTGACATTGAAGACAATAGGATCTACTTCTTCACGAGGCTCATTTACAATTTCAAGCTTCGCAGGCTGCTGAGTATCGGCTCTTACCTGGACTTTTTGAGTCTGATTTTGTGTAATCTGCTTCTGAACATCAAGCTCGTTAAACAAACTTTGCTCCGATAACCCGAATTTATTGGAAACTTCTTTAAGATAAACCTCCCTTTTTAAAACATTCTGAACAAATGAAACCGATTTTACGATGTCACGGATCGCCTCTGCTTTTTTTATAGGATCATTTCCTACTTCCTTTAAAAGAATTTCTGCTTTAAAATCAATAAAATCCAGCGCTTCATTTTCGATGAATTTTTCCACATATTCCTGTGGATGCTTTCTGGCAAAGGAATCCGGATCATCTCCATCCGGAAACAGAAGAACCCTAATGTTCATCCCTTCCGTAAGAAGCATGTCTATACTTCTGAAACTTGCTTTAATTCCGGCATTGTCGCCGTCAAACAGGATGGTTACATTTTCCGTTAATCTTTTTATTAATTTAATCTGCTCCGTCGTCAGTGAAGTTCCTGAACTCGCTACCACATTTTCAATACCCGACATATGAAGCGAGATGACATCCATATACCCTTCCACCAAAAGACAGACATTTTTCCGGGAAATTGCCTGCTTGCTTTGATTTAAACCATAAAGAACATTGGATTTATGATAAATTTCCGTTTCGGGAGAGTTGAGATATTTTGCTGTTTTAACATTGTTTTTAAGGATTCTCGCTCCGAAACCCAAAACACGGCCTGAAAAACTGTGAATCGGGAAAATTACCCTTTCCCGGAAACGGTCGACTCCTGAAGGTGTATTCTCCGGGAAAATGGAAAGCCCGGATTTTTCAAGAATTTCTTTTGAATATCCTTTCTCCAGAGCATAAGCCGTAAATGCATTTTTTTGTTCAGGAGAATATCCAAGCTGAAACTTTTTGATGATATCATCCTTTAGTTCTCTTTCTTTAAAATAAGCTAATCCAATAGATTTTCCTTCATCAGAATCCCAAAGTATTTCCTGGAAATAATTGTTCGCCACCTCATGGATTTTGTACAGCAAATCTCTTTCAGTATGCGCCTGTTTTGCTTCCTCGGAAAAGTCTTTCTGGTCTTCTTCGATTTCTATTCCGTATTTTTTTGCGGCGTGGCGGAGTGCCTCAGGATAGGTGAAGTTTTCAATTTCCATCAGGAAAGAAATGGCAGTGCCTCCTTTACCTGTAGAGAAGTCTTTCCATATCTGTTTTGCTGCCGAAACTACGAAGCTCGGGGTTTTTTCGTCATGAAACGGACTGAGTCCCTTATAATTAGACCCTGCCCTTTTCAACTGCACATATTCTCCCACGATCTCTTCTACGCGAATCGTTGAAAATATTTTATCTATGGTCTGTTTGGAAATCATGATGTAAAAATAAGAATATGTTTTTTGATTTCTATACAATTAATTGCCATAAAAAATAAGCAACCAATCTCAAAAATTAGTGATATAAAATGTAACGAATTAATTGTAAACCATTTAGAATGTCTATCCGACTATCTTATGGAATCAATATAAATCATAAGATACTCATTCACAATTTTTTATAAAAAAAAACAGCTCGAATCCCAAATTGCGCTGATTTTCAGATAGTTAAATTTATTTTAACTTCACCTAAATAAATTACAAAACCGTAAATCCGGACTGTGATTTTTAGTTGAAAACACAAATTATTATTTAAAAATTCTAAAGATTAAACCAAATCATTAAAAATAATAAGATGAAAAAATTTACATTTCAATTCAGGAAATGGGCATTATTAATTTTATTTTTTGCTGCAGTCAGCATCAATGCCCAAAAGAGTACGCAAAACTACAGATTAGGATCAAACGCAGAGTTTTTAAACCAGTTACAGACCCAATTGAAAGCTACAGCTGATGATAGCAAAAAAGCATCATTATTGCTGTATGCACCTGATCAGAAAGCATTTACTTCTTATGTGAATTTTCAAAAAAAAGCAAACGGAATTTTACATTTGGAAGGTGAAGTAGAAGGAGCTCCGGCCGGAACTTTCAGCATTAAAGTAAGTGAAAACAAGCTGGATGGAAATATACTTTTCCCTCAAAGCAAAAAAGCATATATCTACTATTCTGACCATAACGGAACTGCTTTTATAAAAGAAATAGACATTAATAAAATAGTTTGTGTTGATTTTCATGCATCTACCAATTCGTCTACTATTTCTGCAGCTGCAAAAAATGCAGATTCACAAAAAAGTACAGGCCCGGTAAATGTTTTTAGCCTTGAAAGCTTTCCGGGTGCTGCCGGTTGTTTATTGCTGGATTTTAACGGCCATACCCTTCCTGCAGGCAGTGGATGGAATGCAGGAAATCCTATTGTAGCCTTACCTTCAGGAATGACTGATGCCAATATTCTGGAAGCCTGGGAAATTGTTTCTGAAGATTTCAGACCTTTTAACCTGAATATAACTACCGATGAAAATGTATTTAACAGCTATCCGCTGAATAAAAGAAGAAGATGCATTATTACTCCTACAGATGTTGCATCGCCTAACGGAACGGGCATAGCTCTTATCAATAGTTTTTCTTCCGTGAGTGACGCTCCTTTGCTGGGTATTTACACTTTCAGCAGGAATTTATGGAAAAATCGTCGGTGAAGTAGCTTCCCACGAGCTGGGTCATACTTTAGGCCTCCATCACGATGGCCAGGGTCAGTATGGCTATTATGGAGGCAACGGAAACTGGGCGCCTATTATGGGTGTAAGCTACTACAAAAACGTGACACAATGGAGCAAAGCAGAGTATTCCAACGGTACCAACCATGAAGATGACCTTTCCATTATATCCAATACCAATACCAACGGAGTGGGATACAGACAGGATGTCCACGGTGATACATTTGCCACTGCCTCATATCTTATCACTTCGGGAGAGCTTGTAAATGCTTCACAAAACCAAGGAGTTATAGACCGTTCCAATGATGTGGATATTTTTAAATTCCATGCAAACGGAGGAAATATATCCCTCAAAGTACAGGCAGCAGAAAGACACAGTGATCTGTTATTAAAAGTCATTCTGTACAACAGTCAAAATAATCTTATCGCCACTTTCACCGGAAACACTTCTAATCTGGGTGATCCTGTAGTTATTAATACCAACCTTGCAGCCGGAGATTATTATCTTGCCATAAGCGGAACAGGAGAAGGAACTCCGGATACTGGATATTCCAATTATGCATCTTTAGGACTCTACAGCATTTCCGGAACGCTTCCGAAAATAGGAACCCTGAGTGTGAATGATATTGATAATATTGCCGTTTACCCTAATGTTGTTAAAAGCGGATTTACCATTGATACCAAAAACCTCGGTAAGTACGAGGTGCAGATTGTCAACAGCCTCGGGCAGCTTTTATATAAAAAAACGATTTCAGAGCAGCTTCATCAGGTTCCGTTCGAAGATAAACCGACAGGAATGTACTTTGTAGTTCTCAAAAATATGAAAACAGGTTCCCAAAAATCATACAGCATCCTCAAACAATAACTTCCATGAATAACTGCCCTGCATTTTATAATCTGCAGGGCAGTTTTGTTTATAATTAATCGTAAATTGTAGTGAATATTTTATAGTCATTGATTATTTTTGAATAGTAAAACTTCCTTTTAAACTAAAGGATATTCAAATTGAAATAAAATAATGCATTACACAATACAAACAATTGAAGACTGGCAGAAAATAGTTGACAATATCATTCCTGAGCTTAAGCACAATATTTTGCTGCTAAAAGGAAATCTGGGTGCAGGGAAAACCACTTTTACACAATTTTTGCTTAAAAAACTAGGCAGTGAAGACGAAGTAAATTCCCCTACCTACTCTATTGTTAATGAATACAATACCCCAAAAGGAAAAGTATTTCATTTTGATTTGTATCGTTTAAAAAATATCGAAGAAGTTTATGATATAGGCATTGAAGAGTATCTGGATAACTCATTTCTCTGCATTATTGAGTGGCCGGAAGTCTATGAAGATGAGCTGTACGGACTTAATTACCACGAAATGAGCATCATAAATACCGGAGACCGCCGGGAAATCAGTTTCGATTAAATATTATGTATCTTTGCTGTTGAAATTGATTGTAAAATAAATTATCTGTAAGAACCTAACATTTTTTAAAGAATGAGTACTACAAATATTTTTACTCCTTTTACTGAAGAAGAGCTGATCCCGAAAGAAGAAAAGCTGGAAGTCATCAAAAAAGGAAAACAATTCAGCATAGGAATCCCAAAAGAAACCTCCCTGAATGAAAGAAGAGCCTGCATCACGCCGGACGCTGTACAGGTTTTGGTAGAGCACGGCCATGAGATCATTATAGAAGCAGGAGCCGGTGAAGGTTCGTTTTTTACAGATTTACAATACTCCGAATCCGGAGCAAGAATCACCCAGGATCCTAAAGAAGCTTTCTCACAGGATCTGATCCTGAAAGTAAACCCTCCTACTGATGAGGAAATTGACTATATGAGACCAAATACCTATCTGGTTTCGGCACTTCAGATCAATTTACGGGATAAAGATTACTTCCTGAAACTGGCTGAGAAAAAAGTAAATGCCATCGCTTTTGAATTTATCGTTGATGAATATAAGCAGCTGGCCTTAGTAAGACTCATCGGAGAAATTGCAGGAACTGTTTCCATACTGTACGCCTCGGAGCTATTGGCTTTATCAAACGGCTTAATGCTAGGAGGAATTACAGGAGTACGACCTGCTGAAGTTGTCATTTTAGGAGCCGGAATCGTAGGTGAATTCGCAACAAAAGCAGCTATAGGCTTAGGGGCAAGTGTAAGGGTTTTTGATAATTCTCTTTCAAAATTAAGAAGACTCCATACATTGGTAGACAGCAGGGTTCCTACATCCATCATTGATCCGAAGGAACTGGGAAAAGCCTTAAGAAGAGCCGATGTAGTAATAGGAGCGCTTCCAAGGCTGAATATGACACCGATAGTGACCGAAGATATGGTCATGAAAATGAAAAAAGGCAGCGTAATCATTGATATTACCATCGATAATGGGAAAGTAATCGAAACTTCCGAGCTTACCACCATGGAAGATCCTTATGTCATCAAGCACGGTGTAATCCATTGCGGGCTCCCGAATCTTACCTCAAGAATGCCGAGAACAACCACAAAAGCAATTTCTAATTTCTTTTTATCCTATATTTTAAATTACGACGAAGAAGGCGGCTTCGAAAACATGCTGGTTCGCAAAAATGAAATGAAACAGAGCCTTTACATGTACAAAGGCAGGCACACAAAGAAAATCATCTGCGACCGTTTCGGGCTTACCTATCATGATATCAATCTTTTAATTTTCTAATGAAAAAACTGAAATTCTATGCAATCGGTCTTATTCCCGGATGTATTATTGTATTTTTTATATTAAACAAAAAAGGAGCAAGCTGCAGCGGTTACCTTCCTAACAGCCGTGTAATAGCGGAAACTTTGTCTAAAGAGTTCAAATATTCGGAAGCTGCCACAACGGAAATGAATGCTTTGAAGATTAATGAAAAATTCTTAAAAGACAGCATTATTACTCACGGAAAGATTGATTTCGACAGGAGTCACGCTCAGAAAAAACCGTGCCCGGATTATGTACTGACCTATCCGGAAAAAAATCCTTCCTATGAGATCACATTTGAAAAATGTGAGGAAACCACGACTTTAAATTCTTTAAAAAAATTGAAATAACTTAATTTTTTGATAATGACAGATGCTTCGGCAGGCTCAGCATGACATTCTGCTAATACTAAGCATTTAAAGCAAAAATTCATAAAACGATGCAAGGCAATTACTACATGATTCATGATTATCTGATATTCATTGGAGTATTTGCTATTTTCTTTTTTTTAACGTTAAGTATTTATCTGTTTACCCAAAATCAAAAAATAAAGAAAAGAAATACCAAGCTTTCTGAAACCAATAAAATTATCGAACAAAAATTAAATGAAGTTCAGCTGGAGCACATCGGCACAAAGCTGAACCCGCATTTATTTAAAAATATTTTAAATTCTGTTCAGTCACACGCTTACCAGACCTATATGTCGCTGGACAAGCTGGCGAATGTTCTGGATTATATTTTATATGAAAGCAATAATAAATTTGTAAGTCCGAAAGAAGAAATTAATTTCGCTTTAAGTTTAATTGAAATTAATAAAATAAAGGTAAATCCGCTTTTTGATTTCAGAATTAAATCTAAAATTGATAAATCAGATGAAATTTACGAAGAAAAGGTATTTGCTCCTCTGATTTCTGTGGATCTTATTGAAAACGCTTTCAAACATACTGATTTTCTGGCACAGGATTCATTTATCGCTATTCAGATGGAGCTTGAAGATGGCATTTTTACCATAAAAGTGAGCAACAAAGCATCCTTAAAAAATACGCTGGAAAAAGAGAAAAGCGGTTTTGGAAGCCAGTCTTTGGATCAAAGATTGAAAATGATCTACAATACCTATTATTCACTTCAAAAAAGCTCGAAAAACGGCATTTTCACCGCAGAATTAACAATTAATTTCAGGGAATTTTATGATAAAATGCGTTATTCTTGATGATGAGTTACTGGCGATCAGTTATTTAAAGCTTCTATGTGAACAGATTGATCATGTGGAAGTTGTAAAAGCATTCAATGATCCCAAATTATTCCTGAATGAAATTGAAACCATAGACTGCAACCTCTGTATTTTAGACATTGAAATGCCCGGAATGAACGGCCTGCAGGTGGCAGAAAAGATTTCCGGATCAAAAAAAATCATCTTTACAACCGCTTATAAAGAATACGCCGCCGAAGCTTACGATCTGAATGTAGTGGATTATGTAAGAAAGCCGATCAAAAAAGAACGTTTGATACAGGCCTTCGAAAAAGCAAAAGAACTTATCGGGACTTCACAAAAAAAAGAGTCTATTGAATGGAATACCAATATCGGCAAAACCACTATTTTCACGGAACAGATCATTTATATAAAAACTTCTGAGATCGACAGCCGGGATAAGGAAGTTACTTTATCGGACGGAACCGCCATTGTTTTAAAAAACCTGAGCTTTAAAAACTTACTTGAAATGCTTCCCGCCAAAGATTTTGTCCAGATCAATAAGAAAGAAATTATTGCAGTATCCGCCATAAAAGTTTTTTCAACTAATGATATTATCACCACCATTACGGCTGACGGAGAAAGCTTTCTAAGGCTTCACATAGGAGAAGCATATAAAAAATCCCTTACAGACTTGTTCGGAAAGTAGAACTTTTACTTTCACTGCAGAATTTTTCCCTTTCATTACATTTAAAAAAGAATATCATTTAACATACAAATATTCTTATCAACTTTGCAAAAAATAAAGGAATCATGAATTTGGGGAAATACAGAAATATTATTTTTTATGCATCAACAATAGTTTTTTTCTCTTGTCTGATGTATTGGTTTTTTGTTGAAGGAAAAACACTGGAAATCGGGGAAAATATTGCACCAAGCAAGGCAACTGGAACAACAATGTGGGAGAATTTTACAGATTCTTTTCTTACCAATCTTCACCATCCTTTAGCACTTTTACTGGCCCAGATCGTTACTATTATCCTTGTAGCCAAGCTTTTCGGATGGATTTGCGTAAAATTAAAACAGCCGTCGGTAATCGGTGAAATGATTGCAGGTATTGTTCTTGGTCCATCACTTTTCGGCCTTTATTTTCCTGAACTTTCTGCTTTTATCTTTCCGAAAGAATCATTAGGTAACTTACAGTTTTTGAGCCAGATAGGACTTATATTATTCATGTATATCGTCGGGATGGAGCTTGATCTCAGCGTTCTAAGAAAAAAAGCCCATGATGCGGTAGTGATCAGCCATGCCAGTATTATTATACCTTTTGCTTTAGGAGTGGGCCTTTCTTATTTTATATATAAAGAATTCGCTCCGGAGGGGATACAGTTTAGCTCGTTTGCCTTATTCATAGCTATTGCGATGAGTATTACGGCATTTCCCGTTCTGGCCAGGATTGTTCAGGAAAGAAATCTTCATAAAACAAAGATAGGAACCGTTGTAATCACCTGTGCAGCAGCAGATGACATTACGGCATGGTGTATTTTGGCGGCTGTAATTGCTATTGTGAAAGCAGGATCTTTCTCAGGATCGGTATTCGTGATTCTGATGGCCATTTTGTATGTTTTTATTATGATCAAAGCAGTAAGGCCGTTTCTCACCAGAATCGCAGAATCTCAAAAAGGAAAAGGCTTTATCAGCAAAGGTCTGGTGGCTGTATTCTTCCTGATTTTAATTATTTCATCCTATGCAACTGAGGTTATTGGCATCCATGCGCTTTTCGGGGCATTTATGGCGGGTACAATCATGCCTGAGAATGTGAAGTTCAGAAATCTTTTCATAGAAAAAGTTGAAGATGTGGCATTGGTATTATTACTTCCGTTATTCTTCGTTTTTACGGGTTTAAGGACTCAAATTGGTTTATTAAATGATCCACACCTTTGGAAAATAGGCGGTTTTATTATCCTTACAGCCGTTACCGGAAAATTTGTAGGAAGTGCGCTCACCGCAAAATTCCTTAAACTAAGCTGGAAAGACAGCCTTACCATCGGTGCTTTGATGAATACAAGAGGACTTACCGAACTTATTGTTTTGAATATAGGCTATGATCTGGGTGTTTTAGGTCCGGAATTGTTTGCAATGCTTGTAATTATGGCATTATTCACCACTTTTATGACCGGCCCTTGTCTCGACCTCATCAATTATCTTTTTAAAGGAAAAAAGTCCATGCTGGAAGAAGATCAGGAAGATAATGACGCAAAATACAGAGTTCTGTTATCTTTTGAAACTGCAAAATCAGGAAGCATACTTCTAAAACTGGCCGATAACCTTACCCGTAAAATGAACGGCAACAAAAGCGTTACCGTAATGAATATCGTGCCTGTAGACGAACTTCACGCCTTTGATATAGAGGATTTTGAAAAAGAACAGTTTAAAAATGTGGTAGAAACTTCGCAGGAGCTGAAACTGGAGATCACTACCCTTTTCAAGGCTTCTACCGATGTTGAAAATGATCTTACCAATATTACCAATAAAGGAAATTACGACCTACTTTTAGTCATGCTCGGAAAATCAATGTACGAAGGAAGTTTACTGGGCAGGCTTTTAGGTTTTACTACAAAAATCATTAATCCAGAAAAATTATTAAATACAGTAAAAGGAAAAGGAAATATTTTCAACAATTCCGCTTTTGATGATCTTACTTTCCAGGTATTGGATAAAGCGACGATTCCGGTGGGGGTTTTGGTAGAAAAAGATTTTCATTCTGCGGACAGGGTTTTTGTTCCTATCTTTAATTTAAGCGATTTTTATCTTCTTGAATATGCTAAAAGACTGATTAATAACAATAATTCTCAAATTATCATTCTGGATGTTGCCGGACAGATCAGAAACAATATTGAGGTAAAGGAACTCATCAGAAGCATTGAACAGGTGGCGCCCAATCACATCACTTTATATAACGAGAAAAAAATTGAGAAAGAATTCCTTAATTCGCAGGATTTAATGCTGATCAGCAGCAAAAGCTGGAAAAATCTTATCGACACAAAAAGCCTTTGGCTTTCGGACATACCATCGACATTAATTATCAGTAATCCTTGATATATCAATGGTGAATTTTGCTTCGCAAATCAATTTTAAAAAGTCAATTTCACTTCGTTATCAATTAATTTCATTGTGAATTTTAAAATTGACAATTCACTTGCAGAGCAAAATTCACCATTCACTTTTTAATCTCAGATTAAAAAAAATTCATACCTTTGTCCTGTGATTACAAACAACGGAACATATTATTATGGAATTTTTAACTCAGATTTGGGATAAGGATTTCTTGTAAATATAAAACAGACCTCGTCCTCGGACGGGGTTTTTTATTTTAAAAATTAGAGGAAAATGAAAATAAGTATAATTGGTGCGGGACTGATCGGGGGATCGATGGCTTTAAAATTAAGACAAAAAGGCATTGCAGATTTTATTTACGGAATTGATAACAATAATGAGCATCTCAATAAGGCGTTAGAATTAAAAATAATAGACGCCAAAGTAGATCTGGAATACGGAATTAAAAATTCCGATCTGGTGATCATCGCTATTCCTGTGGATGCCGCAAGAAAATTACTGCCGAGTGTTTTGGATATTATTTCTGAAAATCAAACCGTAATGGATGCAGGATCCACGAAAGCCGGAATTGTAAATGCCGTAAAAGACCACCCGAAAAGATCAAGATTCGTGGCATTTCACCCGATGTGGGGAACAGAAAACAGTGGTCCGGCTTCCGCCGTTTCAGAAAGTTTTTCCGGAAAGGCCGGAGTGATCTGCAATAAGGAAGAATCCGCGGATGATGCTTTGCAAATGGTTGAAAATATCGCCAAAAGCCTAGATATGCATCTTATTTACATGAATGCAGAAGATCATGATGTTCATACTGCTTATATTTCTCACATTTCACATATTACATCTTACGCCTTGGCGAATACCGTTTTAGAAAAAGAACGTGAAGAAGAAACCATTTTCCAGCTTGCAAGCTCCGGATTTTCGAGCACGGTGCGTCTGGCAAAATCTCATCCTGAAATGTGGGTTCCAATCTTCAAACAAAATAAAGAAAATGTTCTGGATGTTTTAAATGAGCATATTTTTCAGCTTAGAAAATTTAAAGCTGCTTTGGAAAAGGAAAACTTTGAATATCTCGAGGAACTGATTTCTAATGCTAATAAGATTAGGGGAATTTTGGACAAAAAATGATTTCTTTATCTTGAACAAAAGAAACAAAAATTCAAGACCTGGAACTGAATGCTAAAAATTAATCATATTATCTAAAAATTCGCGAGAATCTAAAAGTTATTTTATTCAAAATTTTAGTCGCGTTCAAACAAAAGAATTTTCTTAATGCTTCAGTTTCCAATGTCGATTTATCATTAAAATTGGCATGCAAAATTACTTATTGCCAATTACTCATTACTTATATTAACATTCCGCAACATTCACGGCAATCGCCAAACCACCTTCTGAAGTTTCCTTAAATCTGTCATTCATTGAAAGAGCGGTTTCCCACATGGTCTGGATTACCTGATCCAGTGATACTCTTGCTTTTACCGGATCACTTTCCATAGCAATATTTGCAGCAGTAATGGCTTTTATAGCACCCATCGTATTTCTTTCGATACAAGGAATTTGCACCAAACCTTTGATGGGGTCGCAGGTCATTCCCAGATGATGTTCCATTGCGATTTCGGCGGCCATCAGAACCTGCCCTACGCTTCCCCCAAGAATTTCTGTAAGTCCGGCTGCTGCCATTGCCGATGAAACTCCCACTTCTGCCTGACAGCCCCCCATTGCCGCAGAAATGGTAGCATTTTTCTTAAATAAAGTCCCGATTTCTCCCGCTACCAGTAAAAACCTTACAATATCATCATCGCTTGTAAATTTAGTAAAAGCCTGAGAATACATTAAAACCGCCGGGATTACACCACTGGCGCCGTTAGTAGGAGCTGTAATGATTCTTCCGAAACTTGCATTTTCTTCGTTTACAGCCAGTGCAAAGCAGGAAATCCATTTATTGATATTCGTAAAATTCTCTTCTGCATCTACTACCTGCTGAAACCATTCATCTTTATTTTTGTAGATTTTTTCGCCTAATAACTTTCTGTTGATTCCGGCTGCCCTTCGGGAAACATTCAGTCCGCCTGGAAGGATTCCTTCCTTATTTACGCCTTTATAAATACATTCTTTGATCTGCTGCCAAATGTACAGTGCTTCTTCCCTTGTTTCTTCCTGGGTTCTCCAGCTTTCTTCATTTATTAAAATTAAATCCGAAACTCTTTTTAAACCAAGTTTTTCGCAATATTTTGCAATATCAGAAGCGTGATGGCAAGGATACAATGTCCTTACACAATGTTTTTCAATAGATTTTTTTTCCTGACTCATGATAAATCCGCCGCCCACAGAATAAAAATCCTGGATTAGCTCTGTACCATCCTCAAAAATGGCTTTGAAAATCATCCCGTTCGGATGAAAATCAAGGGATTTTTGCATGTTCAAAACCAAATGATGCCCGTAAACAAAAGGAATTTCTTTTTCACCCCCGAGATTAAGGATCTGTGTGGTTTTTATTTTTTCAATCTTTTCATCGATTTTTGTAGTGTCAATTGTTTTAAAATCTTCGCCATTCAGGCCAAGCATTCCTGCGATATCCGTTCCGTGCCCGATTCCGGTTTTAGCCAAAGAGCCGAAGAATTCCAGAAAAACCTCTTTTACTTCAGCAACAGACCTTTCTCTTTTTATGATTCTGATAAATGCTGAAGCTGCATTCCACGGCCCCATTGTATGTGAGCTGGACGGGCCTATTCCTACTTTTATTATTTCAAAAACCGATATTGATTCCATATTGAAAATTCATCATTTTTCCTTATCACAAAGATACGCGATAAATCTGAAAGCAAAAGCCGAAGATGAAATTTCACCTCCGACTTTCAGAATTAAAACTATATGAACTTAAAATATGGTATTTTATGATTGTGAATGGTGAATTGTCAATGAGTCAATTCTTAGATTTAAATTTAGTTGCGTTGCAGAATTCACTATTCACAATTGACTTTTAGCAAAGACTTTCCTCATGCTGTGAAAGATCCAGACCCAGATTTTCCGACTCTTCCGAAACCCTCAATGTGATGATACTGTTCGTTATTTTATATAAAATTAATGACCCAAAAAAAGCAAATAAAGAAACCAGGACCAGCGCCATCATGTGATGAGCAAATACGCCCCACCCGCCGTGAAGCAGACTTGCATTTTCACCGTGCGCAAAAATAGCGGTAAGAATCATTCCCATAATTCCGCCAACCCCGTGACAGGCAAAAACGTCCAGCGTATCATCTATTTTCTGTAAAGCCTTCCAGTTGAGCATTATATTAGAAACAATAGCTGAAATAAATCCAATAAATAAACTCTCTGAAATAGAAACAAAACCGCATCCCGGTGTAATGGCAACCAAACCGACTACCGCCCCGATACAGGCTCCGAGAGCTGAGACTTTTCTCCTGTTGATCCTGTCAAAAAAGATCCATGTCATCATAGCAGAAGCAGACGCGATGGTGGTTGTCCCAAAAGCTGTGGCTGCCGTTGCATTTGCACTTAAAGCCGAACCTGCATTAAAACCAAACCATCCGAACCAGAGCATTCCTGTACCCAACAGCACAAAAGGAATATTGGAAGGTTTATGATGAGGATTTTTCCTGTTTCCAAGAACAATAGCTCCTGCCAATGCTGCAAAACCGGCACTCATGTGCACCACCGTTCCACCGGCAAAATCTTTAACTCCAAAATATTTATTTAAGAGCCCGTCCGGATGCCAAACCATGTGACAAAGAGGTGTATAAATAAAAATGCTGAAAAGCACCATGAATAGAAGGTAAGAGATAAAGCGGACTCTTTCTGCAAATGATCCGGTAATAAGTGCAGGCGTAATCACCGCAAACTTCATCTGAAATAAAGCAAAAAGAACAAAGGGAATGGTAGAAGCCATCGCTTTATGAGGTAAAACGCTTACCCTGCTGAAAAAGGGATAACTAAGCGGGTTCCCGATAATTCCGTAATGCTTGCCGTTGATCGTAAAGCCCAGAGAATCCCCAAAAGATAGGGAAAAACCGATAATGACCCACAAAATGGAAATGACACCTAAAGCAATAAAGCTCTGCAGCATGGTAGAAATCACATTTTTCTTTCCTACCATTCCACCATAAAAAAATGAGAGACCGGGAGTCATCAGAAGAACCAGACCCGCAGCAGCGAGAATCCAGGCTACGTCGGCACCTACTATTTTATCTTCGGTTAAAAATTCTCCGTTATTCGGGAAATCCACAATGGGGCTCCAGAACAATCCGCCCACCGCAACAAGAGTGATAATAGAAAATGAAACAATCCATTTTAAGCCTACAGTCATATAAGTTATATTTAAACCCATTCAAATTTAAATATAATTTTTGATAAAAAAGATATTTTTATTAATTAACCCCTAAAATTTTAATACAATTATAAAATTTATTCTATTTATTCAAATACACCCTCTATAATTTTAGATACTTCTTTGTATTTTGTTGCAGGAAAAAGATGAGTACCCCCTTTCACAATAAAATCAGGTTTTGAGTTTTTTATAGGAAAAACAATATCCCTGTCGCCAAGAATTTGTATAACGTCAGGATTTTCTTCAAACTTCCATTCAGATATTTTCTCGATGGACCATTTGAGATAATGCGGATCTCTTACACTGAAATATTGAAGCAGCTTCGGGTTTTTTGGATCAAATAATTTTCTTACGACAGAATAAGCATTTGTGGTTTTATCATTGAAAAACCTTAACGGCAGCATTTTCGGGATTTTTGTAACCTGCCCTACTTTTATTAATCTGGATTTTTCTTTATCGGATTTTATGCTTCCCAGAATTACTACTTTTTTTGCCGGCTTTAATTTATTGATTTCCTGCACCATAATCCCACCAAAAGAATATCCTAAAAGATAAAAAGGCTCAGAATCATCTACCTTTTCAGCCATTCTTTCTACATATTGATAAAAAGTTTCATTTTGATCAGGGATGAGCCAATCAATAAAAACAACTTCATGATGCGCTGGAAACTGTATTTTTTCCAGCACCTTAAAATCTGCTCCAAGACCGCTTACTACGTAAATTTTCATAATACTAAAATAAGAAAAAGCACCAAAATGATGCTTTCCCTTAACAAATATTATAGATTTTAAACTAATTTTTCTGAAAAGAAACCCTTGTAACACTGTCAATAGACAATTGAGTGATAGGGTCAGAAGATACCCATTCTATGATATATCCGCTGCCATTTCCCAACGGAGGAGGAAGACTTACCCCATCTGCAACCGTAGTAAAATTGTATACCAGAACACCACTGGTTTTACTGGCCGGAATTACCGTACTTGTTTCCGAGAAGAATCCTGAAGACGGATTCCTCAGGATAAACCGGATATCCTGGCTTGAAGCGTTTGAGCCTTTGGTGTAATTGATTATAATCCGCCATTGATGAATCTGCCCCATTACGGCATTTTCCACAAATCTGTTATTTTTAAATATCCTCGCATCTGAAGGCGGAGAATTATCCGGCCAGCTGGTGGTGGGAGATGCCGCATAGCTTAACGGAAACGAATACATTACCTGTTTTGTGGTGTTGGCGGGAACATTCTTCCATGTTGGTTTGGCTCCGGCAGCCCCACCGATGATTTTTACCACACCTTCATTAGATTTTGTCTCTTCTTTGCTGTACATAAGGGTGCTCCAGTAGACGCCATCAAAATAACGTATGGTTTTGTTGGTTGAGTCATAAACCAACATCCCTTCCACGGGCGCGGTTATGATGTGGGGATCAGCCAGCCTTGGAATGACCATGGTAGGTTGTTAGATACAATATCCAAAACCCCTTTTGGATTCGTGGTGTTAATACCCACCTGAGAACGTGCTCCTACAGATGTTGCAAGAGCAATGATAATGATTTTGTTTGTCATTGATGTGTAATTTATTTAGTTGTATCACACATCTTCATAAATAGTAAGTACTGCAAATATGCAGGAAATATTTTTCACAAAATGCAAGAAAGATTATTCTTCATTAGATTCCCGCAAGTATATATTTAGAATTTATATTCAAAAAATTTGATTTAAATAAATAAAACAAAACGACAGCATTAATTAAAATTTTAATTAAAAAAAAAAGTGACTTCAAAGGAAATCACTCTATTATTTTATTTAAAAAGTTTAAAACTTTATTTTTTCTTCTTTACTGGAGTTCTGTTTTCGTTATCAAGCTTCTCTGTTGACACTCTGAACTGGAAATCCATTTCGTTTTTGATAAAATAATCTTTCAGTGAAGACTGGTAGAATACTTTGAAATCTCTTCTGTTTAAAGAGAACTTAGCAGATTCTATCACTACTGTAAACTGCGTGATATAAACGTTTGCCGGGAAAGTAATGGTTTTTCTTACTCCCTTAATGGTAATATCACCATACACTGTAGAATTATATTCGCTGTTTGCTAAAGGAATAATCTTCGTTAAATGAAACTTGGCAAGAGGGAATTTTTTAACCTCGAAAAAGTTTGTGCTTTTAAGATCGTTGGTTAATTTTACCATATCTTCATCCTGGCTTGAAACATCTCCCGCCATGATAGACTTCATATCAATCACAAATTCTCCGTCTACCAGAACTGTTTTATCGAATGTGAATTTTCCGCTTTTCAGTTTTACCGTTCCGGAATGTGTTGTAGGAACTGTTTTTACAACCTTGTAACCCCACCATCTGATCTCTGATGACGTCACTTTTACCACCTTATCTCCTTTCTTTTGTGCGAAAACAAATGACATGCTTACACACATCATAGCAAACAATAGTAATCTTTTCATTCTTTTTTATTTACAATTCAACAAAAATAAAAAAAAGTGTAGAACTTCTACACTTTTAACAATCTTTTTTTGATTAAATTATTTAGCAGTCACCTTTACGACCATATCAATATCATCTTTCACAAAAACATCCTGCATGGTAGACTTGTAAGCTACATCAAATTTTTGTCTGTCGAAAGAGAATTTGTTTGATACCAAACTTACCACTCCTTTGCTGTAAGAAATCTTTGCCGGGAAGGTTACAGGGTTTGTTTTTCCTTTTACCGTAAGGTTTCCTGTTACTAAAGAGTTATAGATTTTATCGTTATTTTTCTTTACCCCTGTAATTTTGAAAGTAGCCGTAGGGAATTTTTCAACTTCGAAGAAATCTCCGTTTTTAAGGTGTCCGTTCAGTTTTTGCTGATATTCACCATTAAGGTCGGTAGCGTTGATAGAAGTCATATCCAATACGAAAGTTCCGCCTACTAACTGGTTTCCTTTCATTACCATATCACCGGATTTTACTTTTACAGTACCATCGTGAGAGCTTGCCTCAGATTTTGCTACTTTATAACCCCACCAGTGTACGTCTGATGCTACTACTTTTTTTGATTGCCCGAATGCTAAACCACCAGCTAATACTGCTAATAAAAATATTTTTTTCATTTGAAATAATAATTACTTGTTTTGTTATTTACTGATGCAAATGTAGCCAACTTCCTCAAGAGATCCTGTTGATGTACATCAATAAAAACAATTATTTTCATGAATAATATCATCCATAAAAAAACTCCGAATGTTCGGAGTTTATATTTTTAATCTTGATAATAAGCAGTGTAGAGCGCCGCACCGTTGAGGGCCGTATGATTCTGTCTGATCAGATATATCGGAATGTTTCTCAGCATTTCCTCCATCTTATCACTGATCTTGAATTTTTCGTAGAATTTATCTTTATTGATATACTGCTGTATTGCCTGCGGAATATCTCCTGAAATCAGAAGTCCACCGGTAGCTTTCAGTTTTAACGTTAAGTTATTGGCTTCTCTCGCAAGGAATTCCAGGAAAGTATCCAAAGCTATTTTGCAGATCAGAACATCTTCTTCCATTGCAGCTTTAAATAGTTCTTCCACAAAATTACCATTAGACAGCTTTTCAGCCAGCCACTCCGGTTCAGGATGTCTTTTTACATCTCTTAAAAATCTGTAAATATTGAACAAACCTGTCTTGGAAAGTACATTTTCCCAGCTTACAATTCCGTAGATATTATTTAAAAACTGATAAAATTCTACCTCCACATTGGTTCTTGGAGAAAATTCCGAGTGACCTCCTTCCGTTGCAAATGGTCTTAAATATTTCCCGTCAAAGAAATATCCGGCTTCACCCAAACCATTTCCCGGAGCCAGAATAGCCACATTTCCTTTCTCAAGATGACCGCTGGTATAGATAGGATCCAGATCACTGTCTTCCAAAAGTGCCATTCCGTAAGCGGATGCTTCCTGGTCGTTCAGCATATCTATTCTTTCAAAATCAAAATCTCTTTTAAAATCGTCAACATCAAGATTCCATCCCAGCCTTGCAGGACTACTTTTCCCGTAAAGAACGGGCCCCGGCACAGCCATTGCCAGCCTTTTTGCATTCTCCAGCTGGTTATCCTGAACAAACTTCTTCAGAATATCTGTAAAAGAAGCATATTCTTTGGTAGGATAAGTATTCTGGATCTTCATCTCAAGACCTCCGTTACTGGAAACAAAATAACCTAAAGTTGTAATATCCTCACGTAGGTTTGCACCAATGATAGAGACGTTATCATTGCTATCGTTTTTCACTCCTGGTAAATAAAGTGGGAATTTTGGATTCAAAATCATAACCTCAAATTTTATCAAATATAATAATACTTTTTGTAAATCTTGCAGGGAAGGAAAAAACCTTTCCAAGTTTCTGAAAAGGTTTGGTTAATAATTGTTTATATTAAATCTAACTACTTCCCTAATGGAATATTATAAGAGAATCCTACTCCCAGGTTTCCCACATTGTAGTCCTGATTCGGCAAATCGCCTTTATCACCTACAAATACTTTCTGATACTGCACAAAGAAATTCCAGTCTCTGTTGTGGTACCCGATTTCCGGCTTGATGTAGAAACCTCCGTCCGGTCTGTCAAGCGCATTGTTTGATGCAACTTTTTCATCTCCTATAAGGAATCCGTATCCTAAATCTGTACCGAAATAAAATCCTGTCTGCTTAGGATAAATTCTTATCAAAGCTCCTACAGGAACTACACCTACATCATTATTATCATATCCGTTATTATCTTTTCCAAAATAATGAGTATATCCTGTTGCAATACCTAACCCGAATCCCGGGGTAATAAGGTTCTGATAAGCTACATCCACGCCCACAGAAGCAGAAACATTATCTGCAGGAACAGCCAAACCAGCATTAGCACCCACCTTGATCATATTGTTCATCTGTGCACTTTGTGCGCTTACAACGCCTGCCGTTAAAATACCGGCCAGTACAATTGCCTGTTTAAACATTTTCATAACTCTGATTTTTAATTTTACTAAACACTAGGATGTAAAAATCATGCCAAGCAAAGCCGTTTTTTTCAATTTAACATTAATAAAATTCACAAAATAATGAAAATCAGCGAATTAATTTTAGTAAAATTTAAATGATTGTTTAAGTAAATATTCTGAAGGCCGGAAGCTAGAAGACGGAGGCTGGAAGTAATATTGTACCACAAACTTCCCGCTCGAGCTCCCAGCTTCCTAATTATCAAAAACTTAGAGTAATATTAACAATTCTTAACCGTTTTAATTTTTAACCTTTTTTATTAATCAGTATCAAAAAATAAAACAAAATATGACAGTTCCTTCATTAATCAATAATAAACATCTTCTGTGGCGTGCAGGTTTTGGTGCAGGAATCAATCAACTTGAAAATCTGGATAAAAAGGATATAAAGACCTTAATCAATGATCTTTTTAAGGAAGAGACATTTACCTATATCAATTATGACACCCCGGATGTGGAGACTGTGGATTACATGAATGATAAATCCCCTGCGGAAAAACGAAAAGAAATCCAGAAGATCAACAGAGAGCAGAATCTCGAGCTGAACCTTAATTTTCTTGATAAAATGGTCAACAGTAAAGATCAGCTGAGAGAAAAAATGTCCTTTTTCTGGCACGGACATTTTGCTTCAAGGGTACAAAACCCCAAATTCAACAGGCAGATTTTAAATGTAATCAGGAAAAATGCATTAGGCAGCTTTAAAGATCTTCTGTTTGAGGTGAGCCAGGCTCCTGCCATGCTTAGTTTTTTAAATAATCAACAAAATAAAAAAGATCATCCCAATGAAAATTTTGCCCGTGAAGTCATGGAATTATTTACCATGGGAAGGGGAAATTACACAGAAAAGGACATCAGGGAAGGCGCCAGAGCTTTTACAGGATGGGGATTTGATAAAGAAGGAAACTTTGTAGAAAGAAAAAAGCAGCATGATGAAGGCACAAAAACCTTTCTCGGGAAAACAGGAAACTTTACAGGTTCTGATGTTTTGAATATTATTCTTGAACAAAAAGCTACCGCAAAATTTATCACCGCAAAAATTTATAAATTTTTCGTTAATGAAATTGTGGATGAGGCTATTGTAAGCAAACTGAGCGAGAATTTTTATCAATCAGGATATGATATTAAAAAACTAATGACCGAAATCTTTTCAAGCTCATGGTTTTATGATAAAAAGAACATCGGAAACAGGATAAAATCTCCCATTGAGCTTATGGCAGGGATCATGCGAACTCTCCCGATGAATATTCAAAACCCGGAAAATCTTATTGTTTATCAGAAATTACTGGGACAAATGCTCCTCTATCCACCGAATGTTGCCGGCTGGCCCAACGGAAAATCGTGGATTGACAGCTCCACCTTGATGCTGAGACTGCAGATTCCACAGATCTGGTCCGGTTTACGGCCTTTGGAGTACTCCCCAAGACCGGATGACGACATAGATATGGGAATGAAATCCCGAGAAACTGCATTGAACAAAACTTTCAAAAATCCAAATATACAGATCGATTGGTCCCGGGTGGAAAAAGTTTTTGCCGGTAAAAACTGTGAAGATTATTTAATTCAAAATTCAAAATCAATGGATATGAATTCTATAAAAAATTTCTCAGATAAAAGCGTGAAAATGAATATCATTAACTTAATGTCTACACCGGAATATCAGTTAATGTGATTTGATACAGCAATTGTGGCAGATTTTAGCTGACACTTAATACAAGTGTAAACTGCAACCTAAAATCTGTAACCTATTATCTATTACCTAAAACCTAACTTTATGTTAATCAAAAGAAGAGAATTCCTAAAAATAAGTTCATTGGCTACCGCATCATTTCTGATACCTAATTTTCTGAAAGCCATGACATTTGATGAAGCCTTAGAACCCAATCAGAAGATATTGGTGGTGCTTCAGTTTACAGGCGGTAATGATGGTCTAAATACAATTATTCCTACAAAAAATGATATTTACTTCAAAGAAAGAAACAGCATTGCGATCAAAGATTCTTTACAGCTGAACGATGAAGCAGGAATTAACCCTGCCCTATCCTATTTTAAAGAGCTTCATGATAACGGCGAGCTTTCAGTAATGAATAATGTAGGCTATCCGAATCCTGATAAATCCCATTTCCGAAGCATGGACATCTGGCATTCTGCCAGTAAAAGCGACGAATATCTGGAAACAGGCTGGCTGGGGCGTTTCCTGGATGAAGAATGCTACCGTTGCGACCATCCTACGCAGGCATTGGAAGTGGATGATATGCTTAGCTTAGCCTTAAAAGGTGAAAATAATAAAGCTTTTGCCTTCAAAGACCCAAAAAGATTATACCAGACCAGCCAGGAAAAGTATTTCAAATCTCTGTATGACCACCATCATGATGATGAAACGGTTTCATATTTATACCAGACTTTAGGTTCAACCATCAATAATGCAGATTATATTTTCGAAAAAAGCAAAACCAAAAAAACAGACCAGACTTACCCGAATTCACAATTGGGAAAAGATTTTAAAACAGTTGCTTCTTTGATTAAATCTGATATCAATACAAGGGTTTATTATCTTTCCGTAGGAAGTTTTGATACCCACGTGAATCAGAATGACCGCCAGAAAAAACTGTTCAATGATATAAATGAAGCTGTAAAATCCTTTGTTGCAGATATGAAAAGCAACGGGCTTTTTGATGACATTCTGCTGATGACGTTCTCTGAATTCGGCCGTCGTGTAGCTCAAAATGCCAGTAATGGAACCGATCACGGGACAGCCAACCAAATGTTTTTCATCAGTGGCGGACTGAAAAGGAAAGGACTTCTGAATACTCTTCCCGATTTACAAAATTTAAATGAAGGAGATTTGATTTACACCGAAGATTTCCGGAAAGTCTATGCAACCATCCTGAAAAACTGGCTCAAAGCAGACTCCGGAAAAGTTCTCGGCTGGAAAAACGGAGTGTATGATTTTATATAAATAATATGTGGCTTCGAGAGTCTCAGCCTTCAAATTGTTATTTGTAAACATGCATAACGGTGGCTGAGGCTCTCGAAGCCACACAATATAAAAAGAGACTGCTTCAATGAACAGTCTCTTTTCTATAATTTTAAATTCGAACTACTTTAGTGGGGTGACGGAAGCTGTTTAGGCTCCGTTGCCGGCTTTTTCTTATCCAGCTTTTCTGATATTTTTTTTACAATAAATTCGATTACTAATGGGGCCACAAGAGCTACTACCGCTTTTAATATTCTTGATTTCATAATAGTTTATTTTATAGAAAAATTAATACAATTTCCAAGCCATTATAAAATGATGATCGGCAAAATATCAATTAGTCTTCATCTTCCACAATAAGATTTTCATAGTTCCGGCTGCCAGCTTTAAATTTTTCCTCCAGTCTTAATCGCAGTCTGCGGGGTTTGTAAACTATCAGGCAATCTCCGAAACCCAACAGAAGCCTTTCCAGCTCATAGTTTAACTGGACACAAATCTTAAAAACCGTTCCTTTTTCATCTTCACTTACTATCTCCTGACTTTTATGGAGCGGTTTCGTTTTTACGTAAGGAGCGTTGGAAGAATCTACAAAAAAGACCACATTACGTGGTTTCATCGTATCGGAAACCGTAACTCCCACAATATCTTTAAAATATTCGTCGCCATCCAGGTGATGATCAATATATTCCAGATTTTCTTCAACAGTAATGCTTTCCATTCTGTCCAGGGCGAGATTATACATTTTTCCTTTGTGAAGGCAGATTAAAAACCAGCGGTTGTTAAATTCTTTCAGCAGCTGCGGATGAACTACATAAATATTTGATTCCTTTGCGGTAAAGCTTTTATAAAGAATTTTTAATACCTTCTTATTTAAAATCGATTCATACAGAATATCAATATGTTCCAGCCCTTTCAGCTGTTCATTTTTATCCAGATGGATGATGGATTTCTGGCTGGTAGAATGAATAGAATCTTCCAGCTTCTGAATGACCCCGTTCATCTCTTTAAACATTGAAAAATCCTTGAATTGCTTTAAAATCTGAACCGCATTATTCATCGCTTTCAGGTCACTTTCATTCACTGAAATATTATGGATGCTGTAGTCAGGGTCGCTATATCGGTAGTATTTCTTTTCATACACCTCAATCGGCGCTTCATACCCGAATTTCTCGCTTCGCATATTCTGCAGATCCAGCTGTACCGTACGCTTGCTTACAAAAGACTCCTTGCCTTCAAATTCAAAAAGAGCTTCGGAACATTCATCGATGAGATCTTCCAAAGTATATTTTCTATATTTATTTTTCAGGCATTTATCTAAGGTTTTATAACGGATTAATGCATTTTTATTTGATGACATTTTATTTTTATTTGGGCGTGTCCCTACGTTTTTCCAATTCTAAACCTCATAGGTTTTAAAAACCTATGAGGTTTCCTGCACCGTCACTCCGGGCCGGGCTGCTTCAGGCTCCACTTCGTTTCGGTTCGGGCTCGGGGCTTCGCCCCAAGCCCGAACTCCTCTTTTCAGTCGGACCTTGCGTATCCCTCACGCGGAGGCGGTTTTTAGTTCACTTTTCGTTCTGATTGTCATCGCCAAGAGCTTGCGGAGCGGCAATCTCAAACATGCCATATTTTAAAGAGATTGCATCGTCACTTCTGAACTACGTTCGCAGACCTCCGGTCTGTTCGCAATGACGAAAAACTATTTTTTACTCAAGGCTTCCCCTTCAAAAGAAATCCCATCCCAGCCAAACTCCATGAAATTCCGGATATTCTGATGGTCTGTTCCTTCTGGATTTTTCAGAACATCTTCTCTGTAAAACTCTCCAAAAAGATTCAAAACCTCATCTTTAGACAGATTATTCAATTTTCCAAAGCTGAAAACTTTGCAGGAACCATTATTTTGGTCGGCTTCATTTATGGTATTACCATTTGTAAATTTAGTGGGTGTGAAATTGTAATTCTCATCAATATAGGAGATTACCTCCTTAAACTCAATTGTTTCGGGGGAGTTTTTTAATTGTTCCAAGATCATTTTTTAATAATTTTATTCAAAAATATTCAAATAAATTCAACTACGCAAAAAGATTGCACACTTGTATTCTTACTTTGCATCAACAAAATGAAACAATAAATGGAATTTAACGGAAATCAATTAATAGAATTAGGATATAGACCGGCAAAATGGTTCAAAGAAGCTATTGCTCATATCAATGAAAATAAATTAGACGAAAATCAAATCAAAGAATATTTGGAGCAATTCAAACAGCCTGAGTTTATTCCGCTTCATGAAACAGCAAAAGATTTTGTCATCAATATCAGAGCAGAGCATGAAAGTGAGAACGATAACGTGGAAAAAGTAATCAACACCATGAAAGTTTTGATGAAAACACCAACATTAGTTGCAGGTGCCATTATGCCCGATGCCTGTCCTACAGGTCCTGAAGGTCATATTCCTGTTGGCGGAGTTGTAGTGGCAAAAAATGCCATCCATCCCGGATTTCACAGCGCAGATATCTGCTGTTCTGTAATGCTGACCGATTTTGGAAAAGCAGACCCTAAAGAAGTTTTGGATGCTGCCCATTCGATCACCCATTTCGGATATGGAGGAAGGCCAAGAGGCGAGCAAATGCAGATGTCTCAGGAATTGATAGATGCTTTCAGAGCAAATGATTTCCTGAATGATGAAAAATTAATAAGCATCGCCCGCTCTCATATGGGAACGCAGGGTGACGGAAACCATTTCTTATTTGTCGGGATTTCAAAAAATACCGGAAATACAATGTTGGTAACACATCACGGTTCAAGAGCGCCGGGAGCTGCATTATATGATAAAGGAATGAAGGTGGCAAACAGATTCAGACAGGAAATTTCCCCTGAAACATTGAGAGAAAATGCCTGGATTCCGTATGAAACCGAAGAAGGAAAATCCTACTGGGAAGCACTTCAGCTGGTAAGAACATGGACGAAAGAAAACCATACTTCTATCCACGATGCCGTTTTAACTAAATTGGAAATTGAAAAACAAGACAGATACTGGAACGAGCATAATTTTGTTTTCAAAGATGGAGATTTATTTTACCACGCAAAAGGTGCAACGCCTTTGGACGATAAATTTATGCCGGATATTACGGGACCAAGACTGATTCCGCTAAATATGTCAGAACCTGTTTTGATTGTAAAAGGGACCACCAACGAGAGAAATCTCGGTTTTGCACCACACGGAGCGGGAAGAAATTTCAGCAGAACCCAGCATAAAAAATCTTTGGCTCATAAAACCATTGAAGAAGTTTTTGCAGAGGAAACAAAAGGACTTGACGTTCGTTTCTTTACTAATGAAATTGATATTTCCGAGCTTCCGACGGCTTATAAAAGTGCCAAAAACGTGAGAGCCCAGATTGAAGAATACGGACTTTGTGAAGTTCTGGATGAAGTGATGCCTTACGGATGTATCATGGCGGGAGATGTTCAGAAGAATGCGCCCTGGAAAAGGAAGAAGAAACTTAGAAAAGCTTAATATTTCTTTTGTCTTGAAACAAAAGAAACAAAAATTCAAGACTTAGAAACTTCCGCTAAAAATTAAAAGTTAATCCTAAAATTCCCAAAACTTGCGCGAATTTAAGATTGTTCTTCGGTTCAAGATTTTGGTCGCGCTTCAAACAGTGGAAATTTTTTAACGGATTAACTTTTAATTTTCTTAACGCTCCATTTTCCTAAGTCTCATTAAAGTAAATTAAGAATCAAAGTTTTTCATGCAAATGTAATTTTATCGAAGATAAAATCATTGTGCCTTAAAGCAGAAAGTTTTTAAACAAGTTGCGCCTTTATTTTTAACCAAAAAAACAACGAAAACATGTTACCAAAAATATTAGAAAAATTAAAAGAAGTCGAGGAAAAACGCGCCGTGGGATAAAGATGAAACAATAGAATTCATGACCGAAGATGATCTGGATGGTTCGGGATGGGATTTAAGGAAAACTTTTCATTTGCTGTTGAGGTCAAATGCCGCTTTATTAAGCTGGTTTTATTCACCGATCGTTTATGTAAAGAATGAAAATTTTATGATTTGTTTAAGCCTCTGGCGGATGAATGTTTTTCTCCGATAGCAGTTTCTTACCATTATCTGAGCATGAGCAAAAAATACCTGGAAACCAGCAGAACCGATGAAGTAAAATTGAAATCTTATTTTTACTGCCTCAGAACTTCTCTAACCGGAAAATGGATACTGGAAAAAGGAACTGTTCCCCCAGTTTTATTCAGTGAATTGCTGGTTTTAGTCGATGATTTTACGAGAACGAAAATAGAAAATTTGATCACTTTAAAAGCTACAAAAGGAGAATCTTATTATCATCCAAATGACTGGGAATTGTTTGGATTTTTGGAGAAAATGGTGAAGGATAATGAGGAAAGAGCGAAGAGTTTGAAGGGTGGAAATGCGGATAAAGGTGAGATGGAGAGGGTTTTTAGAGAGATATTAGCAATATAAATAAGCGATTACGGGAATCCGTAGTCGTTTTTTATACTATTCATATTATATTTACAGTAAACTATTAATAACCTTCAACTTATGATAACAAGAATTGAACTTAATCAAGTTGCCACCTATAAAAACCTTACTGAAATAAATGATCTCAAAAAAGTAAATTTCTTTTTTGGTAATAATGGTTCTGGAAAGTCTACAATTGCGCGTTTATTTTATAATCTTTCTCAAAACGAAGTTCTCGTAAGCCCCTTCAATAAATGCTCTATTAATGCTTTTAATCGAAGTGAAGAAGAAATAATTGTATTTGATTCCGATTTTGTGCAAAATAACTTTTACATCAAAACTGAACTATCCGGAATTTTTTCACTGGATGAAAAGAATGAAGAAATTGATGAAAATATAAAAAATGAATATTTAACATTACAAAACATTGAAAAATCAATTTTAGATAAAGATGAAGAAAAACAAAAGCTTGAAAATTCAAAAAAGCAAGAGTATGTTAATATAGTAGAAGATTGCTGGAGTTACAATAGGCAATTTCAAGAGAACTTTAACAAAATAAATTTAGGAGGAAGAAAAGATCCTTTTTATGAAAAACTTGTTGAAATAAACAATACAGAATACACTTCACAAAACTTAAATTATATTTCTGAAAAATATAAAAAATACTATTTAGAAGAATTAGTTAAAATAGAGAATAATATTTCCGTTAATTATTTTAATGAAATACTTGATTTAGAAAAAGAACTTAATAATGCTTTAGAAGAAATTATTTTAGGAAGTAATGATGTTCCTATTGCTTTTATTATTAATAAATTAAACAATAGTGCTTGGGTTCAACAAGGAATTAATTTTTTGAATAAGGAAAAAGAAATTCAAGATTGCCCTTTCTGTCAGAAACAAACAATTGATAAAGATTTATTAAAGCAATTTGAAAGTTATTTTGATACTACAAGAGAAGAAAAAATTAAAAATCTTAAAGAATTATATTCTAATTATGTTAACAAAACTTCCTCTTTTGATTCAACATTGAAAGCTTTAACAGATTCAGATTTGGTTAAGTTTGATATCCTAAAAATACAAAATCAACTAACAAAGATTTTGAATAAAAATGAAAAAGAAATTCAGGCTAAAATTGATAATCCTAATGAAAAGAAAAAGTTAGAAACTATTGAATTATTTAAAATCGAAATTGAAAAAGTCAACGAAAATATTAGAATTCATAATAAAGAAATTGACAACAAAGAACAAAACCAACAAGAATTAACAGATGAAATATGGAGTATATTTCCTATCAGGTTAAAGACAAAATCAATTCTTTTAAGATTGCGGATAATTACAGTCTTGAAAAATTAGAAAAATTAAAAGCAGAAATTGATACTTTTAAAAATCAAAAAATTGAATCAAAAGATAAAATTAAAGAATGGCAAAGCCAAACAATTAACACTCAAAAAGCTGTTGATAATATAAATGATTTGCTATTAAAAAATAATTTTACAGGATTTAAAATTGAAAGAAAAGAATCTGAAAATAATATCATCAAATATTTTATTTTGCGAGAAGGAGAAACCTCGAATAATCATATCTTTAAAACATTAAGTGAAGGAGAAAAAAATTTTATAGCATTTTTATATTTTTATCAATTATGTCTTGGAACAAATGATACTGATAATTCCTCAAAAAAGAAAATTATTATAATTGATGATCCAGTATCAAGTATGGATAGTCAAGTTTTGTTTTTTGTTTCAACTTTAATTAGAAGGCTAATTGCAAAAAAAGGGAAAGGAAAAGATCAACAAGGAAATAATTTCATTGATCAATTAAAAAATGAAAATATAGAACAAGTTTTTATCTTAACACATAACATTTTCTTCTATAAAGAGGTAGCTTTATATTTTGGTAAAAGAATATGTAATTCAACCTCTTATTTTAATCTAAAAAAAACAAATAATACTTCTGTTATAGAAAGAATTACCAAATATGAAAATGTTGCATTCAACGATTATCAATTATTATGGCAGGAAATCAAAAAAGATAATTCTCAAAAAATTTCAATATCTCTTATGAATAATATGCGTAGAATTGTTGAAAGCTACGGAAATTTTATGGGACTAATAAATGGTGTTGATTTATGGAGCCTGCGAGAAGATACACCTGAAGAAAGTTCAGAGAACTTAATCATTACAGCATTAATTTCTGAAATGCAAGATGGAAGCCATAGTGTATCTACAAATGATGAAATTTATTTTACAAGAATCTCTGATGAATCTAAATAAGTTGCATTAAAAACTTTCGAACTATTATTTGAAAAAATAGGCGGTAAAAGTCACTATGATAAAATGATGCAAATATGATTAATATCCAAGACATAAAATCCCGCAACCTCATCCTCTTCCAATCCATCTCCGGAAGCCGCTCTTTCGGGCTCGCAACGGAAAACTCGGATACAGATATCCGAGGAGTGTATTATTTACCGAAAGAAGATTTTTTTGGCTTAAACTATATTCTGCAGATTTCCAATGAAACAAATGATATTACGTATTATGAGATCGGGAGATTTGTAGAGTTATTGCAGAAAAACAATCCGAATATTCTGGAAGTTCTGGCGAGTCCGGAAGACTGTATTCAGCATAAAAATCCGTTAATGGATTTGCTGAAGCCTGAAGATTTTCTTTCCAAATTATGTAAAGATACCTTTGCAGGGTATGCCATTTCGCAGATCAAAAAAGCAAAAGGACTCAACAAAAAGATTCTGAACCCAATCGACAAAGAGAGAAAATCCATTCTTGATTTCTGTTATATTTTGCAGAATCAGGGTTCCGTTCCGTTGAAGAAATGGCTGCAGGAATTCCCCTCATCTGGAGGGCTGTCCGAAGGAAGGGGTGGTTTGGTTCAGGAAAAATGCGGTCTGATAAGCATTGACAATACCAAAGGAATGTTTGCACTTTTCTATAATGAAACGGGGGATCTTAATTACAAAGGAATTATCCAGAATGAAGAAGCCAATCAGGTTTCCGTATCATCGGTCCCGAAAGGTGAAAAGCCACTGGCCTATCTCTTCTGTAATCTTGATGCCTACTCTACGTATTGCAAAGACTACCGGGAATATTGGAAATGGGTTTCCGAGCGGAATGAAGACCGTTACAATGTCAATCAAAACCACGGGCAGAATTATGACAGCAAAAATATGATGCACACCATCCGTCTTTTGCAGTCCTGTGAACAGATTTTCAAAACAAATTTCCTGAATATCTGCGTAGAAAACCGGGACGAACTGCTGGACATAAAAGCCGGGAACTGGCCGTATGAAGCAGTAATGCAGAAAGCAGAAGACTTGATCCGGTCCATTGAGCATTATCACTTAGTTTCTACTCTTCCGGAAACACCAGATATCTCGAAAACTACAAAAATCCTGGTGGAAATCCGTGAAAATCTATACAACAGCTAAATGAAAATTTTTAACTAAACATAAAAAAAGAGCTCCGAAGTACGGAGCTCTTTTCTATATAAATTGGTGTGTTTATCTTACAATTTTAATATCTACTGCAGAAAAACCTTTTGGTGATTTCTCTTTTTCGTAAGAAACTTTATTTCCTTTTTTTACAGGTTCAGAACAGTTATTGCTGTGGAAAAATACATTTTCTTTTGTTTTATCCTCAGTAATAAATCCGTACCCTTTTTCACTGAAAAACGTGATGATTCCAGATTTTCTGATTTCCTCAGCTTCTATAGGTGCTGCACCCAGACGTATTTCTTCAACGTTAATCTCAGGATTGTCACTGGCATCCGGCGGCGTAGTTGTAAGCTGGCCGTTTGCATCCACATACATAAACATCTCATCCAGAGCTTTTCCTTTGTTGTTGCTCGATTTACGCTCTTCACGTTTAAGAGCTTTTTCTTTTTGCTTTTCGATTTTTTTCTTAAGATTTTCTTTTTTAGAGAAAGAATCTGCCATATATACTTGTAAATTAATTGTTATTCAATGAGTTCACTTTTCGGAATGAAAAGAAATAAAAAGCTTTTTAATGTTCCGGATCCATCTTTCAGGCCATGGAAACTATTAAAAAATGTCAGCTGAAAAGCAAAAACTGGAGAGAAAAAAATTGAAATTCTAAACTTTACAGAGAAGCAAAGGCAGAGACCTTTTTATTAATTATATACAAATATACGAAAAATTCACCGAACTGGTGGCATTTTAATTAATTGAATTTCAATTCATTTTATGAATCACAATTATTTTTTCAAAATTTTCAGCCTCTTTGTAACAAATTTTAAACTTCATCAACTTATTAATTGATATATCAATGTTTGATAAATCATTTTAAATTTAACTAAAAAATTATCATGGAAAAATTAGACTCAATCATATTCTATAATCTGGATAAAGCCATCCGAACCTATAGAAATTATGCCCAGAGACAATTAAAGGCGAATAATTTTAATATAACGATTGACCAATGGCTAATTATTAAAGCTATTCTTGAAAACCCGGGAATCACACAAAACGAAATCGGGGATATTGTTTTTAAAGACAATGCTTCCGTAACGAGAATCATTGAATTGCTTGTAAAATCAGAATATATTACAAGAAACACCCATACAGAAGACCGCCGGAAGACCAATCTGGAAGTCACAGAATCCGGAAAGGAAATCATTAAGAAAGTCCAGCATCTTGTAGAAGAAAACAGGAAAACCGCATTGAACGGCATTTCGGAAGAAATGCTTGAAATCATGAATTCCGCTTTGCTTACAATATCAAAAAATTGTATTAATCCTAATAAATAAACACAATGGCCAGAATATTTTTACTCATTTTCGTTTGGATCCTTTCAGCTTTCAGCATGCTGCAGGCACAAACAGTGCAGAACTTTTCCTTAACCGGAAAAATTGATTCCGAAAAAATGAATCAGATAGAAATCAATTTATTTAATTCTGAAAATAAATTAGTCAAAACAGAAGTTGCAGATCAGAAAGGAAATTTCAGCTTCAATGATCTTGCTTCGGGAAATTATTCAATTAAAATCAATAGAAACGGAGCTGAAACGTATGCATCAGACAACATTTCGGTAACAGGAGACACTACCCTTCCTTCAATATCATTGAATGAAAAAGCTATAGAAGCCGTAACAATCACAAAAACAAAACCTTACATTGAAAGGCAGGACGGGAAAATGATCCTGAATGTAGAAAACAGCATTGTAAGCACCGGAAATTCGGCATTTGAAGTACTTGAAAAAGCCCCGGTGTGAAAGTGGACAACAATGACAATATCAGCCTCCGCGGAAAGGGAAATTTGCTGGTACAGATCGACGGAAAAAACACACCGATGACCGGAACCGACCTTGCTAACTATCTTCGCGGAATTCCATCTGCAAGTGTAGAGAAAGTGGAATTCATCACCAATCCTTCATCAAAATATGATGCAGCCGGAACTTCAATCATTAATATCAAGCTTAAGAAAGATCAGAGAAAAGGAACAAACGGAAGCGTTTCAACAGCTTTGGGAACCGGAAAATATATTAAAAACAACAACAGTTTCAACATCAATCACAGGAATAAAAAAGTAAACCTTTTCGCTAACTACAGCTTTGCATACAGGGAATTTTTTAACCATCTGATGCTGGACAGAAATTTTTACGATGAAAACGGAGCCTTCCAGAAAGCTTATGTACAGGATAATTTCCTTAAAATGAATTTCCGGAACCACATCGCAAAAGCCGGGATGGATTATTATGCAAATGATAAAAATGTCTTTGGATTTTCCGTTGGTTTTATCAGCAACAGGTTTGATCCCACAAGCAATAATGAGACTTTGATTTTAAATAACAATTACCAGCCTTCGGGAACGTCAAATACAGAAAGCAACAACCGCGATCACTGGAAAAATGTTTCTCTTAACCTTAACCATAAGCTTACGATTGATTCTTTAGGTTCGGAGCTTGTAACGGATATGGATTTTATTAATTATTCCAATACATCCATGCAGAATTTTATTACCCGTAATTTTGATGTAAACGGAAATCCTGTACCTTCAACTTCCCTGGCTCCCAATCCTTATAACCTGAAAGGAGATTTAGACGGAAATCTGAACATTTATTCCCTGAAATCTGATCTTACCAAAGTTTTCAAAAAGAACTGGAAATTAGAAACCGGAATTAAAACAAGTTTTGTAAAAGCAGATAACGATCTTCAGTTTTTTAATGCAAGTTCAGGAAGCCTGATTTTGGATCAATCTAAAACGAATCATTTTATTTATGAAGAAAATATTAATGCCATTTATGGAAATTTAATAAAAAACTGGGACAAATTTAAGGTAAATTTCGGTTTGAGAGTGGAAAATACCAATGTGAAAGGGAATCAGATTACCACTAATCAGATCAACAAAAAGAATTACACTCAATTATTTCCAAGCGCTGTTTTTTCTTATGATCTGAATGATAAAAATACAGTAGAGCTCAATTTCAGCCGAAGAATTACCAGACCGACATACCGACAGCTGAATCCGTTCAAATTCTATCTGGATCTCACTACGTACCAGGCAGGAAATCCGGATCTGAATCCACAAACTACGATGAATTATGAGCTTACTTACAGCTTTAAAAATAAATATTTCGCCACCCTAAGCTACAGCAAAACGAAGAATAATATTACAGATGTTCTGAAACCAACGGTGGAAAACGGGAATATTGTAGTGGTTCAGGCTAATGAAAACCTGAGTTCCGCTTCATATTACGGATTGAATCTTATTGCTCCTGTAAAAGTGACTAAATGGTGGGATATGAACAATAACGCCAATTTCTACTACGGCAGCTATACGGGAAATATTGCTGATACTTCCATTAAAAACCAGGGGAATTTTACCTTTGATATCAACAGTATCAACTCTTTTAAACTAGGAAACGGGTTTTCTGCCGAGCTTACAGGAAATTATAAGGCAAAAGAAGTGTACGCTTACATGTTCCTGAAACCAATGTGGTCTGTAAATATTGGTGCTCAGAAGAAATTTAAAAATAACAGCACGCTGAAATTTTCTTTCAATGATATTTTCCTTAAAAGCAATCCTGAGGCGAGAAATGTTTATTCAAATTATGTAGAAAACTTTGTAGTAAGAAGAGATACGCGTGTTGCAACGCTTTCCTACACCTATAATTTTGGTTCCGGAAAAACCGGGCAGCCAAGAAAGACGGGCGGCGCGGAAGATTTGAAACAGAGAATCGGAAACGGATAGAATTATTAAGCAAAAATAAAATCCCTCAAAAATTACTTTGAGGGATTTTTTATATAAGAATTTAATGTTCTTAAGCTTCAGTCGGAGGATTTTGATGATCCGCAGGCTTTTCACCCTGAGGTTTTTGTCCTTCCGGTCTGTTTGGTCTGTCGTTAGGTCTTCCCTGGCCTTCCGGTCTTGGTTTTCCTTCCGGTCTTGGAGGTCTAGGTAAAAGAACTTTTCTTGAAAGTTTCATTTTCTTACGGTCATCATAACCCATGAACTTCACTTCCACTTCATCACCTTCTGCATAAGGAACTTTATCTAAACGAGACCATTCAATTTCTGAGATATGAAGAAGTCCTTCAGTACCTTTAGCAATTGCTACAAAAGCTCCGAAATCCATTACTTTCACTACTTTACCTTTGTAAACTTCGCCTACTACAGGTACGAAAGTAATTTCATTGATCTTAGCAACAGCATTATTGATTTTTTCTCTGTCAGTTCCTGCAATCTCGATACGTCCGATTTCGCCTTGTTCTTCAATAGCAATAACCGTATCCGTATCTTTCTGTAACTGCTGAATGATTTTTCCACCAGGCCCGATTACTGCACCGATGAAATCTTTCGGGATTTCCATTACTACCATTTTCGGAGCGTGAGGTTTTACGTCTGCTCTTGGTTCAGAAATAGTTTCCGTGATTTTATTTAAGATATGTAATCTTCCATCTTTAGCCTGCATCAAAGCTTTTTCCATGATATCCATAGAAAGCCCCTGGATTTTGATATCCATCTGGCACGCTGTGATACCGTCTGCAGTTCCCGTCACTTTAAAGTCCATATCCCCAAGGTGATCTTCATCTCCTAAGATATCAGAAAGTACCGTAAATTTACCGGATTTTGTATCCGTGATCAATCCCATTGCAATACCTGAAACAGGTTTTGTAATCTGTACACCAGCATCCATCAAAGCCAATGTTCCTGCGCAAACCGTTGCCATTGAAGACGAACCGTTTGATTCAAGAATATCGGAAACAATTCTGATAGTGTAAGGATTTTCAGCAGGAATTACAGCCTGTAAAGCTCTCTGTGCCAGGTTTCCGTGTCCTACTTCTCTTCTTGAAGTACCTCTTAAAGGTCTTGCTTCACCTGTTGAGAACGGAGGGAAATTGTAATGTAGGAAGAATTTTTCGTCGTGCTGCGACATTACGCTGTCAACCATGTTGGCATCTTTTACCGAACCTAACGTTACAGCTGTTAACGATTGAGTTTCCCCTCTCGTAAATACAGCAGATCCGTGAGCTCCCGGAAGATAGTCAATCTCTGACCAGATCGGGCGGATCGTCTGAGGATCACGACCGTCAAGACGTATATTGTCTTCCAAAATCATCTGACGCATCGCTTCTTTCTCTACATCATGATAGTATACTTTCACGAAAGGTGTTACTCTTTCCAATTCTTCTGCATTATCTACATATTGCGCTAAGAATTCATCAAGAACAGCCTTGAATTTTTCGTGTCTTTCTTCTTTATTTGATGGAGTTTTTGCTACTTCATATACTTTATCATAGCATTCTTTCCATACTTTTTCGCGGATCGCTTCGTCGTGAACTTCGTGGGAATATTCTCTCTTTGGGAAAGCTTTTCCTACTTTCTCAGCCAGCCTTTCCTGTGCTTCGATTTGTTTTTTGATCTCACCATGACCGAAGATGATAGCTTCCAGCATTTCCTGCTCAGAAATCTCCTTCATCTCCCCTTCTACCATTACGATAGAATCTTTCGTAGCTCCTACCATGATATCAAGCTCAGAATTTTTAAGTTCTTCAAAGCTTGGGTTAATAGAAAGCTGTCCGTCAAATCTCACAACTCTTACTTCAGACATAGGCCCGTTGAAAGGAATATCGGTAATGGCAATCGCAGCAGATGCCGCCAAACCTGCCAAATCATCAGGAATTGACTTTCCGTCATAAGAAAGTAAGGAAATCATTACCTGAACTTCAGCATGGAAATCTTCAGGGAAAAGCGGTCGCAATACCCTGTCTACAAGACGCATCGTCAGAATTTCCTGATCCGAAGGTCTTGCCTCTCTACGGAAAAAATTCCCGGGAATTTTTCCACCTGCATAGAATTTTTCTCTGTAATCTACTGTTAATGGTAAAAAGTCTACACCTGGATTTGCTTCTTTATTGGCTACAACAGTTGCTAAAAGCATTGTTCCGCCCATCTTAACTACCACAGATCCATCGGCCTGCTTTGCCAACTTCCCTGTTTCAATGGTGATTTCTCTGCCGTCTGCAAGAGTAATCATTTCTGTAAACGCTTGAGGTATACTCATAAAATTTTTCGTCTCTTGTACTCCGTATTGAGTACGATTAATTATTTAAACTTTTTAAATTTTCGATGCAAAGGTAATATATTATAATGATTTTTTAAATTTTTAGCACCAAAATATGAAAATCTACCGCTAAATATTATTGAATAATTCCTTTCTGATGTAAAATAAACAGGCTTTATTATCTCATTTTGATAAAAACAAATAAATATCATTTTTTAAATAGAATTAACATTAATAAACCGAATTTTATTTTAAATAAATAAAATTAATCATCTCAAACAATATATTTTAAAATCATCAAAAATAAAATTTATATTAAAAACTTAATAAAGTTTGCATCAAAACTTCCCGTCCCTTATATTTGCTAAGCTTCTGGGTTTTCGATTAAAATTTTTAATTATTTTAGGATTTAACAGAAGATTTCAAACCGTTGTGATGATTTGAATTAAAAGAGAACAGAAATTTCTCTTACTAAATATGTGTTTATGATTAATAATGAAGTAAAATCGCAAGGCAGGAATTACACTGTTCCGCTTATTACCATTACTCTTTTGTTTTTTATGTGGGGATTCATCACTTGTATGAATGACATTTTGATCCCTTACCTGAAACAGCTTTTTAAACTGAGCTTCTTCAAATCCATGCTCGTTCAGTTTTGTTTTTTTGGAGCTTATTTTATCGGATCCCTGATCTATTTTTTCATTTCAATTTCCAATGGAGATCCCATTAACAAAGTAGGATACAAAAAAGGAATTTTATTCGGAATCGGTCTGGCAGCTTTAGGCTGTATTTTATTCTATCCGGCCGCAACTTTTTCTTCTTATCCTTTATTCCTGGGAGCTTTATTCATTTTAGGATTAGGATTTACCGTATTGCAAATTACTGCCAATGCCTATGTTTCCTTACTGGGATCAGAAGAATCCGCATCCAGCCGGTTGAATATGACTCAGGCTTTCAATGCATTCGGGACTACAATTGCACCGGTTTTAGGAGGACATTTGATTTTTGAGCTTTTTTCTGAGCCGGACGGGTCTTTCAGTGCGGTGGCAACCAGAATTCCGTATTTAATCTTCGCTGCTATTCTTTTATTAGTAGGCTTACTCATTTCAAGAGTAAAACTCCCTTCATTCACCACGGAAACCGAAGAAATCGTAAAAGGTTGGGGCGCATTAAGGCACAATCACCTGATATTCGGGGTTTTTGCAATGTTTTGTTATGTGGGCGGCGAGGTAGCCGTGGGAAGCTTCATCATCAGCTTTCTGGAACAGCCGCAAATTATGGGATTCGATGAAACGATCAGTAAAAACTACCTTTCTTTATATTGGGGCGGGGCTATGATCGGTCGTTTTCTGGGAGCAATTTCCCTGAATCAATCGATCAGTCAGGCAAAAAAAGCGGTTTTCATGCTTGGAGCTGCAGCTTTAGTTTTTCTTGTGATCTTCAGCGTTGTAAATCTTAGCTTTGCCCAGATCAGCTTTTTCATTGTATTTATCCTGCTCAATTTTGCAGCGTTTTTTATCGGGAAAGCAGCTCCGGCAAGAACACTTTCTATTTTCGCGGCGGTAAATGTTATTTTATTAATCTCCACAATAATCAATCAGGGTGAGATGGCCATGTACAGTGTTTTGGGAATCGGAATATTCAATTCTATTATGTTTTCTAATATTTATACGCTGGCAATTTCAGGATTAGGAAAATATACCAGCCAGGGCTCTTCTTTAGTGGTAATGGCCATTCTGGGAGGTGCTATTGTACCAATTTTCCAAGGATTTTTAGCTGATATTTTTGGTGTTCAGACCTCATTCATCATTCCGGTTTTCTGCTATGTGGTTATATTAATTTTCGGCGCTTATTGCACCAGGTATTTGAGCCATGTAAAAACAACCGAGGCAAAATCCGGACATTAACTTTAAAATAAATATTGAAATGGGATGCTTTTAGCGTCTCATTTTTTTTGTATAAATATTTAAAATCTATATTTGATCCTTCGACTTCGCTCAGGATGACACTGGCAAATTATTCCGAATATTTTTAAGACATAGTATCGTGATGTCATCCCGAGCGATGTCGAAGAGTCTCATCAAATAATTTCAAAACACTAAAAATTATCACAAAAAAAAGCAACCCCTTTCGAGATTGCTTTTATCTTAAAATCTTGTAGATTATTTTCTTAAACCTAGTTCAGCGATAATCGCTCTATATCTGTTGATATCTTTGTTTTTAAGATAATCTAGTAATCTTTTTCTTTTACCTACCAATTTAACCAAAGATCTCTCTGTGTTGAAATCATGACGGTTAGCCTTTAAATGCTGAGATAAATGATTGATTCTGAAAGTGAAAAGTGCTACTTGTCCTTCAGCACTTCCTGTGTCCTGTGCAGATTTCCCGTGTTTAGAGAAAATTTCCTGCTTTTTTTCTGTTGTTAAGTACATTCCAATATTGTTTAATGATTATTATGTAACGGGTGCAAAAGTACGACTTTATTTTTATTCTGCAAACATTATTGATTCTGTAAATGAAATTTGATAGAAAAAAATGTTAAAAATATCTTAAAAAAATTATGGTATCCCATTAAAAGGCAGTAATTTTGCATTCGAATTAGTGATGAGAAAATTTATATCCTTTACAACTGTTACCCTAATCATATTTCTAAGTGCTTCTTCCCTACAGGCACAAAGAAATTCCGAATCAAAAATAAAAAAAGTACTGTACTTCAATCCCGAAGTAGAGCCAGACATCGAGGAGATTAAAGAACCTACCAATCTGGCATTTTTTACAGCTGTTTCTGATAATTTAAGCGAAAGAAAAAACAAAATGATCCGTACGGAAACACAAATTTCTTTCGACAGTATTGATAAGCAGACCATTGCAGATTATAACTCCAACAATGATGCAGATTTTGCCGTAGTTTCCAAAGTGAAATATTTTAAGGTGGGAATAGGTAAATATGTATTTTCCAATCAGGTAGTGGTAAGTATGAAACTTTTTGATTCCGAAGGAAATCTCCTTACAGAAACCGATTACGATACCTATAAAAAGAATATGCGTCTTCTGGGTTCAACCGTAAATTCCGTAAAAATAGGGACCAATGGCGCCATCAAAGGAATCATCAAACAATTAAGACAATTGAAACCTTCTTCTGACGCAGGATTTTAACCTTTTCTATCAATTCAGATAATATTTTCAATTTTTAGCTATTTATCTTTTCACGCAACAAACTTAAAGACAAAATCACCTTGTTTTTTCATAATATTATGCAGACCATTGAATTTCATCAATTTAAATTCATAAAATGGTGAATAATTTAAATTATTTTATTAATTTAGACTAAACATTTCATTCAAACAATCTCAATTGAAATTTCTTCAGAACACCCGTGTTTTTCGCGGGTGTTTTTATTTTTACTGAAATTTAATAAATCCTTAAATTTACCAGATCATTGGCGATTCTTAAAAATTTGGGTTATTTTTGCATATCCAAAAAATCCAAGCTTTGAATTCCAGAGACGAACTTATCTTTAACCCTGCCGATATTGCCGAAACTCTTAGTGGACTTCCCGCTGATGAGAGGCTTCTGGCATTTTTGAAGGTTCCCAAAGAATATAAAGCCGATGTCTTTTCTCATCTAGACCCTGATTTTCAGGAAGAAACGATCAGAAGTATCGGAAGCGACGAAGTTTCCGAGATCCTGAATGCAATGACGCCGGATGACAGGACTGCCCTGTTCGAGGATTTTCCGGATGAGCTCATCAAATACTCCATCAATCATCTGAACCCACAGGAAAGAAGAATTGCACTGAAGCTTTTAGGCTACGATTCGGATTCCATTGCCCGTCTGATGACCCCTTATTATATTCAGATCCGAAAAGAGTGGACGATAAAAAGGTGTCTTCAGCAAATAAAAAAAGTCGGGAGCAGGGTGGAAACCATGAATTACCTCTATGTTGTAGACGAAAGAAACCGTCTGATTGATGATATTGCTCTCGGAAGTCTGTTATTGGCGGAAGAAGACACGTTGGTTTCAGATATTACTGACAATCATTTTGTTGCTATCACCACTACCACCTCAAAAGAAGATGCCGTTCAGTATTTCGAAAAATATGACCGCGCTGCACTGCCGATCGTTACGGAATCCGGCGTTTTGGTGGGAATTGTAACCATTGATGATATTTTAGATCAAATCGAACAGCAAAATACCGAGGATATTCAAAAATTCGGGGGTCTTGAAGCCCTGGATGTTCCTTATACCCAGACTTCCCTGATCGAAATGGTGAAGAAAAGAGGCATGTGGCTGATTATTTTGTTTTTCTCCGAAATGCTTACCGCTTCGGCGATGGGATATTTTGAAGATGAAATTCAGAAGGCGGTTGTTCTCGCTCTGTTTGTACCATTAATTATTTCTAGTGGAGGAAATTCCGGCTCGCAGGCCGCAACGCTTATCATCCGTGCAATGGCGCTCCAGGAAATAGGATTGAAAGACTGGTGGTATGTCATGAAAAAAGAGATTTTCACCGGATTATTTCTTGGTGGGGTTTTAGGAATTATCGGTTTTTTAAGAATTATGATCTGGCATAAAGCAGGCTTTTTCGATTATGGCATGCATTGGGCTTTTGTAGGACTGAGTGTGGGCGTTTCCTTAGTAATGATCGTACTTTGGGGTACACTTTCCGGCTCTATGGTTCCTTTTATTTTAAAGAAATTAAAACTCGACCCCGCTACTTCTTCTGCTCCATTTGTAGCCACTCTGGTAGACGTAACCGGGCTTATTATTTATTTTTCCGTGGCAGGACTTTTCTTAACGGGTAAACTTTTGTAATTTTAGACAGCATCTAAAACAGTATAATGAAAGTTATTTCTCTTGTTCCCTCAATTACTGAGGCTTTATTTGATTTGGGTTTGACGGAAAATGAAATCATCGGCAGGACAAAATTCTGCATTCATCCTGAGGAAAAAGTAAAAAATGTGGCTGTTATCGGCGGAACAAAAAACATTAACATTGATAAAGTCAAAGCATTACAACCCGACCTGATTCTGGCCAATAAAGAAGAAAATGTAAAAGAGCAGGTGGAAGCACTGATGAATGATTACAAAGTAATGGTGACGAATGTAGAAACTGTTGAAGACAATTATTATTTGCTTAAAAATCTCGGAAAAATCTTTAACAAAGAGGATAAAGCCCAACATTTCAATCTTAAAATTTACGAAGTTTTAAATCAGGCTAAAATTCAATCGAACATAAAAGTCGCTTATCTGATCTGGAAAAATCCTTATATGACCATTGGTTCAGATACGTTTATTCATAAAATACTTGGTGAGATCGGTTTTGAAAATATTTTTACAGACAAAACGCGTTACCCAGTCATTGAAACTGAAGATTTAGCTGAAGCAGATATCATCATGCTTTCTTCCGAACCTTTTCCTTTTAAAGAGAAACATATTGAAGAATTGAAAGAGTTTTATCCCGATAAAAAAATTATGATTGTGGATGGAGAGGCTTTTTCCTGGTATGGAACACATATTGCGAAATGTGGGGATTATTTTGTGGAATTGCTTACTGACCTTAAACATGAATTTTACTAATTTTTACTAATTTTTACTAATTTTTACTAATTACCTAATTCTTTATAATTAATTTTTTAAGTTTTAGCTAAAGCCTTTATATTATTTAACGGGCTAAAGCCCGCTCCTATTGAAAGATCTTATTGTGGCTTCGAGAGCCTCAGCCACCAGAATGCCAGTTGCCAGACTGCAGTTGAATTATAAACAATATTCAGAAGAAAAGACTCCGGCCCTTCGGGCCGGAGTCACTATTTTAAAGTAAATTTTAATTACAAAATCTTTGAAACCTCGTTACAAAGCCATTCCAGCAATTCCCGGTCTTCGGCCGTAAAAGGATCAATAGTATGAGAATCAATATCTATCTGGCCTACATTTTTCCCATCCTTAAAGATAGGAACTACGATTTCAGCTTTTGTATCGATTGAGCAGCTTAGGTAATTACTTTCCTGATGAACATCAGGAACTACAAAAGTTTCATTGGAAACTGCAACCTGACCGCAAATCCCTTTCCCATAAGGAATAATGGTATGATCGGTCGGTGCACCTACATAAGGCCCCAGTTTCAGCTCATCTTTATCTCCATTCTTAAAATAGAAGCCCGTCCAGTTGAAATAAGATATTTCCTGATCCAAAAGGTGACAAACTTTTTCAAGCTTTTCATCTGTATTATGTTTAGGACTTTCCAGGATAGACGAAAGTCTTTTCTTTAATTCTGACATTATATATTGTTTTTAAGAGAATTGTTTTAAGGAAAGTTCTTCTTTGTAGCCGAACATTCCGCGTTCTTTGATCATTTCCGCAACACCCTCCGGAACCTGGTTTTCCCAGCCTTTGATATTGCATGCAATTTTTTTCAAAATATCTCTTGAATAAATTTCCAAAAACTCCGGATTGTAGCTTGTAATGTCTACAATACGTTCATTGTGCTTGAAATATTTATAAAGCTCTTTTAAATTTTCTTCCACTTTTAAAGTATCAGAATTCAACAGTTCGTGTGTTTCCGGATCTTTGTAAGGATATAAATATACCCTCATCCCGTTCCTGAAAAACTTCCCGAAAGCTTCCAGAATTCCACCTGATAAATTCTTATAATATTTCTCGTCAAATACCATTAAAAGGTTGTTAACCCCCATTGCAACACCAATGTTTCCTCCCGTGTAGGAAGCGAAATAATCTATAAGACGGTAATATTCAGAATAATTTGAAATAATAACCGTATAGCCTAATTTACCTAAAATATCCACCCTGTCAAGGAAGTCCCTTTCATCAATATCTCCGTCTGCGCGGAGATTGGAAATGGTAATTTCAATCAGAACTTCTGTATCTTCCTGGGTGCAGATGGCATCTTTAAGGAACAGATCCATGCCGTTTTTCAGCATATCAATATTTACCTTGGTTACCGGTCTGAAGCTTCCTCTTACCGCAAAAATATTTTTTTTGTATAAAATATCTGCCGGAAGCATATTATTTCCTTCAGAATTAAAAATTACGGCATCCGTCATTCCGTGTTTTACCAGCTGTAATGACATCAATCTGTTGTCCACATAAGAAAAAGCAGGCCCGCTGAAATCAATCATATCAATTTCAAGGTTGTCTTTCGCTACATCATCGTATAAAGATTCAATTAAATTTCTTGGATTATCAAAATAATGAAACGCCCCGAAAATAAGGTTTACTCCAAGATTCCCTAATGTTTCCTGCTGAAGGGTAGCATCATTTTCCTTGAATTTTACGTGAATTACAATTTCATTATAATCTTCATTTTCCTTTACCTGGAAACGGATTCCCACCCATCCGTGACCTTTAACTGTTTTATCAAAATTAATGGTTGTAACCGTATTTGCGTAAGAGAAAAACTTTCGGTTCGGGTTATTTTCCCTTGAAATTCTTTCCTCGATAAGGGCTACTTCATAACGAAGCATTTTCCGAAGTCTGTTTTGGGTAACGTACCTGTTTTTTACCTCTTTTCCGTAAATGGCATCACTAAAATCTTTGTCGTAAGCGGACATTGCCTTGGCAATTGTACCGGAAGCTCCTCCTGCTCTAAAAAAGTGTCGAACAGTCTCCTGCCCTGCTCCAATTTCCGCGAAAGTACCATAAATAGTAGGATCTAGATTAATTGTTAATGCTTTTTGTTTAGGAGTTAGTTTCTGATACATTAGGACATTAAATTTTTCGTAAATTTACCAAAATTAAACCAACCTCAAAAGAAAATGAAGTTGAAATTTTTAGGAACTGGAACTTCCCAGGGTGTACCCGTAATTGGCTGCACTTGTGAAGTGTGTACTTCAGATAATCCCAAAGACAGTCGTCTTCGATCTTCTGTAATGGTAACTACTGATGAAAACAGGAAAATTTTAATCGACTGCGGTCCTGATTTCAGGCAGCAAATGCTTTCAAATAAGGAAAGTCATGTGGATATTGCTCTTCTTACCCATGAGCATAATGATCATGTGATAGGCCTTGATGACATGCGTCCGCTGATTTTTAAAAGCGGGAAAGACATGCCGCTTTATTGCTATTCGAGGGTTGGCCGGGAAGTAAAAAACCGCTTTCCATATGCTTTTGCAGACGTAAGATATCCGGGAGCGCCGGCTTTTGATCTTCATGAAATTGAAAATGCACCGTTCACCGTTTTGGACACGGAAATTACCCCGATTGAAGTGATTCATTTTAAGATTAACGTTTTTGGTTATAAATTTAAAAAACTTGCTTACATTACTGATGCCGGTTTTATTTCAGAGACTGAAAAGGAAAAACTGAAAGATCTGGATTTCCTTATTTTAAACTGTATCCGGAAATTTGATCCGCACCCTGCACATTTTATTCTTCCTGATGTGATCAGGTTATTTGAGGAGCTTCAGCCTAAAAAATTATTTTTAACCCACATCAGTCACCATCTCGGGCTACATGATGTTGAAGATAAACAACTTCCAACCGGAATACACCTTGCCTACGATGGTTTGGAACTCAATTTTTAAAAATTTTTCGTTAAAAAGTTTTTGAGAATTAATAAAAGTTTCTATATTTGCACACCAATTAAAAGCATGGTAACACCAGCCCAGGTGGCGGAATTGGTAGACGCGCTGGTCTCAAACACCAGTTCTTAGGAGTATCGGTTCGATCCCGATCCTGGGTACAATTATCTCTGCAAACCCCCTTCCACAAAAGGTTTGCAGAGT
>NZ_AUMT01000001.1:0-56486 GCF_000430825.1 Chryseobacterium daeguense DSM 19388 | reverse complement strand
ACAATAGTTTATTAATTCGCAAAACATTGAAAATCAACAAGAATAAAAAATCAGTCAAAAATAAAAATGGTCTCAAACACCAGTTCTTAGGAGTATCGGTTCGATCCCGATCCTGGGTACAATTATCTCTGCAAACCCCCTTCCACAAAAGGTTTGCAGAGTTTTTAAATTCTGTTTTTATTCTCGTTAGATTTCAATCGTGCAAAAAATCGTGCAAAAATGAAATCTTATTCTAACATGAAAGTTTATCCGATAAATTGGGAGACTTCAAAAAAATCTGTGTTAAAAAATTGGATTGTTCGTTACATCTTTACTGATGCCAATGGAATTGAACAAGAAGCCACATTCAAAGGTATGAATCACATTAAAGATCATGCTTTGAGAGTACAAGAAACTAAGCGTCTTATTGAAGAAGAAATTTATATGCTAGAACTAGGATATAATCCTAAAACTAAAAAATATGAAGACAATTCAGGCTTAGATATAGTAAACCCAGCTACTTTATTTTTAGCAGCATGTAATATTTGCATAGCAGAAAAAGAATGTGTTGATACAACTAGAACCGATATGGAAAACTCTATGAAGCATATCACCAAGTATGCGACCAAACTGGGATTACACAAAAAGAAAATTAAAGACATTACAAAAAGTGATATTAAGCAAATCCTTAAATACATGAAAAAGGATAATCACAGTAATTACAGAATAAATAAAACAAAATCGCATCTTTCAGCTTGCTTTACTTACTTCACAGATGATTTAGACATTTTCCAAGTTAATTTTGTCAGAGGCATTTCAAAATTACCGCATGAATCTGCAAAAAAGGAAATCATTAGGACTGATGAAGATTGGAATAAATTTCATTCAATAGAACATATAAATCTAAATGTGTATATGTTTATGTATATATTCTTATACTCAGGATGCAGATTTGAAGAAATGGTAAAAGTAAAAAAAGAAGATGTTGAGCTTGAAAAAAGTGTTTTTTGGATACATCTTTTAAAGGGAGGTAAACACACAAGAGCAATGCGAGCTATCAATTTAAATGCTTTTAAATATTGGAAAATAATTTACGATAGAGCAAAACCGGGACAATACTTATTTAGTCATAATCAACTACCAAATGATGAGCCCGTTAAAGCAAATAGCCTGTATGACTTGTGTACAAAATATTTTAAAAAGGTAGGTTTAAATATAACAGGATATGCTTTAAAATATACATATCTTAATCTTGTTGCAAAAATCTATGGAATATCAATAGCTAAAGAAGCTGCAGGACACACGTCGGAGAGAACAACCAAAATATATGCAGTAGATTACGAAATAGAACAAGTTGAAAAAAATAAAAATATTGATATTTGTATTTAACAATATGAGGTTGTCCAAACTTTTAGGACAGCCTCGTGTTTTTTAAAGGTCTCTGATTTAACAGATGTATTAAAATACAAATGATCATTTTATTTTGTGAGTTCGGTGGGCAAAGCCATAATACACAATTTCATCAGCACCTATCTTTACATCATAAGAATGTATAGTACTCAAATAATCTTCATATATGATACTATCTTTTTTGAAAATTATTCCTTGAAGACCCGATTTTCCTTGTATTAAAATTGTATTATCTACACCAATGTCAGGATAAGAATAAGACAGAATTTTGTTGTTATTTTTTAAGAAATAACATGGAGCATTTACTTTTATATCCCCTGATATTTTGTATTTATGAGAATTAACTTTTAATTCTCCTTTTCCATTATTATCAATTAACTCTAAAACAACACCGTTCACTGTTGTAGTGTCTGTAACAGTAAATTTTGACTTTACTGTGTGGCTTTGTTTTCTATTTTCTTTTGAAACCTTTGAGCATGAAACTAGAACAACAGAAGAAAATAAAATAAATTTGATTGTATTTATAGAAGTTGAAAAAACCATATACTTTTATAATTTACGTTAAAATAATCATTATCTCCGCCTTTCAACTCGGAACCGTTCCATATATCAATATGATCAGTTGGGCCCCAGCCATCTTCAAAAAATATGATCCCTTTCATTTTCCAAAAATCAGTATGATTTAATTTGGGGTATTCTTTTTTAGTAAACAATTTACGATGTCCAAAAATTTCAGGATGTTTATGCATCCAGGTTGCCAATTCTTGTGCTCGTAGAATATGTTTAAATTTATCTTCATGAGACATCCAACATTTTGCACCGTCAAATGTTGACAAATCAACATTTGATAAGGCCAAAGCGACGCTCATACGAATAGCGCATTGATTAGGATATTCGCTTTTATCACATGGAGTGCTTTTTCTTCCAGGATGATGTTTCCACAAATTAAAATACAATGATGGATTCATGTTTCAATATATAATTGTCGAATATAATAAATATTTTTTATTCATAATTACGGGAATCCATACATGCTAAAAATTTATTGTTATGTAAAATACATGCCAGATGAAAAAGAGTTTTAGCTTTATAAAAATCTTTAATTTTATTCAAACGCTTTTCAACTGAACTTAAACTATTCGGTTTAATACCATCTTTTTTTAACCTTTCTGATACCTCTTGCTGACTTAATCCTTCAGCAAGATACTTAACAATTAATATTTCTACTTCGTCCATGAAGTAAAAATATTCTGAATCATATAAAATATCTTATGGGAAACCATATTGTTATGTGGTTTATGAAAAAAATCCCGGAAACACGTCCGGGAACAGATAAAACACATCTCATTTTTTTAAAGTGGTCGAATTTGATCACTTTGGTTAAACATTCAGTTTTATTTTAAGGCATCATATTTTTCCAAAATTGCAGCAACTTCTTTTAAAAGTTCGTTTTTCTTCTGGATATAGTTTTGCATATCGATTACAGAGGAAATGAAACAAATCTCCCATAATACGGAAATACCAGATCCCAAATTCAAAATTCCAATTCTTGAATGTTGACTTTGATTGTCGGCTTTTACACCACGATTGCGAATACCTAATATTCGGGATGTTGCTTTTGAAATTTCATCAGCCATTTTATAAGACAAGGAATTTTTATCTGCAAAATCCTTTGCATTTACATAACATTCAGTTCCTCCGGCTGCAGGACTTCCTGAATTAAAGTGAATATCAAAAACAACTGATCCGCTGCCCGGCTTGATTCTTCTTTGATACTGTGAATTTGTTTCAAAATCCTTGTCTTGAATAACGTTCTTTAAATCTAAACTTGGAATGATTAAGTTCCGGGCATCTTTTGTTAAGTCCCTTTCAACATAACCATTGGCGACCGCTCCCGGGTCTGTGTTGTGATGTCCTGCTGATATAAAAATCATCTTTTTTTATTTAATTGTTTTACAATAGTGTTAAACCAGGCAGGAATGAAATTTTTAATTAAAGACCATATAATTATTCCGGCAATTGCCGAACATGGAATAATCCATAATAATGAACTGAATGAAATTCCTGAACGTTCTGAACTTTTTGTTTTTGATTTTTTCAGTTCTTCATTTTCTTTCTTCAATAATTCATTTATTTTGGTTTGCTCGGAAAGATATTGTTCTGTTTGTTTGAGTTTTGTTTCTGCAGTTGTTTCAGAATTTAGATTGATTTCAGAATTTTCATTGATCGGAATAATTGCTTCATTTCCATCCTTATCACGATATGTAACATTTCGGGGTTTAGGGCAATTTTCTGAATCTTGCTGAGGTCCAGTATTGTAATTCGGCAATGAATTTTGATTATTCTTTATAGACAAACTTAATTTTGAAACTTCTTTATGCTCGTTTTCGACCTCTGTTCTTTTAATATGAACATTGGTTTCGCTTGATCTGTTTTGTTCGATTTTTGAACGGTTTTCTTCACTCTGAATGTTAGTATTTGTTTTTCTTGAAGAACAAGAAAAGAATAAAACAATCAAATTAATCCAAATAAACTTTTTCACCGTTTTGATATTCATAAATCCGTATTTTAAAATCATATTTGTTCAATAGTCTACCAATCCATTTACGGGGAATTTCTTCCCAATAGATAAGTTTTGTATTTGGTTTTAATGCAGCTTTATCATTGGCGTATTTTATTAAAATATTACTGCTGTCAGTTTTGTATTTGCCTTTCTGAATGGCTTTAAAAACCAAACTTTCAATTTTCTTTTTCAATTGTTCTGTTTTGGTTTCCGCCTGTTTTAGCTTTTGATCTAAAATTTCAGATTTCTGTTTTTCCTTCGCAACTTCACTCACCGCTTCTTTGATTTCCGGTGAAAGTCCTATTGTATCAATTTTAATCGGCTGTGAAAACGCCAGGAAACCGATTAAAAAACAAATCAAAGTTTTCATTGTGCATTCTTTTCTAAGTTGTTAGCATATTTTTCAAGTTCCTTATTAAAATCATTCTGTTTTTCAAGTGCTTTTATTTTCTTTTGGTTACTCTTTGCGATTTCACTTTTAAAATGATTTACCAGCTCAATCGCTTTTTGCATCTGATCCGCACAATCTGTTGAATCAATTTTTGTTTGAAGATTTTTCTTTTCAAGTTTTAATTCTTCCAACTGCTTATTGAGGTTCGTTATGGTTAAACTGTCAATTTTTATTGCATCATTAAAACCTTTGTCATATCTTTCTGGGAGCAACCAAAAGAAGAAATAAACTATTACTCCAATCAAAGCAACCCAACCTGAAAAGGGCTTTCTAACAAATCCGTATAACCAATCAAAAAGCCCTTTAGCTGTTTCCATATCTCAATTTTTTTCAATTCATACTTTTAAGATTTGAAAGGAAACTTCCAATCTCCCTTTGTTAAATCTATCGCATTAATGCAATGTTTGTTTTCTTTAAAAACCTTGTCTAAAATCTTTGAAAGGTTTCTACCATAAAACCATTTAGGAAAATCTGGATGAGGTTTTGACGTTAATGTTCCGTCAATTTCATTTTTACCTAAAACAGAACTCATTGTTTCACCATCAATACCGAATTTATATCCGTTTTTTTCGATTAGGGTTTCATTCCATAATGATCGGTAATTTCGCCCGGCGAAAACATCCAGTGCCAATGCCTGACTTCTGTCATATCCCTGAATACTGCCTTTTATTTTTACCAATTTTCTGTTATAGAAATTGACATATACCAGAATGATAACGGCAGCCACATAAAGAAAAAAATCTTTCATTTTAAATTTGATCTAATTCGGTTTGTTTTGCTTTGATGAAACTATCAAGATAACTTTCTATCAATTGTAAAAAACCCGCTTTGTTGTTTTTCATCAGCCAAATCATATATTTATAACTCGGAACTTTTACCAGGTCTTTTTTTGATTTGTCATCCTTCAATGAAAGTTCAATTGGCAAATTATTTGTTCCTCTCAAATAAGACCATGTTTCCTTGTAAATAATCCATTCAGGAGCAGGAAGATTAATGTTTATTTCTTTACCTGTTTCTTTATCTCTTAAAACCTGTTCATAAACAAATACCAGAAATTGTTGTTCTGATTTAGCTTCAATATTCAGTACCCTGATTGACCTGTTAAATTGTGGCAATTTTGGGTGTTCTTGGAGTGGTAATTCAACAAAATTCAAATCAACATTTACTATTTCATTGATTATGCTTTGTATTTCTATTGGGATGTTTAAATGTTCATTCATTATAATAAATATTTAGAGTAATAATAATTGAGTGGGTCTTGCTGAAAATGATCCAACCCCTCCACCTGCTCTGTATGCATAAAAATACCTTGGTGTTGTTGGAATTGAGGTAACTGCAAATACTTTGGTTTTTCCATTTACTTCTGCAGTTAATGTGATAAAACCATTGTAATAGCTTATATATATAACATCTACATTTGTTGTAAATCCTCCAACTGAATTAGGGTAAAAGTCAATATTATATGTAAGTGTTACACCGTATTCAAGTCCGTCGTCTCCTTTCATTGTAAATCTTGTACCTCCAGGAAAGTTTGCACCGTTGTTAGTAACAGAGGTATTGACAGAACATTTCACAACAAAACCGTTCACCATTTGTGATGTATCAATCAAAATATTTGTTCTTGCTGATCCTGCGCCCCCTAATACAATATTGTTATTTCCATCAACACTTGCTGCACCTGTCAAATCTTGCCAAACTGGGTTTAATGATGTAAATGAAATACCTTGTTTTACTAAAAGTTCAGGACTTGACAAGTTTGTAAGAAGATTGTGAGTACAGAAAAATTGATAATATCCTTGTGGGTAAGTACTCCAATTCAAGCCAAAATTTAACATATTTGGGTTTGTCTGTAAAACATTAAAGTTGGTGATATTATACACTTCTGGTGTAGGCAATACACTACCATTTACATCCTTCACACGCTTCATGACAAGTTGAGCGTTCGGTGTTTGATTATCAACGAATAAATTCAAACCAATCAAAGTGATATATTGAGTAAATGTGTAAGAATTATCAATAAATGGTAGAATAACACTGTCAATCCTTGGTTGTCCTATTGAATAAATCTCTGTAGACAATCGCATTCCATTTCGCCAGGATGTTTTTTCACTATCATTTAATAATGAAGGAAAATTTAAAATTATATTTTTCCCATTACTATAAGATATTTGCCCGGCAGCATTTTGAACCATCATTCTGCTGAATGTATTATCAGATGATTTATCACTTAACCCTGTAATGGAGTAGTAAAAACCTGCGGTATTTAAAGTCCAATTTGCTCCCAATGTCAGTCCTGCACCTGGAACAGAAGTTAAAGCAGAATTAGCAACATTTTTTCCCAGATCACCCGCAAGCATCCTTCTGACATTATTATTATCATCAAAGATGTAAGCATATTTAAACGTTGCATCCGGGGCTGTAATGGTTGTTGTTGTTTTATCTACTTTGCCAGCTAAACCACCATTAAAATTATTAACTATTGCATTAATAGTTTGCTGTACGGCTGTAGATATAGGTTTGTCAAGATCAGATGTATTGTCAACGTTACCTAATCCAATTTGACTTTTGGTAACTTGGTGTGGATTACTATGATCGTTGATATGATTTTGTAGATTCTGATTTTGGTCAATAAGACTTTGAGCCACATCAGATTTATTGGCTTTTGTTGCGTTGATGTCATCTAAAACGTTTGCAACCCTTCCTCTTGTGTTTGCAAATTCTTGTGTTTCCTGACGGATTTCAAGAGACTTTTCCGCAATTGTTTGTTCGCTCATTACTCAAAGGTTTTATCAAATGTTTTATCAAATATTTTGTAATTGTCATCATCATTTTCAGGATCACAATAGCAACTTTGGTTGTAAACAACATCTTGCAATTCCTGTATGTTCATCATTGGATTACCATCAATCAAAACTTCATTTGGATCTAAATTGTCAAATAGTACTGAACCGTTTAACACACTTGAAATTTTAATCTTTCCATTACTTTTTTTCAGTACATAATATGTCCGCTTGTAAAAATCAATGTTGGCGGTAAACCGTGTATTTGTTATTATTTTGAAGTTTGTCATTTTCTAACTGTTGAAAATTTAATCCCGGATAATTTTTTTGTTTTCCCACATGAACATGATCCGGTACATCCGCAATTAAGTTTACAATTACAATCATCAAACTTTGGATAAGAATTTTTGTTTGCGCACAAAAAGCCATGAAGGCTTTCAAATGCTTCTTTTCCCATATTCCGATACTTATCTGATAATGCCCGAATATCTTTCATGTCTGTGAAAGAAGAGAAGTCATTTTGTTTCCTGACTGTACCGTTTGCTGTATCGTTGAATTGATTCACTAACAAATACCTGGCATACGAATAATAAATCCAAACTCTCTTTAATCCAAGATTCTGTTTCAATCTTCCTCCGCAATCGGTATATGTTCCTCCGCAAATAATTTGCTGATACTTCTGGTAGTTGGGATCAGTTTCAATCAGGTTCCAATTTTCCAAAACATCATGCACAAAATCAAAACAAAATAGAGGTATGAGATCAAATGTTTTTGCTTCTTCAATGGCAACACATAGTTTGGGTAAACTGCAGTGTTGAGCTACCTGACCGATACAATCAAAATCGGGAGTTGTTAAATAATTTGTTTGGTTACTACAATTCATTTCCTTCTGTTTTTTCAGGTGTTCCAAGCATCTTGCGTGCGGTTTCTTCTGGTATTCCGAAAATCTCTTTAATGATTTCAATTGCAGAATTAATATCAGTTGTTTTTGCAGCAACAGATTTTTGAATTTCCAATAAAGCGGTTACCCCTCCAACACTACCTTTTAATGCAGCTTGTGATTGTTTTCTTAACTTTTCGTCTTCATCAATATTTTCTTCATCAACAACAGGAATAAATGAAACAGTTAATCCAGACAGCATTGATAATACGCTTTCAAGTTCTGTTCTTTCGTCTTCATTCTGTTCCCAATAGAATTTTTTCATTTCTGTGAAAGTATCTGAATTTGGAGCGAATAGAGCCGTTTCACTTGCATAAACCATTGATTCAGGAATGTTATTAAAGTTTCCTGAAATATTTTGTTTCAATGTCTTCTTCGTGCTTTCAAATAGTTTGTCATCAAATTGTGCTTTCAACTGATCGACAGCAAAAACTTTGTTAATGTCATCAGAAACACCTGCGGGTACTCTGATCGTTAAAACATCTGCAGAATTTTCTGAACCTAAATTTTCTTTTAAAACTGCATCATTCTCTTGGTCTTCTTCTTCATCACCTCCAAACATTTTCACAACTGTTTTTCCTAACCATCCTTTTCGTGCCTGGGTATTGTTGTATCTTGAAATACGGTATTCAGTATCCATGTCATCATAAGCAACATCCCACGGAGGTAAGGCATAGTGATATTCAGGAGTAAGGTTGAGATAAAAAACCTGTCCTCGGTAATTTGTCAAAAGATCTTGTGTTGTTGGTTCTTTAATTCCCTTCAACTCACAATCTTTTTTCATCTGTTGAATGATTACTTTCGGATCATTGTTATAAGGATAAAACCATTTTGTTTTTTCATCAACACGTTGAAATTTCCCTTTTGAATCCTGCTTTAATTGATAAAATTTCCCTGGAAATCCGTCATCATCAGATTTGGATTTTGCCATTGGCACATAATCCAAAACTTTTAAATCAGTAGGTTTTAAAATAGGTTTAAGTTCATTTAGATCTGCATCAAGATCAACAGTCCATGACGTATAAAAAAATGCTCCGTATTGTTTAGAAATGCAGCTAGCCGCAATTCTGGCAACATTATTGAGTGTTTGCCCTTTCCTGTTAACAATAAGGTCTTTATTTTCTGCAACCCCTTTACCAAAAATAAATTTTGCCATCATATTTGATGATCTTTTTCCGGTAGGCGAATTATTGATAATGTTTTCAATTCTTAAAGGATAATCATTATCGAAATCCCTTAAATAGATCTTTTTATCATCTTTGGTAACAGAAATATCCCTGCTTTGCAATTCGATATTCGTAGCACGCAGGGATTTTGTTTTCTTTATTTTGTCAGATACAGACATCTATGACAATGTTTTTAATTATTTTACTTTTCCATCTTTCGATTTAGCAGCTGTTTCTGCTTTGGCGTTTGCTTCAGCATCAGATTTTTCCTTTGCAATGCGTTCTTCTTCCTCTTTTGCTGCTTTTTCTGCTTCATCTTTCTGGGCACGTTCAGCTTCTAATGCTTCAAGACGTTGTTGTTCAGCTTCTTTTTCTTCACGCTCCTTTCTCATTCTTTCTTCTGCTTCCTGTTGAAGTTTTTTCGTCTCATCTTCTTTGGCTTTCAGTTCTGCATCTTCCAATGCTTTTCCATCAAGATATGCAGTCATATCAGCTTCATCAGAAATATCCTTGAATTCTTCTTCTGGATAACCTTTATCAATAGCTAAAGATTTAAGTTCTGCAAGTTTTTCAGGATCATTTTGAGTATCTACTCTGAATTTTGCCGGAAGCACACGGAATTGTTTTTTTCTTACCAGAATTTGTTCTTCTGTTCCGATCGTTAAATATTCTTCAGCGAATTGTTCCGTCATCAAGTTTCCGTAAACTCTCTTTCGGTTAAGTCTGTTTAGCTTTTTATCTTCATAATCGTATGAATAGATTATTGAATTATTGATTAGCTCGAATGTTTTATTTGACATAATGATTTGTGGTTTTGTGAATGCTTCACCATCAGTAAATGCTTTGAAAATGTTCCAATCTCTCACACTTCCGCAGGTAGGGCATTCTGGTTTGTAACCAAATTGTTCTTTAAATAATCTTTCGTATTCGGTCATATAGGTGGAATTATTTCTAACTCCACCAGGACCGATATTTATGATTTCTTTTGCCGTCATTATGCAGCTTCAAATTGTTCGTTAAAGTCTGCATTGGCATCACCACCTGTTTGCGGTTTATAAACCAATGGTAACATTGATTCTTGTGCGTTTTCATCTGATTGAAGAACAATCAAGCTACCTCCACCACCTTCGGCAATGTCATAGGTATAATCTCCGGTAGAAAGTCCGTTTTCCCAACCATAAATTTCAACTGTTCCATCTGTCAATTGTAGTGCTACAACATAACGTCCGTGATCCAGTTTGTCGATTTGACATTTTGTTTCTACATCAGCCCCAATCATTAGAATTTGAACCTGGTGCAAATACTGAACAAATCCGTTATCTGTTTTAGATTTTCCAGTAAATCCTTTGATTGCATTTCCTGTTTCCGGCAATTTGACCTGAACCCCTTTTTTAAGAGATTTCAAAATCATCTGAACAGTATAATCACAAGTTGATCCGGCAATATTTCCGATTTGTGAATTTGCTTTGTCAATATCGTTGAGGTTGATAATAACAGCTTCCTGATAATATTTTTTGGGGAAATTTCTTACGCAACTTTTATCAATTGCGCCTGTCAATTCAGTACATATTGAATTATTAGCCATTTTTAAACAATTTTTAGTTAGCGTAAATGATTTCTTTCACTTTAGGGAATGAAGCCCCGATATATGAACCACCTCTCAAATAAATCTTTTCATCATCCTCATTATGCCACATTTTGAAGAAAGTCAATTGAGTTTCATCAGTTGAGCCAACAAGCATATTTTCGTTTTTAGCCAGGATTGCCCTGTTTGGATCTACTCTAGGAGCATTCGGAACATTGTTTCCGTTTAATTCTGAAACCTGTTCAATAACTCTGTCAAATGCAATTCTTGGTTTTACAGGAACACCATTGTAATAAAGGTTTTCCATTGTGTAAACATTTGCTTTTACAACACCTTCTGCAGAAATACACTGACAGTTTGCAGGTGCATTATGTCCTAATTTGTTCAACCAGCTTGCATAAGCATTTGCCATCTGCCAGGTAACTTCAAACATATATTTTGAAGGATCAAACCATGTGTGCATATTTGCCAGATCATACATTTCACCCAATAAGTTGTAAACTTCTTCACCTGTCATTCTTTGAGCTGCTGGATTTGCTCCTGCATTTTTCGCAATCTCAACTTTAGTTTCACCGACAACAGTTCCTGCATCTGCTTTAACAAAGAATCCATTTGCTTTGTCTAATAATGTAGATGTAGAAGCTTTATCAGAGAAGTATGCACGTCTCCATTTTGCGTTTTCCAATCCCTGCTTGAACTGTTCACCCAAATATTGAAGAATCAGTTGATCCATATCCGGGTTGTCATCAAACTTTCTGTAAGTATTGAAGAATCTTAAAAAATGTTTGTCAAATGCATTCAGACAGATTGGAACTTTACATTTGATTAATGCTAAATCCCATATTTCAGCTGAAAAATTGACATTCAAATCACATTCGTTTGTTCCACAGGCAGCTTCATCAGCCGTTGGGAACATGGTGTAATCATCATTTTTTTCAATGATCGGAACAACGTCCCCGTTTTTCACACCATAGATTACCTCTTTTTCTTTTTCAATCTCGTTATCAACAGTAATTTCATTTACAATTGCCTTACTGAATTCTAACATATCAGCATTGTCGAATGATTCTACTAAATCAACAACTGCTTCACTATAATTTGTTGTAATTGGCATATCTTATTTTTCTTTTTTGAATTTGCTTAAGGCGTTGGAAACTCTTGATTTTCCTTTATCCTCGGGTTTTGGTTTTGGTTCACGTTTGTCTTCTTCCTCTTCTTCGTCAAATGCATTACCTAAATTCTGGAAGTTCTTAATCAGGGTTTTCGACTGTGCCAACTGATTGTTCAAAGTCGTGATCTTGCTATCTTTTTCCTTGTTTGTACTTTCAAGGTTTTGGATTTTAGTTTTCAGATTTTGAATTTCTTCTGTCAGCTTTTGATTTTCCGCTTGTAAATCATCAGCCTTGTCTTCTGTTTTGGCGATAATTTCAACCAGTTCTTCACCATCGAATTTGTAAGTTTCCCCGGAAGGCATTACATATTCTCCGTTGTTGGTTTCTCCGGCTGGCTTGCCGTCAAATTTTGCTTTGTCTCCTGGGGTATCTCCGGTTTTTGCTTTTGGAGTATCATCATCGTTCAACTCATAAAAGTCCAGTTCAGAGTTATCTGCAGTAAAGACAATTTTGTTTTTTGTGCTCGTGCCTTTGAAAAATGCTTCTGCATCTTTTACCAGCTTATTCCAAGCGCTTTGTTTGTTTTTATCAGACATATTGTTTTGATTTATTTTTCGATTTTGTTGATTTCTGGAAATGATAGAATTGAAGATCAAAGAGTTTTCAACGATGTGAACATTTTCAAGCTCTGTATAAAATCCGTAGGTGATACATTCCTCAACTGTCAGATCACGGCTTTCATTCATGAACTGCAATCCAAGTTCTTTTGTAATGGTTGTTTCCTCTGAATAGAGTTCTGCAATTTCGTTGTCAACAATGTCAAGCTCTTCAAATATTTTTTTAGCTTCTTTCTTGTCACCTGATAGCATCCAGGACCATGCATTGTGAACAAATGGTTTTAAATATTTGCTTCCAACTCTTTTATCTTTATCACCTGCCAAAAGGATGATAACACCGGATGATGCACAATAACCGTCTACACGGGTCCTAATGGAAATATTATTTTCCTTTTTAAATCTCTTTAAAAGGTTATACATTGCGAATGCCGTTGTGGTATCACCTCCGAAAGTGTGAATGTTTACGGTTAATTCTTCTCCTTCTTTAATGTCTAAAGAGTTCAGAGAATCACGCAAATCCTTTAAATCGTATTCGCTCCCATCATTCAGCCATTTGAATGGAACAATGTCACCGTAAATATTAATTTCGTGTCTCATGAAAAATTTAGCTTCCTCTATTACAAATTTTTGAATAAAAAGGGCTATTTTTGTCCGAACACCATAAGTGAAACATCGTTGTTAACCCTCTTCAAATAAGGGATTTACACAAGTTTCTTATGATTTTATAAGTATGAGACTATGTTGATACCATTCATTTTAATCTTTATTGGCATTTTCCTGATCCTGAAAGTTGTATTTCAGCCGAAAAAACATGAAGTATTGAAAAACAAATACATCGAAAATCATGAAAATAAATTGAAAGATGATGAAGACTATAATGAGTATCTGGAATGGTGCAAAATGAAAGGCGAAATGGCTCTTGAAAAAGAAGGTTATGACGAATACCGAATGAAAGAATATCAATTGTATAAAAAACTGATGAAACACGGTATTCGCGGATTCAAAAATTATTAATATCAATTAAAAATATAAAATCATGAAAAAAATTATTTTACTTTTAGGAATATTCTTACTCGCTTCATGTGGAAACAATGACAAAGATTGTAATTGTACACAGCAACGGTATGAAAGAAAAGCTGTTTATACCATCGCAATTCCACCACAGTTTGTTTCAGCAAGTGAATGGGAGAAAAAAGGGAATGCAGAAAATATTGATTCTGATGATTGTAGTAAAAACGGAAGCATTTCAAAAAAAGGTGATGCTGATTCCTGGGTAAATTCAGGAGGAACAACATCAACAGTTGTTGAATATGAATACAGAGTTACCTGTCAATAAAAAAATCCTACTGAAATGTAGGATTTTTTTTATTGGTTTTTAAATCTTGGTTCATTAGGTAAATTGCTTTCTCAACCAACCCAACAGAAACTTTACAGGCTGATGCCGTTACTTTTTTCCGTTCTGTTTTACTTTCAATCCAATCATATTCCTGATATACGGTATAAATGCGCATCAAATCAATAGCAGAACTGATTGACTTAATCCCGATCAAATCAAGTTTATAAAACATTTCAAGGTTTCTTGAAATCAGGTCTTTAACACAAAGTTTTTTTTCTATTTCCAAAATTCGCAAGGTTTTATTGATTGTCTTAATTTATAAGATGAAGTACAGCTACACATTGAACAAATTTTTCCGGATAATTCTGGAATATCTTTGTCTGTAACTTTTTCACTTTCTACCGGATCAGAAATAAAAAATGAACAGGTTGAACAATGATTTTCATACCTTTCTTTTGCAAGTTCACTTGCTTTTCTGTTGTGACAATAAAAATTTGTCATTCCGGTAATGATTGCCTTCATGTCACGGGCAACCTTTGGATCTGATTCATTTTTTAGATTACTCTGGTATCTTCTTATTTTTTCCCACATGATTTAATGATTTGCACCGTTTGATATTTTTCTGTTTTGTGAAAGATTTTCAAATCCTTCCTGGCTTCCGGTAGATGTTCCAAGAACAGAACCTTCAAGAACTTTTTCACCAATCACATTTGCCATTTCAGTAAAGTCAATTGATTTTGTAAAGGAATTTTGAACGGTTGCCAGGTTGCTTCCAATTACACCACCGTTTGCAAACTTAACACCACCCCCGGCTTGATTGATTGCTGAAAGTTCATCACGATATAATGCCGAACTTCTTTTGTTAATAATTACTTCACCGCCCTCAGCTTCAATAATTCCGTTTGGTGTCATGATTGGGACACCACCATTTGCATGGGAAGGTCCTTCAATCATCATCCCTTTTGCCGCTTTTGCACTTGCTATTTTTGCGACTTGCGCCAATCCAGCAGCAATGTTCACACCCATTACAACATAATTCATCGGCCACGGAACTTCTGCAAGAGCTTTTGTTGCGGACAGATACGTTGAAATTGTTGCTTCTCCGATTGCCATAGCTTTATATGCAAGGGTATTTTCTTTAAACAATCCTTTTGCAGTACCGAATGATTGAGCTAGTGCTGACAGTTTAGCCTGTTCTTTAGCTTCTTCAATCTTTTTTTGATTTTCGGCTGATTGTTTTACCATAAAATCAATTGCATCAAGCTGATTTTTTACCCTTAATTTTTCGTTTTCGTCTTTAGCAAGGTTGTATTGGTTTTGTAATTCATCTCTTTCAGCCTGAATTTCCTGATCGGATATGTATTTATCATTATCCAGATCCATTTTGATTTCATTTTCTTCCGCCCAATTCGCCAATTCTTCTTGAAATCTTTGTTTTTCCTGTTCTTTTTTTATCTCAAATTCGTTTGCATTTTGGGATTCCAGATCAAGAATTCTTTGTTGAAACTCTATTGCTTGAGATAATCGCCTTTGCTCTTGTAATTGGATTTCATAGTTCTTATTGGCTTCTTTCTTTTTCTCATTTGTTTCATTATTCAGTTGAAGTTCTTTGGTGTAAAACTCGCGATGAATATTTTCAATTTCAGAGTTTAGATTGTTGATTTCGTCAATATCATTCTGGGAAAGTTGTTTTCCTAATTCTTTCTTTTTATTGATTTCATCAATCTTTTGCTGAACAGAAAGAACCTTTGCAACTTCTTCTTCATTGTTTGCCTGTTGCTGCAATTTTCTTACTTCATCATAATAATCCAATTGAGCTTGTAGTTTACTTTTGTTAAGTGTTTTATCACTTTTAAGCTTTTCAGCATTGACAGCAATATAGTTTGCAAGTTCACTTTTTGCAATTTCAGCACTTTGTTCTGCGGTTGTTTTGGCAATTTCTAACTCACGTTTTGCTTCTTCTTCAAGAGCTTTTTTTGCATCAGCAGCGGCTTTTTTAGCATCAGCAATTCTCTTGCTTTCAGCCTTTTTTGCTTCGGCTTCTGCTTTTTTTCTCGCTTCTTCAGCTGCTTTTGCGGCTGCATCACGATCTGCTTGAGTTGTAGATTTGTTTTTGTCACTTGCTTTTGTTTCATCTTTAGGCTTTGGTTCTTCTACAATTTGTTTATTTTTTTGAGCATTATTTAATGCAACAATCCTTTCTGCTTCTTTCCTCGCTTTTTCAAATTCTTTTGAAATGTTGATATTTTTCAATTTATTCAACCCACCTTCATAATCTAACCGCATAAAGGATTTTGCAGCATCAGCAAGTTGTGCGAAAACAGATTTTGCTGTAATTGCAAATGCGGTTATGTTAACCCTGCTTGCCTGGATGACTGCAGAAAATGTTTTCAGCCCTAATGTTACAGCCTGGATTGAAAGTTTAAGAACATTTAAAGGGTTCAGTGCTTTAAGAATATTCTTAACAAAAGATTGAGTTTCTCCGTTGTTAAGTCCTAACGCATCCAACAAATCGTTGAAAACATCTGCAACAGATTCAACAGCACTCCAAAGAGCATCCGCTTGTTCTGAAACAGCATCCCATGTTTCTCCGAGAACTTCTGAACCTCCTGTCATTTCGTCAATCCAGCTTATTGAATCTGTGATTAATCCAATAAATTTCCAGAATATGGTTTCTGCTTTTGTCAGGAATAGATCCATATCACTCATGAAATCCATGAGTTTATCTGATTTTAATGCATCATCTTTTGCCTTTCCTAATTCAAAATTTGCTTCACTTAATGCAAGTGTTTTTTGTTGAACTTTGGTTAATGGTTCTTGTAAGTTATTAATGCCTTCGTAAATGTTTTCAAACATAACTCTTGCACCTCCAATATCTTCACCTGCACCTTTGAATACATCAGCTGTCAGAACTCCGAATTGTTGTACTGATAAACCTTGTTTTTTAGCTTCTGCAGCCATTAAGATCAAAGCGTCTTTAACTGTTATTGCACCGGAATTAACATCATGAGAAATTTTATTTGCGAATGCAGGACCGAATGCATTTGAAATTGCATCAGATTGAGCCTTTGTAAACTCTTCAAGAGATAAACCTGCTTCTTTTATTGAGTCTTCAAATTTATCTCCAAACAATCCTTGTTCCTGCGCCTGGATCTGTAATCCGATAATTTCTTCAAGATTGAAACCATATTTGTTTAACAAAGGACCGTATTCAGAAAGTCGGTCAAGAAAATCACCATTTGCATTTGCACCCCTGACATACCCCTGTTCTATCTTGTCAAATGCTTCTTCATACGTGATACCAAGTTGTTTTGCGAGTGTATTCGCTGTTTTTAAAACTTCCTGGAAATCATCACCAAAAGTATCAGATAAAGCCTGTGCCCGTACACGGATGCTGTCGGCAGTTGCTCCAATATATCCTGTAAGATCCTGTGTTAATTTTATGCTTTCTTTGATCGATTCATTATAATCGATCATATACTGTACACCTTTGTATATTCCAACACCAATTGCCAGAAAAGCAGCGGCCAATGCAATTAATGGATTAGCAATTATAAAAGCATAAGCTTCTGCTGCAGCTGTTTTAATACCTTTAAAACCTTCTTTTACTGAATCAAAACCACCTTTAACATCACCACTTGCCATTTTCATTAAACCACCAGTGATTTCAGAAAATGCATCTGTAATTGCTTCTTTGTAGTTACCAACATTTCTTTGATTGTCTCCAACAGAAGCATCAATTTCAACAAACTGATCGTTTAATTCTCTCGCCCGGGTTGAAGCTTCAGCGAATGCGGCTGCAAGTTGTTGGTATCTTTCTGGATCAGTTTCTTTTGATCCGTCTCGTTCCATCATCGCCAATTCAGCACCCAAATTTTTCGCTTCAACTTTTGCTGCATTAAGTTCTTTATTCAGTTCTTTATAAGCACCTTCATTGTTTTGCAGTTCAGTTCTACCAGCTTGAAATAAAGTATTGAGTTCAGATTGTTCCCGTCTTAATGAACTCAATTCATTTTGTGTTTTAGTGACTTCAAGAGCAAAATTTGCTTGTGCTCTGATAGCTTCCTGCTGCTGATCTATAAAATCATCAATAACACTGTTGCTTTTTTCAATTTCTTCATTATACTTTTCTTGCGTGATGTAGCCATTTTCTAATTGATCGGACAAACGTTCTTGTGCTCTTTGTTCTGATTCAATTCTTTTTTCAAGATCTTTAATTGTATTTCCAGTCTGCTTGATTGACTGATTGGCTTCTTTCATCACATTGGAAAGTCTTTGCATTTCCAAATAATTGGCGGCAATCTGATTTGATAATTTATTATCATCCCAGGTAAATGTTCCTAATTCTATGTTTCTGTTTTGGTTCATTCCAGAAGTTTTAATTTTTCATTTATCACTCTTTTCCAATAATCATCAACCTTTGGAAGTATAACATTGTAAAACCTTTTCATGTAAAAAAAAGTCTCACACTTTAGTCCGTTGATAATTACAAATTCGGGCAACTCTTGTTCAATGAAAATGTCAATGTTTATTTCATCTATGATGAAGGCACGTTTTCCGGTAAATGAAAATTTAGAATCAGTTGAATATTCTGTATAGTTTTCAAGACCATTCAAATCAGTTACAACAATATCAATGTCTTTTGGTTTGACATCAATTCCCTGCAACATCATTGCAACACTTCCAACGAAAACTAAATTTTCCTTTAATGCCAACTTATGTAACATTTTTTCTAACATGATCCTTCTTCTGTTAATGTTCCATTTGTTGAAACTGTTCCTTCTCTCGCACATCGGTTGAATTCATACCATTGACCTGTACCAAAACCGTATTGTGTTTCATACTGTGTGATTCCATTGCAATCAACATAATCAATCCAAAGATCATCCCCAGAACCAAGGAATCTTGTTGTCCTGTATATCTTACATACAATTGCAGGACATGGGATAATGGTTTGATTGATTAGAGTTGCTCCACCCATACTAATAATGGATTTTGCATTTAAGCTTTGTACATCTGTAGGACTTGAAAAATTTAAAACTGTAGAAGCTATTTGACCGTTTAATGTAACCCATTCAATGGTTCTTGGCAATGCTTGAAGACTTGTAAAATCAAATCGATAACATTTATCTGGATCTTGTTCAATCTTTCTTTCGTAAGTTAGAATATTTGAGAACCCCGATACAGCTCCATTGGTGTAACTTATTCTCAAATCATTAACACCAAATCCAAATTGATAATCATAATTTAAAACGTTAGGAGTTGCATCAACCCACGGTCCATTGTTGAACCTGGTTTGCCATAAATATGTTGGATTTCCAGTGATTGTTGCAACAGCCATGTAATGCGACCATGTTGTTGTACTTCCAATATTTCCATCGATCCAGGCAATTGTTGCTCCGATTGTAATTAAATCAGAATTAGTTGATCTTTTAACCCTTACAAATTCTCCTGTTGCTTTCTTTTCATCGAAGTTTAATTTGTTTAAGAGATAATATTGCTGTTCTTGTTTGAAGTAGTAAAGTTTTTTGAAATCCAGTTGAATGGCATCTACAATATCCAAATCAAGATCAATAATGTGTAATCTACTATCATTCAAAATTGAAACATAATCACCATAATATTTACCCAAAATATTTTGCCAGTCTAATCCGGCAAAATTTCCAGCTACTGCATTTGTAATATTTTGTTGTTCGTTTGTTGCATTACTTCCGATCGTAACATTATAAGTTCCGGTTGCTTGTCTGATGAAATAAAACCTTTTTTCTAATCCCTTGTAACTTGGCGGATTGTTCGGGTTATCATTCGGTTGCTTATCGTAGAACTTAAAAACATCACTGTCAATTTCTGTTGTACTGTTAAGTCTGAATTTTGTCTTTACTCTTTCCGGTGCGTAAGTTTTTGATTTGAAAACAGTTTTTGTTGCATCAATATTCATGTTTGACACATCAATATAACCGTCATAATATGAACCTTCCTTATCGTTATATTGATATTGAAAGAAATTTCTTTGTGCATAATTGGTTGCAATATATTCTTCACTTGTCCTTTCAATATATTTATCAGACCAATCAACGATTTCATTTGAACGAACTCTTTCTTTTATGGTTTTATAAGTAAGATCATTGGAATTCTCTTCTGGAAACATAGTCAATCCGAAGAAATTTAAAACTTCTTTTGTAAAATCTGATATTAAAAACTCTCCTAAACCATCTTGAAAGTCAACAGTTTCTTTATTAACTTTTTCGATTTTAACAGTAAAGTGTGCATTAAAATACTGTGGATGTCCATTGAATGGCTTTTCAAAAAATAATTGCAAGACTGATCCAGCTGAAAGAGGAATTGTTTTTATGCCACTTATTACAGTTGATCCAGTATTTACAAGTAAAAGCTTATTAGTAATATTTTGTGGTTCAATACCTTCTGAATTTATACCAAGCCAATAATTTGTGTTTGGCCACGGATCTCCACCAGGCCCTACTGTAATAGCATCAAGGTAAATTTTGTAAGTACCATCTTCAACAATATCCAAATATTGTCCGTTTCTCCAAACTGCACTTCCCGGATCAATGTTATTGACAAATAATCTTTTATGTTTTGTTGCTGGTGATTCTGCTCCGGCAAATCCAAAAAACAGATATTGAACATTATGTCCTGAACTTATAAGTTTATATAAGTCTGCAATGTTTGGAGCTTTCGGGTAAGTAATGAAAAGATTTTTGAAATCATCATCATTAAAAATATCACCAACATAAGGGAAATTGAACTTTGAATGAATTTTATCCCATAAATATTTTACATTAACACTTGGAACAAGGTAATCGATATTAATGATGTTTGGATTATTAAGGAAGTGTGTTTGACCGTTATAGTCTGCTAAAAAATATTTATAAGGTGAACCAGGCAGATATGAGTTAACAACACTTGTAATATCCTTTGTATGGTTTATTTCTGATAAGTCAAGATCATCACCCAACGTTTTGTTTTCAATTGCTTTAAAAAAATTGATTAAACCGGAATACAAATAAAAACGATAGTTTTCATCCGTTTCAGTGACATTCATCCATCCTTTTTTAATCAGATCAAAACCCTCATGTTTCATTTTACAATCAGGTTTTAAATATGGAATTCTGGAAGTATCAGACGGCAAGCCCAAACCATCCATTATTTGAACATTGTTTGGTGTTTTAGGTCCTGTAAAAGAATTGGTATATGTTGATTGTCTGTTTGATAAATTGGCAATATCATTCACTTGGAATGTATATTTAATACTTGTATCAGAATACAAGTCAATTGCCTTTTTATCAATCCAAATATCTGTTCTCATAGCGTTCTGTTCACATAATTTGAGAATGAAAACTCAATTTTATTGTCGTATTGTTGTGTGTAATTCTTTTCTATACTGTCATTGTTTTCAAGAACCAATAATTGCCATTGTGATTCATTGTCGTTTCCTGCAGGGTTGTATAAATAAACTTCTGGTGACAATACCAATTCAGTAAATACATCTTGAATTTGAAAAGGTGTTTTGGTTTCAAACTCAATTGTTTTATCAACTGTCAATCCGGTATTTCTGAAATTATCTGTTCTTAATCTTTTGGAAATTTTAGAAATAGATTTTCCAGTTTTGGTTTTCGCTTTAATCTGAAATTTCTCAAAAACGAAATATTGATAACCTCCGAGTGAATTCAAAAACTTAACTATTCGATAATCACAATTTGCAACATTGTATAGTATGTGAGTATTTTCAGGAGTTGGCACATAATTTACAATTGTGTTGTTTTGAATTCTCTTTGGATAGCCCGGCAAAGAAATTCCACGCCAATCAATCCATTTACCAACAATCAATTCATGTGAAGCGGAAAGATGCCATTCAGCAATTCCATCTTTTTCCCTGCCACCTCGAACGAAATATTTTGTTACTGTAGCAATTTCATCTGGAATGTTGGTGTCTTCAAATTTCACTTTGAAATCAAACTTGAACTCTTGTAATGAATTCACGTTGATATGATCGGTAGGAGGAAATAAGTTTCTTACCGGAATACAAATGTTAAATTCAAAATCGTTGTTTGTAGAAGGAGAAGGGTTGAACGGTAATAATGCAACACCTGTTGTCAGGTTGGTTACAGTAAGTTCCATGTAACTCGTATCATCAGTAAAACCATTTACTGTGATCCAAATATCATTTTGTGATAAGTAATAATTATTTTCTAAACCTGTAATTGTCATGAAAATGCTTCTTGTGCGTTTCTGATTAATTGTTCTGCTACTCTTACTTTTGCAATCACTCCAAGTTCATCCTGGATGTACTGTAATGTTCTGGGTTCTTCCAAAACTTCAATCAATGTTGAACCTCCCTGTTCATACCACGTTGTTCCTTTTTGGAAAATTTTCTCCTGAACTGCAAATGCTGCAGATCTTGCAGCTTCGTCACTCAAACCAAATTTTGCTTTTGCCCATCTTTCTAATGCCGGAATCGGAACTCTAACACCAGGACCTAAACCTTTTGCAAGCTGTTCTGAATATTGTCTTCCCATGATAGAACCAGAATCAAGATTTGCAACGGCATGGAGGTTTTCACTCCATTCGCCTGTTGCTTCCATTCCTAATTCATTGAATCGAGGTAATACGAACAATTCGATTACCTTATTCATTACACGTTCTATTTCGTCCTTTGTGAAAAACATTTATATTCTGTTTACTTTTTCTGGATAAGGAATATTTGAATGTGGCAATTTTCTTTTCTTTGGATTTTGAAAGTGTTCAACCACATCAACAACTGCATCAATCATTTTTTTCAACTCTTTCAAATCCTTTACGTTTTTGCTGAAATCATCTTCTGGAATTTCTTCAACCTTATAAAACTTCATTTTACCTTGAACCATTTCCTGTGCATGATTTTGGTTGTATGCTTCAACTTCTGTTTTGTACTTCTTGCCGAATATTTCGACATATACCATGAATTTTTTCATTATGCTTTTGTTTTATATTATCCCCACAACCACCAACCAATTAAAACACCTAATCCGATAAATGGAGATCCAATAATCAGAGCAATAAAGGTTATGATGATCCATGCAGAAATTTTCACCTTTAATGATCTTTTCTTTTCCGGTTGACTTTCTTTGTCAACATTTTCAATCTTTTGATTTGTATCTGTTTTTTCCATTATGAAATGATTTTAAGTTTTACATTGTTAAACCTTTTTAAAGAAATAAAATCCTATTATTGTGTGTACTGTCTAAAGATTCCGAGAATTCGCCAGCCAGTATAATTTGCATCTTCTTTGTAGATTACTGTTTTCATATTCCATTTGAATATTTCAAATTCATAACCCATTTCACATAAATCAAATTCGTTTCCACATCCCAGGCAATTTAACAATGGTTCTAATTTCGTGTTCCAAAGGCTTTCATCAATTGGATGTCCTATTTGTTCATTGTAAACATTAAAGCCCAAATTTGCGTGTTGTACTACATACAGAGTGAAAATATGATCGCACCATTTTCGGTTGATCTGTCCTGTGAGATCATGTTTTGAATAGCCCGGCGATACTTCATAATCTGTAATGAATAAGTGATTGCAGCAAACTGAATCCTGAGCCTGAACAGATGAATTCATTCCGGCAACTGAAAGAGGTGCGCCAAACGTCCAACAGAAGTCACATTTGTTTTCTTCGTTCCATCTGGTTGCAAGCTCTTGAAAGAATTTAACTACGTTCATGATAGTGTATTAAAATTCAACCCCACAAATGGCATTTGCTATTTTTTCAGCAAAATCAAAATCATCAGTATCAATATGAACTTTTGTTCCGTTCATCATTGGATCTTCAAAATCTTCATCTTTAACCCAAACAAAAAATTCTTGTAATGGAGTAATTGCAACAACCAAATCATTTAAATCATTGATTTTTTTCACATAATTGATTACAACATTTTCTTGATTGTCTTCAACAAATCCTCTTTTTCCTAAAAATTCCTTTGTTATTTCCATAATTTTTGATTGTTTCTTTTTAAAAACCCCGATCAATAAAGATCGACCGGGGAACCTAACTATATAAATAAACCCAAATGAGCATAACTAAAATTCACACTATCGTAGTGAACACGCCCTTGTAAGATTTAGAAGGCTACGAAGTACATGAGCTAAACAGACCTTCAATCAATCCTACTGTGTTTTACCCAAGCCTTTGGGATGTGCTGCAAGGGTCATTCTCCATTTAGCCTTTATGTTTTTTCTCCATTACTTTGGCATATCGTTTTTCAAAGTCCCGGATCTCTTTATCAATAAGCAGTTTTTTGAACACCTCATGATATGGAAGTTGTTCAATCTGTTTGTGTTTTAAAATATCTCGCCCGGCTAGACTATCAATTGTGATGATTTCACCGTGAGTATTCAGTTTATCAATTCCTGCAGCAATCATTTCTGGTTCTGGTTCTGATGTCAGATGTTGAGTTTCCCGATCATGAATGAATTCCTGTTGTTCCTTTATCCAAATGAGAAACTGCAGTATTTCATTTCCAGAAGCATTTGACAGATCAATATCATCATATTGACAACCAAGAATAAGTTCAACAGATTCATAAACAAGTTCTCTTTTCTGGTATAATGGCAAATCCTTTTTTATTATTCCATAAGGCAATTCAATGAACGGTTTGCTTTTATATTTGCCTATGGTATCACTCGATTTCCCGAACTTCACCATTCTTTGAAAGTCCTCAAACGTAACTGACTGCATATTAAATTCAGGCACTTTTTCCGGTTCGGGATCTTTTGTCACATTCTCAATTTGTTTTTTCTTCCAGAAGAATAAATTCATGTTCAAATGATTGTTACAAATATAGCTATAAAGTTTAACATTGTTAAACCTGTTTATTGCTAAAAAAAATTATCTGATTTTATATGATACTTTCTTTTTAGTCAGGCAATCATTCACAGCAATCACTAAACAGTCAATTATACCATCTTGTTTACCGTTGGGGAATGTCTTGATCTGACTTAAAAAATAATCGTTCCAATTACCTCGAATAAGTTTCACACGTCTTGATTCGCAAATTGGTGAAATGTCGGTTGCTCTTGCTGTTTTGTCTTTGATTGGGTTTTCCCCTTCTTTGATGTTTAACTTGGTATCACGTTTTTTCTGTTGAACCAATGATTTACCGCTTGCTTTTGGTTCAACAATAATCATTGATTTGTTTGTATATCCATGTGAAGAAGCGAAGGTTTCAACATACTTTACAAGTTCCGGGAATTCTTTGTAAACACCTTCTGCAAATCTTATGATACATTCGTTGTTGAGTTCTGCATATTGAAGCATTCCAGATTCATCATTATCCAGATTATCAGTATAAGCCGGGTCAACTGCAGTGTTCCAAGTCAGATTTGATAATTCTGGTTTCCAGTCGATAATGTCAAACCATTGAGCCTTTAATATTCCGCCTTCTGGTGGTGCAGTTTTCTGTTGAAACTGATTGTTATATCCATAACTACCAAGATCAATTTTTGCTTCCTTTAAAACAGTGTGATCCAGTCGAACAGGATCAAGCAGACCATCAACATATTTTTCTTTCAAATGTTCTGGTTTTACATCTTCTGATAATTCTGCAGGAAGACAAATGTGTTTAATCATTTCACCTTTTTTACTCAACATTGATCCAGTCACATCATTTTCGTGAAGTCGTTGCATTACGGTAATTGTCGGCGTATTTTTTTTGTCAATCTTTCTTGAAGACAATGTTTGTGTCGAATGTTCGATTGCGTTTCGTCTGTCTGATTCGCTGCTTGCCTGTTTTGGGTTTAATGGATCATCATTGATAATAACGTGTGCGTGTTTTCCTGTAATCGTTCCACCTGTGGAGGTTGTGTTCCTTTCACCACCATCTGTATTTTCATAGTTCTGTTTTGCTGATTTATCTGTTCTTAACTTGATTTTTGGAAATACAGCCCTGAATTTATCAGACAAAATAATATCTCTTGACTTCACAGCATGATTTGTTGACAGATCGGAAGCGTATGAATTTGTAATGATCTTGATTGTCGGGTCCTGTACCCATAACCAAACCGGAAACATTACAGTACAAATTGTTGACTTTGATGTTCCAGGTGGAATGTTGATTATTAAATCATAAGGTTTTGGCAGTCGATTAATGATGTAGTATGATAAGGATTGAAGTTCATCACACAAATACGGAATGTGCCAATTGTAAACCGGATCTTCTTTGATGACTACATCCCAAAAAAGGCGCACAAAGTCAAAAAATGACTTTTCACACCTTTCTTTTTGAATTGATAGTAATAAGTTTCGATCAATCTTCATGTTTAACTTTCATTGATAAATCAAATAATGTTTGCTTTTCTTCTTCTGTTAAATCCGAAAGTTCATAATTGAAATTGGTTGTCCTCTGTTCGATTTCTGTTGTTTCTTTCAAGTTGTTCAACCTTGCCGTAATGCTTGGGTTGTAAATGCCAACCATACCGCCTTCAATCTGATCTTGCCTTATCACTCTTTTTATACGCGAACAGATAGTGGAATATTCAGAGTACTGATTTTTTTTGTTTGAAAAATAATCGCCTAAATCTTCAATTATGTCGTTATCAGAACACCAGTTTTCAAAACCTTCCATTGTAAGTGGATTTTGCACGGGTATTCTTATGATAGGGTTTGATGCTTCCTGTATTTCTTCTTTAAGTTCACTTGCATCTGCTCCGCTGTAAAATTTAAAGTTTACAGAAGACTTTCTCTGTTCAACTATTTCTCTGGGATTTTCTTTCAATGCTTCACGGTATGAACAAAAGTATTCCCACAACTTTTCTGGTGATTCAATATATTTTGTCTTAGCCATCTTTTTTTATTTGTAGTTCTTCTCCTGTTAAAACAAAGTGTAAATTTTGAAGTTGGTGAATATATTTTATAGTTTCAATTAGAATTTCCTTAGAAAAATATGTAATGGCAATTGTATTTCTATCCCATTCAAGCCATACATCATTTTTAACGCTTCTCATTAAACTTAATCCTCCTTCAATAAATCCTAACTTTAACAACCATTCAAAAGTTATAGGAATGGGTGAAAATCTTCCAACACTTTCATAAAATGTTTCTCCATTATAAGTACAGTGTATATAATCTTTTCCCACTGCAATTATTTCAACAATTCCAAGTTCTGAATGATTGGCAAGGTTTCCAATTCTTAATTCTTTAACGTCCATTATTACCCCAATTTATCCATTAAAATTTCATCAATACTTTCCAATACGTTTGATGTATTATAACCCAATTTAGAATAACAAGACTTGATTTCCATTCGGGCCAATTCCAGAGCTTTGAATAATTCTTTCTTTGTCGGGAATCTTTCAGGATCTGGATGTTCAACGTCCATTCTTTGAATGAGTGTATAAATTTCACTTCCTGGTGGAATTATCATAAAAACTCCTTCATCTTCATTACATTCAAAATGACTTAAATTTTTTTTGTCAACTTCCAAATGAATATCATACCCGATGAAATTACCTTCATTGTCTCGGTGTTGACTGCTGCACTCATAATAACAATGCTCATTATCTCTTGTTAAAAACATTGTGGATCTTGTACTCATGTTTTTGATTTATTATTAATTAGTAATATACAAAGATAGCGAAAAGGCTTAACATTGTTAAACCTTTTGAATCTTAGTTTGTGGAATATTTCGTTTATTCTGTCGGGGTTTCATCTTCCAATTGTAATCAAGTTCGTAATTGTGTGAATTGCCTTCAAGATCATATTTATCATTACTGAATGAGATCTTCACAAAGGTTCGTATTCCTTCGTATATGGAACTATCATTCACCTTATGGATGTTGTATTGATTCAATCGCAATATCGTGTTTTCTGGGTAAGTAATTTCGTTTTCCGGTAATGCTTGTTTCTTCATTTCCTTTAACGATATTTCATCATCCAATGTTAGATTGAAATTGCTGACATTGAAAATTGTCGGATTCCTGTCACTCCAAATGTAATTTATATCATCTGTCATAAATCCGTCTGAATGATACCCAGGTCGGTTCATTGATTTCTTCTTTGAAACATATTGCCTTTTTACTGTAAGGTAGATGTAAGATTCATTGAACTTTTCTTCTCCGAACGTATTCTTGTAATTACTCAACGTTTCAACAATTAGTTCTGAAAACTTCATCAATCGTTCTTCCAAAACAAATCCTGTCATTCCTTTCAACTTGATCGGCAAATATTGATAGAACATCATTTCTTTGCAGTCAATTTCAATTTCTCGTATCACTGTAGGTAATGCACCGTAATTGCGTATAAATTCTGCTCTCTTGTTTTTGAACAATGTTTCAAAATCTTTAATCTCCATACAGTCAATAACACCTTTCTTTCTCAAACTCCTGAAAACAACTTTGTCTTCTGTGATGTTGGTTATTTCAAATTCCAATCCTGAATATTTGAATTTATCACCAATGATGTAATATACCTTTTTCATTCTACTTTATTTTGTGAGTTCAATGGCAAAGAATATTTCTTCTTGTGTTTCAGTTGAATATAGACCTGATTCATTTTTCAAGACAATTTTGGTTTTATTTTGATTTCCTTCCATTGGAGAAATATGCATTATTTCATCCAATCGTATAATGTGAAAACCTGTAATACATTTGACTTTTATAAATTTTATTTCCATTTTTTATTTAATTAGTGTTTGTATCAATTTTATAGTTTCCAGATCCTGATCTTTAAGATAAAGTTTTGAAAGATCCCAATTAAATAGAAACCCTCCATCATCATAAAAGTCCCCATTTAAGAACATTGTAACTTCATATTGTTCATCTTCATAGTCTTCATCTTGGTTTGTTTCATCTTGATACATTTTAAGACATTCCAAGACATCACAGAATGTTGGTTCTTTTCCGATGATCTCAAAATGTTTTCCAATTTCATATTCATAACCTCCAATCTCAATTTCATCATCAGATAACAAATCACAATCTTCTTTTCCAATGATTACTTCAACTCCTTTGCAAATGCCATTAGCTTCGTCATCAATTAATGATTTCAGTATTTGACCATCTGTAAGTTCCATTAACTTCGGTAACTTACTTTTAATGCTCTGTGTTAATTCTTCAAGCTCTTTCATATTAGTCATCTTCGTTTTCAAAATCTTCAAATGTTGGATTCCAGTCTTCAATTTTTCCGGTCTCATCAACTTTCATGATGATGTAATCACCGAAACCACTTCTACCAATTGCCAAATCACTGATAACATATCCGTCAATACTTTTAATGGTTTCACCTTTGTCATCTTTAAGAATATACCGACCATCATCACACACTTTATAATGAATATCTGCAGTTTTACCCTGTTCCCAATTCTTAATGATTCCGGTTTCAACGTCAATGATCGGTTTCCAAATATCACCATCACGACAAGGGATCAAATCACCCTCTGTGTCTTCAACTCCATTTACTTCTGCATCTTCCCAATACCTTACACCAGCTTCAACATGGAGTTCTTTTACATCGAATTCTTTTTCAATTTTTAATGTTAGTTTCATAATGTTTTTGTTTGATTTAATGTGTGTATTCTTTTAATCATTTTATTCCAAGCCTTTTCAAATTCTAATTCTGGAATTTCTTCACCAAGAGAATGAACATATCCTCTATCTTTTGTATCAATATTAACCCGACCGTATTTATCTGTTTGGAAACTGAAACCTGAATAATTAGAAAGGCATTCACCAGAATTTGAAACATATAGATCATCTTCTTTTATGTCTGTAATCCTAACATATAAAAACCAATAGTCAGAAGGTTTTTCAGGGCATGAATAGTTGTTTCTTATTTTAAAACACTTTCCAATCATCTGTTGAAATTCTGGAAAATGCTTTTTGATTATTTCTTTTTCTTCAAGTTGAATTGTTTCTTTCAATTCTTCTTGTAAACGTCTTCTTTTTTCTGATAATGAATTGTTCATACTATATAATTTTAAAGGTTTTTTGTATATAATTTTTGATGAAAATTGTATTATTCGCAGATGCCGTAAAATGACATACAGCTTTTATTTTGTTCTGGTTCGTCTTCAAAAAGGTTTCCAGAAAATTCAGTTAGATAATTGATGATGTCATTGATTAAAGGGTATTTTCTCCCCTTTTCATCTTTCCCACTACTAAACCTTGTCGGTATATGATTGGGTGGAAAAAATGATCTTCCAACGGCAATTTCTGCCTGGTTTACTTTGTCAATGAATTCCGGTGTTAATTCCATCATTGCTTTTAATTCCTTGTGTGAAGTCATTACACAAGGGAAACACCCAACACGGTTCGCACCTTTGTAATAAAGCGGATTTGGTTTTTGACCGTTCTCAATGATGTAGTCAATGACTTGTTGTCCACTCCAATCAAATACAGGTCTTAAAATACTGTCATCATAATTTTCACACCATTTCAAAACATCTTTCTTTCTGTAAGTATGATATTTTGGTTTTCCATTCTTATCATATCCGTATGGTGTTGAATAGTATTTAAACATTCTGCAGTTCTCCAACATCTTTGATCGGGATTCACTTTCATTCTTTCTTATTCCCTGAATGATTAAAAGGTTTTCATTCTGATCCAGAATCCAATCAATCATTGGAATCGATTTGAGTTCAGTGGTGCAAAATCTTGCTTTTGTTGAAGGGAATCGTTTTCTTTTAATTGCAAGGTCAACCATACCATCATATGTTTTGCTCTTTAGAATGATTAACTTAACACCAAGATCTTTACATATTTCATGTATATGCTTGTAAGTTGACGGATGTTCCCAACCTGTATCACAGAAAACAGCGATAATATTTTTTGATCCAAACTTTTTAACCGCCCAGATCAATGATGCCTGGCTATCTTTTCCGCCACTAAACGATACTACTATTTTCATTTTATATTCTGGTTAACCATTGTTCATAAATCCTTGATGCAATTTGAGCCATCATAACAGGTGGAACAGACATTCCAATTAAATAAGCTGGTTTATTCGATAGAAAATTATAATCTAATGGGAAACTTCCAATCTTGCATAATTCGTTCTTATTGAATCCTCTGGGTTCGTCAAACAAAATATTTTTCTCACCTCCTGTTATTGTGTTTGGAACTTTGTCTTTGTAGATGTAGTTGCTGCTGAAAAAACTGTTTGGTCTGTTGAATTCTCTTCCCATCGTACAAGACAAATCATTATCGCCGTACTGCCTTAATTTCCATGCTTCCAGATAACTCGGAGGAATAACATATTGACCGTCATCATAATCCTCATAAACTTCACCAAATGTTATTAACGGTTCAAAGAAAACCATATTCAGAATTGGAAAGTCATCAAACAATATTGCTTCGTTTGCAGGAAGATGTTCAATCAAATCCTTTCGGATTGCGACAAAAAACACTCGCTCACGTTTTTGAGGAACTCCCATTCTCATGGCATTCAACAAGAATTCTTTTACAACATAACCTGCTTCATCAAATTCTGCCAGAATACGTTTTACATATTCTTTTGCTTCTCCAAGTAAAATCCCTTTTACATTTTCAGCAACTGCAACTTTTGGTTGAAGTTTTTTTGCAAGAGCAATGAAATCAAAAAATAACGTGTCAAGAACTTGTTCTGATTGTCCTTCACGGAATTTCTTTTCTTTTCCCCAATCTTTTTCACGGTTTCCAGCCATTGAGAAACTGGAACATGGAGGGCTGCCGTCAAGAATATCAAGGTGATAAAGTTCCTCAGGCAGATCATCCCGGTCTTTGAAAACCCGAATATCTTCAATGAATGAATATTTCGGATTGTGGTTTGTGATGTAACATTCTGCCATTTTCGGATCAATCTCATTCATCCCGATCACATCGAATCCTGCAAGTTTGTAACCCATTGTAGAGCCACCACCACACGCAAAACATGAAAATACTTTGCCTTTGTCTTTAGTGAAGTGTGTATTATTTAAAGTCCATTGATATGGAAATCTATGTTTCATAAATTCGTTTTGTTTGTTTTCTCTTTAGTTTCTTTTTGAAATTTGTGAGCTTCTGAAAATTTTTTCACTGTCATTTCTTCATCAAAGAATTGGTGATAATATCCAAGTTCATCGAATACGAGCTTGCCAGGCTTCTTTTCATTTCTGTTCTTCTGATATATTTGAATCAGACATTTCATTTCCGGTTTCATCAGAATTCTTTTTAATCAGCTTCTTTACATGATTATAGACCAAATCATTTTTTACATTTGAAACAGCTCTATGATAAAATAGATTAAAAGCAAACAATGATGTTTCTGGAATTTGATAATCTTTCATTTTGCAAAACATCCTGATATGGTTTGATTCCACTGCATTTACTATTTTGTTTTGCTTTTTTGAAACTTCACTTTGTTCAAGCAATTCCAACATCTTTTTCTTAATCAATATCCATTGAGCGTTTGTATTTCCTACAAAGTTTTTGAAGTATCCTTTTTTTATCAATCGTTCGTAGAAATATGAAGCGTGAATACATGGTTTGTTTTCAGATACACAGGTTTTTAAATCTTCCCAAAGTTTTTTGTTTCTTGCTTTTCTTTGTTCCGGTGTTGCTTCAACAGGAGTATCAAAATATTTTTCAATTGCTTTTTTACCTATTTCCCATTGTTTGTCAATTCTTTTGTGCTCGATATAAGCATTCAAAATTTCTCCTGCAGTAATCAATGAAAGGTTTGGGTATATTTTGATAAATTCACCTTCATATTCTGAACTCTTGTATGCTTTATTTTCATCAAATATTTTCAACTCCTTTTTCAATGCCATCGTGTATGCTTCAACAATTTCCGGGGCGGTTAATCTGAAATCCTGACAGAACAAAACCCATTCAGCAGCTGAATCTTTTCTATCCTTTTCATCTTTGAACTGAACCCCCAGCATTCTCACAATTTTATTTAAAGTATCAATTTTCTTTTCTCCACTGTCTTTGAACAATGGATGCTCAATTTCAAGTTTGTATATTTCAGGAAGATTGGAGAAAATCATCAACGGTAAATGGATTTGACCGCCCGTTAATCTTACCGGAACCGTTTCCGTTGCTGCTAAATCTGTCGTTTGCGTTTTGATTATTTGATTGTCCATATTGTTTTTGATTTTCGTCTAACCATTTGTATTTGAAACCCTGCCAGCTGCTTTCTGCACATATCCGTACAGCTTCTGAAATGGGGAAATTATTTTTTTCACATTCGTTTGTTAATCCATTGAGTGCCGTTTCAGTGTATGGAGCACGTTTTTTGTCTCTAACTGTAAACCAATCTTCAATGTGTTGTTCGGTGGCCCCCAGGTCTAATAATTTTTTCTTAAAATCTTTTTTTGAGAAATATTTATCTTTTTCTTTTTTTGCGGAACTTTTTTCTTTTTGTTCATTTTCGTCTGGATTTACTTCAACACTTTCTTCTGAAATAATTTCTTCCTGATTTTCTTCTGAAAATATTTCAGAAGCGACAGCTTCATTATTGTAAATTTGTAAATTGGTATTATTGTAAATTTGTTTATTTATACTATCAATGCTTTCGTCTGTGCTTTGTTCTGTGCTTTCACTTTGCTTTGTTCCGTGCTTCATTAATGCTTTGTCAAGTGCTTTGTTATGTGCTTCGTCAAAATTTGATAGAGCAATTATATTTGCAGAATACTGATTTTTTGACTTCTCAATCATTTCGATAAAACCATATTCAACCAAATCTTTTAATGTATTTATGAAAGTATTGTATGATTTTATCCCGATAGCTTCCATTGCCATCACTGTTGGAAATCCAAATTTTTCCTTCCATCCCAATCGATTGCAATGTTCAACTGCAAAAAAATACATCGCCCCATGATTTGGTTTTATTTTGTCAGGATTTTCAAAAGCGAAATCCCAAAATTTCCGAGATAAATCATAAATGTTCATTATTACCAATGAGTTTTTAATATTCTGTTTTTCTTAGGAATGAATATCCTAATAATGATATTCGGGATTATCATTGTGTTTCAATTTCAATTTTTAGATCTTTAATTGCCATATTGCCAACCGGAAGATCAAAATGTTTGTCTGGAACATTTTCCAAACCTTTGAAAACAATCTTCTGCACCCAGTAACCTGACATTCTTATTTTATTTACACCTTTGTAGATGTATTTAAAGCCATTCATGATTACTTCTTCGTTTAGCTTTATATCTTTAACTTTCATAGATTTTCATTGTTTTTAGGTGTATTTCTGTTAGAAATTCCTTTGTGTAAATATTAGCGTGTGCTTTCTCATGGCAGGTTCTACACAATGCGATAAGATTTTCAATTTGATCTTGCAAATGCTTTGTTTTGCTCCCGAACTCCGATCGCCGTTGAATGTGATGAATCTCGGTTGCTTGTTTATGACATATTTCGCAATGGTAGAACCCAGAATGAGAAGGAAAAAATTCAAGGTAAACCTTTGTGTGTTTTTCCATACTTATCCATCTGCTTTTTCAGTTTCAAGGTATTTTGAACAGAAAACCGAATCAATGACAGCTTCACACGGAATCACTTTTGCAGATTGAAGTGTTAAATGAAATTCTCCAATATCATTTTCCTCTTTGAATTTATTGGTTAAAAAGGCTTCAATTAATGCTTTTCCATTTTCAGCGTTTAATGCTTTTACAATAAAACCGTTGTTGTATGAATGTTCATCTTTTTCAATTTCAACTTCGATCATATAGAATTTCAATTCACCATCATTTTCCTGTGAAACATTAGTGATTAGAACAGCATTATTTAATTCCTTCACTCCTGCAATTCCAAAGTGACCGGGATAAGATTGTTCAATGAAGTCTTTGGCAATATCCAATGCAACAAATACTGAATTCGCATACATATAAATATTCTTCTTTTTACCTCCGATTACTGCAGTAACACACCATGTTGAGGTTAAATATTCATCTGAAAATATTCCATCCCTTTTTTGGTTGCTTACTTCAACTCCTGTAATATCACCAGAACTTAAATGAAAATCTATAATCTGTAAGTTGTGATTGTCTAAAAGAGTTCCTATGTCAAGAATTATTTCATTACGTTCTATCGAAACAACCTCGCCACTATCTTCATCAACAAAATCTTCATTCCATGTTCTTAATAATCTTTTTGCCAGATACATCCCTTGCATTTCTTTGAGATCTGATGTGATGAATCTTATTTCCTGGTGTTTGGTTTCCAATTTATTTTTCATGTTATGAATTATTTTAAATTATTCTTCATCTTCATACTCATAATTGTCACCTTTCAGAACATAACCTTCTTTGTAATGTGGTCTTAGTTTGAAGGCTAATTCATAGGCTTCTTTTGAACCTCCGACTGGAATAGATTGATGTGTAATTTCTCCGTTTAAGAATTTATATGAACCGCAATTATATCCTGTATCTTCATCTGCATATTCATAGTGAATTTCAGTTTCTGGATTTTGTTTGCTGATCTCTTGAATTAATTCAGGAACACCACCCCAGGCAGTTTCAAATGTGAAAACATTGTAACTTTCTTCTTCACAATCGTAACTGTTCCATTTAGTTCCCCAATGCTTAACATTCCATGTATGCCACCAATTAGGGCTTTTTCTTGCAACTTCTTGATTTGGTTCATCACGATATGCCGGATCATTTGGAGGAAGAATAATTTTTTCAAAGTCTGGAAAATGATTGAATGATTCTTTTAATTCAAATTCCCATTCATCAGGAAGACCAATTGAAGATTCTGTTTCACGTGTTCTAAATGTTCCATCTTTAGGGTTAAACCAACCGACAGAAAATTCATTTGGATTTTTTTTCTTGCAAACGATTGTACCGTCATACGCTTTATATAAAGTCGCTGGATAATGAGTTGAGTATTTATTGAATACTTCTTTAGCTTTGTTGTAATCACCAATGATTGTGATTCTGTTTTTGATATGATTAGGCATAATTTTATAAATAAATTTTGTTTTGATGTTGTTCAAGTTGATTTTCGATTTCTTCCAGATAAACAATGTCCTTTGGTTCTGGTAAGTACAGATTTAAAGTCTTCATTGAATAGTTTCTAAATCTTTCAGTTGCAAGTGACATTTCTTCGGTGTTGAGTTCTTTTGTGCTTCTCCACCGATCGCGGACCTCGCCAGTTTTTTTGTTGATGAATTCAGTTTTGAAAATTCCTGGGTTTACAATCTTTTTAAAATGCTCTTGTTTTATCTCTTCAAGTGTATCACCATATTCCAGTGCATACCATCCCAGGATTAAGTGCAAATAATTGTTTTGACTGTAGGTCCGGTTTTTCTTTTTTTCCAAAACCTCAATCTTTGCATTCTTATCAAGTAAATGCTTTATTCTGTTGATTGCTTTCTTTTTCATTTCAGGTATGGAAGTATCGAAAATCATAATTAATTGTCTAATAAAAGTTTTGCAACGTCTTCTTTTAACATTCCTTTTTCTCCAAGTTTGGTAACAATTTGAGAAGCGAACAGTAAATCATATTTGTCTTTGATTGATTTAAAGTGAACATCAGCTGTTTTCTTCATTTCATCAAGATTCTTTTTCGACAGTGAATCAAGGTAACTTTCAACAGATTCTTTTGCTAATTGATCTTTCTTTGTTATGATGCCCTCCACATACTCTTTTACAGTAAATTCATCACCATATTTTTTAACTTTATAGTCTGAATTGAAAAAGGTCTCTGAAATAATCTCTTTTGCAATGATTGGAATTTTCGTATCTGAAATCTTAATGATTTCTTCCTGAACAATTTTCAATACCTGATCTTTCATTGACTTTATGTCATCACCAAGCAATGTTTTCAATTCCCTTGTAACTTGGTTTTTTAGATCGGAAAGAATTATATCATTTAATGATGTTCCATTCTCATAATCATCATATTCTGTGTATAAATCATCAAGATCTATTGTTATATTTAGTTTCATATTACCAATTGTTTAAAAAGATTTGTTTTTGTTTTTCTGCCATTTTAAGGCGGGTTTTGATTTTCTGAATATCTTCTTCATTTCTATGAATTTCGACCACATGGAGTTGTAATTCTTTTTTTGTAAATCGATCATCATAGTCAATGAAGTAACATTTCTTTCGTCCGGTTGCTAAAAAGTTTCCTTGTATCTGCCAGTAATAATCTTTCTCATGCTCTTTGAAATCTTGTTGGTTCTTGATCTTCTTAACCCTAAAAGCATGAGTTTTACAGTCAGGACACTTCACCTCAATCATGTCATCAACATCAATCAAACCATCTGGTGTACCTCCGAAATATGAACACAATTCAACAAATTCTTGATTTTCTCCTGTTGCATAACATTTAACACCATACTTTTGTTCAAATACTGCAACTGCTTCAAGTTCTTTTTCATTTCCACGATCCATTGAATCATTGGAGAATCTTTTTACACTTTGTCCTTCTGTAAGGATTTCAAGGGCTTTTTCTTCTACATATGTCAATGCGCCCTTTGGTAACTCGTTGATCTTATTTTCATAAGTCATTAATTTCCCCAGATCAGAAGAAGTAAACTTTCCAAGCCTTGATTTAAACCATTCTTCTCGTTTCTTTTCAGCTTCTGCAGTTCTTTCAATTGAAGCAAGAGCCGCCTCGTGTTCGGCTCTTAGTGCTTCAAAATCAACAACAATGTTATCTTTAGTCAGCATTGTCGAAAAGATTTATATTTAATTCATCAACATCGAACAATGGAATATCATTTCCACCTGTTGTTTTTGTTGATCCAGTACAAGTGATCCTAACACCTTGACCGATTTGCGTGTTCATTAAAGCTTGTACAAGAACTGTTTGACCTGCAACAAAGGCTTTCGCTCCATCGTGTAATTTTGCAAGGAAATAAGTGTTTCCTTTGCCGTCTGTTGCTTCTTTAAATCCAAGAAAGAAACATTCAACTGGCTTTCCTTGTTCAGCAATCCATTCTTCCTTTTTCTGGTATGAAACTGTTAACTTTCTGTTAGTGTCAGCATTCTTTAATGCACCAATGGCATTTGTTGAAGGCATGATAAATGTGATTTCACCGTTCTTTGGATATAATTCCGGTTTTTGTTCTGAATTTTGATTTTCGTTTGACATCGTATTATGATTTTATTATTTGAAATTTTTTATTACTGAAATTGAATCAGAAATTGCATCCTGAATTCTTTCCATTGATCTGATGAATTCAGCTTTTAATTTTTCGTCTTTTATTTCTGGATCAGTACCTGAATATTGTAAACTTTGTAAGAACTCAACAGCTTTTTGCTTTTCAGGTTTTAAGGCTTCAAGTCTTTCCGCTTCTGCTTTCGCCTTTGCTTCTGCTTCGGCTTTCTCTTTTGCTGCACGTTCTGCATCTTCTTTTTCCTTTCTTTCCGCTTCTTCTTTAGCAATGCGATCAGCTTCAATTTTTGCCAAACGAGCTTTTTCAGCTTCAATGTCTTCACGTTCCTTTCTCAACTTCGCTTCTTCTGATTCTCGGAGTTTTCGCGCTTCTTCTTCTTTGGCTTTTAGTTCTGCTTCATGTTTTGCTTTTTCAGTGGCTAACGCTTCACGTTCCTTTTTTGCACGTTCTTCTTCTGTCTTTCGATCAGCTTCGATTTTAGCCTTTTCAGCATCCAACTTTGCCTTTTCTTCCTGCAGTCTTATGTTTTCAAGTCTTTGCGCTTCTGCTTCTTCAAGAGTTTTGATTTTAGATGAAAAGGCATTTTTAACCTGGATTAATCTTTCATTGAAATCCAGTTCAAATTCTTCAAATTGTACGAGATCCGTTTTGTAAAGCCCATGTTCAAAATCAATCTTTAATGAATCAATAGTATCAAAGGAAAGTTTGTTGATTTTTTCAAGTGCGCAATTAATTGTTAAGTTGATAGAATTTTTAATGATGGCTTTCCTTTCTTCTTCCAGTCGCAACTTTTCTTGTTTTTCCTGTTCTTTAATTTCTTCCCATCTTTTAACCTCAGACTGTTGTTTGTCTTCGTGTGGTTTAGTGATAGCAATAAGTTCTTCACTTACCCCGGCAACCGCTTCACGGAATTTTTTGATTTTTGAAGCAATTAATTTGTCTTGATTCTGAATTTCAGTTCTTGCAGTAACAAGCGTTGTTCTTGCTTTCTTTGCTTCTTCGTAGGTTTTATTATCAACGATTTCCACAAATGGATTTTCTTTGACAATTTGAAGTTGTTTTTCTTTCATTCCCTGCAGCTCTGGAAGCTGCTTGGCATCGAATTGGTCGATTTGTAATAGGTTACTCATTTAGTTTGATTTTTATCGTTTATACAGTTTTACATTTCACTTTGTAGATGAACTACACCACCTTTATCAGCGTACACCTGTCCCAATTCCACAACAGGAAATCCCTTTTTAACAGCATTTTTAAGTTTCATTTTCTTAAATTCCTTTTTGCTGGAATATGCTGTAACAATGCGGCTTTGCTGTCCGTGGTTTTCAGATAATTGTGACTTTCTCCAAGTAGGCTTTTTAGTCAAAACACCTTCTTTCTTCTTTGGTTTGCAAACCATTTTCGCATCTTGAAGAATTCTGTGATAAAATCGTTCTGATTTTTTAAGTTCTTTGTTCATTTTATATTTATTTTAATTGAGAAATTTTAAGATTTTGAACCACCAATTTTGACGTTTGATTCTTTTGGATATTAATCTGTGTTCGTGTCTTATTGCTATTAGTTCAAGTTCATATTGTGATAATCTCTGTGCTTGTAATTTGTTTACTGTAATGGCATGGTCTAACTTGCTTTGAAAAGTCTCACACCTTTCGTTAAGGTTTTGACTTCTTAGGATTAGGGAATCTATTTTATCCATGTTTAAATTCTACCAGGTCCGTAATTTCTCCACAATTCATTTTGGAATGCATTAAACTCAATCTGATCTTGCATTTTTCTTGTTGGTTCATCCAGAAGATAAATTCTTAAATCATCAAGCTTCTTTTCAAGATGTTCATCAATTACACATACTTTGGTATCATCACATTCCAGATTGTATTTTCCGTTTTCAGTTCTGGCAATAGACCAATAAGCATTGTTTTCTGCCATAAACAACCCGAACCAATTGTTTCCGGTTCTTGTGTCTTCACTCACTTCAAAGTCCTGGAACTTTAATTCATTAGCCAGTTTTGAAGCTGTTAAAAAATCTTTTCCATTAAAGGAGTTTGATTTTGTAGTTGATTGTTGTACTTTTGTCGTAATCATTTAGTTTGACTTTAATCGGTTGAACATTCGCCATCTGTTAGCGCAGGTGGCTTTTTTATTTTCCATTTATCGCTTGTGCCAGTGCAAGTTTTTTTGCTTTTGAACCTCGGCGGGTTAGGATTCTTTGGGGATCAATTACGGCTTCCACTCCGTTGTTACTGTTTTTATTCTCGATAGATTCCAACGTGTCTAATTCATATTTCATTAATTCACATTCTTTAAATAGTTTCTCTATCTTATCCCCAAGCTTCCAAATATTCACCCGCAGAGCTTCAATTTTGGCTTTATTGCTTTTAGATTGCATCGATTAATTCTAAAATTTCGTTTGATTGTTCTCTGGCTTCATTTTTAAGTATTTCCAGAACTTTATCAATATTCTGTTCTGGAATTTTACCCCCATATATCCAGTTCATTTTTGCAGAATCAACTGTAATATTGAATTTCTCTGACAATATCCTTCTGACATTGTTTTTACGTTCAGGTGAAATGGCTGCGAATATCTCTCTGATTTTTTCCTTTTTGTCATTCATATCCTTATATTTGCATTACTGTTAGTAATATTGTATTGCAAATATACTACACAATGTGTATATACACAACAAATATCCACATAGTGGAGTGTTAAATATTTGTTAAAACAATTTATATTATTGATTATGAACCAAATAGAAATTAAAGAATTCAGAAAAAAACATAATTTGTCACAACAGCAATTGGCTGATTTGACTGGCGTTTCAGTTAGAACTGTGAAAAGTTGGGAATATGGTGAAAGAAACATTTCAACTTCTGCACTTAAAATAATTCAAGATCATACACCACAAAGTGGAATCACTGAAAACCTGTCAAATGCAAAGGTTTTGAAAGAGGATGAAGATTTCATTTGGTTAGAAACTTTAAAAATCCCTGAAAAAGCTGCATTAGGAGCTGCTTCAAATTTCTTTGCAGAAAGTTATATGAATGAGCTTGAAAAAGGAAGTGTGAGGGTTAAAAAGAATCATAAGGGTAAATATTATGAAGTTGAAGCAGTTGGAGATAGTATGAATGATAATACGAATAAAGCTCTTTTGGATAAGGATTGGTATTTAGCCCGGGATATTCCAAGGGATCTTTGGAAAAACAAATTACATTTAAATGATTGGAATGTGTTTTATTTCCTTCATAACGAAAAAGGCAACTTAATAAAGGAAGTAAAATCCCATAATCCAGATACAGGTGAAGTTGTGTTACATTCATGGAATCCTGATAAATCATTATATCCTGATTTTACAATAAACCTCAAAGACTGCTACATAATTGGAAATGTAGTAAAATTAATAAGTAGAGACTTTAATATTTTCTATTAAAATAAATACAATGAAAAAATCAATTTTATTTCTTGCGTTATTCGCATCAACATTTCTGTTTTCTCAATCACAAGAAGTTAAAACAGAAACTCAACAAGTAAAGAAAAAGTATCCAGAATATGTTTTTGCAGCGGATATAAAAAAAACAGACTCTGGAACTTTTTTAATTGAAAAAGAAACTGTTTTAAAAAACGGAAAAAAGGAAGATGTTAAAGTTTCTTTAAAAGCAAATTTTGGTAATTATGAGCCAACTGAAAGTGATTTAGGCAAAATAAACATCAATTTAGATCAGACTATTTGGCTTGCAAAATTTAAACTAAAAAATCCAGTTACTTATGTTCCAACATCGGTAAATGTTACAAAACTGGAATCATCTTGGAAAATTGTTCTGTGGTATTATGCAAAAAATGATATGGGGATTGAAAAAGAAGGAATGCAGATTTATAAATATGATTTGACAGGAAAAGAAATAAAATAAATGTTGACATCTGATCGCCAAATATTGAAACTTCCTGAAATACTTAAAAGTTACAGGAAGATTGAATATATAAAAGAATTTTATGAACAAACTGGAATTCCGAAATCCTGGTTCTCTAATGTTAAGAATCAGGACAAGCGGAATCGATCATATCATTTTACTGCAGAACAGATTGAAATAATAATAAAGCTATATAATATCGATGCAAATTTCATATTCGGAATTACAACAAATCCTTTTAAATAAAAGATTTGCGCTTGTTCTAATCGTGCAAAGTATCGTGCAAAAACGTGTAAAAAATAGTAGAAAACAATAGTTTATTAATTCGCAAAACATTGAAAATCAACAAGAATAAAAAATCAGTCAAAAATAAAAATGGTCTCAAACACCAGTTCTTAGGAGTACCGGTTCGATCCCGGTCCTGGGTACAAGACCGGAAAGAGGTGATAATTCACTTTTTTTCCGGTTTTTTTTCGCACCTAACTCATTGTTTATCTGGTATATATAAGAGAGCAAAACATTTGGTCGGGTGGTTCGATAATGATTTTTTGAAAATTGCAATTTTTCAGGAAATATCGAACCAATTATTTTACGTTTTACCTCGATATCCCCATCAGTATAGACTTTCGCAAGGTCTACTAGGTTCGATAATGCTTGGTCTAGTAGTTTTTGAAAATCTATTTTCTTATTATCCTTTCCTTTAGTTAATTTAGCTTCGAACTTTTCAATTTGTCCTTTACAGCCGGTCCTAATTTCAAGATAATCTTCATCATCAATTACTTCCTCCATCAGTTTATTTCTTGCCTGTTTCAATTTACTGTTTAAACGATCTATTTCTAATAGAATTGCTTTCCTTTCTCTTTGGGGATTATTGATTAATTTTTCAAAATTTTGCCTCAACACTTTTTTCAAATAATTTTTTATAGATGCGCGCATTTCCAATGACTGCAATATTTCTAAAAATTTAGAATTAATAATCTCAGATTTGTAACGGTATGAACACGGGGATTGGCAATGATAGTAATAATATTTATTTCCAGAACGTCCCGTAGAGGCACTGCCTGTAATCAAATGACCACATTCCGGACACAGAAGGAAACCTCTTAATGGCAAATTATCGTCAGACAGTACTTTTACATTAGGTCTGGCTGGATTCACATTTCCATCCATTATACATTGAACTTTTTCGAATAGTTCTTCACTGATCAAAGGTTCATGAATACTTTTAACAAAATGAGCCTCCTCTTCATTGAATTGCTCCACGTAAATTTTCCCGCAATATGCGGTATTGCGTAAACTTGCAAGAAAGGCACTTATCTTAACTGACTTTCCTTCTTTTCTGTTCATCATATCCATGATTTGGCTCGCTGAATAAACGCCTTTGGACATTTCATTGAATGCCCATTTCATATTGGAAGCTTCCGGTTCCTTCGGGATTACATACTTTTTCCCGTTCTCCGTTATTCTGTTAGCGTAGCCATAAGGTGCCCTTCCCATTAATCTGCCTTCTTTTTTAGCACGGCGCATTCCATAATAAGTATTCAGAGCGCGCCTGTCGTTTTCAACTTCCGGTGCAGCAAGATATATAGCCAGCATCATTTTATTTTCAGGAATTGAAAGATCTAAAGGTTGCTCAATAGCCTGCGGTTCAACGTTACTTTTCCTAAGTATGTTAATCATTTGATACGCATCGCCAGCGTTCCTGCTGAAGCGATCCCATTTTGTAAAAAGCAGCAGATCCGTTTTTGAGCTTTTTTTCTTTAGCGTATCCAGTAATTTAATCCACTCTGGCCTGATAAAAGTCTTGGCTGAGTAATCTTCATAGATGATTTGACCTACTTTAATGTTATTGTTTTCACAATAACGTTTTAATCGTTCCTCCTGATCTCTTTGCGAGTATCCCTTATCTGCCTGCTCATCAGTTGACACACGGATATATAAATCGGCTTTTTTCATATATAAATCTTAGAAAATATTATTGTTCTAAAAAACTCTTAATGGTAATTTTTAAGAGCATCGTCAGAAAGCTTAAAATATCTTTCGCCTCCTCAATGCTTAATTCAATTCCCTCCTCTTCTTTAAAAATCTTGATAATCTCCTCTATGGTAATGTTACTAATTTCAACTTTCTTCTCCATACCAATACTTTTTTAATAAAAGTATTGGACAACTGTTCTGAAATTAAACCCAGACACTTATGTGATGTATTTGGCTTTTAAATATAAATGTCTAACGCTTGAACATGTAAAATCAAACGAAACACTTAACATCAACCATTAGGCGGAAAAAATTTTTATTTATAAAAGATGTGGTTACGTTTAAATTTATTTTTTAGGTGCAACAAGAGAAAATTGATGCAAAGAAATTCATCATTCTTAGATTCAACTAAAATACAAATAAAATCAACATTGTTAATTTAAACATTCATTTCATATACAAAAACAGGTTATTGACTGCTATTACACGAAACATTTTCCATAATAACCCGGTAAAAAGGCAGCTAAGGTATTTTTGCCAGCCGTCTTGCTAATCCAACCAAAAGACTACGGCATAAACGGTTTCCTCCCTAAAGGTACCCTCCAATTATTCCGTTTCCTTTTGTTTTTTCATTGTCAACACTTCATATCCGCTTTCTTTTTTCCGGTTTTTCTTTTGAAAAATATTCAGCGAAGCCTGAAAGGCTTTTAAGAAATAGAACGGAGAAGAGATTGAAAAGGCTTTTGATCTAAAAAAGACGCATAACAGTTCAAAAATGTTTTAAATAAATGCTGTTTTAACTTAAGTACGGGAAACAAAAGGCTCTGCCGTACTCAGAGCAATAACAATGAAATATAATATCGTAAATGAGATCAAATTGATCTACACAAGAAAAGGAAATGCTGAAAAAAAAGTACTGAACTCCCAGGATGCTACAGATATTTTCAGGGAACATTTTGATGCAGATCAGATCGACTACAGAGAGTCATTTTACTCAATGTATATGAATCAGGCTAACAAGGTCTTAGGAATACAAAAAATATCAGAATCTGGAATTACCTCTTCTCTTGTTGACATCAGAATCATCATGCAGGGAGCTCTATTATGTAATGCCGTATCATTTATTATAGCCCATAACCATCCTTCCGGAAACCTTACACCTTCTCGCGAAGACATAGGCATCACACAAAAAATAAAGGAGGCTGCCCAACTATTAAATATTAACATGCTTGATCATTGTATAATAACTTCAACCGACTCCTTCTCGTTCTCCGATGAAGGTATTTTATAAGGGACTTAAATGTCTAAAAATAAGAATCCAGAGCCGGTTCCCGGTCTGGATTCTTGTGGCGTCGCGGAAAGATGCTTGCCCTTTAGGGAACAACCATCTTTCCGCAAATACTAAACAATGCTTCTCAAATTAGATGGTTTTATTTGAAGTGGAAATATATATTTGTAAGCTAAAGAAATAGTATTTATCCGTTTAGCTTTTTGTTGTTGAATTGAAATTCAATTTTATTCTCATTTCCAAAACTGTCTGATAGCCGTACCGTAAATGATTGTGAAACTTCAGAGGTTGAAGTATAATACAATCTGAACTCTTTCTCATACAGAGGATAAATATCATTGGGAAAATAGGGTTGAGTGTTATAATACTGTAGCTTTCCTGTTCCCTCAAACTGAAAATATCGAAGATAATATTTGGTGTCAGCAAAATTACCTTCAGGAAGAATTTTGATACGAATCTCTACATACTCGTCTTTAGCTATGTCCTTGGGAACCGGCATAACCGACACCTTAAAAGGATAGTTCTGCTGAATTTCCAAATCATCTTTCTCACATGATTGTACAAATAGTCCGACTACAAATAGTAGCAAGAAACACTTTAATTGTATTTTAGCTGTATTAATTATATTTTTCATTTTTCATTATTTTTAGAAATTATATCTTATTCCTACCCCCAGCAGAGAGTGAAAATTAACCATTTGACTATTTTTCAAAAAGCGAAGTTGCCCGTTGACCAGGAAAACTAAATGCTTAGTCAGATAGCTTTCAATAGACAGCTTACCGTTCGTCCCATAAATAAAATTACCTGTAGAGTTAAGCTTTGATCCATCATACAACAATTCATCACCTCTATTAATCTGCTCGTAACCAACAAGACCTCCAATTCCCAGATTAAAATTTACATTTCGCATGAAGTCTCCCCAAACATAAAAACTGTACCCACCACTAAGCAGGAAACTATCTATCGGGATATCGCAGCCTGTGTATTTATAATATTTTCTACCATATTCTGTCAGTCCAAAAAAGTAATTACCATTCTTCGAGTAAGAAACAAGCCCCGTACTAAACATATAATTTTGCTTTTCTGGAGATTTTGGAAATACCGAATAGGTAAATTCAATACCAATTTGCTTGGGAATCATCTGTTGAGCAAATATTTTGCTACCCATTATCATCGTTAAGATGACTGTTAAAAATATGTTGTGCATCTTACCCCGTTTTAATGGTTAAACTGTTTATCAATCTTGCATGAACAATATCTTCATTTTCAAGCTGTACTTTCAAATGCCTTCCCCCGTTCTTTTCCAGAATTTCAATCTCCAAAACCTGATCTTTTAAGAGCGTAAACTGATCAAGCATATAAATCCCTTTACTATCTGAATGATCAGCTATTATCCTTTCCGGGAAATAGGTACGAACCTGCTCTAAAATCTTATCCTGAACGACCGTTCGCTTTAAGTTCTTTTTATCGACAATTTTAAAATTGACCCATTCAATAGCATACCCCACATTACTTTGATTCTTAACCTGCAATGTGAAATAAAACTTGCTGTCATTAACGTGCAGCGCCCTGACTGAAAACTCAATTCCATAACTTTTCGAAGCAATATGCTTAATAGTTCTGTTGCTTTTCCTGTAAAGATTTTCCATAATAAGCCAGATGAGAGAAGTTGAGCTTCCTTTAAGATCTTCAAATAATACATCAGCATACTGTCGCTCCATACCTCTCTGAAGTTTTACTAAATCATAGCTGAGTATATCGGGATAAGAACTGTAGGATGCGTCAAAACTGTAAAATTTTCCATCTTCAGTAATGACCGAAAAATTAGTTTCTTCTTCAAAATCCCTGACGGCTGACTTAACCCGAAGAACGTTTCCTATAGGATCTGCCTTATTGGCAACCAAGAGATCACTTCCCAGGTCAACATATCGTATTGATGTAGGAAATATCAAATGGCTGGTTTTATTGTAGGTAACTTGTATCCTGAAAGGCTCTAATTTTCCCTCTTCCAAGGAATAATAGGTTGTCACGGAATCCTGCCCAAATGCCTTGCTTACTAATAAAAGTAATAGCATAATTAGAATATAATGACTCTTTTGTGTATTCATTTTTATTTTTTTTGATTAGTTATTTTTAGATAAGAGTAAGACCTGATGGCCAGCTTTTACAGTTACTTTCAATTGTCTGACTCTTTTCTGAAAATAGCCCGACAATCCCTGTACTACTCCCCTGCTCAGATCAGCTGCAATCTGTTGTCCTGCTGATTGGGCCACCATAATATTGGTACCGGAAGTCTGGCTCATATTAGCTACAATGTCGCTTACCGCATTCTGCTCCGCTGAATAAGGAACATACAATCCCATCTGACCGTCAGTGTCATAAACATTGATTTCTACAGAATAGATATTATCTTGAGATTGAATGGAAGATATTTTTAACTGAAGCCTCCCACCCTGAAATTTGCTTACTGCAATCAGTAAGCTCCCCGCTGGAATTTCAGCTCTTCCGACTTTCATCGCTTCTGAAAGCCTTAGATAATGTACTTTCATTGACCAAAGTCTTAGTTTCATAGACCACACCTCTTATTGCGTTTTTTGTTTGAACTAAGTTTTCTGAATCATTTTGACTGTCATAAAATCGATTCTGATTCAAACCTGCGACAAAAGCACTATCCGACTGGTCTCTGTATAATGAGGAAACAACATTGGAACGTACCGGTATCGACTTAAAAATAGCAATATGCGTGTCAGTGAAATAGCTGACGAATTCGGCTTTTCAGATAAAAGCTACTTAAATAAAATCTTTTTAAAGTATACAGGTATCTCTCCATCACAATATAGAATTAATTCGAAAAATAAAAATTTTCTATCCAATATTTCTTAATATTTCTACTTAAAATTAAAGCATCAACTGATATATGTTGTTAATTAATAGTAAAATGATATAATTCAAAAACTCAAAATACAACATTAATTTTAGACAATTCCTCAAAGTCTTTCGGTAAATCGGGAGAATGGGCACAGCATGATATTGATTACACTCAGACAGGTAAACTGATTGGAGATTGCGCAATCAAACTTGATCTTTATCATAAAAGAATAGAGATATTAATTACAATATCGTATTTGGAGCAAAAAAATGGCATTGCTAAAAAGGCATTCACGGGCATGGTGGAATTCCTACTTGAACAAAAAATCTATATCGAATCGTAGCAATAGTTGATACTGAAAATATCATCTTGATAAATTTGCCAAAAGTGCCAGTTTTAAGAAAAGAACATTTTACGAAAACATATTTTTCAGGTAAATGGGAAAACTAGTAACAATATGTAATGCTACAGAGAGAATTGAATAGTGCTAGCTGCTACTCTTTCTGAGTATTTCTAGAAAAGTATCGTTACAATATAAAAAGTTAGCTTATAATAAAACTTACAGACAAGATCAGCTTTGCAATTCTTGTAAAATTTCACACAATCTACTTAAATCATCTCTAAAAGTGTTAGAAGATAAGCTCGTCTTGGTCACATGCCAAGATTATTTAATTGTAAAGTATCAATAGATCCGCTACAAAAATGACTTAAATTTATGGTGTAAAGTTTAAAACCTTTATCCATGAATAAACAGCAACAGCAAGTCAAGGCTCGTAAAGATTGGCTCAAAATCTATTTAGAATCGGGGTCTGTAACGAAAACGGCTTTACGTTGTGGAATTGCAAGATCAACACTTCACCGATGGATAAAAAGGTATAAAGAAGAAGGAGAACAAGGACTGTCAGATAAGTCAAGACGTCCTAAAACCCTTACCAATACTAAGGTTACAAAAGAAACTGAATCTATTATCCTTGATTTAAGAGAGAAAAAAAGATGGGGAGCTGCAAGAATCTCAACCCATCTACTCAGAACGGGAACTTCATTATCTGCAATGACTGTTTGGCGGGTACTCTTTAAACACAAAGTTAATCCTGTAGTAAAAAGACGTAAAAAATCTGATTACAAAAGATACAGCAAAGAAGTTCCAGGGGATAGAGTTCAGCTAGATGTTACTAAAATCAGGAGTAAGGCTTATCAATTTACAGCTATTGATGACTGCACAAGAATGAAAGTTATTAGAGTTTACCCTAATAAAAAAGCAGAAACTACGATACATTTTTTAGGTGAAATTTTGAATACATTCTATTTTCCTTTACAGCATATTCAAACCGATTGGGGTACGGAATTTTTTAATTACTCCTTCCAATATGAGCTGCATGAACATTTTATCAAATACAGACCCATCAAGCCCAGATCCCCTCATTTAAATGGTAAAGTAGAAAGAACCCAACAGACCGATAAATCAGAATTCCGGTCGCTAGTGGATTTATCTGATTCAGATCTAGATTTAAAGGCTTTAGCTATTGAATGGCAGGAGTTTTACAATAAGAAAAGACCACACTCTTCTTTGAATGGAAAAACGCCTTGGGAAAATTACAGTCGTTGGAACATCTTATCCCTATTCAGCCTGATGTTACTGCTCAATTTTGGGACTCAAATGAAGAAATATTGCCCAGAAATTATACCTATTTAAATTACATAAGACAAAAAATACTAATTTAGTCTCAAAGTCCAAGAGGAAGTAGGCTCTGCTGGGGAACAGCCGAGAAAAGAGTGAAATCTCTTGCCGAAGACTGCGAGCGAAGCTCATGCCAGCAATAGGCTTTTAGGTATACGGAAAGGGAGACCGAAAAGGTCTCCTCTTTTATTTCCGGTATCTTTCTATGGCTAAGAAAACCCTCTCTTAATTTGTAGCGAATCTATTGTTATAGCACAATTTAATGCTACAATTCTTTCTAAATCTTCTACTAAATGTTTCGATATCTCTTCGGTTACGGGTACAGAGGAAAAATGGCGCCAACAAAAGACAGTTGGTGCCATTTTGATTTTAATTGAGTGAACATTAAAAACAGTATGATAATGCACAGTTTTCTAATCATTTTGTTACTTTTAAAAATTACCTATAACGTTTAGGCTTAGCGAAAGCGGTAATTGAGGTTGATATTTTCACTAATGTAAAAAGCTCAATAAAATTTCTAACCTTGAACCCTGTACAAATCGCAACTTATTTTTGATGTAATATTTTACTCACCATTTGATTGATTGCGTTTTCAACTACTTTTGGGTTATCCTGATTGATATAATGACCACTATTGGGAACTAAAATTTGTTTGCTGTCTGTTGAAAAAAGTAAAAAATCTTTTTGCATTTTATCCCACACATTGATCATTTCTAGTTTTAATTTTTTGTCTTTAATAGAAGAATCATAACGCTTTGGATCTGCAGCGGTCAGTACCAAAAGAGGGATATTACCGAAAGACTTTATTTTTGCCGCTTCTTTTTTTACAGAACTCATGTGATCCTGTTCTTCCAACACCGCATCTGCACTTTTATAAAGCAAAGCGGGCATGATGGAATTTTGATATTTATATTGTTTTTCAGCAGGAAACATACCTTTAAACATTAATCTTGCCAAACCAAAAGCATTGGCAAATTTCAAAAAACCACCTGGCAATCCCTGATTGACCATTTTGAACAGTTCCGGTGATAGATATTTTTTATAATCAGGACATTGACTATCCACCAATATTACGCCTGCAACATCTTGAGGATACTGATTGACGAAAAACCGGACAAGTGTTCCTCCAAACGAATGTCCAACCAGAATATAAGGCTTGGGTACGTTGGATTTTTCGAGCAGGAGATGCAGTTCTTCAGCCATCTTTTCACCTGATTTTGGATTCTGGCCACGTTCGCTCCATAATATTCCTGACCTGTCATATGAAAAACTGGTGTAAGAAATAGGTAACTTTTGTTGAATATGGTACCATTGCAAATGTCCGGCAGGATCGAATGCCGTTTCAAAAACAACAGTCGGCCCTCCATTTCCTTTTTTGTAATAATGCAACCGGTGATTGTCAACTTCCACAAAATTGCCGTCGGGTTTGATTTTTTCAGCATCATTTCGGGATATCCTTTCAAAGATAAATCCTGCAATAAGCAATAATATAACCAATGTAACTAAGCCTAATCCTATCCGTTTAATCCATTTAAAAAAAGCCTTCATATATATTTTGTTTTTTATTATCCCATATGTTTGGTATGGATTTTTAAAGAGATCATCTGCAAATGAGGTATTTTACAGCAGTGTACCTTCAGGGGTTTTGTATTGCGTAGCGGCATAAATATTTGTATAAAGTATTTAGCATCATTTTGAAGGGTTAATTTTCAGATTTCGAAAATAGCCATCTGTTCCTACATCGACAAATAAGCCTACGCCGCCCGTCGCATCCGAGCCTTGTTTAAGGTCATTCACGATAAGGCAAGGGTATTTGTTCTTATTTAAAAAAAGCTTAGCCTGGCTGCCTTTCACTTCAATTTTTATGGTGATCCATTCATCCAGGCCCATATCAGCATACGACTCATATTTCTCTGGATCCTCTCTTCTAAGGCGGTCGTATTTAAAATTTGGGTAAGAAAAGTATTGAATCGAATGATTGCGCCTCACCTGATCTTCGGCTCTACCATTCGCTGGGCGTATATATATGGATTCAAATTTGGAATTCATGTCGTCAATCCTGAATGCCAATCCAATAAACCCACGGTCGGTGGGAGCAGCCGTAGGGAGCAGCCGGCTTAGAACTTCTACTTCGATACTACCATTTTTGAATTTTGTATTCTTTATTTTAACAAATGTAGGTTCGTCCGCTTCTTTCACCGCACTGTCTTTTACGACCCTAACAACTTTTTTACCTTTCAGGTTTACCATTTGCATAGAAACTTTATGAGGTACAAGATTGCTTTTGTCTAAAATTATTTTTTGGCTGTATGCACTTTCTGAGACTAATAGGAAAAGAAATAAGATTGTTCTTAATTTTTTCATACTTGTTACTATTAATGAGTTTATGACTGTTATGATTACAACTTATCTTTTAAAAAGTCCGGCATTTAGATTCGAACCCAATGAACCTTCTGCCAATTGTAGATAATTGCGTTTACTCTGATCTTTTTCAATGATCACGTTTCCGGTAGTCTGTACGTTTTTCATTTCCAGAAAATCGGTAGGAGTGGGAATACTGTCGCTCAACGGCCCACTTCCGTATCCTGCCAGTTTATTATAATTCACAAAAATACAGTCAGAAGCCTTATACCGGCGTGCACTTCCTTTTTCCCTGATCCACACTGTGCTGGTGTTGGCGATAATGTTATGATGAAAGTCGAAGTCATCACCGTTGGTCCCTTGGGTAGTCCAGACCCCTGCAAAATAGCCGCCATAGACCAACGAATATTGCATAGCACTGCGAATGCCGTTCTTCCCTTCATTTTTCCAGAAGACAACAGGAATTTTACAGTTGAAGAAAACACAATGGTCAATAACTAAACCATAGCCATTGGCGATCACTCCTACATGTAAAGGCAGTACATCTGCATTCCCGGCAAACAGACATTGTGTTACAAGCAGATCGTTCAGTTTTTTTCCATCGCGCCAGATGGGGTATGAACGGCGCAAATTATTGGCATCGAGATACGTATAATCGGGGCTTCCTGTAAACCGCAGACCTGCAATGGTAACATGGCTTACCTCGGGTTGAATGCCTCTCGCTTCTTCTCCCCCCACACCAGGCTCAGGAGGTACAACGGTCATAACGACCGGCATTTTTTTCGGTGTCCAGTCTGCATCATCGGGCATCACTTCAGCACGGATCGTTAGACGGTTGGTAAAAGTATATTTATTATTGTTAAAAATGACTGTTTCGGTGATCAGGTGAGTACCTTCTGAAAGAATGATTGTTGTTTCTCCCTGGTCTTTATTTAGATTAACGCGTCTGGCGGCTTCTGAAAGCGACTTCAGAGGTTGTGTATTTGTTCCCGAATTTATATCATTGCCGGTCAGGGGATTAACATATAATTGTTCTGCCTTTACACAAAACAGGTTCATTAGAAAAAATAGAAGACTAAATGTTACAGATTTTATCATTTCCCTTTTTTTGACAAATTTAGGAACATTCGTATCTTACAAAATGGTCATTTTATAATCAAAATTGTCAATTCATCTATTCTTTCGGTATTGCAAAGGTGTGGTATGGGTAAATTTTTTGAAAAAACGGTTAAAGTTGGAAGGATCTGAAAATCCAAATTCATAGCAGATCTCTTTTGCAGATTTATTCTGGTGCAACGCTTTCTTTATTTCTGAAATGAGTTTGTGATGAATCATTTGCTGTGCTGATAATCCGCTGAATTGCCTACAGATTTTATTAAGGAACCCAGAACTTACATTAAGCATTTTAGTATAGTCTTCAACAGTTTGATCTTCTAAAAATTTCTTTTCCAGTAAAGAGCGGAATCTGTAGAAGTCTGCATGGATGTAAGTGTCCCGCTGAACGTTATAGATCCGAGCATAATAGCGGTTGAGAATGATAAGTAACTGATAAAGTACTGACCGGATCAAATGATTGCTGTCATTCTGAATTTGTCTGAACTCCCGTTCTATTTCCCGTAAAAGCTCAAGGCATTTTCCAAATGACGCTTGATCGATCTTTATATCAGCGGGATGAGAATACTGATGAAAGTATTGAAACCGGTACAGAAACAGCTCATCTGAAAAGAAGAGGTGAAGAAAATCTTTTTCAAAGAACAGCGTATAGCCTTTTATCTTTTCTTCAATTTCCCAGCGGCGAACCTGCCCGGGACTGATAAAAATGATGATTCCGGGAGTTATAGACATTATCGTTCCATTCAGTGAAAGTGTTCCCGATCCTTCTTCGATGAAAACAATTTCGTAAAAACTGAGCTGATGTACAGTGCGGTCTAGTACATAATTCTTCAATGTTTCAATACGTCCAAGATCCAACAATAATTCCGCCCCGTATTTATGTGGCAGAAAATGATACGTTTTAATTTGAGCGGCTGTTACCATCTTTGAAAATTTTTACAATAGAACGCTTGTGTTAAAAATACAAACTTTTGTTTAGCTCAAAGATAGGTGATTATATGCTTAACAGTACCAGTAGAATCCTTATCTAAATTATGAGTTTTAATATTAAATATAAAATAAACTAACCTCAACAAACTCTCTTTACAGATTCCAAGCTCCTCGGCTACTGAAGAAACATTACCTCTTTGCTCACTTAATGAAACTGCTTAAATCTTAAATTGACTCCCTCGAATCTTCGATTTCTAAACTGTAATTTTTTCTAACTTTTTTCATTACATTAAAGTTAAAGAGTATAAGAATCCTGTCCTAACAAAGGTAGCAACTCCATGGAAGGATTATTTTTTAATTTAAACTGATAACTAATAGCTGATCCGTTTGTTTTTTCGGTGTAAGGCATTAAGGAAATTCCGGAAAGTGTTCTTCCCAAATCCGGAATAACCGTCCATTTTGTATTGGCAGGAGCTTTAACATCCAAGAAATGTTCAGCTTCCATAGTCACTACGCCATTCTTCTCTTCAAAAATATACCCTCCGGTTTTTGCTTCTGCAGGAGTGATTCTGTAAACGGTTGGCTTAATGTTTCCTTCTTTGGGTTCGTCCCAGGATTTGTAGCCAATGTGCGTCTGATCCATCATATGATTCCATTTTCCTCCGGAGATATTCAGGTTGTAATCTTTGGTGTATTCGGCATCTCTGGTGAAACATTCATCGGCATAATCTGCCCAATAATTTGCTTTCTGATCTTTTTCTTCTGCCAATTTATGATCCATTGCAACGGCGTAATACATGTCGTAGAGATTGGCCATTGCACGAACCGGATGTAAAATAATCTGTTTGTACGTATCTTGGTAGGTCTTATCCAAAATCATAAACTGTCTCAAAGCCCTCGTCTCCAAAGCCAGATAAGCATCTCTTACTTGCAAAAACTCCCCACTTTGAAGATTATATGTTTTGTGATTCATCATTTCCGCGGAAACTCTTGAATTATATTTACAATACAGGTTGATGATTTCTGCAATTTCTTTGGCATTATTTTTTCCAAATTGATCTTCTGCAAATTTCACCGAGTAATAATCCAGATTTTCCTGTGTAAAAGAAGTTGGATTCCACGCCATATTCAGGAAGAAATCCATTGGATATTCATTTGGTTTTAGATCTCCGACATTCAAGATCCAGATTTTATCTACTCCATAACTGTAAGTCAGCTGCAGCTGTTCCCACATGTGCGGAATCTGCGCCATATTCAGCCATTGGTAGGCTCTTGGCGCGCCATGTAAATCAACGTGGTAGTACATTCCGTAACCTCCAGGATGTTTTTTGCCATTGAGGTAAGGCAATCGGCGGACATTTCCCCAATTGTCATCACAAAGTAGAATCGTCATATCGTCCGGAACTTTCATTCCCTGATCGTAGTAATCTAAAACTTCACTGTATAAAGCCCAAAGCTGAGGTGTTTCTTTAGCCTGTTTTTTTGTTACTTTCTGAATAATTTTTCTCTGGTCAAGCATAATTTGCTCCAATAATTTGAAATTGGCTTCCGCACTTCCCAGGTCGCTCATCGGTTCGTCGCCGTTTCCACGCATTCCCATTGTCACGAGATTATCATAATTTTTGTTCCGGCTGAATCCATCTTCCCAAAATTTCAGGAGACCTTCTTTATTGGTGTGGTAATTCCATTCACCGTTTCCGTATTCTTTTCTATGATTTCCCCATTCTTTCTGAGCCCGCATCATCGGCTCGTGGTGAGAAGTCCCCATAACGATTCCGTATTCATCGGCAACTTTCGGATTAAGCGGATCATCTTCGTTAAAGGCTTTCCCCCACATTGCAGGCCACAAATAATTGGCTCTGAGACGAAGGAGAAGCTCAAACATGTGTGAATACATTTTGCTGTTGATGCCTCCGAATTTGGTTCTTGCCCAGGTTCCGAAAGCAGGTTCTTCATCATTAATGAAAATACCGCGATACTTTACTTTAGGCTCACCTGAAGCATAATACCCAGGAACAACATACGCCGAAGAACGTTTCTGAACAGGGACATCATTCCAGTAATACCATGGAGAAACCCCTAATTGTCTTGATAATTCATAGATTCCGTAAATCGTTCCTCTTCTGTCGCTTCCGGCAATGATAAGCTGTTTTTTGGATTTAGATTTTGGATTTTCTACCGTTGTTATCACGAAACTTTCCCATTTTCCTTTTAAATCTTTGGCATTGATTTTTTTTGAGGATATAAGTTTATCAATCAATTTATTTGTGCCAAAAGTTCCGATGATGATTTCAAATTCGCCGGAAATTTCTGTTGTTGAAAGATTGGGTAATTTTCCTGTCACTTTCTG